>NZ_JAHUWG010000008.1:0-401986 GCF_019219115.1 Pseudomonas sp. PDM28
TCAGCCAACACCGATGCTGGCTGTAATGACGCCATCGCGAGCAAGCTCGCTCCCACAGGGGGTGGTGGGTGTACGCAACATCTGCGAGCAACCGGGATTACTGTGGGAGCGAGCTTGCTCGCGATAGCGGTGGGTCAGCTGACATCAATGCTGGCTGTAATGACGCCATCGCGAGCAAGCTCGCTCCCAAAGGGGTTGGTGGGTGTACGCAAAATCTGCCAGCAACCGGGATTACTGTGGGAGCGAGCTTGCTCGCGATAGCGGTGGGTCAGCCAACATCAATGCTGGCTGTAATGACGCCATCGCGAGCAAGCTCGCTCCCACAGGGAAATGTGGTGGATTAGAGTTGAATATCTTTGGCCGGGACCACATCGATCCGCGTCACGGAACCGGTCAGCTTTGCCAAGTCCTTGTTGTGTTCGGCGATGATGTCTTTGGCCGTCAGGTTGCCGTTGTCGACGGTGGAATGTGCGTCGTTCGCCAACACCACGTCGTAGCCCAGTGTCAGGGCCTGGCGCACGGTGGCATTGATGCAGTAATCGGTTTGCAAGCCGCAGATGACCAGGCGCTCGAATTCTTGCACCGGCAACAGTTTTTGCAGGTTGGTCTTGTAGAACGAATCCGGGGTGGTCTTGCGCACGCGATGATCCTTCGGCGAGGTTTGCAGCCCTGCGGCCAGTTGCCAGCCGGGAACATCATGCGCCAGCGGGCTGCCCACTTCTTCGTGCTGGATCAGCACCACGGGCACGCCGGCCTTGCGCGCCCGGGCAGACAGGTCGTTGATGGTATCGATGACTCGTCCGATCTCGAAGCACTCGTACTCACCGGAACACAAGGCCTGCTGGACGTCGATGATTAACAACGCAGTGGTCATGATTTCCTTCCTTGAACGGTCGATGGTTCAGGGGACGAACATAAGCCCGTCCCCCTCCGGACACAACCCTCAGTAACCCAGCGACAACCCGGTGTTACGCCGTGGGTCGTTCGCCCCGTAGAAACGGTTCTTGCCCACTGGCTTGCCACCCAGGGACGGCGCGCCGACCAGGATCGCCGCCAGGTGGTTGGCGTCCTGTGGACCGGCAAACTTGTGCCCCCAGCTTTCGAGGATCTTCACTGTGTCCGGGCTGGTGGTGAAGGCTTCCAGGTTGGTCTCCTCCGGCAGCCACTGCTGGTGGAAACGCGGTGCATCCACCGCTTCCTGGATGTTCATGCCGTAGTCGATCACGTTGAGCATGGTCAGCAAGGTCGCGGTGATGATGCGGCTGCCACCCGGGGTGCCGACCACCATCACCACTTTGCCGTCCTTGGTGACGATGGTCGGGCTCATGGACGACAGCGGCGCCTTGCCGGGTGCGATGGCGTTGGCCTCGCCCTGCACCAGGCCGTACATGTTCGGCACGCCGATTTTCGAGGTGAAATCGTCCATTTCATCGTTGAGGATGACCCCGGTCTTGCTCGCCATCACGCCCGCGCCGAACCAGTCGTTGAGGGTGTAGGTCACCGACACCGCGTTGCCCCATTTGTCGACGATGGAGTAATGCGTGGTGTTGCTGCCTTCATGGGGGGCTACGCCGGGCTTGAGCTCACTCGACACCGCGGCTTTTTGTGGCTTGATCGCTTCGCGCAGCTTGGTCGCATAGTTTTTATCCAGCAGGTGGGCAATCGGGTTCTTCACGAAATCCGGGTCGCCCAGATAGCTGTTGCGGTCCACATAGGCGTGGCGCATCGCTTCGATCTGATAGTGCATGCCCTGGGCCGAGTGATAGCCCAGTTCCTTCATCGGATAGCCTTCGAGAATGTTCATGATCTCGCAGATCACCACGCCGCCGGAGCTCGGTGGCGGTGCCGAGACCACGTGGTAGCCACGGTAGTCGCACTCGATGGGCGCCAGTTCGCGGGTCTTGTATTTGTCGAGGTCGGCCTGGGTGATGATGCCCTTGTTGGCCTGGCTGGAGGTGACGATGGCGTCGGCCACCCAGCCCTTATAGAAACCGTCGGCGCCTTTCTCGGAGATTTCCCGCAGGGTCTTGCTCAGGTCCTTTTGCACCAGCTTCTGGCCGACCTGCATCGGCTCGCCGTTGCTGAGGAAGATCGAGCCGGAATCCTTCATGTCCTTCTTGAACATGTCGGTGGCGTAGTCCAGCAGATCGACGTCGCCTTGCTCCAGCACGAAACCGTCTTCGGCCAGCTTGATGGCCGGGGCGATGATTTCCTTGCGCGGCTTGGTGCCGTACTTGGACAGCGCCAGCTCCATGCCCGAAACGGTGCCCGGCACACCCACGGCCAGGTGGCCACGGGTACTCAGATCGGGAACGACGTTGCCGTCCTTGTCCAGGTACATGTTGGCGGTGGCGGCCAGCGGCGCTTTTTCACGGAAGTCTAGGAAGGTCTTGCGCCCGTCCGCCAACTGAATGGTCATGAAACCACCGCCGCCGAGGTTGCCTGCCGCGGGGTACACCACCGCCAGCGCATAGCCGACCGCGACCGCTGCGTCGACGGCGTTGCCGCCGTTCTTGAGCACATCCACGCCGACATGGCTGGCCAGGTGCTGGGCGGTGACCACCATGCCGTTTTCCCCCGTCGCCGGGGCCACGGAGGCGGCGTGAGCAGTCAGGCAGCTGAGAGCCAATGAGGTCGCAATCAGCGATTTGGCAAAAGGTTCGTACTTCATGAGTCGGTCTCTTCTTGTTATTAACCAGGGGAACGCTTCAAAAGCAGTGAGCAAGTATGGTCGGGATTACGTATTGCGCCTCCTCGTCGAGGCAGTATCCTTAACGCTTGTTCAGCAATTTCCTGCGAGCCCTGGCATGACCTATACCTGCATCACCGTGGCTTCCCCGGTCGGCCAGTTGAAGCTGGTGGCGAACGGTTCGCGACTGGCAGCCATCCTCTGGGAAAACGACAAACCCGGGCGGGTGCGCCTCGGCCCGATGAGCGAGGCGCCGGACAACCCGATCCTGGTGCGCACCGCCACGCAGCTACGCGAATATTTTTCCGGCACCCGCGATCGCTTCGAACTGGAACTGGACTTTGCCGGCACGCAATTTCAGAAAAAGGTCTGGGCGGCGCTGCTGACCATCCCGTTCGGCGAGACCCGCAGCTACAGCCAGATCGCCGAACAGATCGGCAACCCGGCGGCGGTCAGGGCGGTGGGTGCGGCGAATGGCAAGAACCCGATTTCGATCGTGGCGCCGTGTCACCGGGTGATTGGTGCGTCGGGCAAGCTCACCGGGTTTGCCGGTGGGCTGGAAGCGAAGGAGCTGTTGCTCACACTTGAAGGCGGGCAAACGCCCGGCACCGCGCGCCTGCCGGGCTTTTGACCTTGTAGGAGCTGCCGCAGGCTGCGATCTGTTGATCTTGCATTGAAAAGATCAAAAGATCGCAGCCTGCGGCAGCTCCTACGGGGAGATCAGGGTTGATTGAAGAGGTTTTTCATCGCCGCATACTGCAACAGCATGATGGTCTTGGCGTCGCAGATCTCGCCACGGTAGAACGCTTCGAGTGCGTCGTCGAACGCCCACTCCAGCACTTCCAGCTCTTCGGTTTCCGACTCAAGCCCGCCACCGTCGCTGACTTTCGACCTGGCGTCGTATTCGGCAATGAAGAAGTGCAGTTTTTCCGTCACCGAACCGGGGCTCATGTACGCCTCGAACACCTTCTGCACATGGTGCACGCGGTAACCCGTCTCCTCCTCCGCTTCATCGCGGATGCGGTCTTCAGGCGCCGCGCCTTCCAGCAGTCCCGCCGCCACCTCGATCAACAGCCCGTCGTGACCGTTGACGAACACCGGCAGGCGAAACTGGCGGGTCAGTACCACGGTTTTCTTTTCGCGGTTGTACAACAGAATCGCCGCACCGTTGCCACGGTCGTAGACCTCTCGCACCTGGCGTTGCCACTCGCCGTTGTTGCGTTGGTAATCGAAGGTGATTTTCTTCAGCAGGTACCAGTCGTGGGACAACACCTGGGACTCGAGGATGTTGACCCGCTCGGCTGTGTTCGACATGACAACGCGTCCTGTTATTTGTCAGAGAGTGCACATGTTAGGTGAAAACCTGCCTCCTCAAGCAAGCTGCGCCTTGTACTCCTTCTCGTATTGCCCGGCCAACGACTCTTTCTGTTTGTCGTCGAGCAGCTTGCCGGCCATCTGGAAGAACTTCTGCTCTTCTTCCTCGAGGTGGTGATGGACCTTCTCCGAGAGCTTCTTCGCGGTCACCAGCCAGGCGGGGCTGGACATTTCGGTGTCATCGAGCGCCTCCATCATTTCGTCCATTTCGTGGTGTTCGGCGATGCCATGCCGGCTGAGGTCGACGCCGTTGTCGAACTTCATCAGCGGAATGTAGAAATGCCGCTCTTCGGCCGTCGCGTGAGCCTGCAATTCTGACTTGAGTTGCTTGTACGCCTCGACCCGCTCAGGCGTATCGCCGCTGGTATGGATCAGCGCCTTGGCATAGGTCCGTTGGCGTTCGTGGCTTTCGCGCAAGGCTTCAAAAATGTTCACGGGGCGTTGTCCTCATCAGCGGCGTCAGGAGTGACGCGTCTTAAGGAATGACAGCTGTGCATTGGCGACGGTTCAACTTTTCCCGGGATGGAACAATCGCTGCAACCGGGATAGGCTGCGGCTTCACTGCCATATGGATATAGCCATGAACCTGCGTATCGAACGCAAGCACAACCCCAGCACCGAAGAGCGCGAGGCGATCCTCGTGCCGTTGCGCGCCTACAACGCCTCGAAGTCTGCAAGCCCGCCACCGGAACATATCGCATTGCTGATACGCGACGACAACGACGAAATCGTCGGCGGCGTTTACGCCCGGTTGTTTTATCAGTGGTTGTTCATAGACTTGCTGGCGGTGCCGGAACAGGCCCGGGGACAAGGCATGGGCACCAGGTTGATGCAGATGGCCGAAGACCTTGCGCGCGAAAAGGAATGCGTCGGCCTGTGGCTGGAAACCTTCGAATTCCAGGCGCCGGAGTTCTACAAGAAATGCGGCTACAGCGAGATCGGGCACATTGCCGATTACCCGCCGGGGCACAAGCACTTCTTCTTCCAGAAGCGCCTGAGCTAAAAGATCGCAGCCTGCGGCAGCTCCTACAGGTTTCGCGCCCTCTGTAGGAGCTGCCGCAGGCTGCGATCTTTTGATCCTGATTTGCCTACAGGCAAGTCGCCAACGCCGCCAAGCGGCGCTTGGCCACGAAATCATCCTTCTGTGCGTAGAAGCTCAGCACCGTGCCCGACGCATCGGTGGTCACGTCGACGAAGGACTCCGCCGAACGGGTATAAACGGTCGTGACACCCTTCTCGCCAAGCTCCAGATAGGCGGCGGCATCCACGCCGAACACGGCCTCGTCCTGCCAGGAAAACTGCACGCACTGGGCGACGTCCTTTCCCGGTTTATCCGAGTTCAGGGTCTTGTACGGGGCCCTGGCGCGGGCGTCGTTCATCGCCGAGCTGGCGCATCCGGCCAGCAACGTCACGGCCAGCGCCACCATCAGAATTCGCATTGCATTCACTCATCGGGAAAAAGCGGACTTTATCACCCCGGCAGCCCGTATCGTTCTGCTTTACTGCATTTATACCGCGACAGCGCACATCGATTCGCGCACCCTGTCGCGCCAATAACGCCCCATCGCACCCCTGACTGGAAATCCGATGACACCTAATGCCGAGTTCTACAAACCGAGCACTGAATATGCCGACAAGCTGATCAGCCAGATCGGGCAGACGCCGTCCTGGATCGCCAAGCGAATCGGCGTCACCGACAAGCGGATTCGCTACATCCTCGACGGCGAAAGAACCGTCAAAGGCGAAACCACGCCGATCCAGATGACCTACACCGAGCAGTTTGCCCTCGAATGCCTGGCGGCAGCGGCCAAGGCCAGCAAGCAGCAATCCTCGTAATCCGTTCTCAAGGAGCAACCATGGCGGCAACCGAGCAGCAACATGAACAGGCACTGAAGCGGTTTCTCGACGAACGCCCCGAGTTGCGCTACGACCTCGACAACCTCAACCCGTTGCAGGCCCAGGCCAAAGGCGAAACCCCGGCGCAGTACCGCGACGAGCGCTTGCACGAAGCCTTCGAAGCCGAGGCAGAACGGCAAGGATTGTTCGCCTGGGAGCTGACGCTGCAACTGACGGCTGCTACGGCCGAAGACTACGAAGCGCAGCGCCTGGAAGTGCACCGGGAAGTCGCGGAAATGGCCGGTATGGACTGGCTGGAGTATTGCGAGTTGAATGGGATAAAACCCTAAGCCTGTTCAAGGATGCCGTCGCCAATGCTGCCCAACACCGCCAGGACCCACGCCAGCCCCGGTCACTTGCACACGCAGAAATGGCGCGGGCGCATAGGCCTGAGCCTGGTGGCCATGCTCTCGGTACTCGCCGGCATGACCGACGCCATCGGCTTCATGGCCAGCGGCGACTTCGTCTCGTTCATGAGTGGCAATACCACCCGGATGGCTGTCGCCATCAGCGCTGGCGACCTTGGCTTGACCTTGCGCCTGGTGATACTCATCGCGACCTTCATCGTCGGCAACGCGCTGGGCATTATCGTCAGCCGCCTGGGTCGCCGTCGGGCCCTGCCGCTGCTGTTGTCCATCGCCACCCTGCTGTGCGCCGCCGCAGCCTGGCCTTATGAAGCGCAACTGCCGGCCCTGCTGGCGGCGATCATTGCAATGGGCATGCTCAACGCTGCGGTTGAAGAAGTGAACGGCCTGCCGGTGGGCCTGACTTACGTCACCGGCGCCCTGTCGCGTTTCGGCCGCGGACTGGGCCGCTATATGCTCGGCGAGCGCCGCAACGGCTGGCGCGTGCAGCTGATTCCCTGGACCGGCATGTTCGCCGGCGCGGTACTCGGTGCCGTGCTGGAACATCACCTGGGGCTCAAGGCGTTGTTTGCCAGTGGCCTGCTGGCTGCCGCGCTCGGGGTATTGTCGTTGAAGATCCCGCGGCGCTGGCAGTTGGGGTACATGCCGCGCTGAGTCTTGTGTTGTCTGTGCGGGCCTCTTCGCGGGCAAGCCCGCTCCCACAGTGATCTGTGCAATGCCAGAGATTACGGCATGACCACAAATCCCTTGTGGAAGCGGGCTTGCCCGCGAAGAGGCCCGTACAGACAACATCACTTTGGCCGCCCCGCCGATAAAGCATTATCATGGCCGCAGTTTCGCTGATCGAGTCTGTCATGAAGTTCGCCATCGCCGTGTTTTCCGCCGCCCACGCGCCCTCCTCGCGCCGCGCCCTGCTGTTCGCCCAAGCGGCGCTGGCCGGCGGGCATGAGATCGTCCGGCTGTTTTTCTATCAGGACGGCGTCTACAACGCGTCCGCCAGCGTGGTCACGCCCCAGGATGAAGCGGACTTGCCCAAGCAATGGCGCACCTTTGTCAGCGACCATCAACTCGATGGCGTGGTGTGCATCGCCGCCGCCCTGCGTCGTGGTGTCTTGAATGAGGAAGAGGCCCGGCGCTATCAGCGCGAGGCCGTTGCCGTCGGTGAGCCGTGGGAATTGTCCGGCCTCGGCCAATTGCATGACGCGGCGCAGGATGCCGACCGCCTGATCTGTTTCGGAGGCGCATGACGTGGCCAAATCCATATTGATCATCAGCCGCCAGTCGCCATGGTCCGGCCCGGGCGCGCGGGAAGCGCTGGATATCGTGCTGGCCGGCGGCGCCTTCGATCTGCCGATTGGCCTGTTGTTTCTCGATGACGGCGTGTTCCAGCTGGCCGCCAGCCAGAACGCCAGGACCTTGCAACAGAAAGACCTGAGCGCCAACCTGCAAGCCCTGCCGCTGTTCGGTGTCGAGGAACTGTTTGCCTGTGGCGACAGCATCAGCCGGCGCGGCCTCGACCCGAGCGGCCTGGCGCTGGAAGAAGCCCGGGTGTTGGCCGCCGACGAAATCACCGCCCTCATTGACCGTTACGACCAGGTGATCACCCTCTGATGTCGACTTTGCATGTATTGTCTCACTCCCCGTTCGGTGACGAACGCCTGACCAGTTGCCTGCGCGTGATCGGTGCCAACGACGGCTTGCTGCTGTCCGGCGATGCCGCCTATGCGTTGCAGCCAGGCACCGCGCCGTTCACGGCACTCAGCACCCGTGGCCTGAAGCTGTTCGTCCTGGCCGAAGATGCCCAGGCCCGCGCGCTGGTGGTTCCGGACTGGGCCCAGGCGATCGATTACCCGGCCTTCGTCGAACTGTCGATTCACTATGACAAGGTCAACAGTTGGCTATGAATGCATTGACGGTCGGCGCTCGCGCCATCGAGCTGGACAAGGACGGTTTCCTGGTCGAACTGAATGACTGGTCTGCCGATGTGGCCAGTGCCCTGGCCGCTGCCGAAGACATCGAGCTGACGCCCGAACACTGGGAAGTCCTCGACCTGCTGCGCAGTTTCTACGCCGAGTTCCAGCTGTCACCGGCCACCCGCCCATTGATCAAGTACACCGCATTGAAACTCGGCCCGGACAAAGGCAACAGCCTGCACCTGAACCGACTGTTCAAAGGCACCCCCGCCAAACTCGCCGCGAAGCTGGCGGGCCTGCCCAAACCGACGAATTGCTTATGACCGATTATCCAGCACTGACCCTCGAAACACCCGCCGAGCACCCGTTCGCCCAATTCGTGCGGATCCTTGGCAAAGGCAAGCGCGGCGCCCGTGACCTGACCCGGGCCGAAGCCCGCGAAGCCATGGGCATGGTGCTCGATGAAAAGATCGAGGAAACCCAGCTCGGCGCATTCCTGATGCTGTTGCGGCACAAGGAAGAAAGCGCCGAGGAAATGGCCGGGTTCACCGAAGCCTTGCGCGAACGCCTGAACCCTCCGGCGCTGGCGGTGGACCTGGACTGGCCGACCTACGCCGGCAAGAAGCGGCACTTGCCGTGGTACCTGTTGGCAGCCAAGTGCCTGGCGCAAAACGGCGTGCGGATTTTCATGCATGGCGGCGGCGCCCACACCGCCGGTCGCCTGTACAGCGAGCAACTGCTGGGTGAATTGAACATCCCGCTGTGCCGCAACTGGCAACAGGTCGGCTCGGCGCTGGATAACGACGGCCTGGCCTTCATGCCACTGGTGGACTGGGCACCGCAGCTGCAACGGATGATCGACCTGCGCAACACCCTCGGTCTGCGCTCGCCGATCCACTCGCTGGCGCGGATTCTCAATCCGCTGGGTGCGCGTTGCGGCCTGCAGAGCATTTTCCACCCCGGCTATCAGGCCGTGCATCGCGATGCCAGCGGCTTGCTTGGCGATACCGCGATTGTGATCAAGGGCGATGGCGGCGAGATCGAGATCAACCCGGACGCCGACAGCCATCTGTACGGCACCACTGGCGGCGAGAGTTGGGACGAGGAATGGCCGCAGTTGTCGGCGCAGCGTCACGTCAAACCCGCCTCGCTCGATCCCGAGCACCTGAAAGCGGTGTGGCGTGGCGACGTGGTCGACAGCTACCCGCAAATGGCCCTGATCTCGACCATGGCCCTGGCCCTGCGTGGACTCGGCCAGAGCCGCGAACAGGCCTTTGAAACCGCCGAACAATACTGGGCCGCGCGCAACAAATCGATTTAACCGATCATTCGCGCCCGATCTTTGCGCTTTTTGTTCGAACCCATGGGAATAGACTCGACTCCAACGAATATTGGCTTCTGGAGTCTTGAACATGGGTTTGTTAGTCGATGGCCGCTGGCAGGACAAGTGGTACGAAAGCAGCAAGGATGGCGCGTTCCAGCGTGAACAGGCGCAACGTCGGCACTGGCTGACCGCAGACGGCAAGCCGGGACCGACCGGCGTCGGCGGTTTTGCCGCAGAACCCGGTCGCTATCACCTGTACGTGTCCCTGGCCTGCCCGTGGGCCCATCGCACCCTGATCCTGCGCAAACTCAAAGGCCTCGAAAGCCTGATCGACGTTTCGGTGGTCAGTTGGCTGATGCTGGAAAACGGCTGGACCTTCGACAAAGCCCTCGGCTCCACCGGCGACAAGCTCGATCACTTCGACTTCATGCACCAGCGCTACACCGCCGATACCGCTGACTACACCGGCCGCGTCACCGTGCCGGTGCTGTGGGACAAACAGCACAAATGCATCGTCAACAATGAATCATCGGAAATCATCCGCATGTTCAATAGTGCCTTCGACGATCTGACCGGAAACGACCTGGACTTCTACCCAGCGCCGCTGCGCGGTGAGATCGATGCGTTGAACGAGCGGATTTATCCAGCGGTGAACAATGGCGTGTACCGCGCCGGGTTTGCCACGTCGCAACAGGCTTATGAACAAGCCTTCGACGAGGTGTTTGCCGAACTGGACCGCCTGGAGCTGCTGCTGGGCGCCAACCGCTATCTGGCAGGCGAATACCTGACCGAAGCGGACATCCGCCTGTTCACCACGCTGATTCGCTTCGATGCGGTGTACTACGGGCACTTCAAGTGCAACCTGCGGCGGATTGCGGATTATCCGAACCTGTCGAACTGGCTGCAGGAGATTTATCAGTGGCCGGGGATTGCCGAGACGGTGGATTTTGAGCACATCAAGAATCACTACTATGCCAGCCATCACACTATCAACCCGACGGGTGTGGTGCCCAAGGGGCCGGCGCAGGACTTTACCCTGGCTCATGACCGGGAGCGGTTGAGTGGGAAAGGGGTTTGGCGAAAGGCCTGAGTCTGAGCTGAGTTTTGCGGTGGATGTGAGGGCCTCTTCGCGGGCAAGCCCGCTCCCACAGGGGATTTGTGTCGTTCACGAATCCAATGTGGGAGCGGGCTTGCTCGCGAATGGAACAACTCGGTCTTCAGACCTGCCCCTGAGCCCCCTCGAACCACGCCAGTTTCTCGCGCAGTTGCACCACCTCACCGACGATCACCAGCGTCGGCGCATGCACTTCATGCTCCGCCACCAATCGTGGCAAGTCGGCCAGGGTTCCGGTGAAGACTCGCTGATTGACCGTCGTACCCTGCTGGATCAACGCCGCCGGGGTATCAGCGCCGCGACCGTGCTTGATCAGCTGCTCGCAGATGATCGGCAAGCCCACCAGGCCCATGTAGAACACCAGCGTCTGTGCCGGCGCGACCAGATCGGCCCACGGCAAATCGGTTGAGCCGTCCTTCAGGTGCCCGGTGACAAAGCGTACCGACTGCGCGTAATCGCGGTGGGTCAGCGGAATCCCGGCATAGGCCGCGCAACCACTGGCCGCCGTGATCCCCGGCACGACCTGGAACGGGATGCCATGGGCCGCCAGCTCTTCGATCTCCTCACCGCCACGACCGAAGATGAACGGATCGCCGCCCTTCAGTCGCACCACACGCTTGCCTTGCTTGGCCAGGTCCACCAATTGCTGGTTGATCTGATCCTGCGGCACCGCGTGATCGGCACGGCGCTTGCCGACGTAGACCCGCTCGGCGTCGCGACGGCACAGTTCGAGAATCGCCGGAGCCACCAGACGGTCGTACAGCACCACGTCGGCTTGCTGCATCAGGCGCAGTGCCTTGAACGTCAGCAGGTCGGGATCACCTGGCCCTGCGCCCACCAGATAGACCTCACCGGTCGCCACAGGGGCTTCACCATCGATTTTCGCCTGGAGCAAACGCTCGGCTTCAGCACCCTGCCCGGCCAGTTGCCGATCGGCAACCGGACCCTGGAAAACATCTTCCCAGAACGCCCGACGCTGCTGCACATCCGGAAACAGGCCTTTGACCTGATGACGAAAACGCGCCGCCAGGCCGGCCAGTTGACCGTAGGTGGAAGGAATCCAGGTTTCGATCTTGGCGCGGATCAAGCGTGCCAGCACTGGCGCATCGCCACCGCTGGACACGGCAATGATCAGCGGCGAGCGGTCGACGATGGCCGGGAAGATCACGCTGCACAGGGCCGGCGCGTCCACCACGTTGACCGGCACGCAACGCCGATGGGCATCGGCAGAGACTTGTGCATTCAGCGCTTCGTCGTCGGTGGCGGCAATGATCAGCCCGCAACCGTCCAGATCCGCCTCGGCGTAGCCACGCAACAGGCACTCGCCACCGCTGCCGGCAACCAGTTCGCGCAGTTGTGCTTCGATTTCAGGTGCAACCACCCGCAGCTGCGCACCGGCATCGGCCAGCAGGCGGGATTTGCGCAAGGCAATTTCCCCCCCGCCGACGACCAACACACGACTGCCGCGAAGGTTGTGAAACAGCGGCAGATATTTCATTTAGCCGATGACCTCAAGGCCACCCATGTACGGCTTGAGAACCTCCGGCACACGGATCGAACCGTCGGCCTGCTGATAGTTCTCCAGCACCGCCACCAGGGTGCGACCCACTGCCAGGCCGGAGCCGTTCAGGGTGTGTACCAGTTCCGGCTTGCCGGTTTCCGGGTTGCGGAAGCGCGCCTGCATGCGGCGGGCCTGGAAGTCGCCACAGTTGGAGCACGACGAGATTTCGCGGTACTTGTCCTGGCTCGGGATCCACACTTCCAGGTCGTAGGTCTTGACCGCGCTGAAACCCATGTCGCCGGTGCACAGCGCCAGGGTGCGGTAAGGCAGCTCCAGCAGTTGCAGGACTTTCTCGGCGTTGGCGGTCAGGCCTTCCAGCGCTTCCATCGATTTCGACGGCTCGACGATCTGCACCATTTCAACCTTGTCGAACTGGTGCTGACGGATCATGCCGCGGGTGTCGCGGCCCGAAGCGCCGGCTTCACTGCGGAAGCACGGGGTGTGAGCGACGAACTTGATCGGCAACAGTTTCGAATCGACGATTTCGCCGGCGACGATGTTGGTCAGCGACACTTCGGCGGTCGGGATCAGGTACAGGTCGGCCTCGCCTTCGCGAGCGATCTTGAACAGGTCTTCCTCGAACTTCGGCAGTTGGCCGGTGCCTTGCAGCGCCGGGGCCTGGACCAGGTAAGGCGTGTAGGCCTCTTCGTAGCCGTGCTCGGTGACGTGCAGGTTGATCATGAACTGCGCCAGGGCACGATGCAGACGGGCGATCGGGCCACGCAGCAGGGCGAAACGGGCGCCGGACAGCTTCGCGGCGGTTTCGAAGTCCAGCCAGCCGAACTTCTCGCCCAGGGCCACGTGGTCCTGAACCGGGAAATCGAAGGTAGTCGGCGTGCCCCAACGGCGCACTTCGACGTTGCCCTCTTCGTCTTCGCCAACCGGCACGGATTCGTGCGGCAAGTTGGGAATGCCCAGCAGGATCGAGTCCAGTTCGGTCTGGATCGCGTCCAGTTCGACTTTACCGGCGCTCAATTCACCCGCCATGCGCTCGACGTCTGCCATCAGCGGCGCGATGTCTTCGCCGCGCTGCTTGGCCTGACCGATGGATTTGGAACGCGCGTTACGGTCAGCCTGCAGTGCTTCGGTGCGGGTCTGGACGGTCTTGCGCTGTTCTTCCAGCGCTTCGATGCGCGCAACATCCAGCACAAAGCCACGGGATGCCAGGCGGTCCGCTACGTCCTGAAGGTTGCTACGTAACAGTTTGGAATCGAGCATGTCGGTTTCTCGTTTATCAAAGTTTGGTCAAGGACAGGCCGGCCCAGGTGGCAAGCAGCCCGCCGAATACGCTGAGTGCCGCATAACCCAGGGCCAGCGGCACTTGCCCGCTTTCCAGCAGGCGCACCGTATCCAGTGAAAAGGATGAAAAAGTCGTCAGCCCCCCGAGGAAGCCGACCATCAACCCGGCGCGCACCTCGATGGGCACTTCCGGGCGTATCAAAAACAGACCGTATAGAACGCCGATCAGCAAACAGCCCACGATATTAACGGCCAGCGTCGCGGTATAGAAGTGCCGCGGCCAATTCGCGTTGATCCAGTTACCCGTGGCAAAGCGCAACAGCGTGCCGGCCATCCCGCCGACGGAAACCGCAACGATCAAGGGAAGCACTATTTTCTCCGCTGCCGGGGGCTTAAACGGTCGAGTTTTGCCAGGTGGTTGAGTTTTTCGCCGATCTTCAACTCCAGGCCACGGGGCACGGGCTGATAGAACGGAATCGGGTCGAGTTCTTCGGGGAAATAGTCTTCCCCGGCAGCGTAAGCATCCGGTTCGTCGTGGGCATAGCGGTATTCGTCGCCATAGCCCAACTGCTTCATCAACTTGGTCGGCGCGTTGCGCAGGTGCAGCGGCACCTCCAGCGAGCCGTGTTCGGCGGCCGCGCGCAATGCAGTCTTGAAGCCCATGTACACCGCGTTGCTTTTCGGCGCGCAGGCCAGATAGGTGATGGCCTGGGCCACCGCCAGTTCACCTTCGGGGCTGCCGAGGCGCTCCTGCACTTCCCACGCCGCCAGGCACAGGCTCAGGGCGCGCGGATCGGCGTTGCCGATGTCTTCGCTGGCCATGCGCACCACACGCCGTGCCAGGTACAGCGGATCGCAACCGCCGTCGATCATGCGCGCGAACCAGTACAGCGCGCCGTCGGGGTTGGAGCCGCGCACCGATTTGTGCAGCGCGGATATCTGGTCGTAGAACGCTTCGCCACCCTTGTCGAAGCGTCGACGGGTGTCGCCGAGCAGGCTTTGCAGGAGTTCGGTGCCGATCTCGCTGTTGTCTTCGGCCAGGTCCGAGGCGTTTTCCAGCAGGTTGAGCAGGCGTCGACCATCGCCGTCCGCGGCCGACAGCAGCATCTGGAAGCCTTCATCGCTGAGGGTCAGGTTGCGCTTGCCCAGGCCCCGCTCTTCGGTCAGCGCGCGCTGCACCAGTTTGCGCAGGGCCGCTTCGTCGAGGCTTTTCAGCACGTAGACGCGGGCGCGGGACAGCAAGGCGTTGTTGAGTTCGAACGAAGGGTTTTCCGTGGTCGCGCCGATGAAAATCAGCGTGCCGTCTTCGACATAAGGCAGGAACGCGTCCTGTTGGGACTTGTTGAAACGATGCACTTCGTCGACGAACAGAATGGTGCGGCGACCGTACTGCGCGGCCTGCTGCTTGGCGATTTCCACCGCCTGACGGATCTCCTTGACCCCGGCCAGCACCGCCGAGACCGTTTCGAAGTGTGCGTCCGAGACTTCCGCGAGCAATCGCGCCAGGGTGGTTTTGCCCACACCCGGTGGGCCCCAGAAAATCATCGAATGCAGGGCACCCTGCTCCAGCGCTTCGCGCAAGGGCTTGCCGCGAGCGAGCACGTGTTCCTGACCGACGTACTCGTCCAGGTTGGCCGCGCGCAGGCGAGCAGCCAGGGGCTGGGCGATGGGGGTGCTGCGAAACAGGTCCATCACGTACGTTTAAAACCTCGTCTTGTTACGTAGCTTTCATGCCTGGCAAAAATTCTGTGGCGAGGGGGCTTGTCGGATCGCCGCACCGCCCCGTTCGGCTGCGAAGCAGTCGTAAAAACTCTGCATGCGGTGTGCCTGATACAACGCAATAGCAGGTTTTGGGGCCGCTTCGCGACCCAACGGGGGCAAGCCCCCTCGCCACACAAGCCCGTTCCCACAGGCTGCGTGGTTATTCCTGGATCACGTCCGCCCCTTTAGGGATGTCGAACTTGAACTTGGACGCCGGGATTGGCTCGTTGGCCTTCACCCCGGTGAACAGGATATTGGTGCGCTGGCCGACACTGTCGATCAGTTGCATGTCGTTGACCAGACCATTGCGGAACGACAGGCGCAGGCTGTCGAACAGGGTGTCCTTGGTCTTCGGTTTCAGAGTGAAGTCGATCACGCCGCCGGCTTCCTTGGCGCTGATGTCGAAGCTCTGGCTGATCTTGGACACGTCACCGGACAGCAGCAAGGCCGGCGTCTGGGTCAGGCGCTGGTCGAGGTTCTTGATGGTGGCCTGTTCCAGGTCCGGGTCCCACAGGGTGACCTTCTTGCCATCGGACACCATGGTCTGTTCGGCCGGTGCATCGGTGTGCCAGTAGAACAGGCCCGGACGCTGCAGGGACATGTCGCCGGCGGTTTCCTGCAACTGGGTGCCGGTGCCATCAAGGGTCAGTTGCGAGAAACGCGCAGTCAGGGTCTGGGATTTTTCCAGCAGTTGGGTCAGGCGTGCCACATCCTTGTCATCGGCGTTAGCCTGGAGCGTGGTCAAAGCCAGTACCGGCAGCAACAGCATGCGGATCAGACGCATGGGAGTCCTCATAACATTCGTGGGAGTGCGAGCGGCGCCAAAGGGCGCCACCCTTTCATATTCGGGTCAGTCGCGCACCGGGCCCGGGGCCAGGACTTCACGCGAACCGTTGGTGTTCATGGACGTCACGACCCCGGCCATTTCCATGGCTTCGATCATGCGCGCGGCGCGGTTGTAGCCGATCTTGAGCTTGCGCTGAACCGCGGAAATGGAGGCGCGACGGCTTTCCAGCACGAACTGGACCGCTTCGTCGTACAGCGCGTCGGCCTCGGGATCATCACCGTCGCCGCCCCCGCTGCTGCCTTCGAAGCCGCTGCCCGCCTCTTCGACGCCATTGAGGATGTCGTCGTTGTATTCCGGCGCGCCCCGCAGCTTCCAGGCCTCCACCACGCGGTGAACCTCATCGTCGGACACGAAGGCACCGTGGACACGAATCGGCAGACTGGTGCCCGGCGGCATGTACAGCATGTCACCGTGGCCCAGCAGTTGTTCGGCGCCGCCCTGGTCGATGATGGTCCGCGAGTCGATCTTGCTCGACACCTGGAACGCCATGCGCGTCGGAATGTTGGCCTTGATCAGACCGGTGATCACATCCACCGACGGACGCTGGGTCGCAAGGATCAAGTGGATGCCGGCCGCACGCGCCTTCTGGGCGATACGCGCGATCAGCTCTTCAACCTTCTTGCCGACGATCATCATCATGTCGGCGAATTCGTCGACCACCACCACAATGGTCGGCAGCTTTTGCAGGAGCGGCGCTTCGTCGTGGATGCTTTCGCGCTTGTACAGCGGATCGCTCAACGGCTCGCCAGCGTCCTGGGCTTCCTTGACCTTGGCGTTGAAGCCCGACAGGTTGCGCACGCCCATCTTGGCCATCAGCTTGTAGCGTCGCTCCATCTCGGCAACGCTCCAGCGCAGGGCGTTGGCGGCGTCCTTCATGTCGGTGACCACCGGGCACAGCAGATGCGGAATGCCCTCGTAGATCGACAGTTCCAACATTTTCGGGTCGATCATGATCAGCTTGGCGTCTTCCGGGCCGGACTTGAACAGGATCGACAGGATCATCGCGTTCACGCCCACCGACTTACCGGAACCGGTGGTACCGGCCACCAGCAGGTGTGGCATCTTCGCCAGGTCGGTGATGACCGGCTTGCCGCCGATGTCGTGGCCCAGGGCCAGGGTGACCGGGGATTTGAAGTTGTCGTACTCGGGGGTCGACAACACCTCGGAGAAACGCACGATCTGCCGGTCTTCGTTGGGAATCTCGATACCGACCGTGGTCTTGCCCGGAATCACTTCCACCACGCGCACGCTGGTCACGGCCAGGGAACGGGCCAGGTCCTTGGCCAGGTTGGCGATGCGGCTGACCTTGACGCCGGCGGCGGGCTGGATTTCGTAACGGGTAATCACCGGGCCCGGGTGGATCGAGTCCACGTTCACTTCGACGCCGAACTCCTTGAGCTTGATTTCCAGCAGGTGGCCGACCGCCGCCAGGGATTCGGGCGAGTAATTGAGCTGTTTCTTTTCCGCGGGATCGAGAATCGAGATCGGCGGCAAGGTGCCTTCCACGGCGCTGTCGACGAACAGTGGCGCCTGTTTCTCTTTTTCGACGCGTTTGCTCGGCGCGGCCGGTTTTGGCGGCGCGGGTGCAATCACCGGCGGCACCTGCTTCTCGCGCTCGGACATGTGCTTGCTCAGGGCCTGCTCACGCTCGATCAACCGCTCCTTGACCTTGGCCTGCTCGCGCTTGTCGGTGACGGTCGGCGCAACCACTTCATCCATGCGGTCATCGACTTCACGCAACTGGGCGACCAGTTGTTTGCGCTCGGTACGGGCCGCCCACCAGCGATTGGCCGCGCCCTGGAACAGTTCGAACAGGTCGAGGGTGATCTTGCCGGTGATGTCCATCACCTTGAACCACGACAGGTCGGTAAACACCGTCAGGCCAAACAGGAACAACGCGATGAACAGCAGCGTACTGCCCTGGATATTCAGGGCGTTCCTCGCCAGCTCGCCGAGGCTTTCCCCCAGCGCACCGCCCGCACCGGCCGGCAGACCGGTCGCGGCATGGAAATGGATATGGGCCAGCGCGGCCCCCGACAGCACCAGGAACACCAGGCCGATCAGGCGCCAGGAGAACAGCCAGCCGCTCCACTGCCACGGTTCGTGACGCTGGCGGAAGATCTGGTACGCCTTGACCGCCAGCAGCAACGGGAAGATGTAGGCGAAGTAACCCAGCACCATGAACAGGATATCGGCGCTGTAGGAGCCCGCGGGCCCGCCGAAATTCTGCACGTCGTCGATCTTGCTGTTATGGCTCCAGCCCGGATCATCCTTGCCATAGGTCAGCAAGGCCATCATCAGGAACAGGCACAGGGCACCGATGGCGATCAGCGCACCTTCCTTGAGTCGGTAGTGCAAGTGCTGGCGCCAGAGCGGAACGACGGCTGGTTTAGGTGCTGCGGTGGATTTCTTCAAAACGCTACTTTTCCTGCGCCAATGGCGCGTCCATCTGTTGAATGTCTAAAAAACTGCCCAATCCAGGCAGGTAAAAAAGTTAACACACGTAACCGGGACTACTTTTAACACTGCGTCCCGGTTTTTATAAACACGGTGCGCACTGAATATATGTAACACGCAGGGCATTGTACGGGTTTGTACGCACGACGCCATGCTTGAGACCCTTGGGTGTAGCATAGTCAACAGCACATGACATGCTATTCAATTTGAGCATGCATTGTCTTTTGTGACAAAGGCTTATGAGGTGTTTTTATGAGCGAAGCGAAGCATTCCCGCTTGATCATCCTGGGCTCCGGCCCTGCCGGTTACAGCGCAGCCGTTTATGCCGCCCGCGCCAACCTCAAGCCCGTTGTCATTACCGGCATACAGGCAGGTGGCCAGCTCACCACCACCGTCGAAGTCGATAACTGGCCAGGCGACGTCGAAGGCCTGACCGGCCCCGTGCTGATGGAGCGCATGCAAAAACACGCCGAGCGCTTTGCCACCGAGATCGTTTACGACCACATCCATACCGCCAAGTTGCAACAACGGCCATTCGAGCTGATCGGCGATGGCGGCACCTACACCTGCGACGCCCTGATCATTGCCACCGGCGCCTCCGCGCAATACCTGGGCCTGCCGTCGGAGGAAGCCTTTGCCGGCAAAGGGGTGTCGGCGTGTGCGACCTGTGACGGGTTCTTCTATCGCAACCAGGTGGTCGCCGTGGTCGGCGGTGGCAATACGGCGGTAGAGGAAGCGTTATACCTGTCGAACATCGCCAGGGAAGTGCACCTGATCCATCGACGCGACAAACTGCGCTCGGAGAAAATTCTCCAGGACAAACTCTTCGAAAAAGCCGCCAACGGCAATATCCGGCTGCATTGGAACCAGAACCTGGACGAAGTGCTCGGCGATGCCAGTGGCGTGACCGGTGCCCGCCTGCGGGACAGCCAAACGGGTGAAACCACTGAGCTGCCGCTGGCCGGGGTGTTTATCGCCATCGGCCACAAACCCAACACCGACCTGTTCATTGGGCAACTGGAAATGCGCGACGGCTATCTGCTGGTCAAGGGCGGCAGCGAAGGCGATGCTACCGCCACGGCGATTGCAGGCGTGTTTGCCGCCGGCGATGTGGCCGATCATGTTTATCGCCAGGCCGTTACGTCTGCCGGGGCCGGTTGCATGGCCGCGCTGGACGCCGAAAAATACCTCGACGACATTCCTGCCGTTTGAAGGCAAACTTTATGGCGGGCCAATGCCCGCCACTGCCCTCCCCTTCTGCAAGCCCGGATGCCATGCTGACTTGGTTACAACGCAACACCTTGCATTTCCCACCGCTGGAAAAGGCCATGCGCGACCCCAACGGGCTGCTGGCTGCCGGTGGCGACCTGTCCGCCGATCGGCTGATCTCGGCTTATCGCCATGGCTGCTTCCCATGGTTTTCCGAAGGCCAGCCGATTCTCTGGTGGTCGCCGGACCCGCGCACGGTTCTGTTTCCCGACGAATTGCACGTCTCGCGCAGCCTGAACAAACTGCTGCGCCAGAAACGCTATCAAGTGACCTTTGACCAGGACTTCGCCGCCGTCATTCGCGCTTGTGCGGCTCCCCGGGATTACGCCGACGGCACCTGGATCACCGAAGCGATGCAAGAGGCCTACATCGAGCTGCACAGGCGGGGTCACGCGCACTCGGTGGAAGTGTGGGACGGGGACGAACTGGTCGGCGGTCTGTATGGTCTGGCGATGGGGCAGTTATTTTTTGGCGAGTCCATGTTCAGCCGCGCTGACAACGCCTCGAAATTCGGCTTTGCCACCCTGGTCCGGCATCTGAAAGACTCGGGTTTTGTACTGATCGATTGCCAGATGCCCACCGATCACCTGCACAGCCTGGGCGCCCGAGCGATACCCCGCCGCGAATTTGCGAGCTATCTGGTCAGGCACCTGGACCAACCCAACACCGCCACCTGGGTTTGCTGAGCGACTTTCTCCCGTGTGGCTTACACTTATTCAAAAGCATTATCCCGAGGGTTGATCATGACCGAGTTGGCGCGTTTGAAGTTCTATGCCACTCAGCCGCACTCTTGCAGTTATCTGCCCGATGAGCAGGCCACAACCCTGTTCCTCGACCCTAGCCAGCCCATGGATGTGCATGTCTATGCAGACCTGTCGGAGATGGGGTTTCGTCGCAGTGGCGATCATCTCTACCGGCCGCATTGCCAGAATTGCAATGCCTGCGTTCCGGCGCGCATTCCCGTGGGGCCGTTCACGCCCAACCGGCAACAGAAACGCATCTTCAAGCGCAACGCGGACTTGCAGGTGCGTCCGGCCAAGCCCTGCTTCAACGAAGAGTACTTCGAGCTTTACCAGCGCTACATCGAACAGCGTCACGCCGATGGCGACATGTATCCGCCAAGTCGCGACCAGTTTTCGACCTTCCTGGTGCGGGACCTGCCGTTTTCACGGTTTTATGAGTTCCGCCTGAATGGCCAGCTGCTGGCCGTCGCCGTCACCGATTTACTGCCGAACGGTCTTTCGGCGGTCTACACCTTCTACGAACCAGCCGAAGAGCGTCGCAGCCTTGGGCGCTATGCAATCCTGTGGCAAATCGCCGAGGCCCGGCGGCTGGGGCTGGAAGCGGTCTACCTCGGCTACTGGATCAAAAACTGCAAAAAAATGAATTACAAGACTCAATATCGCCCCATTGAGTTGCTGATTAATCAGCGCTGGGTGGTTCTAAACTAGAGCCGGCCCTAAACCCCTTGGCTTAAACCCCACTTTTCGGGCACAATGCACGCCGCTTTTGCCTGGCGCAGTTGCACCGGGCCATTCATTGGACACCGAGGGCTTTACTGCATGTCGAAAGAAGACAGCTTCGAAATGGAAGGCACTGTCGTCGACACCCTGCCCAACACCATGTTTCGTGTGGAGTTGGAAAATGGGCACGTCGTAACCGCGCACATCTCCGGCAAGATGCGCAAGAACTACATCCGTATTCTTACCGGCGACAAAGTGCGCGTAGAGCTGACTCCCTATGACTTGAGCAAAGGGCGCATCACTTACCGCGCCCGCTAATCTGGTCAATACAAGACGCCCGGCTTATGCCGGGCGTTTTTGTTTGTCTGGGATTTAGCGACCACAACACAAAACCCTGTGGGAGCGAGCTTGCTCGCGATGGCGTCAGTTGATCCAACATTGCTGCAAGCTGATGCACCGCTATCGCGAGCAAGCTCGCTCCCACAGGTTTTGATGTGCATTTTGCAGACAACAAAAAGGCGCCTTTCGGCGCCTTTTTGCATTGCTTCCAAACGTCAGGCCATCTCGGCCGTGGTCTCGAACTCGAAGGTCAGCTCGCCATCCTTGATGTCGATGTGCACCACACCGCCATGTTCGGCCAGTTCGCCAAAGAGAATCTCCTCCGCCAGTGGACGCTTGATCTTGTCCTGGATCAGGCGAGCCATTGGGCGAGCACCCATCGCTGCATCGTAGCCACCTTCGGCCAGCCAGCTGCGGGCCGCATCGGTGACCTCCAGCAACACTCGCTTGTCTTCCAGCTGCGCCTGAAGCTCGGTAAGGAACTTGTCCACCACGCTCTTGATGACCTCATGGCTGAGGCGACCAAACTGGATGATGGTGTCCAGACGGTTGCGGAATTCCGGCGTGAAGCTCTTCTTGATCACTTCCATCGCATCGGACGAGTGGTCCTGGAAGGTGAAACCGATCGAAGCACGAGCCGCTGTCTCGGCACCGGCGTTGGTCGTCATGATGACGATCACGTTACGGAAATCCGCCTTGCGCCCGTTGTTATCGGTCAAGGTACCGTGGTCCATGACCTGCAGCAGCAGGTTGAAGACTTCCGGATGCGCTTTCTCGATTTCATCGAGCAACAGCACGCAGTGTGGTTGCTTGGTGATGGCTTCGGTCAGCAGACCGCCCTGATCGAACCCGACATAGCCCGGAGGCGCACCGATCAGACGCGATACGGTGTGGCGCTCCATGTACTCGGACATGTCGAAGCGAATCAGCTCGACACCCAGCGCCTTGGCCAACTGACGCGCCGCTTCGGTTTTACCGACACCGGTAGGTCCTGCGAACAGGAACGAACCGACAGGCTTGTCAGGGGACTTGAGGCCGGCACGGGACAACTTGATCGCGGTTGCCAGCGAGTCGATCGCGGCATCCTGACCAAACACGGTCAACTTCAGGTCACGCTCGAGATTACGCAGCAGCTCCTTGTCGGAGCTGGTGACGTGTTTTGGTGGAATCCGCGCGATTTTCGCGACGATGTCTTCGACCTGAGGCACTTCGATGCGTTTAACCCGCATCTCGACCGGCTGCAGGCGCTGGTAGGCACCCGCTTCGTCGATCACATCGATCGCCTTGTCCGGCATGTGACGATCGTTGATGTAACGCGAAGCCAGTTCGGCAGCTGCGCGCAGGGCTTCATCGCTGTATTCGATATTGTGATGGCTTTCGAAACGCCCCTTCAGGCCGCGCAGAATGCCAATGGTGTCTTCCACCGAAGGCTCCGACACATCGACCTTCTGGAAACGCCGGGCCAAGGCACGGTCCTTCTCGAAGATGCCGCGGAATTCCTGGAAGGTGGTCGATCCGATGCAACGGATATCACCCGAGGACAGCAGCGGCTTGAGCAGGTTCGAGGCATCCATGACGCCACCGGACGCAGCACCCGCACCAATGATGGTGTGGATCTCGTCGATGAACAGGATCGCCTGCGGCCGTTTCTTCAGCTCATTGAGCAACGCCTTGAAGCGCTTCTCGAAATCGCCACGGTATTTGGTACCGGCCAGCAAGGCCCCCAGGTCGAGGGAGTAAACCACGCTGTTGGCCAGCAGGTCCGGCACCTGGTTGTCGACAATGCGCTTGGCCAGGCCTTCGGCAATCGCGGTTTTACCCACGCCCGCCTCGCCCACCAGCAGCGGGTTGTTTTTGCGGCGGCGCGCCAGGATCTGTGCGACACGCTCGACTTCCAGCTCACGCCCCACCAACGGATCGATGCGACCCTGGCGCGCGAGTTCGTTGAGGTTGCTGGCATAAGCATCCAGGGGATTGCCCGAGGAAGAAGACTCACCGCCCTCGTCGTCCTGCATATCTTGCTCACCTTCAGAGTGATCGCCATGCCCCGGCACCTTGGAAATGCCGTGGGCGATGTAGTTGACGACATCTATGCGGGCAACGCTCTGCTGTTTCAGCAGGAACACCGCCTGACTCTCTTGCTCACTGAAGATCGCGACCAGCACGTTGGCACCAGTCACTTCGCGTTTGCCCGAGCTCTGTACGTGAAACACAGCACGTTGCAGGACACGCTGGAAGCCCAGGGTTGGCTGGGTTTCGCGATCCTCGTCATGCACGGGGATCAATGGCGTGGTGGAGTCGATGAACTCCTGCAGGTCATGCTTGAGTTTGTCGAGGTTTGCGCCGCACGCACGCAAAACGGTGGCGGCAGCCTCATTGTCCAATAGGGCCAGCAGGAGGTGTTCGACGGTCATGAACTCATGACGTTTCGAACGGGCTTCCTTGAAGGCAAGATTGAGGGTGACTTCGAGCTCGCGGTTTAACATAGCTTCACCTCATACCCAAGTGGTCGGCGATTAACCGTCCTTCTCGATTTCACAGAGTAGCGGATGCTGGCTTTCCCTGGCGTACTGGTTGACCTGCATGGCCTTGGTCTCCGCGATGTCGCGGGTAAACACTCCACATACTGCCCGCCCTTCTGTATGGACGGCCAGCATGACCTTGGTCGCCAGCTCGCGATTCAGGTTAAAAAACACCTCGAGCACTTCGACGACGAAATCCATCGGTGTGTAGTCATCGTTGAACAAAACCACCTTGTACATCGGCGGCGCCTGTAGAGCAGGCTTTGCCTCCTGAACAGCAATGCCTGCGGAATCGTCGTCGTGTAAATCAGGGCGATCCTGATTGAATGTTAGTCGAATCTGGCTGATTGCATGCATGGAAAGAAAGGTTCGTCAGTTGT
The DNA here is from genome assembly GCF_019219115.1 of Pseudomonas sp. PDM28. Classification (NCBI taxonomy): domain Bacteria; kingdom Pseudomonadati; phylum Pseudomonadota; class Gammaproteobacteria; order Pseudomonadales; family Pseudomonadaceae; genus Pseudomonas; species Pseudomonas sp. PDM28. The sequence continues at coordinate 24,514 of NZ_JAHUWG010000008.1, forward strand.
TCAAATACAGTGGTGGGGGCGGCTATCAGCGATTTCAACTCCGACTGCCGGTCAGCTTGACTATCGGCAAAAGGGTGTTACAACCAATAGAGCCCACAGTGGGTAAAAAAGGTCCGCGGAGTCAAACTTATTTACAGGTTCGACTGCGGATGTAGTGGATGATACTCCAGTGATGGAGTCTGTTGCAGAGGGAGTTGGGTATGGCAGTCGGCAAGGTGAAGTGGTTCAACAACGCCAAGGGTTACGGTTTCATCAACGAGGAAGGCAAGACAGAAGATCTGTTTGCCCACTACTCGGCCATTAAAATGGAAGGTTATAAAACCCTGAAAGCCGGGCAAGCTGTCGTATTCGACATCATCCAGGGCCCCAAAGGTCTTCACGCGGTCAACATCGGCAACCCGGTGGATGCCTCGAAAGTCGCGACACAGTTACCTGAACAGACCGTTTCGGTTTAATACCGCCGCGTCATCCAGTCATAAAAAAACCGCCTGACTCAACTTCTTGAATCAGGCGGTTTTTGTGTACCTGCGTTTTCTTACATGTGCGAGATCAGCGCATCACCGAAACCGGAAGACGACACCAGTTTCGCCCCTTCCATCAGACGCTCGAAATCATAGGTCACGGTCTTGGCGGAAATCGCGCCATTGGTGCCCTTGATGATGAGGTCGGCCGCTTCGGTCCAGCCCATGTGGCGCAGCATCATTTCAGCGGAGAGGATCAGCGAACCCGGGTTGACCTGGTCCTTGCCGGCGTACTTCGGCGCCGTACCGTGGGTGGCTTCGAACATGGCCACGGTGTCGGACAGGTTGGCCCCTGGTGCGATACCGATACCGCCCACTTCCGCCGCCAGGGCGTCGGAGAGGTAGTCACCGTTCAGATTCAGGGTCGCGATCACATCGTATTCGGCCGGGCGCAGCAGGATCTGCTGGAGCATGGCGTCGGCGATGGCATCCTTGACGATGACGTTCTTGCCGGTTTTCGGGTTCTTGAACTGCATCCACGGACCGCCGTCGAGCAGGGTCGCGCCGAATTCTTCAGCTGCCACTTCGTAGGCCCACTCCTTGAAGGCACCTTCGGTGAACTTCATGATGTTGCCTTTGTGCACGATAGTCAGCGAATCGCGATCGTTGTCGACCACATATTGCAGGGCCTTGCGCGCCAGACGCTTGGTGCCTTGCAGCGAAACCGGCTTGACACCGATGCCGCAGTTCTCGTCGAAACGGATCTTGGTGACACCCATTTCTTCCTTGAGGAACTTGATGACCTTGGTGGCCTCCGGCGTACCAGCCTTCCACTCGATGCCGGCGTAGATGTCTTCGGAGTTCTCGCGGAAGATAGTCATGTCGACATCGCCCGGCTTCTTGACCGGGCTAGGCACGCCTTCAAACCAGCGCACCGGGCGCAGGCAGACGTACAGATCGAGTTGCTGACGCAGGGCCACGTTCAGCGAACGGATGCCGCCACCGACCGGAGTGGTCAGCGGGCCCTTGATGGAAACCACGTAATCCTTGACCGCGTCCAGGGTCTCCTGAGGCAGCCAGGTGTCCTGATCGTAGACCTGAGTCGCTTTTTCCCCGGCGTACACTTCCATCCAGGAAATCTTGCGCTCGCCACCGTAAGCCTTCTTAACAGCAGCATCGACAACCTTGATCATGACCGGGCTGATGTCGACGCCAATGCCGTCGCCTTCGATGAAGGGGATGATCGGGTTATTAGGAACATTGAGAGAATGGTCTGCATTGACGGTGATTTTGTCGCCGACGGCTGGAACCTGAATCTTCTTGTAACCCATGCTGAACTCCATTGATTGGATTGAACATCTGGCTTGGTTCGAGCGTAACCCAGTTGAATCGGCGCGCAAACCCTATGTTCTATCCATATGCCGCAAAGCCGCACAACCAGCGGCCTACAAGCCTGAAAGCAAAGGGAAAAACGCCAAACTCAAGCACGACGAATGACCTTACGCCCTCCTCGCCCCTGCGACCTTTAGACCAATGGACGACATTCGTTGCGTATGAACCATCGGCAGATTGCCAGCTACCTATGTATAATGCCGCCGCTGACTAAAGGGTCACGACGGACTGAGCAGCCTGCCGCTTGATAAATAGCGACGAGTGTTTACGCCCAAAGTCGGTCTGTTACCGCAGCCCGACTGCATGACGCCCTACTGATGCACCCAACATCACAGCAACGAAACCTCGATATTCGGCTCATGGATGACTTTGAACGAACGCGCTTACCCGGCGCCCTCGAGTTTCTGCGCACGCTTTAGCAAAGAAGAGAGAGTTAATCCGAATATGCCCACCCGCTCGAAGATCATCTATACCTTCACCGACGAAGCTCCTGCCCTCGCCACCTATTCACTGCTGCCTATCGTAGAGGCGTTCACCGCCTCGGCTGATATCGCCGTTGAAACCCGCGATATCTCTCTTGCAGGGCGCATCCTGGCCAGCTTCCCCGAGCAACTGGGTGACAAAGCCGTAGCCGACCACCTCGCCGAACTGGGCGCCCTGGCCGTTACGCCTGAAGCCAACATCATCAAGCTGCCGAACATCAGTGCTTCGGTTCCACAACTGCAAGCCGCGATCAAAGAGCTGCAAGCCCAGGGCTACAACCTGCCGGACTACCCGGAAACCGTGACCTGCGACGCCGACAAAGAAGCCAAGGCACGCTACGACAAGGTCAAGGGCAGCGCCGTTAACCCGGTTCTGCGTGAAGGCAACTCCGACCGCCGCGCTCCGCTGTCGGTCAAGAACTACGCGCGCAAGCACCCGCACAAAATGGGCGCCTGGGCCAAGGACTCCAAGTCCCACATTGCGCACATGAGCACCGGCGATTTCTACGGCAGCGAAAAAGCCGCCCTGATCGACGCCGCTGACGCCGTGAAAATCGAACTGATCGCTCAAGACGGCACCGCCACCGTCCTGAAAGAAAAGACCAGCGTACAAGCCGGTGAGATCCTCGATTGCGCGGTCATGAGCAAAAACGCCCTGCGCAGCTTCATCGCCGCTGAAATCGAAGACGCCAAGGCACAAGGCGTGCTGCTGTCGGTTCACCTGAAAGCCACCATGATGAAGGTCTCCGACCCGATCATGTTCGGCCAGATCGTTGCCGAGTTCTATAAAGACGCACTGGCCAAGCACGCTGACGTGCTGGCACAGATCGGCTTCAACCTGAACAACGGCATCGGCGACCTGTACGCTCGCATCAAGGCCCTGCCTGCTGAACAGCAAGCGGCCATCGAAGCTGACATCCAGGCGGTCTACGCCGCTCGCCCTTCCCTGGCGATGGTCAACTCCGACAAAGGCATCACCAACCTGCACGTGCCGAGCGACGTGATCGTCGACGCCTCGATGCCAGCGATGATCCGCGACTCCGGCAAGATGTGGGGCACCGACGGCCAGTTGCACGACACCAAGGCCGTGATCCCGGATCGTTGCTACGCGACCATCTACCAGGCCGTGATCGAAGATTGCAAAGCCAACGGCGCATTCGATCCGACCACCATGGGCAGCGTACCGAACGTTGGCCTGATGGCGAAGAAAGCCGAAGAATACGGCTCCCACGACAAGACCTTCCAGATCAAGGCTGACGGCGTTGTTCGCGTCACCGACAGCAAGGGCAACCTGCTGCTGGAGCAGTCGGTCGAAGCCGGCGACATCTTCCGCATGTGCCAGACCAAAGATGCGCCGATCCAGGACTGGGTCAAACTGGCCGTCAACCGTGCTCGCGCCAGCAGCACGCCGGCGATTTTCTGGCTGGACCCAATGCGCGCCCACGACGGCGTGGTGATCGAGAAAGTTCAGGCCTACCTGAAGGATCACGACACTGCCGGCCTGGACATCCAGATCATGTCGCCTGTCGACGCGATGAAGTACACCCTGCAGCGCACCCGCGAAGGCAAGGACACCATCTCGGTAACCGGCAACGTACTGCGCGACTACCTGACCGACCTGTTCCCGATCATGGAACTGGGCACCAGCGCCAAGATGCTGTCGATCGTGCCGCTGATGAACGGCGGTGGTCTGTTCGAAACCGGCGCCGGCGGTTCGGCGCCGAAGCACGTTCAGCAACTGCTGGAAGAGAACTTCCTGCGCTGGGATTCGCTGGGTGAATTCCTGGCCCTGGCCGCGTCCCTGGAACACCTGGGCGTGACCTACAACAATCCAAAGGCGCTGGTACTGGCCAAGACCCTGGACCAGGCCACCGGCCAGTTCCTGGACAACAACAAGTCGCCATCGCGCAAAGTCGGCAACATCGACAACCGCGGCAGCCACTTCTACCTGGCGCTGTACTGGGCTCAAGCCCTGGCCACCCAGACCGAAGACGCTGCACTGCAAGCGCAGTTCGCGACCCTGGCCAAAACCCTGACCGAGAACGAGGCAACCATCGTTGCCGAACTCAACGCCGTTCAGGGCAAGCCAGTGGACATCGGCGGTTACTACCACGCCGACGCCGAGCTGATCAGCAAGGCCATGCGTCCAAGCGCAACCTTCAACGCGGCGGTTGCAGCGTTGGTTTAAGGTTGTAAGGAAGCACCACAAACCCCGGCCATGTGCCGGGGTTTGTGTTTGTGGATTCACCCAAATTTATCTGTGGGAACCCGCCCCTGTGGGAGCTGGCTTGCCAGCGATGACGGTTTACCATTCAACAGCAATATTGGCTGACTCACCGCTATCGCTGGCAAGCCTGCTCCCACAGGGGTCGGGTTTCAATGCTCAAAACCGAGGACAACTCATGGATTGGCTACCCCACATCACCGTCGCCACCATCGTCGAAGACAACGGCCGCTTCCTGATGGTCGAAGAACTCAAGCACGGTCGCGTGGTGCTCAACCAGCCCGCCGGTCACCTGGACCCGAACGAAACCCTGACCGAAGCCGCCGTGCGCGAAACCCTCGAGGAAACCGGCTGGGACGTCGAACCGACCGGCGTACTGGGCATTTACCTCTACACCGCCCCGAGCAACGGCGTGACCTACCAGCGGGTCTGCTTCATCGCCAAAGCGCTGAAACACCACCCGGAATATCAACTGGACGACGGCATCGTCGGCGCCAAGTGGTTGACCCGCGACGAATTAATGGAACAACGCGACAACTGGCGCAGCGAGCTGATCATGCGCTGCATCGACGACTATCTGACAGGCATTCACTTCGACCTTGAATTGATCCGTCCTTCTCTTTAGCCATGCAGGCTCCGGCCTGTTAGAATCGCGTCCTTTTTCAAGACACTCATTGAATCCCTATGCGTGATCCAGCCCCTTCTGACACACAAAAGAAGCGCGTCATTGTCGGCATGTCCGGCGGCGTGGACTCTTCCGTTTCCGCCCTCCTGCTGATCGAGCAGGGTTATGAGGTGGAAGGCCTGTTCATGAAGAACTGGGAAGAAGACGATGGAACGGAATACTGCACCGCCATGGATGACCTGGCGGACGCCCAGGCCGTGTGCGACAAGATCGGCATCAAGCTGCACACCGCCAACTTCGCCGCCGAGTACTGGGACAACGTGTTCGAGCATTTCCTGGCCGAATACAAGGCCGGACGCACGCCGAACCCGGACATCCTGTGCAACCGCGAAATCAAGTTCAAGGCGTTCCTCGACTACGCCATGATGCTTGGCGCCGACCTGATCGCCACCGGCCACTACGTGCGTCGCCGCGACATCGATGGCCGCACCGAACTGCTCAAGGGCCTGGACCCGAACAAGGACCAGAGCTACTTCCTGCACGCCGTCGGCGGCGAACAGATCGCCAAGACCCTGTTCCCGGTCGGCGAGCTGGAAAAACCGCAAGTGCGCGCGATTGCCGAGAAATACGAGCTGGCGACCGCGAAGAAGAAGGACTCCACCGGGATCTGCTTCATCGGCGAGCGCCGTTTCAGCGACTTCCTCAAACAGTACCTGCCGGCACAACCGGGCGAGATCAAGACCACCGAAGGTGAAATCATCGGCCGTCATCACGGCCTGATGTATCACACCATCGGCCAGCGCCAGGGCCTGGGCATCGGCGGCCTGAAAGATGCCAGTGACGAGCCGTGGTACGTGCTGATCAAGGACCTGGAGCACAACGAGCTGATCGTCGGCCAGGGCAATGACCACCCGTGGCTGTTCTCCCGCGCCCTGCTCGCCTCCGATATCTACTGGGTCAACCCGATCGACCTGAGCCAGCCACGCAAGCTGACCGCCAAGGTTCGTTATCGTCAGAGCGACCAGCCCTGCACCCTGGAAAAAACCGCCACCGGTTATCGCGCGACCTTCGATGATCCGCAACGCGCGGTCACTCCGGGCCAGTCCGTGGTGTTCTATGACGGTGAGATCTGCCTCGGCGGCGGCGTGATTGAAGTCGCCGAGCCGTGGACGAGCAAGGGCCAGGCCCTATGAACCCGATTCAGGAGCAACTGACAGCACTGGGCGGCGTGTTTCTCGCCGCGGTGCTGGTGGACAGGATTGCCAAGAGCGGCCAGACCAACGAGGCTGGCCTGAGCTGCATGCTCGGCAGCCTGCTGATCCGCGACCCCAAGGACACCCTGGAAGTCTATGGCGGCGATGACATCAACCTGCGTGAAGGCTATCGCGCCCTGATCGGCGCCCTCGAGCGCGACCCGAGCGCCCTGCAGCGCGAGCCGCTGCGCTATGCCCTGGCGATGCTCGGTCTTGAGCGCCAACTGGCAAAACGTGGCGACATGCTCGAGGTGATCGGCAAGCGCTTGCCGCAGATTCAGTCCCAGGTCGAACACTTCGGCCCGGCGCACGAAAACGTGATCGCCGCCTGCGGCGCGCTGTACCAGGACACGTTGAGCACCCTGCGCCAACGCATCCAGGTGCACGGCGACATGCGCAACCTGCAACAACCAAGCAACGCCTCGAAAATTCGTGCCCTGCTGCTGGCCGGCATCCGCTCTGCACGCCTGTGGCGGCAATTGGGCGGTCATCGCTGGCAGCTGGTGATCAGCCGTCGCAAATTGCTCAAAGAGCTTTACCCCTTGATGCGTAACGAATAACCCGCATCGACAGAACAGAACTTAGCAATACGCGTAATACGCCGGTCAGTTGGCGACGGACCGGCGGATTTTTTCATGTATGATACGCGCCCCATTTCGTTGCCCGACTGTCCGAGAACACCCCATGCAGCTCTCTTCGCTCACTGCGGTTTCCCCTGTTGACGGCCGCTACGCCGGCAAAACCCAGGCCCTGCGCCCAATTTTCAGCGAGTACGGCCTGATCCGTGCCCGCGTTCTGGTTGAAGTGCGCTGGCTCCAGCGCCTGGCCGCTCACCCTGCCATCAGCGAAGTGCCGGCGTTCTCCGCCGAAGCCAACGCTGTGCTCAACACCCTGGCGGAAAACTTCTCTCTGGAGCACGCCGAGCGCGTCAAAGAGATCGAGCGCACCACCAACCACGACGTCAAGGCCATCGAGTACCTGCTCAAAGAGCAAGCGGCCAAGCTGCCGGAACTGGCCAAGGTCAGCGAGTTCATCCACTTTGCCTGCACCAGCGAGGACATCAACAACCTGTCCCACGCCCTGATGCTGCGCGAAGGCCGTGATGACGTGATGCTGCCGCTGATGCGCCAGACCGCCAATGCCATCCGCGAACTGGCCATCCGCTTCGCCGACGTGCCGATGCTGTCGCGCACCCACGGTCAACCGGCCTCGCCGACCACCCTGGGCAAAGAACTGGCGAACGTGGTTTACCGCCTTGAGCGCCAGATCGCTCAAGTCGCTGCCGTTCCGCTGCTGGGCAAGATCAACGGCGCTGTTGGCAACTACAACGCCCACCTGTCGGCCTACCCTGAGATCGACTGGGAAGCCAATGCCCGCGCCTTCATCGAAGACGAGCTGGGCCTGGGCTTCAACCCGTACACCACACAGATCGAACCGCACGACTACATTGCCGAGCTGTTCGACGCGATCGCCCGCTTCAACACCATCCTGATCGACTTCGACCGCGACATCTGGGGCTACATCTCCCTGGGTTACTTCAAACAGCGCACCATCGCTGGCGAAATCGGTTCGTCGACCATGCCGCACAAGGTCAACCCGATCGACTTCGAAAACTCCGAAGGCAACCTGGGCATCGCCAACGCACTGTTCCAGCACCTGGCGAGCAAGCTGCCGATCTCCCGCTGGCAGCGCGACCTGACCGACTCCACCGTACTGCGCAACCTCGGCGTCGGCTTCGCCCACAGCGTGATCGCGTACGAAGCCAGCCTCAAGGGCATCAGCAAACTTGAGCTCAACGAGCAGAAGATTGCCGCCGACCTGGACGCTTGCTGGGAAGTATTGGCCGAGCCGATCCAGACCGTGATGCGTCGCTACAACATCGAAAACCCGTACGAAAAACTGAAAGAATTGACGCGCGGCAAGGGCATCAGCCCTGAAGCGCTGCAGACTTTCATCGACGGCCTGGACATGCCAGCCGCCGCCAAGGCCGAGCTGAAACTGCTCACCCCGGCGAACTACATCGGCAACGCTGTAGAGCAAGCCAAACGCATCTGATCGATCGCTAGACCCTTTGAAGACGCCCGGCCGCGCCGGGCGTTTTTATTCCCGTCTGAAAAGTGCATTTTTTCAATAGGTTACACATGAATCCTGATATTCCTCTTCAACTTCTGGGCGGCATCACGGCACGGGAATTCCTGCGCGATTACTGGCAGAAAAAGCCGCTGTTGATCCGTCAGGCGATTCCTGATTTCGAAAGCCCGATCGACGCCGACGAACTGGCCGGCCTGGCGCTGGAAGAAGAAGTCGAATCGCGCCTGATCATCGAGAATGGCGAGCGTCCATGGGAGTTGCGTCGCGGCCCGTTCGCCGAAGATGAATTCAGCAAGCTGCCTGAGCGTGACTGGACCCTGCTGGTTCAGGCCGTGGATCAGTTCGTCCCGGAAGTCAGCGAACTGCTGGAAAATTTCCGCTTCCTGCCGAGCTGGCGCATCGACGACGTGATGATCAGCTACGCCGCGCCGGGCGGCAGCGTGGGTCCACACTTCGACAACTACGACGTGTTCCTGCTGCAAGGCCACGGCAAGCGCAACTGGAAGATCGGCCAGATGTGCAACGCCGAGAGCCCGATGCTGGCCCACGCCGACCTGCGCATCCTCTCCGAATTCGAAGCCACCGATGAATGGGTGCTGGAACCGGGCGACATGCTCTACCTGCCGCCGCGCCTGGCCCATTGTGGCGTCGCTGTGGATGACTGCATGACCTACTCGGTGGGCTTCCGCGCGCCGAGCGCCGCTGAAGTGCTGACCCACTTCACCGACTTCCTCAGCCAGTTCCTGTCGGACGAAGAACGCTACACCGACGCCGACGCCTTGCCGACTGCCGACCCTCACCAGATCCAGCGCGATGCACTCGATCGCCTCAAAGGCCTGCTGGCCGAGCACATGAGCGACGAGCGCCTGCTGCTGACCTGGTTCGGCCAGTTCATGACCGAGCCACGCTACCCGGAACTGGTGGTGGGTCCGGAAGACGTCGAAGAAGAGGACTTCATGTCCGCCCTGGAGCAAGGCGCGATCCTGATTCGCAACCCGAGCGCGCGCCTGGCATGGTCCGAAGTCGATGACGACCTGCTGCTGTTCGCCAGCGGCCAGAGCCGTTACCTGCCGGGCAAACTGCGCGAACTGCTGAAGATGATCTGCGCCGCCGACGCGCTGCACGCCGACAACCTCGGTGAATGGCTGAGCGATGAAGACGGCCGCGGCCTGTTGTGCGAACTGGTCAAGCAAGGAAGCCTGGGGTTTGCCGATGAATAAGATTCACGTACGTGTCGCAGACTGGCAAAAGGACAACGCCGAGATCCGGCGCATTCGTGAGACGGTGTTCGTCGCCGAGCAATCCGTTCCGCCAGAACTGGAATGGGACGCCGATGACATTGATGCCGTGCATTTCCTTGCTTACGAAGGCGACTTTCCGATTGGTACCGCGCGCCTGCTGCCCGATGGACATGTCGGCCGGGTGTCGGTACTCAAGGACTGGCGCGGGCTGAAAGTCGGCGACGCGCTGATGCAAGCGGTCATCGGCGAAGCCGAAGAGCGCGGACTCAAGCAGCAGATGCTCAGCGCCCAGGTACAAGCCACGGCGTTCTATGAGCGCCTGGGCTTTAACCTGGTCAGTGAGGAGTTCCTGGAAGCCGGGATTCCGCATGTGGACATGGTTCGGCATTCGGCCTGAGACCGAGCAGACTTCATCGCGGGCAAGTCGGATCGCCGCACCGCCGCCCCCACAAGGATCGCGCAAAACCTGTGGGAGCGGGCTTGCCCGCGATGGGGCCCTGAAGAACACCACAAAACGCCCTGACATCACACGATGCCGGGGCGTTTTGCTGTCTACGATTCAACTAGCGCCACTACAGGCCGACAAACTGGCAATATCAACACATGCAACTTGTAGGAGCGAGCTTGCTCCGGGCGGCGTTCCGACGATGGACTTGAGAACGCCGCGGGGTGTCAGGCTTCCAGCATTTTCGTTCACGACCATCGCGAGCAAGCTCGCTCCTACACAAATCACGAAGCCGGAGATAACGGATATGTCCCTACGCACCCTGCTCACCACACTGCTGCTGGGCTGCAGTTTTTCGGTGATGGCAGCCACAGAAATCGTCCCCCTCAAGTACCACACCAGCGCCGATCTTCTGCCGGTGGCGCAGGATTTCGTCGGCAAGGACGGACAGGTCAGCGCCTACGGCAATCAACTCATTGTCAACGCCGATCAGCGCAAGATCGACGAACTTAAAGCCATTCTTTCCCAACTCGACACGGCACCCAAACGCCTGCTGATCACTGTCGATACCAGCGACAACAACTTCCAGGGTGACCAGGGTTCTTCAGCCAACGGCGCCAAGACCCGCATCATCAACTACAGCACCGACAGCCGCGACGGCGGTATTCAGCAAGTGCAGGCCAGCGAAGGCGCACCGGCGCTGATCCAGGTCGGCCAGAGCGTGCCGCTGACCAGTTCGCAGACCGATGGCTATGGCGACCTGCGCAGCCAGACCGAATACCGCAACGTCACCCAGGGCTTTTACGTCACCGCAAACGTCACCGGCGACATCGTTCACCTCTCGATCAGTACCAATCGTGACCGCATGAGTCAGGAGCGTCCCGATGTAGTGAACGTACAAAGTACCGACACAACCGTCACTGGCCACCTCGGTGAGTGGATCCTGCTGGCCGGGGTCAATGGCCAGACCCAGGCCGACAAACAGGGCCAGACCCGCAGCTACTCAACCCAGGGCCGCAACGACATGACTTTGCGGGTGAAAGTCGACACCTTGGACTAAATCACCAAAAACTGACTGACGAGTCGTATTAGACCAAAGATGTAGTGCTTGAAAAAAAGCACTACAAAACGTTTGACGGGCCAAAAAAGCGAAGGCATGATGGCCTCGCTCCCGCTAATCAGGGGCCCTGGCAAGGGCCTTCGAGGCGACGTTCGCACCTACCCCGCGAACCGCTTCGTGTCTGTACCGCCCACAAGGTGTGTTTGACGAGGTTGTCGACTGGAACGAAGTTGTCCCGAGGGACGGAAGCGTAATAGGTAACCCGGCACCACACTGATGTTCGTACCAAGGCCCACGACGCCCGAATGCGCCCGCAGTTCGCCTTTACCTGCTCACTTCCCCTCGAGCCCATCGTTCATCCCGTCGCCCTCCCCGCCGAATCCGACTTGACCGCTTAAGCTTCTGGTCAGCGAGCGCAGGAATTTTCCACCGCAGAACAACTTTTCATAAAGACGCGACGAGGTTTATCTCCCATGGCACTGACACGCGAACAGCAAATTGCAGCCCTCGAAAAAGACTGGGCTGAAAACCCGCGCTGGAAAGGCGTGACACGCACTTACTCCGCTGCTGACGTCGTCCGCCTGCGTGGCTCGGTTCAACCTGAGCACACCTTTGCAAAAATGGGCGCCGAGAAGCTGTGGAACCTGGTCACCCAGGGTGCCAAGCCAGCCTTCCGTCCTGAGAAAGATTTCGTCAACTGCATGGGCGCCCTGACCGGCGGCCAGGCCGTACAACAAGTCAAAGCCGGTATCCAGGCGATCTACCTGTCGGGCTGGCAGGTTGCTGCGGACAACAACTCCGCCGAATCGATGTACCCGGACCAGTCGCTGTACCCGGTGGACTCGGTTCCAACCGTGGTCAAGCGCATCAACAACTCGTTCCGTCGTGCCGACCAGATCCAGTGGAAAGCCGGCAAGAACCCGGGCGACGCTGGCTACATCGACTACTTCGCGCCGATCGTGGCTGACGCTGAAGCCGGTTTCGGTGGCGTACTGAACGCCTACGAGCTGATGAAGAGCATGATCGAAGCAGGCGCCGCCGGCGTTCACTTCGAAGACCAGCTGGCTTCCGTGAAGAAATGCGGCCACATGGGCGGCAAGGTGCTGGTTCCTACCCAGGAAGCCGTACAGAAGCTGACCGCTGCCCGTCTGGCAGCTGACGTAGCCGGTACGCCGACCATCATCCTGGCCCGTACCGACGCCAACGCCGCTGACCTGCTGACGTCCGACTGCGATCCGTACGACCAGCCATTCGTGACTGGCGAACGCACCCAGGAAGGCTTCTACAAAGTGCGCGCCGGCCTGGACCAGGCCATCGCTCGCGGCCTGGCCTACGCGCCGTACGCCGACCTGATCTGGTGCGAAACCGCCAAGCCGGACCTGGACGAGGCTCGTCGCTTCGCTGAAGCGATCAAGAAGGAATACCCGGACCAACTGCTGTCGTACAACTGCTCGCCTTCCTTCAACTGGAAGAAAAACCTGGACGACGCCACCATCGCCAAGTTCCAGCGCGAACTGTCCGCCATGGGCTACAAGCACCAGTTCATCACCCTGGCCGGCATTCACAACATGTGGCACAGCATGTTCAACCTGGCGCACGACTACGCCCGCAACGACATGACTGCCTACGTGAAGCTGCAGGAGCAGGAGTTCGCTGACGCTGCCAAGGGTTACACCTTCGTGGCTCACCAGCAGGAAGTGGGCACCGGCTACTTCGACGACATGACCACCGTGATCCAGGGTGGCTCGTCTTCGGTAACCGCACTGACCGGTTCGACTGAAGAAGAACAGTTCCACTGATCTGCTTCTTGAGTAAACAGCCGCTGCGCACTGAATAGAAAGCTAACCGCAGCGCTGCACATCTGACGCCCCGACCGCCTGGTTCGGGGCGTTTTTTTTTGCGTGAGATTTCACCAACACCACACTCCCTGCAGGAGCGAGCCTGCTCGCGAAAAACTCAAGGACGCCGCTGGGGAATCTGGTTCCCCGCGTTATCGTTCACGACCATCGCGAGCTCGCTCCTACAAGTAACGCGCATCTAAGGCAACTTCCTGAGCGCTAGATCATTAAACAGTTTAAAAACCAACTCAAACAATATTGATTATCATTTAGAAAAAATTATGTTCGTTACGTTCTCTACAAAACATAATTGACGAAATGCCGGCTAATGCCCGCAGACCAAGGGCCACAGGGCTTTTAGGCTTTGCTATGTCCTTATTCCTATAAATAATTTCGCTATAGGAATTTTACTTGCCGGGTGTTTAGCCATAAAATCAGCGGGATTGATTGCTGCGACATATCGTCACTGCTTTTGTTTCTTTTCAAGCTCAGAGACCTTTGCTCTCTGTTAAGGATTACCAGCATGCCCGAAGCGACAGGACTCATGGCCCACAACTGGGGCTTTGCCATTTTCCTTCTAGGCGTCATCGGCCTCTGCGCCTTTATGCTGGGCGTCTCCAGCCTCCTCGGGTCAAAAGCCTGGGGCCGCAGCAAAAACGAACCGTTCGAGTCCGGCATGCTACCTACAGGTGGCGCCCGCTTGCGGCTCTCAGCCAAATTCTATCTGGTCGCGATGCTCTTCGTGATCTTCGATATCGAAGCCCTCTTTCTCTTTGCATGGTCTGTGTCCGTCCGCGAAAGCGGCTGGACCGGATTCGTCGAAGCTCTCGTTTTCATAGCAATTCTGTTGGCAGGCCTTGTCTACCTATTCCGAGTGGGCGCCCTTGACTGGGCTCCGGAAGCTCGGCGCAAGCGGCAAGCGAAGCTGAAACAATGAGGCTTTGGCAATGCAATACAATCTCACCAGGATCGACCCCGATGCTCCTAACGAGCAGTATCCGATTGGCCAGCGGGAAACCGTTTCCGATCCGTTAGAAGATCAAGTCCACAAAAACATTTTCATGGGCAAGCTCGAAGACGTGCTCAACGGCACGATCAACTGGGGGCGCAAGAACTCCCTGTGGCCGTATAACTTCGGTCTTTCGTGCTGCTACGTGGAAATGACCACCGCCTTCACGGCGCCCCACGACATCGCGCGCTTTGGCGCCGAGGTTATCCGGGCATCGCCGCGCCAGGCGGATTTCATGGTTATCGCCGGTACCTGCTTCATCAAGATGGCGCCGATCATTCAGCGTCTCTACGAGCAAATGCTCGAGCCTAAATGGGTCATTTCCATGGGTTCGTGCGCCAACTCCGGTGGCATGTACGACATCTACTCCGTCGTTCAAGGGGTGGACAAGTTCCTGCCCGTGGACGTCTACGTGCCTGGCTGCCCGCCCCGCCCTGAAGCTTTCCTGCAAGGCCTGATGCTGTTGCAGGAGTCGATTGGCCAGGAGCGTCGCCCACTTTCCTGGGTCGTTGGCGATCAAGGCGTGTATCGCGCCGAGATGCCTTCCGAGAAGGAAAAGCGCCGCGAACAGCGTATTCAGGTAACCAACCTGCGCAGCCCCGACGAGGTCTGATCCAGTTCTGCTGTTTCAAAGAAACGAGAAGCTGGCTTCATTCTTTACGTTGACCGAAAGCGATAAATAACCATGACTACAGGCAGTGCTCTGTACATCCCGCCTTACAAGGCAGACGACCAGGATGTGGTCGTCGAACTGAACAACCGTTTTGGCCCGGAGGCGTTCACCGCCCAGCCTACCCGCACCGGCATGCCGGTGCTTTGGGTTGCCCGCGCCAAACTCGTGGAAGTCCTGACTTTCCTGCGTAACCTGCCCAAGCCGTACGTCATGCTCTATGACCTGCACGGCGTGGACGAGCGTCTGCGCACCAAGCGTCAAGGGCTGCCAAGCGGCGCCGACTTCTCCGTGTTCTACCACTTGATGTCGATCGAACGTAATAGTGACGTAATGATCAAGGTCGCCTTGTCCGAGAGCGACCTCAGCTTGCCGACTGTCACCAGCATCTGGCCGAACGCCAACTGGTACGAGCGTGAAGTCTGGGACATGTACGGCATCGACTTCAAAGGCCACCCGCACCTGTCGCGCATCATGATGCCGCCGACCTGGGAAGGTCACCCGCTGCGCAAGGACTTCCCGGCGCGCGCCACCGAGTTCGACCCGTTCACCCTGAACCTGGCCAAGCAGCAGCTCGAAGAAGAGTCTGCGCGTTTCAAGCCGGAAGACTGGGGCATGAAGCGCTCCGGCCCGAACGAGGACTACATGTTCCTCAACCTCGGCCCGAACCACCCTTCGGCGCACGGTGCATTCCGCATCATCCTGCAGCTGGACGGTGAAGAGATCGTCGATTGCGTACCGGACATCGGCTACCACCACCGTGGTGCCGAGAAGATGGCCGAGCGTCAGTCGTGGCACAGCTTCATCCCGTACACCGACCGTATCGATTACCTCGGCGGCGTGATGAACAACCTGCCGTACGTGCTCTCGGTCGAGAAGCTGGCCGGCATCAAGGTGCCCGAGAAGGTCGACGTCATCCGCATCATGATGGCCGAGTTCTTCCGGATCACCAGCCACCTGCTGTTCCTGGGTACCTACATCCAGGACGTCGGCGCCATGACCCCGGTGTTCTTCACGTTCACCGACCGCCAGCGCGCGTACACGGTGATCGAGGCCATTACCGGTTTCCGCCTGCACCCGGCCTGGTACCGCATCGGTGGCGTCGCCCACGACCTGCCGCGCGGCTGGGAAAAGCTGGTCAAGGACTTCGTCGAGTGGATGCCCAAGCGTCTGGACGAATACCAGAAAGCCGCCCTGGACAACAGCATCCTGCGTGGCCGGACCATCGGCGTTGCCGACTACAACACCAAAGAGGCCCTGGAATGGGGTGTCACCGGTGCCGGCCTGCGTTCGACCGGTTGCGATTTCGACCTGCGTAAAGCGCGCCCGTACTCGGGCTACGAGAACTTCGAATTCGAAGTGCCGCTGGCCGCCAACGGCGATGCCTACGACCGCTGCATCGTGCGCGTCGAGGAGATGCGCCAGA
Organism: Pseudomonas sp. PDM28; assembly: GCF_019219115.1. Classification (NCBI taxonomy): domain Bacteria; kingdom Pseudomonadati; phylum Pseudomonadota; class Gammaproteobacteria; order Pseudomonadales; family Pseudomonadaceae; genus Pseudomonas; species Pseudomonas sp. PDM28. The sequence goes on from NZ_JAHUWG010000008.1 coordinate 40,731, forward strand.
GCATCAGGATCATCGACCAGTGCCTGCGCAACATGCCGGAAGGCCCGTACAAGGCGGATCACCCGCTGACCACGCCGCCGCCGAAAGAGCGCACCCTGCAGCACATCGAAACCTTGATCACGCACTTCCTGCAAGTTTCGTGGGGCCCGGTCATGCCGGCCAACGAATCCTTCCAGATGATCGAAGCGACCAAGGGCATCAACAGTTATTACCTGACGAGCGATGGCGGCACCATGAGCTACCGCACCCGGATTCGTACCCCAAGCTTCCCGCACCTGCAGCAGATCCCTTCGGTGATCAAAGGCAGCATGGTCGCGGACTTGATCGCGTACCTGGGTAGTATCGATTTCGTTATGGCCGACGTGGACCGCTAAGCATGAACAGCACGCTTATCCAGACAGACCGTTTCGCCCTGAGCGAAACCGAGCGCTCGGCCATCGAGCACGAGTTGCATCACTACGAAGACCCGCGCGCGGCGTCGATCGAAGCCTTGAAGATCGTCCAGAAGGAACGTGGCTGGGTGCCGGACGGCGCCCTGTACGCCATCGGCGAGATCCTCGGCATCCCGGCCAGCGACGTTGAAGGCGTGGCGACGTTCTACAGCCAGATCTTCCGTCAGCCGGTCGGCCGTCACATCATTCGCGTCTGCGACAGCATGGTCTGCTACATCGGCGGCCACGAGTCCGTGGTCAGCGAAATCCAGAGCAAGCTCGGCATCGGCCTGGGTCAGACCACCGCCGACGGTCGTTTCACCCTGCTGCCGGTCTGCTGCCTCGGCAACTGCGACAAGGCGCCGGCGCTGATGATCGACGACGACACGTTCGGTGATGTGCAGCCAGCAGGCGTTGCCAAATTGCTCGAGGGCTACGTATGACCCTGACTTCCTTCGGTCCAGCCAACCGCATCAAGCGTTCGGCCGAGACTCACCCGCTCACCTGGCGTCTGCGCGATGACGGCGAAGCCGTATGGCTCGACGAGTACCAGGCCAAGAACGGTTACGCCGCTGCGCGCAAGGCCTTCGCCGACATGGCTCAGGACGACATCGTCCAGACCGTGAAAGATTCCGGCCTCAAGGGTCGCGGCGGTGCAGGCTTCCCCACTGGCGTGAAGTGGGGCCTGATGCCCAAGGACGAATCCATCAACATCCGCTACCTGCTGTGCAACGCGGATGAAATGGAGCCGAACACCTGGAAAGACCGCATGCTGATGGAGCAACTGCCCCATCTGCTGATCGAAGGCATGCTGATCAGCGCCCGCGCGCTGAAAACCTACCGTGGCTACATCTTCCTGCGCGGCGAGTACACCACCGCCGCCAAGCACCTGAACCGTGCCGTGGAAGAAGCCAAGGCAGCGGGCCTTTTGGGCAAGAACATCCTGGGCAGCGGTTTCGATTTCGAGCTGTTCGTCCACACCGGTGCCGGGCGTTACATCTGCGGTGAAGAAACCGCACTGATCAACTCCCTCGAAGGCCGCCGCGCCAACCCGCGCTCCAAGCCGCCCTTCCCTGCCGCCGTTGGTGTGTGGGGCAAGCCGACTTGCGTGAACAACGTCGAGACCCTGTGCAACGTGCCGGCGATCATTGCCGACGGCGTGGACTGGTACAAATCGTTGGCCCGTGAAGGTAGCGAAGACATGGGCACCAAGCTCATGGGCTTCTCCGGCAAGGTCAAGAACCCGGGCCTGTGGGAACTGCCGTTCGGCGTCACCGGTCGCGAGCTGTTCGAAGACTACGCCGGTGGCATGCGCGACGGTTACAAGCTCAAGGCCTGGCAGCCAGGCGGCGCCGGTACCGGCTTCCTGTTGCCGGAACACCTGGACGCACAAATGTATGCCGGCGGCATCGCCAAAGTGGGCACCCGCATGGGTACCGGCCTGGCCATGGCGGTGGACGACAGCGTCAACATGGTGTCCCTGCTGCGCAACATGGAGCAGTTCTTCGCCCGCGAATCCTGTGGCTTCTGCACCCCGTGCCGCGATGGCTTGCCATGGAGCGTCAAGCTCCTGATGGCCATCGAGAACGGTGAAGGCCAGCCAGGCGACATCGAGACCCTGCTGGGTCTGGTCGGTTTCCTCGGCCCGGGCAAGACCTTCTGTGCTCACGCACCGGGCGCCGTGGAGCCGTTGGGCAGCGCAATCAAATACTTCCGCCATGAGTTCGAAGCCGGTATCGCGCCTGTCAGCGCCGCCGTCCCGCCTCTGGCAAGGCCGATCGTAGTCGGCGCGTAACCGCTTAAAAAGGCGAAGGGTCCGTGCCCTTCGCTTTTCGTGTGATGACGCCGTAAGCGGCTGTGTTGATTCACACGGATAACAAGATTCCATTAGCCACGCCCGCTGACACCGGGCCAACGAAGAACTTTGAACCATGGCCACTATCCACGTAGACGGCAAAGCGCTCGAAGTCGATGGGGCAGACAACCTGTTACAGGCATGTCTGTCTCTGGGCCTCGATATTCCGTATTTCTGCTGGCACCCTGCCCTGGGCAGCGTTGGCGCTTGCCGCCAGTGCGCGGTCAAGCAGTACACCGACGAGAACGACACCCGTGGTCGTATCGTCATGTCCTGCATGACCCCTGCCACCGACAACACCTGGATCTCCATCGACGATGAAGAATCCAAGGCTTTCCGTGCCAGTGTTGTTGAATGGCTGATGACCAACCACCCTCACGACTGCCCGGTCTGTGAAGAAGGCGGTCACTGCCACCTGCAAGACATGACGGTAATGACCGGCCACAACGAGCGCCGTTACCGCTTCACCAAGCGTACCCACCAGAACCAGCAACTGGGCCCGTTCATTTCCCACGAAATGAACCGCTGCATCGCTTGCTACCGCTGCGTGCGCTTCTACAAGGACTACGCCGGCGGCACCGATCTGGGTGTGTTCGGCGCCCACGACAACGTGTATTTCGGTCGCGTTGAAGACGGCACCCTGGAAAGCGAGTTCTCCGGCAACCTCACCGAGGTCTGCCCGACCGGTGTGTTCACCGACAAGACTCACTCCGAGCGCTACAACCGCAAGTGGGACATGCAGTTCTCGCCGAGCATCTGCCATGGCTGCTCCAGCGGTTGCAACATCTCCCCGGGCGAGCGTTACGGTGAACTGCGCCGCATCGAAAACCGTTTCAACGGTTCGGTGAACCAGTACTTCCTGTGCGACCGTGGCCGTTTCGGCTATGGCTACGTCAACCGCGAAGACCGTCCACGTCAGCCGCTGCTGGCCAACGGCACCAAGCTGGGTCTCGACGAAGCGTTGGATAAAGCCGCCGACCTGCTGCGCGGACGCAACATCGTCGGCATCGGTTCGCCTCGCGCCAGCCTCGAAAGCAACTACGCGTTGCGCGAACTGGTCGGTGCCGAGCACTTCTACTCGGGTATCGAAGCGTCCGAACTGGAACGCATCCGCCTGGTCCTGCAAGTGCTCAAGGACAGCCCGCTGCCAGTGCCGAACATGCGCGACATCGAAGACCACGACGCCGTGTTCGTCCTCGGTGAAGACCTGACCCAGACGGCTGCGCGCATGGCCCTGTCCCTGCGTCAATCGGTCAAGGGCAAGGCCGAAGACATGGCCGACGCCATGCGCGTCCAGCCTTGGCTCGACGCCGCGGTGAAGAACATCGGCCAGCACGCGCTGAACCCGTTGTTCATCGCCAGCCTGGCTGAAACCAAACTCGACGACATCGCCGAAGAGTGCGTTCACGCCGCTCCCGACGACCTGGCCCGCATCGGTTTCGCCGTGGCCCACGCCCTCGACGCCAGCGCGCCTGCCGTTGAAGGCCTGGACGCTGAAGCCCTCGAACTGGCCAAGCGCATCGCCGACGCCCTGCTCGCGGCCAAGCGCCCACTGATCATCGCCGGTACTTCCCTGGGCTCCAAAGCCCTGATCGAAGCTGCCGCGAACATCGCCAAGGCCCTGAAGCTGCGCGAGAAGAACGGTTCCATCAGCCTGATCGTGCCGGAGGCCAACAGCCTCGGCCTGGCCATGCTCGGTGGCGAATCGGTCGACGCCGCGCTGCAAGCTGTGATCGACGGCAAGGCCGACGCCATTGTCGTGCTGGAAAACGATCTGTACACCCGTACCGACAAAGCCCGTGTCGATGCCGCCCTGACTGCCGCGAAAGTGGTGATCGTGGCCGACCATCAGAAGACTGCCACCAGCGATCGCGCGCACCTGGTGCTGCCAGCTGCCAGCTTCGCTGAAGGCGACGGTACCCTGGTCAGCCAGGAAGGTCGCGCCCAGCGCTTCTTCCAGGTCTTCGATCCGAAGTACATGGACGCCAGCATCCTGGTTCACGAAGGCTGGCGCTGGCTGCATGCCCTGCGCGCCACCCTGCTGAACCAGCCGATCGACTGGACCCAGCTGGACCACGTCACCGCCGCTGTCGCTTCCAGCACACCGGTCCTGAACCGCATTGTCGACGCCGCACCGTCCGCCGCGTTCCGCATCAAGGGCATGAAACTGGCCCGTGAACCGCTGCGCTACTCCGGTCGTACCGCCATGCGCGCCGACATCAGCGTGCACGAACCGCGTACCCCGCAGGACAAGGACACCGCGTTCGCCTTCTCCATGGAAGGTTACTCGGGTTCGGCCGAACCGCGTCAGCAAGTGCCATTCGCCTGGTCTCCGGGCTGGAACTCGCCGCAAGCCTGGAACAAGTTCCAGGACGAAGTCGGTGGTCACATCCGCGCTGGCGACCCGGGCACCCGCCTGATCGAAAGCACCGGTGACTCGCTGAACTGGTTCGCCAGCGTTCCGCGCGCGTTCAACCCGGCTTCAGGCACCTGGCAGGTCGTACCGTTCTTCCACCTGTTCGGCAGCGAAGAAAACTCTTCGAAAGCCGCTCCGGTCCAGGAACGCATTCCGGCGGCCTACGTTGCACTGGCCAAGTCCGAAGCCGACCGCCTGGGCGTCAACGACGGTGCCATGCTGAGCCTGAACGTGGCCGGCCAGACCCTGCGTCTGCCGCTGCGCATCAATGCAGAGCTGGGCGCAGGCCTGGTGGCATTGCCTGCGGGCATTGCCGGTATTCCGCCAGCAATCTTTGGCAAATCCGTTGACGGTCTGCAGGAGGCAGCTCAATGACCTGGTTCACTCCTGAAGTGATCGACGTGATCATCGCGGTCCTCAAGGCCGTGGTGATTCTGCTCGCCGTGGTGGTTTGCGGCGCCCTGCTGAGCTGGGTCGAGCGTCGTTTGCTCGCCCTCTGGCAGGACCGTTACGGTCCGAACCGCGTCGGCCCGTTCGGCGCGTTCCAGATCGCCGCCGACATGATCAAGATGTTCTTCAAGGAAGACTGGACGCCTCCATTCGCCGACAAGATGATCTTCACCCTGGCACCGGTCGTGGCCATGAGCGCCCTGCTGATTGCCTTCGCGATCATCCCGATCACCCCGACCTGGGGCGTGGCGGACATCAACATCGGCATCCTGTTCTTCTTCGCCATGGCTGGCCTCTCGGTCTACGCGGTGCTGTTCGCCGGCTGGTCGAGCAACAACAAGTTCGCCCTGCTGGGCAGCTTGCGTGCCTCGGCGCAAACCGTGTCGTACGAAGTGTTCATGGGCCTGTCGCTGATGGGCATCGTGATCCAGGTCGGCTCGTTCAACATGCGCGACATCGTTGAATATCAAGCGCAGAACCTGTGGTTCATCATTCCGCAGATCTTCGGGTTCCTGACCTTCTTCATCGCTGGCGTGGCCGTGACTCACCGTCACCCGTTCGACCAGCCGGAAGCGGAGCAGGAACTGGCCGACGGTTACCACATTGAATACGCCGGCATGAAATGGGGCATGTTCTTCGTCGGCGAGTACATCGGCATCGTGTTGATTTCGGCGCTGCTGGTGACCTTGTTCTTCGGTGGCTGGCACGGTCCGTTCGGTCTCCTGCCGCAGATCCCGTTCATCTGGTTCGCACTGAAAACCGCGTTCTTCATCATGATGTTCATCCTGCTGCGCGCGTCGATTCCGCGTCCACGGTATGACCAGGTGATGGATTTCAGCTGGAAGTTCTGCCTGCCGCTGACCCTCGTCAACATGCTGGTGACCGCTGCGATCGTGTTGCTCAACACGCCCGCCGTCGCGGCTCAGTGAGGATAGAGAATCATGAAGTACATATTTGACATCGTGCATGGCTTCTACACCCAGCTTCGCAGCCTGGTGATGATTTTCGGCCACGCCTTCCGCAAGCGCGACACGCTGCAGTACCCGGAAGAACCGGTCTACCTGCCGCCGCGCTACCGTGGACGCATCGTCCTGACCCGCGACCCCGATGGCGAAGAGCGTTGCGTAGCCTGCAACCTGTGCGCCGTGGCCTGCCCGGTCGGTTGCATCTCGCTGCAGAAAGCTGAAACCGAAGACGGTCGCTGGTACCCGGACTTCTTCCGCATCAACTTCTCGCGCTGCATTTTCTGTGGCCTCTGCGAGGAAGCCTGCCCGACCACCGCGATCCAGCTGACACCGGATTTCGAGATGGCCGAGTTCAAACGTCAGGACCTGGTCTACGAGAAAGAAGATCTGCTGATCTCCGGCCCCGGCAAAAACCCTGATTACAACTTCTATCGTGTTGCAGGTATGGCGATTGCCGGGAAGCCGAAAGGCTCCGCGCAGAACGAAGCCCAGCCGATCAACGTGAAGAGCTTGCTGCCTTAAGGAAGAAAGATGGAATTCGCTTTCTATTTCGCATCGGGTATCGCTGTGGTGTCCACGCTTCGCGTGATCACCCACACCAACCCTGTGCACGCCCTGCTCTACCTGATCATTTCGCTGATCGCCGTGGCCATGACGTTCTTCGCCCTCGGCGCACCGTTTGCCGGTGTCCTGGAAGTGATCGCCTACGCTGGCGCCATCATGGTGCTGTTCGTGTTCGTGGTGATGATGCTGAACCTGGGCCCGGCCTCGGTTCAGCAAGAGCGCGCCTGGCTCAAGCCTGGCATATGGGGCGGCCCGGTCCTCCTCGCCACGCTGCTGCTGGTGGAACTGCTGTACGTGCTGTTCTCCCACCAGACCGGTGAAGCCATCGGCCACACCACCGTAGACGCCAAGGCCGTGGGCATCAGCCTGTTCGGTCCTTACCTGCTGGTGGTTGAACTCGCCTCGATGCTGCTGCTCGCCGCAGCCGTCACGGCGTTCCACTTGGGCCGCAACGAAGCCAAGGAGCAATGACGATGCCTGCTATCCCCATGGAGCATGGTCTGGCGGTCGCCGGCATCCTGTTCTGCCTCGGTCTGGTCGGCCTGATGGTCCGCCGCAACATCCTTTTCGTGCTGATGAGCCTGGAGGTCATGATGAATGCCTCCGCCTTGGCGTTCATCGTTGCCGGTAGCCGCTGGGCGCAGCCGGATGGACAGATCATGTTCATCCTGGTGATCAGCCTGGCAGCCGCCGAGGCCAGTATCGGCCTGGCGATCCTGCTGCAACTGTATCGCCGCTTCCACACGCTCGATATCGACGCTGCCAGTGAGATGCGCGGATGAACCTTCTCTATCTGACTTTCGTATTCCCTCTCATCGGTTTCCTGCTGCTGTCGTTCTCCCGTGGACGCATCTCGGAAAACCTGGCCGCGCTGATTGGCGTCGGCTCCATCGGTCTGTCGGCGATCGTTACCGCCTACGTGATCTGGCAATTCAACGTCGCACCGCCGGAAGGCGGCCACTACACCCAGGTGTTGTGGCAGTGGATGGCGGTGGAAGGCTTCACGCCTAACTTCGCCCTGTACCTGGACGGCCTGTCCGTGACCATGCTCGGCGTGGTCGTCGGCGTCGGCTTCCTGATCCACCTGTTCGCGTCCTGGTACATGCGCGGTGAAGCCGGTTACTCGCGTTTCTTCGCCTACACCAACCTGTTCATCGCCAGCATGCTGTTCCTCGTGCTGGGCGATAACCTGTTGTTCCTGTACTTCGGCTGGGAAGGCGTGGGCCTGTGCTCGTACCTGTTGATCGGTTTCTACTACAGCAACCGCAACAACGGTAACGCCGCACTCAAAGCCTTCATCGTGACCCGCATCGGTGACGTGTTCATGGCCATCGGCCTGTTCATTCTGTTTGCCCAACTGGGCACGCTGAACGTCCAGGAACTGCTGGTGCTGGCACCGCAGAAATTCCAGGCCGGCGACTTCTGGATGGTCATGGCCACCTTGATGCTGCTGGGCGGCGCTGTCGGTAAATCCGCGCAACTGCCACTGCAAACCTGGCTGGCGGACGCGATGGCCGGCCCTACTCCGGTTTCGGCACTGATCCACGCCGCAACCATGGTGACCGCCGGTGTCTACCTGATCGCCCGTACCCACGGCCTGTTCACCCTGGCGCCAGAAATCCTGCACCTGGTAGGCATTGTCGGGGGCGTGACCCTGGTCCTGGCAGGTTTTGCAGCCCTGGTTCAGACCGACATCAAGCGTATCCTCGCCTACTCGACCATGAGCCAGATCGGCTACATGTTCCTGGCCCTGGGCGTCGGTGCCTGGGATGGCGCGATCTTCCACCTGATGACCCACGCCTTCTTCAAGGCCCTGCTGTTCCTTGCATCCGGTGCGGTGATCGTTGCCTGCCACCACGAGCAGGACATCTTCAAGATGGGCGGTCTGTGGAAGAAACTGCCACTGGCCTACGCCAGCTTCATCGTCGGCGGCGCGGCCCTGGCGGCCCTGCCACTGGTCACCGCGGGCTTCTACTCCAAGGACGAAATCCTCTGGGAAGCGTTTGCCAGCGGTAACGAAGGTCTGCTGTATGCAGGTCTGGTCGGTGCGTTCATGACCTCGCTCTACACCTTCCGCCTGATCTTCATCGCGTTCCATGGTGAAGCGAAGACCGAAGCCCACGCCGGTCACGGCATTGCCCACTGGCTGCCACTGTCGGTGCTGATCGTATTGTCCACCGCCATCGGCGCGATGATCGTTCCACCGCTGCACGGCGTACTGCCTGAGAGCGTCGGCCATGCCGGCGGCGAAGCCAAGCACAGCCTGGAAATCGCCTCGGGCGCCATCGCCCTGGCCGGTATCCTGCTGTCCGCGCTGCTGTTCCTCGGCAAGCGTCGCTTCGTGACGGCCATCGCCAACAGCAGTATCGGCCGTGTCCTCTCGGCCTGGTGGTTCGCTGCCTGGGGCTTCGACTGGATCTACGACAAACTGTTCGTCAAGCCGTACCTGGCGATCAGCCACATCCTGCGCAAAGACCCGCTCGACCAGACCATCGGTCTGATCCCGCGCATGGCCAAAGGCGGTCACACCGCCCTGAGCCGTACCGAGACCGGTCAACTGCGTTGGTATGCCGCTTCGATGGCTGCTGGTGCCGTGCTGGTCATCGGCGCCGTCGTGCTGGTAGCGGTCTGATATGAACCTTGCGAATTTGCGAAAGGAAACGAACCCGTCATGATTCTGCCTTGGCTAATCCTGATCCCCTTCATCGGCGGCCTGCTGTGCTGGATGGGTGAGCGCTTCGGCGCCACCCTCCCCCGCTGGATTGCGCTGATCACCATGTCCCTGCTGCTTTCCCTCGGCCTCTGGCTGTGGGCCAACGGTGACTATTCATTTGCTCCGGCGCCTGGCGCCGACCCGACCTGGGCGCTTGAGTTCAAGCATGTCTGGATCCAGCGCTTCGGCATCAATGTGCACCTGGCCCTCGACGGCCTGTCGCTGTTGATGATCATGCTGACCGGCCTGCTGGGTGTCCTCTCGGTACTCTGCTCGTGGAAAGAGATCCAGCGTCACGTGGGCTTCTTCCACCTGAACCTGATGTGGATCCTGGGCGGTGTCGTTGGCGTGTTCCTCGCCCTCGACCTGTTCATGTTCTTCTTCTTCTGGGAAATGATGCTGGTGCCGATGTACTTCCTCATCGCGCTCTGGGGTCACAGTTCTTCGGACGGCAAGAAAACCCGGATCTACGCGGCGACCAAGTTCTTCATCTTCACTCAGGCTTCCGGCCTGATCATGCTGGTGGCGATCCTGGGCCTGGTACTGGTCAACTTCAACGACACCGGCGTGATTACCTTCAACTACGCCGACCTGTTGAAGACCAAGATGTCGACGACCACCGAGTACATCCTGATGCTCGGCTTCTTCATCGCCTTCGCGGTCAAGCTGCCAGTCGTACCGTTCCACTCCTGGCTGCCTGATGCTCACGCCCAGGCGCCGACCGCAGGTTCCGTCGACCTCGCCGGTATCTTGCTGAAGACCGCGGCCTACGGCCTGCTGCGTTTCGCCCTGCCGCTGTTCCCGAATGCCTCGGCCGAGTTTGCGCCGATCGCCATGACCCTGGGTCTGATCGGGATCTTCTACGGTGCGTTCCTGGCGTTCGCGCAAACCGACATCAAGCGTCTGATCGCCTTCTCGTCCGTTTCCCACATGGGCTTCGTACTGATCGGCATCTACTCCGGCAGCCAACTGGCGCTGCAGGGCGCGGTGATGCAGATGCTGGCCCACGGCCTGTCGGCGGCGGCACTCTTTATCCTGAGTGGCCAGCTGTACGAACGCACCCACACCCGCGACATGCGTGAAATGGGTGGCCTGTGGTCGAAGATCGCTTACCTGCCGGCCCTCAGCCTGTTCTTCGCGGCGGCGTCCCTGGGCTTGCCAGGTACCGGTAACTTCGTCGGTGAGTTCCTGATCCTGATCGGCACCTTCCCGATCGCCCCATGGGTCACCATCATCGCCACGTCCGGCCTGGTGTTCGGTTCGGTCTACTCGTTGATCATGATCCATCGTGCCTACTTCGGCCCGGCCAAATCGGACGCGGTACTGCATGGCATGGACGGTCGCGAAATGATCATGGTGGTCGGTCTGGCTGCACTGCTGATCTACATCGGCGTGTACCCACAACCGTTCCTCGATACCTCTGCCGCGACGATGCATGGCGTGCAGCAGTGGCTCGGCACCGCCTTCACTCAACTCGCTTCGGCCCGGTAAGAGCGCTATGGAATTCACGACTCAACACTTTATCGCGCTAGCGCCGCTGTTGATTACCAGCGCCACGATCATCGTGGTGATGCTGGCAATTGCCTGGCGCCGCAATCACTCCCAGACCTTCCTGCTGTCCGTGGCGGGTCTGAACCTGGCGTTGCTGTCGATCCTGCCAGCCTTGAAAGTCGCGCCATTGGCTGTGACCCCACTGCTGCAAATCGATAGCTTCGCTTGCTTGTACATGGCACTGATCCTGGTCGCCACCCTCGCTTGTGTCACCCTCGCCCACGCCTACCTCGGCGATGGCGGCACGGGTTACCCGGGCAACCGTGAAGAACTGTACCTGCTGATCCTGATGGCCGCCGCCGGTGGCCTGGTGCTGGTCAGCGCGCAGCACCTGGCCGGGTTGTTCATCGGTCTGGAACTGCTGTCGGTGCCGGTCTACGGTCTGGTGGCCTATGCCTTCTTCAACAAGCGTTCGCTGGAAGCCGGTATCAAGTACATGGTGCTGTCGGCTGCCGGCTCCGCGTTCCTGTTGTTCGGTATGGCCCTGCTGTACGCAGACTCCGGCTCCCTGAGCTTCGTCGGCATCGGTCAGGCGCTGGCGGCTACTGGCCTGCCAAGCTCGCTGGCACAGCTGGGCCTGGGCATGATGCTGATCGGCCTGGCGTTCAAGCTGTCGCTGGTGCCCTTCCACCTCTGGACTCCAGACGTCTACGAGGGTGCTCCGGCACCGGTCGCAGCGTTCCTGGCCACCGCTTCCAAAGTGGCCGTGTTCGCAGTGATGGTGCGCCTGTTCCAGATCTCGCCAGCGGCCAGCAGCGGCGTGCTGAGCGACGTGCTGACCATCATCGCCATTGCGTCGATCCTGTTCGGTAACCTGCTGGCACTGACCCAGAGCAACCTCAAGCGTCTGCTGGGTTACTCGTCCATCGCTCACTTCGGCTACCTGCTGATCGCCCTGGTGGCGAGCAAGGGCCTGGCCGTGGAAGCCATCGGCGTGTACCTGGTCACCTACGTGATCACCAGCCTCGGCGCCTTCGGCGTGATCACCCTGATGTCCTCGCCGTACAAAGGCCGTGACGCAGACGCCCTGTACGAATACCGCGGCCTGTTCTGGCGCCGTCCGTACCTGACCGCCGTACTGACCGTGATGATGCTGTCCCTGGCCGGTATCCCGCTGACCGCGGGCTTCATCGGCAAGTTCTACATCATCGCCACCGGTGTCGAGTCGCACCAATGGTGGCTGGTCGGCTCCCTGGTACTGGGCAGCGCCATCGGCGTGTTCTATTACCTGCGTGTGATGGTCACCCTGTACCTGATCGAACCGAACCTGCGTCGCGTCGACGCCCAGCTGCATTGGGAACAACGTGCAGGCGGCGTGATGCTGCTGGCCATCGCGGTACTGGCCTTCTTCCTCGGCCTGTACCCACAACCGCTGCTGAACCTGGTTCAACAGTCGGGTCTGGCGGGTTGATCGCTTAGGCGTTATCGGTAGCAAACAAAAACGGCACCTTCGGGTGCCGTTTTTGCGTTAGGGGGTTCAAGGCTGCGATCTTTTGATCTTAATGCCCTCCCCTTTTCAAGAAGCAGCCTATGCGATGATAGGTGATGGCTGACAAGTTTTCGGGTTTCGTTTTTGTGGCAAGTGAGCTTGCTCCCGCTGGACTGCGCAGCAGGCCCAATTCCATTAAATCCGGTGTACCTGATGAACTTCTTGGGGTTTGGAAGTTTGGCGTCTGCTTCGCAGCCGAGCGGGAGCAAGCTCCCTCGCCACAGGTCAGCTGTTGTATTGATAAGTGTTGTTCTGGGTGGAGAAAGTGGTTGTCTGGGATGACCTCTTCGACTTGCTCGCGAAGGCAGTGGCACAGACACAGATGCTGACCCTGGCCGGTATCCCGCTAACTGCGGACTTCATCGGCAAGTTCTACATCATCGCTACCGGCGTCGAATCGCATCAATGGTGGCTGGTCGGCTCCCTGGTACTAGGCATCGGCGTGTTCTACTACCTGCGTGTGATGGTAAACCTGTACCTGATCGAACCGAACCTGTGTCGCCACGATGCGCAACTGCATTGGGAACAGAAAGCAGGCGGTGCGATGCTGCTGGCCATTGCACTGGTCGCGCTCTTCCTCGGCGTCTACCCACAACCGCTGCTGACTCTAGTCCAGCAATCGGGTCTGGCGGGTTGGTCGCTTAAGCGATACTCGGCAACAAACAGAAACGGCACCTTCGGGTGCCGTTTTTGCGTTTTTTGGACTTATTACTGCCCTACCCTTTTGAGTCCACCCACAAACCACTCGAATTAGTTCGGTCTAAAAAGTTGATCGGCCTGTCATCTCTGACAGGTTACACCGTGCTTGTTTATTGCTAGTTTGAATCGTGCCATAGACTTGATCTGGAACGGGCGCATGAATTCAAGTATTGACTCGCGAACCCCACGCATCGCGGTCACTGACAGCCGTGGCTTGCCGGTGCGTCAGGTTGCCTACTGGCGCCAGGACTCCAGCGAGTTCGAGACTCGGGTCACTGTGCAGCAGCATGACATCGTCGGACGACTGGTGACACAGCGGGATCCGCGACGGTCGACAGACGCATCTGCTCCCGCCAACCTCTCCACGACGTACTCCCTGTCCGGCCGGGTATTTAGCACGATCAGCGTCGATGCAGGGTGGCATGTCAGCTTGTTAAGTGCGCCGGATCGGCCCGTGCACAGTTGGGATAGCCGGGGCAATCAGCGCTGGGCTGACTACGACGAGCAAATGCGAACGCTGGCGGTGTTCGAACAGACGGCTGATGGCCAGCCGTTGTGTACCGAGCGATGTGGTTATGGCGGAGCTGACCCAGCATTCGCCGAGCGCAACCAGTGTGGGCGACTGATTCGTCACGATGATCCGGCAGGCACGCAGCTATTTTCGGCATTCGGATTGACCGGTGGGGTTTCAGAGCTGACTCGATATTTTCTGTGCTCCGTGGAACTCCCCGACTGGCCCCAATTTGTGACCGAGTGCGACAAATTGCTTGAGTCCGGCCAGGGGGCAACGAGCCGCTCACACTTCAACTCGTTGGGCGAAATCATTGAGCAGACCGACGCCAAAGGCCACCGACAGTTTCTTGGCCAAACCCTCGAAGGCCAATTGCGCGAGGTTAGTCTGCAATTGGCGAAGGAGATCGAGCCGAAAATCCTGGTCAGTGCCATCCAGTACAACGCCCATTCTCAGACGGTCCAGGAAATAGCTGGCAACGGCGCAATCACCACACTGCAATACGCGCCTGACAGCGGCCGCCTGATTCGGCTTCAAACCAAACGGAGCAACAGCGTTGTGCAAGACTTGCATTATGCCTACGACCCGGTCGGCAATGTGCTCAGCATCGAAGACGCTGCCTTGCCGATCCGCTACTTCGCCAATCAGCGGGTCGAACCGATCAACCACTACGTGTATGACAGCCTCTATCAGTTGATAAAGGCGACGGGGTGGGAGGCTGGTAGACCCAATCAGGGCCCGCAGGTATTGGTGTTCGACGATCCTGCACCGTGCGCCAATTACACCCAGACCTACCGCTACGACCGGGGTGGCAATCTACTGGAATTAACTCACCAAGGTGTGCAAAACCACGGCCATCGCCTGGTTGCAGCCGCGCATAGCAACCGTTGTTTACCAGTGCGCAATGGTGTGGAACCGACCGAGGAAGACTTTCGCAATGACTTCGATGCCAACGGCAATTTGCTCAACCTGCAACCCGGACAGTCTCTGCGTTGGGACCTGCGCAACCAATTACGCGAAGTCCGGCCGGTTGAGCGAGCCTCTGGTCCTGACGATAGCGAGCGCTACGTTTACGGCGCCGATGGAATGCGTGTGCGTAAAGTCCGGCAGATGCAAACCAATACCCGAACGCTGTTCTCTGAAGTCCGTTATCTTCCAAATCTGGAAATCCGCACCCACAGTGGTACGGGGGACGTGTTGCAGGTGATCAGCGTTCAGGCGGGACGCAGCACCGTGCGGGTCCTGCACTGGGAATCCGAGCCACCCAAAGATACTCCCAACGATCAATATCGTTACAACCTCAATGATCATCTGGGTTCCTGCGCCTTGGAGCTCGACAGTTCAGGCTACGTGATCAGCCAGGAGCGATATCACCCCTTTGGCACAACTGCGTGGTTCGCCGGCTGCGGGGACGTCGAGGCGAGTCATAAAACAGTGCGGTACTCGGGGAAAGAGCGGGATGCAACGGGGCTTTATTACTTTGGTTTCAGATATTACGTGGCGTGGTTGCAGCGTTGGCTCAATCCGGATCCGGCGGGGACAGAGGATGGATTGAATTTGTTTGCTATCGTGAAAAACAATCCGATCACTTACTTCGATGTTGATGGGCGAGTACGCGAGGGGATTAATAGAGAGCATCTGAAAGAAGAGGCCTTAGAGTACTTGCCTCCGTCGTTATCAGGAACACCGTCTTCAGCAAACATTGTGAGTACCGACAGCCAACAACTCAATTTCCCTGATACGCCTCCAAGCCCTCCAGAAAGCACCAGAAAAACGGATCCTTTTGACGAATTAATGGAAAAGCTTCATCTGACGCCAGAAAAAACCAGGAGTAGTTTCATTTCTGTTGCAGAGGATATTGGTGGTCGCCCCCGTATAGCAGGAGGCGGCGAGGGGGAAATCTACGAGAGTTCTGACGGAAAACATGTTTACAAGAAGTTCAAGGGCATGAATCAAGAAACCAGCATTCCCGGTTCTATCGAGTCCGAAGCAGAGAGTTTTAACGCTTATTACGGAGCCGGATCCGCAACAGCACTCCTGGAGGACAATCAGGTATATCTCAAGATGATCAAACTGGATGGCATCCCCCTCAACGAGATTGAAAAAGGTTCTATACCGCAGCACGCCGCCAGGGCTTTGCTAGATATGTTCGATGAAATGGAGAAAAAAGATCTGTTCCACAAGGATGTGCAAGGCATAAATTTTCTTTATTCCAAGAGGGACAATAAAGTTTTTCCCGTGGACATGGCGGCGGATCCGTACCAGCTAGCTCAGTACTCAATCGACGTATACGACAGGAATAAAATAAAACTGCTTACAGAATTTGCAAGTAACGTACAACGCTGATTTTTACCTATGAGTTTAATGATGTTCGCGAAATCAGCAGACATACCGTGAAACCGCGAGAGTGAGATTGCTCGCGATGTCGGCGGAGTGGGCAGCAAAAAACGGCACCTTTCGGTGCCGTTCGCCTTTCAAACCTCCAAACACTTACTTACGCGCATCCGCCCAAGATTTCAGCAGCTCGCTGTAGCTCACGGTCTCCCCCTTAGGCTTCTCGTTTTCCAGTTTAGGTTTCGGTGCACCCGGTTGATCGAACCAGTACTGAGCATCGCGCTCGGGGTTCATTTTCGGTGCGCAGGTGGCTTGTGCCTTCGAACGCTCCAGGCGGGTCATGATCGCGTCCTGATCCTTGGCCAGGCCGTCGAGTGCCTGTTGCGGGGTTTTGTCGCCGCTGGCCGCTTCGGCGATGTGGCTCCACCACAACTGCGCGAGGCGAGGATAATCAGGTACGTTGGTCCCGGTCGGGGTCCATTGCACGCGGGCCGGGCTGCGGTAGAACTCCACGAGGCCACCGAGTTTCGGCGCCAGGTCGGTCATCGCTTGTGAGTTGATGTCCGATTCGCGGATAGGCGTCAGGCCGACGATGGTTTTCTTCAGCGACACGGTTTTCGAGGTCACGAACTGCGCATAGAGCCAGGCCGCCAGTTTCTGCTTCTCAGGCGTGGACTTCATGAAGGTCCAGGAACCCACGTCCTGATAGCCCAACTTCATGCCCTCTTCCCAGTACGGTCCCCGTGGTGACGGCGCCATGCGCCATTTCGGCGTGCCATCGGCGTTCATCACCGCCAGGCCTGGCTTGGTCATGTCGGCGGTGAAGGCGGTGTACCAGAAGATCTGCTGGGCGATGCTGCCCTGGGAGGGCACCGGGCCGGATTCGGAGAAGGTCATGCCCGCCGCTTCCGGTGGCGCGTACTTTTTCAACCAGTCGACGTACTTGGTGGTGGCGAACACCGCCGCCGGGCCGTTGGTGTCGCCGCCGCGGGTCACGCTGGAACCCACCGGGTGGCAGTCCTCGACACGAATGCCCCACTCGTCCACCGGCAAGCCGTTGGGGATGCCCTTGTCGCCGCCGCCGGCCATGGAGAACCAGGCATCGGTGAAACGCCAGCCCAGGGACGGGTCCTTCTTGCCGTAGTCCATGTGCCCGTAGACGCGCTTGCCGTCGATTTCCTTGACGTCTTCGCTGAAGAACTTGGCAATGTCCTCATAGGCCGACCAGTTCACCGGAACGCCCAGGTCGTAGCCGTACTTTTCCTTGAACTTGGCCTTGAGGTCCGCGCGTTCGAACCAGTCGGCACGGAACCAGTACAGGTTGGCGAACTGCTGGTCAGGCAACTGGTAGATCTTGCCGTCCGGCGCAGTGGTGAAGGAAATGCCGATGAAGTCCTTGAGGTCGAGGGTCGGCGAGGTGAAGTCCTTGCCTTCGTTCGCCATCAGGTCGGTGATCGATTCGGTCTTGCCGTACCGAAAGTGCGTACCGATCAAGTCCGAGTCGTTGACCCAGCCGTCATAGATGCTCTTGTCCGATTGCATCACGGTCTGCAGCTTTTCCACCACGTCGCCTTCCTGCAGCAGGTCGTGGGTCAGCTTGATCCCGGTGATCTCGGTGAAGGCCTTGGCCAGGACCTTGGACTCGTATTCGTGGGTAGCGATGGTTTCCGAGACCACCTTGATGTTCATTCCGCGGAAGGGTTCCGCCGCCTTGATGAACCACTTCAACTCTTCCAACTGCTGATCGGCGGTCAGTGTGGATGGCTTGAATTCACTGCCGATCCATTTTTTTGCGGCATCTTCGTAGGCATCGGCCCAGGCCGAAGCGCTCAAACCGCTGAGTGCCAGCATGGCTGCCAATGAAATGCTATGTCGCAGCTTATTGTTTTTGTCGAACATAGAGACCTCCTTATTGAGTTTCGGAGCAACAGTGCCGAGCGATTCGACTAGCCCCAACGCATCACAGCCAACAGCCACACCAGGGACAACGCGAACGCCACCCAGATGCTCCAGTCGGTGACGCCGATTACCAGCAAATGCAGGTAGGCGCTGCCGAGAAGACCGATGAACAAGCGATCGCCACGGGTGGTGGCAATCGGTAGCAAACCTCGCCGAAGCACGCTCGGCGAACGCAACTCCCAGGTGGTCATGCCCACCAGGATCAAGGCAATGACGCCGAAGAACGCCGCCGTGGGGGCGGTCCAACTCATCCATTCCATCATCAGTTCCTCATACCCGGCCCAGGGCAAAGCCCTTGGCCACGTGGTTGCGAACAAACCAGATCACCAGCATGCCCGGCAGGATGGTCAACACCCCCGCCGCTGCCAGTACACCCCAGTCGATACCGGATGCCGAGACCGTACGCGTCATCACCGCCGCGATCGGTTTCGCGTTCACCGAGGTGAGGGTTCGTGCCAGCAGCAGTTCGACCCAGGAAAACATGAAGCAGAAGAACGCTGTCACACCGATGCCGGAGCCGATCAAAGGGATGAAAATCTTCACGAAGAACTTGGGAAAACTATAGCCATCGATGTAGGCGGTTTCGTCGATTTCCTTGGGCACGCCGGACATGAAGCCCTCGAGAATCCACACCGCCAGCGGCACGTTGAACAGGCAGTGAGCCAGGGCCACGGCAATATGGGTGTCGAACAACCCGATCGACGAATACAGCTGGAAGAACGGCAACAGGAACACCGCCGGCGGCGCCATGCGGTTGGTCAGCAGCCAGAAGAACAGGTGCTTGTCGCCAAGGAAGCGATAACGCGAAAACGCATAAGCCGCCGGCAGTGCCACGGTCAGGGAAATGATCGTGTTCAGGCTCACGTAATACGCCGAGTTGATGTAGCCGGTGTACCAGCTCGGGTCGGTGAAGATCACCTTGTAGTTGGCCAGGGTGAAATCCTGTGGGAACAGCGTCAGGCCGCCGAGGATTTCGCTGTTGCTCTTGAAGGACATGTTCAGCAACCAGTAGATCGGCACCAGCAGGAACAGGATGTAGAGCAGCAGGGGTATCAGCTTTCTCTTGCTCATGGCAGGCCTCAGCGGTTGGCGTCAGAGTGAGTCATGGCGGTGTAGAACAGCCAGGACACCAACAGGATGATCAGGAAGTACACCAGCGAGAACGCCGCGGCCGGCCCTAGGTCGAATTGCCCTACGGCCATCTGCGTCAGGGTCTGGCTGAGGAAGGTCGTGGCATTGCCCGGGCCGCCGCCGGTCAGCACGAACGGCTCGGTGTAGATCATGAAACTGTCCATGAAACGCAGCATCACCGCGATCAGCAGCACGCTCTTGAGTTTGGGCAACTGAATGTGCCGGAACACCGCCCAGGCCGAGGCACGGTCGATCCGCGCCGCCTGGTAATACACATCCGGAATCGCCCGCAACCCGGAGAAACACAACAGCGCCACCAGCGAGGTCCAGTGCCAGACGTCCATCACCAGCACGGTGACCCAGGCGTCCGCTGTGTTCGCCGCATAGTTGTAGCTGATGCCCATGGCATTGAGGCTCGAACCGAGCAGGCCGATGTCGGCGCGGCCGAAGATCTGCCAGATGGTGCCGACCACGTTCCACGGGATCAGTAGCGGGATCGCCAACACGATCAGCACCACCGACGACCAGCGGCCCTTGGTCGGCATGGTCAGGGCGATGGCGATGCCCAGCGGAATTTCGATCAGCAGCACGCAGGCGGAATAGATGAACTGGCGCAACAGCGAGTCGTGCAGCCGAGGGTCGAGCAGTACCTGCTTGTACCAATCGGCACCGACGAAATAGCGGCTGGACTGGTCGAAAATGTCCTGCACCGAATAGTTGACCACGGTCATCATCGGGATCACCGCACTGAACGCCACCAGCAGGAACACCGGCAGCACCAGCCACCAAGCCTTGTTGTTCTGCACCTTGTTCATGGCTGCGCCTCCTGGTTGGCATGGGCTTCAAGCAGAAAATCATCGGCGTACACCATCAACCACTGCGCCGGAAAACTGATGTAGGCCGTGCCTTGCGGTACCGGTTTGTCTTCAGCCAGGCGCACCTTCAGGGTCGCGCCGTCGAGGTTGAGGGTCATGATCTTGTAAGTGCCCAGGTCCTCGACGTGTACGACCTGTGCCCGCAGCGCGTCATCAAAGGCTTCGTCCCAGACATGGACGAACTCCGGGCGAATGCCGACCTTCAGGGTTTTCCATTCGGATTCGGCGATGCGTTGCTGCATGGCCTCGGACAGCGGCAGGTGGGTCGAGGCGAACCCGACGCCCCCCGGTCGCGGCTGCACCTCGATCAGGTTCATCCCCGGGCTGCCGATGAAGTAGCCGACAAAGGTGTGGCTCGGGCGCTCGAACAATTCCCGCGGTGTGCCGAACTGCACGATCTGCCCGCCGTACATCACCGCAATCTTGTCAGCGAAGGTCGAGGCCTCCAGTTGATCGTGGGTGACGTAGACCATGGTGATGTTGAACTGCTCGTGGATCTGCTTGAGCTTGCGTCGCAGCTTCCACTTCAGGTGCGGGTCGATCACCGTCAGCGGTTCGTCGAACAGGATCGCCGACACATCGTCGCGCACCAGCCCGCGGCCCATGGAGACTTTCTGTTTTTCGTCGGCGGTGAGGTTGCGCGCCTTTTTGCCCAGCAGGTTCTGCAGGTCGAGGACCTCGGCGATTTCCTGCACCTTGGTATGAATTCTTGCCTCGGCCATGCCCTGGTTGCGCAGGGGGAAGGCCAGGTTGTCGAACACCGTCATGGTGTCGTAGACCACCGGGAACTGAAAAACCTGAGCAATGTTGCGCTTCTCCGGCGTCAGGTCGTTGACCGCTTTGCCGTCGAACAGCACATGGCCCTGGGACGGGCTGAGCAGCCCGGAAATAATGTTGAGCAAGGTTGATTTGCCACAGCCCGACGGACCGAGCAACGCATAGGCGCCGCCCTGCTCCCAGATGTGGTCCATCTCGCGGATCGCGTAGTCCTCGGGTCCCACCGGGGTTTTGGTGTAGCTGTGGGCGAGGTTCTGCAAACGGATTTCGGCCATCAGGCTACCCTCGCGACACGCTGGCCCGGCGCCTGCACCAGCCGGCCCTGCGTATCGAACACAAACAGTTTATGGGTCGGGATGTAGATACGGATGGGTGCATCGACGTCGTATTCGTGAACACCCGGCAAGTGCAGCACCAGCAGGAAATGCTCGTTGCGCACGTGCAGGAAGGTTTCCGAGCCACTGATTTCGGCCACCTCGACGGTCACCGCCAGTTCAAGGTCATCGTCATTGCTCGGCACCAGCGAGATATGGCTGGGTCGCACGCCGAAACGGAACTCGCCCTCGCCCACCGGGCGCAAATCGACGTTCAGCGGAAAGTGCACGAAGTTGGCGAAACTCACTTCGTTGCCGGCAATGCGCCCCGGCATCAGGTTGATCGGCGGTTCGGAGAACAGCTCCGCCGCCAGCACGGTTTGCGGCTGGTGATAGACCGAAGACGACTGGCCGCTCTGGATTACCCGGCCTTCGTGAAGAATGGTGGTGGTACCGCCCAGGGCCAGGGCCTCGTTGGGTTCGGTGGTGGCGTAGATCGCGATGGTATGGCGCGCCTTGAACAGCTCGCGCATTTCCTGGCGCAGTTCCTCGCGCAACTTGTAGTCGAGGTTGACCAGCGGCTCGTCGAACAGGATCAACTCGGCATCCTTGACCAGCGCCCGGGCCATGGCCGTGCGTTGTTGCTGGCCACCGGAAAGCTCCAGCGGATAACGCTTCAGAAATTTTTCGATGCGCAGCATCTTCGCGGTTTCCAGCACCTTGCTCTGGATCAGCTCGCTGGATACACCGGCCTGGCGCAGCGGCGAGGCGATGTTGTCGAACACCGTCATGGTCGGGTAATTGATGAACTGCTGATAGACCATCGACACATTGCGCAGGCGCACCGGCCGTTGGGTAACGTCGACGCCGTTCATCAGGATGCGGCCGCTGTCGGGCTTGTCCAGACCGGCCATCAGGCGCATCAGGCTGGTTTTGCCGGACAGGGTGCGCCCCAGCAAAACGTTGAAGGAACCGGGTTCAAAACTCAGGTTGGCATCGTCGATCCAGGTCTGGCCCTCGACGGTGCGGCTGACGTGCTCCAGGGTGAGTGACATGGCTCGGCCTTTTATTATTGGAATCAAGCGACCGGAGCGATAAAGCGACATCCGTGCCAAAAATCCCAAGCCATTGATTCAGCTAGAAATCAGTGAAAACCACAGCCCGCCGACGTTCGTTGCTGAACACAAATGAACAATCTGAAATGAACAATTGAACAGTTCACCCATTGACAGTGAACAATAGTGAACAACACTCTACGGACTGTTCACGGCCCCTGTAGGAGCGAGCTTGCTCGCGATGGACGTTAACGTTGACGAGGGCTGCCTGAGTAAACGCGGCGCTCTCACGTGCATCGCGAGCAAGCTCGCTCCTACAGGGATCGGCGCTATCCCATAAAAACAATAAAAGCTCGCCCAGAGATCGACTGCCATGCCCGCACCCGCATCGCCGCTGTCCCACGACGCCATCATCCAGGACTCCTGGTCGCGTTGCCGCGCGTTCGGACTCAGTCATCAGAGCGCGCCGGCATTCGATCAATTGCCGGCCGCGGGCATCGCGCAATTGCTGGAGAGCCAGCATTCACTGGTGCAAACCACCCATCAGGAAGTGCTGCCCTACTACGAGAACATCCTGAGCAATTCCAATTGCCTGATCATGCTCGCCGACCATCAGGGCCAGGTGCTCACATCGTGGGGCACCCAGCGCTTTATCGAGCCGAAACTGGCCCGGGGTTTCAGCGCCGGCGCCAGCTGGATGGAGCGTTGCACCGGCACCAACGCCATTGGCACCGCCCTGGCCTGTGAACAAGCCGTGCACATCGAGCACGACGAACATTTCCTCAAGGCCAACCGCTTCATGACCGGTTCCGCCGCGCCGATTTTCGATGCCGAGCGCAAGGTGATCGCGGTGCTGGACGTGTCCAGCGACAGCTACCTGCCGCCATCGCACACCCTGGGCATGGTCAAGATGATGAGCCAGACCGTGGAAAACCGGCTGATCCTCAACCTGTTCCATGGCCAGCATTTCCAGTTGACGTTCAACACCGGGTTGAACAACCTCGACAGCCAATGGGCCGGCTTGCTGATTTTCGATGAAAGCGGCCAGGTGCTGTCGGCCAATCGCCGGGCCGACAATCTGCTGGGCATCAGCCTGTCGCGGGTCAGTGTCGAGAGCCTGTTCAAGGTCTCGTTGCTGGAGCTGCTCAATCAGCCCGAAGGCCTGCCCTTTGCCTTGCAAACTTCCGGGCGCAACCGCTTCCAGTGCCTGTTGAAACGGCCGAAACAGGCATCAATTCAACCCCGAGTGTTCACCGAGCCGGTTGTAGCTACACCCGCGGCCATCAGCCTCAACTCCCTGCATTTCGGCGACAGTCGTGTGGAAAAAGCCGTGCGCCAGGCCGAGCGATTGCTGGAAAAAGACATTCCACTGCTGATCCACGGTGAAACCGGGGTCGGCAAGGAAGTGTTCGTCAAAGCCCTGCATCAGGCCAGTTCGCGCAGCAAACAAGCGCTCATCGCCGTCAACTGTGCGGCGATTCCCGCCGAACTGGTGGAGTCCGAGTTATTTGGTTATGAGAAAGGCGCGTTCACCGGCGCCAACCAGAAAGGCAGCATCGGGCTGATCCGCAAGGCTGACAAAGGCACGCTGTTTCTCGACGAAA
Source organism: Pseudomonas sp. PDM28 (assembly GCF_019219115.1). Classification (NCBI taxonomy): domain Bacteria; kingdom Pseudomonadati; phylum Pseudomonadota; class Gammaproteobacteria; order Pseudomonadales; family Pseudomonadaceae; genus Pseudomonas; species Pseudomonas sp. PDM28. Next base: position 64,424 of record NZ_JAHUWG010000008.1, read on the forward strand.
TCGGTGACATGCCACTGCCGACTCAGGCGCGACTGTTGCGGGTGTTGCAGGAGCGTTGCGTTCAGCCAGTGGGCAGCAGCGAATTGTTCCCTGTGGACTTGCGCATCATTTCAGCGACCAACCGCTCGCTGCGCGAACAAGTACAACTGGGGCGGTTTCGTGAAGACTTGTACTACCGCATCGGCGGCCTGACCCTGGAACTGCCGCCCCTGCGTGAGCGCAGCGATAAGGAAGCACTGTTCAAACGCCTGTGGGAGCAGCACCGCGAACCGACGCAATGGGCCGGTTTGAGCCAGGAAGTGATGGTTTTGTTCGGCCGCCACCCGTGGCCGGGCAACTTGCGCCAGGTCAGCAGCGTGATCCAGGTGGCCTTGGCCATGGCCGAGGAACAGCCGGTGCGGGCTGAGCACTTGCCGGATGATTTTTTTGTCGACCTGGAGATGGAACCGGTAGAGACGCCGGAGCCGCTGGGCATCGACTTGAATGATGTGGAAGCCCTGAATCGGCAGTTACAGGCGGTCGGGGGGAATATTTCGTATCTGGCGCGGCTGTTGGGGGTTAGTCGCAATACCCTGTACAAGCGGTTGCGCCAGGCTGAATGACAAGTTGCCCGAACGGGCCCCTTCGCGGGCAAGCCCGCTCCCACAGTGTCCGTGTCTTACACAAAATCTGTGCAACCCGCTGAACCTGTGGGAGCGGGCTTGCCCGCGAAGGCGTCAGCCCTGTCACTTCAAAATGAACTGCCAGCCCCTAAAACAAAAACCCGCACAAGGCGGGTTTTGCTTTACAGCGGATCAGGCAATCAGTCAGCCAGACGCCAGGTCGTGCCGCCCTTGCCGTCTTCCAGCACCACGCCCATGGCGGTGAGCTGGTCGCGGATGCGGTCAGATTCGGCCCAGTCCTTGCCGGCACGTGCCGCCAGGCGAGCAGCAATCAGTGCTTCGACTTCGGCTGCATCCACGCGCCCTTCGGCACCGGCCTGCAGGAAGTCATCGGCTTCGAGCTGCAACACACCCAGCACGCTGGCCAGTTCTTTCAGACGCGCCGCCAGGCCGGCCGCTGCATTGAGATCGCTCTCGCGCAGGCGGTTGATCTCGCGGACCATCTCGAACAGCACCGCGCAGGCTTCCGGCGTGCCGAAGTCGTCGTTCATCACCTGGGTGAAACGCTCGACAAAGGCTTCGCCGCCGGCCGGCGCCACGTTCGGCAGGCCTTTCAACGCGTGGTAGAAACGCTCCAGGGCGCCCTTGGCGTCCTTGAGGTTGTCTTCCGAATAGTTGATCGCACTGCGGTAGTGGCTCGACACCAGCAGGTAACGCACGACTTCCGGGTGGTACTTGTCGAGCACGTCGCGGATGGTGAAGAAGTTGTTCAAGGACTTGGACATCTTCTCGCCATTGATGCGGATCATGCCGCAATGCATCCACGCGTTGGCGTAGGTCTTGCCGGTGGCCGCTTCGCTCTGGGCGATTTCGTTTTCATGGTGCGGGAACTCAAGATCGCTGCCGCCGCCATGAATGTCGAAAGTCTCACCGAGGCAGCAGGTCGACATCACCGAGCACTCGATGTGCCAGCCCGGACGCCCGGCGCCCCACGGCGATTCCCAGCTCGGTTCGCCCGGCTTGGCGGCTTTCCACAGCACGAAGTCCAGCGGGTCCTGCTTGGACTCGTCGACTTCAATGCGCGCACCGATACGCAGGTCTTCGATCTTCTTGCGCGACAGCTTGCCGTAGCCCATGAACTTGCCGACGCGGTAGTACACGTCGCCATTGCCCGGGGCGTAGGCATAACCCTTGTCGATCAGGGTCTGGATCATCGCGTGCATGCCCGGGATGTGATCGGTGGCACGCGGCTCCATGTCCGGCTTCTTGATGTTCAGGCGCGCTTCGTCTTCGTGCATCGCCGCGATCATGCGCTCGGTCAAGGCTTCGAACGACTCGCCGTTCTCGTTGGCCCGGTTGATGATCTTGTCGTCGATGTCGGTGATGTTGCGCACATAAGTCAGGTCGTAGCCGCTAAAGCGCAACCAGCGGGTCACCAGGTCGAACGCAACCATGCTGCGGCCATGGCCCAGGTGGCAGTAGTCGTACACGGTCATGCCGCACACGTACATGCGCACCTTGTTGCCATCAAGCGGCTTGAAGACTTCTTTGCTCTTGGTGAGCGTGTTGTAAATCGTTAGCACGTTAACTTCCTTGAATCACTGGCCCCACGAATCACGCAGGGTCACGGTACGGTTGAATACCGGCTGACCTGGTTTCGAGTCCTTCAAATCGGCGACGAAGTAACCTTCGCGCTCGAACTGGAAACGGTCTTCCGGCTGTGCATTGCCCAGCGAGGGTTCAGCACGACAACCGGTGAGTACCTGCAGCGAGTCAGGGTTGATGTTGTCCAGGAAACTGGCGCTGTCTTCGGCCTTCTCCGGGTTCGGAGAACGGAACAGACGATCGTACAGACGCACTTCGCACTCGACGCTGGCCGCGGCCGGCACCCAGTGGATCACGCCTTTGACCTTGCGGCCTTCCGGGTTCTTGCCCAGGGTGTCCGGATCGTACGAGCAGCGCAGTTCGACGATGTTGCCATCGGCGTCCTTGATCGCTTCGTCGGCGCGGATCACGTAGCTGCCACGCAGACGCACTTCACCGGCCGGCTCCAGGCGCTTGTAGCCCTTAGGCGGCTCTTCCATGAAGTCTTCACGGTCGATGTAGATTTCACGGGCGAACGGCAAAGCGCGCACGCCCATGTCTTCTTTCGGATGACGCGGCAGTTCGAGGTTCTCGACCTGGCCTTCCGGGTAGTTGGTGATCACGACTTTCAGCGGACGCAACACGCACATGGCACGCGGGGCGCTCTGGTCGAGGTGGTCACGGATGCTGAACTCGAGCATGCCGAAGTCGACCACGCCGTCGGAACGGTTGGTGCCGATCATTTCGCAGAAGTTGCGGATCGACTTAGGCGTGTAGCCACGGCGGCGGAAACCCGACAGCGTGGACATGCGCGGGTCGTCCCAGCCGTTGACGTGCTTTTCATCGACCAGCTGCTTGAGCTTGCGCTTGCTGGTGATGGTGTAGTTCAGGTTCAGGCGGCTGAACTCGTACTGGCGCGGGTTGGCCGGCACCGGCAGATGCTCGAGGAACCACTCGTACAGCGGACGGTGGCTTTCGAACTCCAGGGTGCAGATCGAGTGGGTGATGCCTTCGATGGCGTCCGACTGACCGTGGGTGAAGTCGTAGTTCGGGTAGATGCACCACTTGTCACCGGTCTGGTGGTGGTGAGCGTGACGGATGCGATACATGATCGGATCACGCAGGTTCATGTTCGGCGAGGCCATGTCGATCTTGGCCCGCAGCACGCGTGCGCCGTCCGGGAACTCGCCGGCCTTCATGCGGGCGAACAGGTCCAGGTTCTCTTCGACACTGCGGTCGCGGAATGGGCTGTTCTTGCCAGGTTCCGTCAGGCTGCCACGGTATTCCTTGGCTTGCTCCGGAGTCAGGTCATCGACGTAGGCATTGCCGGATTTGATCAACTCCACCGCCCAGTCATGCAACTGGTCGAAATACTGCGAGGCGTAGCGCACTTCACCGGACCACTCGAAGCCCAGCCATTTGACGTCGCTTTCGATCGCGTCGATGTATTCCTGGTCTTCCTTGGCCGGGTTGGTGTCGTCGAAACGCAAGTGCGTGACGCCGCCGAACTCCTGGGCCAGGCCGAAGTTCACACAGATCGACTTGGCATGGCCGATGTGCAGGTAGCCGTTGGGCTCAGGCGGGAAACGGGTGACGATCTGCGTGTGCTTGCCCGAGTCCAGGTCTGCCTGGATGATCGGCCGCAGGAAGTTGACCGGCACGGCTGGGCCGGTCTTGGCATTCGAGGTAGGGTCGACAGTGGGCTTGCTCATAGGATCCTTGAACGTACAAGTGCGTGGCCGTAATGAAGGCCGGACAAAACAAAGCCGCTATCATAGCCGATGCCGTCAAGTGCCTGACAGAGCGCACTCTGTAAACCGTCGCATTTAATGGGCTGCAAATGAAAAAACTGCCTCGAAATTCGCGTCTGGCACGCTAAACTGCGCACCTTGGCCAAAAAGGCTGAACCGGTGGCGGGACATGCTGTTCCAACACCACGAATTCCTTAAGTGAGTAACGATCATGACCCAAGTCAAACTGACTACCAACTTCGGCGACATCGTCCTCGAACTGAACGCCGACAAAGCCCCGATCACCGTGGCCAACTTCGTCGAGTACGTTAAAGCCGGTCACTACGAAAACACCGTTTTCCACCGTGTCATCGGTAACTTCATGATCCAGGGCGGCGGTTTCGAGCCAGGCATGAAAGAAAAGAAAGACAAGCGCCCAAGCATCCAGAACGAAGCCGACAACGGTCTTTCCAACGACAAGTACACCATCGCCATGGCCCGCACCATGGAGCCGCATTCGGCTTCCGCACAGTTCTTCATCAACGTGGCGGACAACAGCTTCCTCAACCACAGCGGCAAGAACGTTCAAGGCTGGGGCTACGCGGTATTCGGTAAAGTGACCGCCGGCACCGACGTTGTCGACAAGATCAAAGGCGTGGCCACCACTTCCAAGGCCGGCCACCAGGACGTACCGGCAGACGACGTGATCATCGAGAAAGCCGAGATCATTGAGTGATATTGCTGATTTCAGATTTACATCTGGAAGAGGAGCGCCCGGACATTACCCGGGCGTTTCTGGATTTGCTCGCCGGACGCGCCCGCTCGGCGAGTGCGTTGTACATCCTCGGCGACTTTTTCGAGGTGTGGATTGGCGACGACGCCATGACGCCCTTCCAGCGTTCCATCTGCCAGGCCCTGCGCGACCTCAGCGACAGCGGCACGGCCATTTTCCTGATGCACGGCAATCGTGATTTCATGCTCGGCAAGGCCTTCTGCAAGCAAGCCGGCTGCACCCTGCTGAAAGACCCGAGTGTCGTGCAATTCAACGGCGAGCCGGTGCTGCTGATGCACGGCGACAGCCTGTGCACACGCGACGAAGGCTATATGAAGCTGCGTCGCTACCTGCGCAACCCGATCACCCTGTTCATCCTGCGCAACCTGCCCCTGCGCACCCGGCACAAGCTGGCACGCAAGCTGCGCAGTGAAAGCCGTGCCCAGGTGCGGATGAAGGCCAATGACATCGTCGACGTCACGCCCGAAGAGATTCCGCGGATCATGCAGGAGTACGGGGTGAAGACCTTGATCCACGGGCATACCCATCGTCCGGCCATCCACAAGTTGCAGCTGGGCGAGCAGGCAGCCCGGCGCATCGTGCTGGGGGATTGGGATCGCCAAGGGTGGGCGTTGCAGGTGGATGAGCAAGGGTATGCGCTGGCGCCGTTCGACTTCGCCCCGCCGCCGCAATTGGCAGCTCCCGCGAACTGAAGGCTGTAGGAGATCCCTGTGGGAGCGAGCTTGCTCGCGATAGCGGATTAACACTCAACATCTCTGTTGACTGATCCACCGCCATCGCGAGCAAGCTCGCTCCCACAGGGGTTCTGCAGTGCTTGTTAGTGCCCGGCCGAGGCCGCAGGCCCCGCCTTGGCGGTAAACGGCGGCTTGGCCAGCCACACGATCAGGATCAGCCCCATGAACATCCAGCCCAGCAAGGTGAAGTAATCCACCGTGGACATGATGTATGCCTGGCCGATCACCATCTGATCCAGTTGCGTGTAGGCCTTGGCCCCCGCCCCGCCCAGGTTGCTCAGTGCTTCGCGGGTCGCCGGGTCGAACGGGGTGATGCTTTCGGTCAGGTAGGCATGGTGCTGGTCGGCCCGGCGAATCCAGATCCAGGTAGTCAGCGACGCCGCGAAACTACCGCCCAGCGTCCGCAGGAACGTCGCCAACCCGGAGCCGTCGGCAATCTGGCTCGGCGGCAGGTCCGATAGCAGGATGGTCAGGGTCGGCATGAAGAACAACGCCACGCCGATCCCCATGAACAACTGCACCATGGCGATGTGCTGGAAATCCACTTCATTGGTGAACCCGGCGCGCATGAAGCAACTGAGGCCGATGGCCAGGAACGCCCCGCCCGCCAGTAACCGCATGTCGAATTTCGGTGCGTATTTGCCAACAAACGGCGCCAGCAACACCGGCAGGATCCCCAGCGGTGCCACGGCAAAACCGGCCCAGGTCGCGGTGTAGCCCAGACGTGTCTGCAGCCACTGCGGCAGGATCAGGTTGATCCCGAAGAACCCGGCATAGCCCAGGATCAGCACGATGGTGCCGTAGCGGAAGTTGCGGTGGGCGAACAGGCGCAGGTTGACCACCGGGTGTTCGTCGGTCATTTCCCAGACGATGAAGAAGGCCAGGGCTACCACCGAAATCACACTGCCGATCACGATGAAGCTGGATTCGAACCAGTCGGCATCGTTGCCTTTGTCGAGCACAATCTGCAGCGCGCCGACACCGATAATCAGCGCGATCAGACCGACGTAATCCATCGGCTGGCGGCTGGTGACCACCGGGCGCTTTTTCATCTGCTGGGTGACCACCCATGCCGCGAACAGGCCGATCGGCACATTGATGAAGAAAATCCACGGCCAGCTGTAGCTGTCGGTGATCCAGCCGCCGAGGATCGGCCCGGCAATCGGCGCGACCACGGTGACCATCGCCAGCAGCGCCAGGGCCAGCCCCCGTTTCGCCGGCGGATAAACCGCGATCAGCAACGTCTGGGTCATCGGGTACAGCGGCCCCGCCACCACCCCTTGCAGCACCCGGAAGCCCACCAGCTCGGGCATCGAGGTGGATATCCCGCACAGGAACGAAGCCAGCACGAACAGCAGCGTCGCCCAGACAAACAGCTTCACCTCACCAAAACGCCGGCTGAGCCAACCGGTCAGCGGCAAGGCGATGGCATTGCTCACCGCAAACGAGGTGATGACCCAGGTGCCCTGCTCCGAACTCACGCCCAGGTTGCCGGAGATCGTCGGCAGCGCCACGTTGGCGATGGTGGTGTCGAGCACCTGCATGAAGGTCGCCAGCGACAGGCCGATGGTGCTCAGTAACAGGCTTGGCGGTGTGAAAGACGCGTTATTGCTCATCGCGAATCCTTGGAAACCTGATGGGTGCCGCGTCCGTTACGGACGCAGCCAACCCTGTGGGAGCGGGCTGTGGCGAGGGGGCTTGCCCCCGTTGGGCTGCGAAGCAGCCCCAAAATTTCCGATGTATCGAAGATCTTGTGAGTGCTGCGCACTCAAACGGGGGCAAGCCCCCTCGCCACAGCCCGCTCCCACAGGGTCCAGGTAATGGCATTTCAGCGTTGCGCGGTTTTGCTGACCGCGGCGCTGTTGTCGTGGATCAACTGGGTGATCATCGCGTCGGCCTCGGCCAACTGTCGGTCGTAGACGTTGGTGCTGAACGAAGCCTTCTGCGGCGGCTGTTGTGCCAGCACCGGCCCGCTCTGGTCGTGCAGGTCCACGTCGACCATGGTCGACAGGCCGACCCGCAGCGGATGTTTGGCCAGTTCTTCGGCGTTGATGTGGACTCGCACCGGTACGCGCTGCACGATCTTGATCCAGTTGCCGGTGGCGTTCTGCGCCGGCAGCAGGGCAAAGGCGCTGCCGGTGCCGGCGCCGAGGCTGTCGATGGTGCCGCTGTATTTCACGCTGCTGCCGTACAGGTCCGTCTCGATCTCGACCGGTTGGCCAATGCGCATGTCACGCAGCTGGGTTTCCTTGAAGTTGGCGTCGATCCACAGCTGATCCAGCGGAATCACCGCCATCAGCGCGGTACCCGGTTGCACGCGTTGGCCCAGTTGCACCGAACGCTTGGCCACGTAACCGGTGACCGGTGCAATCAGGACGCTGCGTGAGTTGTTCAGGTAGGCCTGACGCAGTTGCGCGGCGGCCGCCATCACGTCCGGGTGCGAAGACACCACGGTGTCATCGACCAGCGCGCTGGTGGTCTTGAGCTTTTGTTCGGCATTGGCCAAGGCGTTTTGCGCCGAGGTCAGGTCGTCGCGGGCGTGGGACAGTTCTTCCTGGGAAATCGCCCCGCCAGCGGCGAGGTTCTTGCGCCGGCTGAAGTTGTCCTGGGCCTTTTGCACTTCGGCCTTCTGCGCATTGACCTGGGCTTTCATGCCATCTACATCGCTGTACAGGCCACGCACCTGACGCACGGTACGGGCCAGATTGGCCTGGGCGTTTTGCAGACCGATTTCGGCGTCGTTCGGGTCGAAGTTCACCAGCACCTGGCCTTCATGCACCAGATCGCCATCGTCGGCGCCGATGCTGACCACGGTGCCCGTGACCAGCGGGGTGATTTCCACCACGTTGCCGTTCACATAGGCGTCGTCGGTGCTTTCGCTCCAGCGTCCGTAGAACTCGTGATACGCCCAGACGCCCGCGCCACTCAGCACGACGGCGACAGCGAGGATCAACAACATGAACTTGCGCTTGCCCGAATTGGGGTTGCCTTGGGTGTTTTCCGGAGGTTGAGTTGTATCGGCAGTGGCCATGACAAGTACCTTGAATTAGTGGGTCAGCGTGGCTGGCGTGGCGTTGGCCGAGGCGATGGCCTCAGGCTGGAAACCGCCGCCCAGCGCCTGCATCAGTTGGATCGACAGGTCGATCTGCTCGGCATTCAGGTTGGCCAGCTGACGCTGAGCCTGGAGTAATTGCTGCTCGATGCTGAGCACGTCCAGGTAGTTGCCGATGCCGGAACCGTAACGCTGTACCACGGTGTTGTAGGACTCCTGGGCGATGTCGGTGGCGTGCTTCTGGGCAGCGATCTGCCGGCCGATATCGCGCAGCCGGTTGATGCTGTCACTGACATCCCCCAGCGCCTTCACCAGGCTTTTGTTGTACTGCGCCACTGCGAGGTCGTAGTCGGCGTCGCGCGAATCGAGGTCGGCGCGCAAGCGGCCACCGTCGAAAATCGGCACAGAAATCGTCGGTGCAATGCTGAAGAAGCGGCTGGCCGATCCAAACATCGCATCGCCCAACAAGGACTCGGCGCCGGCTGCGGCGCTGAGGTTCAAGTTGGGGTAGAACCGGGTCTTGCCGGCGTCGATACTTTTGCTCGCCGCCTCGACCCGCCAGCGCGCGGCGACCAGGTCCGGGCGACGCCCGAGCAGCTCGGCCGGCAACACCGAAGGTAGCGCTACCGCACTCGGCTGAAGAATGTTCGGCCGGGCAATTTCATTGCCGCGGTCCGGACCTTTGCCGAGCAGCACCGCGAGGGCGATCTTCGCGCTGTTCAGGCGCTTTTCAGCGTCGATCAAATTGGCCTGGGAGGTGGCTTCGAGGCTTTCGGTCTGTTGGAACTGGTACTGGCTGTCGATCCCGGCCGTCAGCCGCCGCTGGCTCAGTTCGAGCATTTGCCGGGTGCGCTTGAGGTCTTCGCTGGACAGGTCATACACGATGTGCGCCTGACCGAGATCGCTGTAGGCCCGGGCGACGTCGGCGGCCAGGGTCAGTTGCGCGGCCTGCTGGTCGACTTCGGCGGCACGGGCCTGGCCGAGGGCCGCTTCCCAGGCATCGCGCTGGCCGCCCCACAGGTCGAAGTTGTAGTTGAAGCTGGTGCTGATATTACGAATGGTGGCGTACGCGTCGCCCTGCCCGAGCGGGTCCTGGTCCCGGGCCAGGCGCGAGCGGCTGATACCGGCGCTGGCATCCAGGGTCGGCATCCGCGCGGCGTCGGCGGCGTAAGCGGCAGCACTGGCCTGATGGGCACGGGCGTCGGCGATCTGCATGTCCGGGCTATCACGCAGGGCCTCGCAGATCAGACCGTCGAGTTGCGGGTCGCCGAGGCTTTTCCACCAGTCGTTTTTCGGCCAGGCGGCCGGCGACAGGGTCACGCCGCCGAGGGATTGCCCGGCCTTGAAGTTTTTCGCGTCGAGGCTGACACCTTCGGTTTTCAGGCCGCTGTAACTGGCGCAACCGGCCAGGCTCATGGCCAACAGCATCAGGCTCAGGCCGGCACGCAAGGGTTTGTTGCTCATTTGTCACCTACCCGCAGCAGGGTAATCGCGTCACCGGCTGCTACCAAAATTTTCTTCAGAATCATCTCCAGAGTCTTCAGCTCATCTGGAGTGATGGCACCGGCCAGTTCATTCATGGCTTCGGCACCGATGTGCGGCAGGCGATCAGCCAACCTCTGCCCCTCCTCCGTGAGTACCAGCTGCACCTGACGGCGATCCGCCTCGGAGCGTTGGCGGGCGAGGAACCCCTTCTGTTCCAGACGATCGAGCATGCGCGTCATCGAGCCGCTGTCCAGGGACAGGTGACGGCACAACTCGCCCGGCGAATCGACGCCGTACTGGGCCATGATGATCAACACCTTGAACTGCGCGGCGGTGATGCCGTGGGGTTCCATGTGGGTGTCGATGATCCGGTCCTTGAGCAGCGCGGCGCGTCCGAGCAGCAGGCCAAGATGGCAATTGTGGAAATCGTCTGGAGAGAAATGTTTCATCTGACCACCGGTTAGCTGCCTAGGCAGTGAATGTATGTCGAGATGTTACTGCCTAGGCAGCGAATGTCAACGCAATAGTTAGCATGCTTGGTAAATAGTTGATAAATGGTGTCGGGATTTGTTGCGGCCTCACTGACGCCATCGCGAGCAAGCTCGCTCCCACAAGGATCGCATTGGACCTTGTGGGAGCGAGCTTGCTCGCGATGGGGGCAACTCGGTTTTAACGAAAACGCAGGCCTAGAAATCCCGCTTGTAGAAGATGTCCAACGAACTGGCCACGCCGCCGGCGGCTTCGAGGTAGACCTTTTTGCTCAGCTTGTAGCGCAAGGCAATGGTGTTGGCCGGTTCGAACACGCCGACGCCATAGCGCAGGCTGAGCTTCTCGGAAATATTGCCGCTGGCCACCACGCTGGTGGTGTTGCCGCTGCCCTGGGTGTCGAGCTGGAAGTCCTGGATGCCCAGGTTCTTGGCGATGCCGCTGGTCACACCGGAACTGCCCATCAAGCCCAACCCGAGGGCCGCCTGGGCGAGCATGTTGTTGTCTTCGCCATTGCTGCTCAGTGGACGCCCGAGCACCAGATAGGACAAGGCCTGCTCCTGGCTCATGGCCGGCTCTGAAAAGATTTGCGTGGTCGGTTGTTCGGCGCTGCCACTCAAACGGATGCCGGCGATGATGTCGTCGGTCTTGCGAATGGCTTCGATGTCCAGGTACGGCTGATCGATGGGTCCGGCAAACAGCAAGCGTGCCCGGCGCACTGAAAGCCGCTGGCCATAGGCGCGGTAACGCCCGTCGTTGAGCCACAGCTCGCCACGGGTGTCCATGTTGTCGCCGATGTGCACATGCCCCTGCACATTCGCCGTCAGGCCAAACCCGGCAAAGCTCAGCTTGTCCTCGCCGACCAGCACTTCAATGTCCATCTTCATCGCCAGCGGTGGCTTGCCCTCCTCGGTCTGCTGACCGACGATCACCGTGTCATCGGAGACCTTGACCGTCGACGGCGGCAATTCTCGAATGGTGATTTCGCCCCTGGGCACCAGCACCTTACCGGCGATGGCCAGCTCATCGCCCTTCATCGAAATCTTCAGGTCCGGCGCGACTTCAAGCTTGGCGTAAGGCTCGACGGTAACCGGCAATTGCGACCCCTTGAGTGCCAGATCCACCACCAGCGCCTGACCCCAGGCGATGTTGCCGTTCAAGCTGCCCTGCCCGGCCTTGCCGCTGTTCCAGCCACCGTTCAGTTGCACGCTTTCGCCGGCGATCAGCGCCTGAACGTGCAGGTTTTGCAGCTCCATCGGCAATTCAGGCCCGGCCACCACGCCGTCACTGAGTTGCAGACTGCCATTGACCTGCGGCGCCAAAAGCCCGCCGGAAATCGTGCCGCTGCCATTCAGGCGCCCGGCCAGCTTCTCGACCATCGGCACGAACGGTCGCGCCACCGACAGGTCCAGCCCGCTCAAGCGGAACGAGCCGCTCAATGGTTTGTTCTTCGGCAACGGATTGAGCTGCGCCTGCACCATCAGTTCGCCGAGTTTGCCGCCGACGAAATTGAGTTCGGTGTCGATACGTTTGGGCGTGAGTCTGCTGGTGAGTTTCAGGGTCTGGTACGGGAAGTCCAGCCACTGGTCCTTTTCCTTGATGCGCAACGTGCCGCCGCCGGCATCGACGCTGACCTGGCCGTTCGGGCCACTGGCCGGCAGGTCCAGTTGCAGATCGGCATTGAGCCGGCCCTGCCAGGCGAAATCCTTCGGCAACCACTGCGCGAGGCTGTCGATCGGGAACTGCTTGAGGTGATAACGCAGCTTCGGCTCGGGCATCAGCCGCGAGTCCTCCCCGCACAGGCTGGCCTGACCGGATGCCCAGCAATGGGCACCGAAGTTGATTTTGCCGTCCGCCAGGCGTTCGAGTTTCGCCGGCCCTTGCAGCTTCCAGTCCTGGCCACCGGCCTGGATATCACCGCTGGCCAGGCGTCCGCGCCAATTGCCTTTATCCAGCGCACCGTCCAGACCCAGCGCCAGTTTCAGCTTCGGCCCCTGCAGATCGAGGCTCAGCTTCTGGTTCTTGATGTCGCCCTGGCCGCTGGCGGTCAGGGTTCCCAGCGAGGTGTCACCGGCCTGGATGCCGCTGCCCTTGAGGTCGATTTTCGCCCGTTGCGCACTGTCCAGCGTGGCGTCCAGGTTCAGGCTTTGCAGGCGATTGTCCTGGAAAACCAATTGCGAGCCTTGCAGGTCAAGCTTGCCTTGGGGCGCCTTGAGCGTGCCGGCGACATCCACACGGCCATTGAGTTGACCGCGCAGCTCTGGCCAGAGCTGGGCCAGGCGCGGCAGCTTGAGATCGATCTGCCCGGCGAGTTTCTGTTGCAGGCTGCCCTTGCCGCTGATGCTGTTCTCGCCCAGGCGAACCTGCAGGGCGTTGAGGTTCCATTGCTCACCACGGCCATCGGCCTTGGCCTGGATCACCGCCGGTTGGCCGCGCAGTTTGCCCTTGAGGTCCAGGTCAGCATTGAGGCTGAGCACTTCGTTTTTCAGTTCGCCCGTGCTGCGCAATGGCCCCGCCAGCGTGCCCGGCAGCTCCGCGACCCAGTACGCCGGGTTGATCGCCGACAGATCCAGCGCGGTGTCCCAGGCAATGCCGTCGGCGAACTGCAAGTTCAGGTGTCCTTCAGCCTTGCCCTGTCCGGCCTGGAGTTGAATCTGTTGCAGGTAGATTTTCGTCAGGTCGCCAGCGAACGGACTGGCCAGGGTGAAGGCGCCGGCCGGACCATCCGCCGCGGCCTCAAAATGACCGAGGTACTTGCCGTCGGTGTAGGACACCTCACCGGTGAAGCGGTGCAACACCACCTCCGGCTCGTCGATCAATGGATAGAGACGGTGCCAGGGGAAGTCCAGCCAGTCGATTTTCGCTTCGGCGCTCAGGCCTTTGCTCCAATCCACGAGCCCTGTGAGCTTGAGGCTTTGCTTGTCGTTGGCGGTCAGGTCGAGCGCGGCGATCTGCGCGCCGTTGGCGTCGACCCTGCCTTGCAGCGCCAGGGCGACCGGCCCTTGCTCGGCGGGCAGCGTGGCCTTGCCGAGCAGCGCGTAGCCGTTCTTCAAGTCGCCGGCACCGCTGAGTTCAAGCTGATTGAGTTGCAGGGTGTCCGGCAGATCGGCACCGGGTTTGAAGCCATCGGCGGTGATCCGCACCTTGGCCGGCAGGTTGTCCACCAGGGGTTGCAGTTCGCCGGTCAGTTGCCCGTTGAGGTAACCGCTGCTGTCGGCTTTCAGGTTCAGGGTTTTCAGCAGGTCGCCGTCGACCTTCAACGCCAGCACCAAGGGTTCAGGCGTCGACAACAGGGTCAGCTTGCCTTCGGCGCCGAGCGGCCAGTTGCCGCTGGGTTGCAGCAGGCCGGACAGGTTCAGGCTCAAGTCATCGCGCTGTAACGATACCGAATCGATTTTCAAACCGGCAGCCGTCCAGTGCGCCGCCAGTTGCAAGCCCTTGAGCTCTTCGCTGCCGTTGAACAACAGGCTGCCGACCTTGATCTCCCCCAGTTCGATGGCCAAGGGTAACTTGAGCTCCGGGAGCGTGATCGGGCCGCTGTCCGGCTCTTCGCCACCCGGCGGAAACGTCAGGCTGACCTGGTCGGCCTGCAATTGCTCGATGCACAAGGTCATGCGGGTCAGGCACAACGGCGACCAAGCGAAAATCACCTGGTTCAATTCAACCCAGCTGGTGTCCTGCTGCCACAGCACCCGGTCGGCACTCCACTGCCCGCCCAGCCGGCCCTGGAAATTGTCCAGGGTCAAACCCGGTACGAAACCCAAGGCCCAGCGGCTGCCCGTCGCCGTGCCGAGCACCGTGGCCAGCGTCAAGACAACCAGCATCAACAGTGCGGCAATCGCCAGCAGCGTTACTTTCAAACCACGCTTCACAGCTCAGGCCCCATGGAAAAGTGCAGTCGAATGCCGCCATCGTCGTCCAGCGCATGGGCCAGGTCGAGCCGGATCGGCCCCACCGGCGAGACCCAGCGCACGCCGATACCGACCCCGGTCTTGAGGCTCGGCAGCTCGAGGGTGTTGAAGGCGTTGCCCTGATCGACAAAGGTCGCGATTCGCCATTTTTCGGCGACCGAATACTGATACTCCGCGCTGGCGGCCACCATGTAGCGGCCACCGATGCGGTCGCCGTCGGAGTTTTCCGGGGACAGGCTCTGATAGTCGTAGCCACGCACGCTCTGATCGCCACCGGCGAAGAAGCGCAACGATGGCGGCACCGATTTGAAGCCGTTGGTGGCACTGCCGCCGACCTGCACCCGCCCGAGGAAGCGGTGTTTATCGAACACCGTGGTCAGGCCTTTGACCAACGCTGTGCCATAGAGCAGGTTGCTATCGGAACCCAGACCTTCCTTGGCCACCTTGGATTCGAATTGCAGGCGATAGCCGTTGTGCGGATCGATGCGGTTGTCGCTTTTGAGGTACGAATAGCTCACACCAGGCATCAGCAAGGTACTGAGTCCCGAGTCATCGCCCAGTTGGTAATCCTCGCGCTGCCACTTCAGCGATACCACCCGTTGCCAGCCGCTGGGCAGTTTGCTGTGCCATTCGGGGCCGAGGGTCAGCAGCTTGCTGTGGCTTTCCTTATCGGCGATTTCTTCATTCTGGTAGCCGCCGGCAAAACGCAGTTTGTCCGTCAGCGGCGGATCCAGTGGAATGTCGTAGAACAACCCGACGTTCTGCCGAGGCGCCGAGACTTCGGCCTCCCAGCCGTAACTGTGCCCTTGCGCATTGACCCAGTGCCGGGTCCAGTTGGCCTTGGCCCGTGGGCCGACGTCGGTGGAGAAACCCAGGCCCAGGCCCATGGTCCGTGGCTTGCGGGTTTCGAGCTTGACGTCCACCGGGATCGCATTCTCTTTTGACGCCGCGGGTGCCGCGTCCACGCGCACGCCTTCGAAGTAGCCACTCGATTGCAGGTTCTGATTGAGTTCGGCAATCAGCTCCGAGTCATAGGGTGTACCGGCCTGGAATGGCACCATGCGTTGCAGCAGCTCGTCATCGAACGGCGTATCACCCTCGAAACTGACCTTGCCCAAGGTATAGCGCGGACCGCTTTCATAGATCAGTTCGATATCAGCAACGCCGGCCCGCGGGTCGACCGACAGTTTCGAACGGGTAAAGTGGCCGCTGAAAAAGCCATACCGCGAAGCCTGGTTCTGGATCAGGCGCTTGGCGTCCTCGTAATGCCCATGGTTGAGTACGGCACCGGGCTTGAGCGCGTCGCTTTTGGGGATTCGAAAGGACTTGAGGGACGCTGCGGGCCCTTCCACTCGCACCGTGACATTGCGCAAGTGCACCGGCTCGCCGGGGTCGACCTTCAACACCAGGCGCGGCTTTTCGCCGCCCGTCACTTCACTGTCGATGTGTGGCTGGTAATAACCCAAGGCCTGGGCGGCCTTGCGCGCCTGTTCCTCGGCGCCACGACTGAAGCGCTGCAAGGCTTCTTCGTCACGATCGCCGAGGCTGCCGATATAGCCCTCTATATTGGCCTTCAGTTCATCGTTGGACGGTTTGATCCGCACATCCAATTCACTTTGCGCCAGCGCCGTGCAGCTGGATAACAGCATGAGCACGCCACTGGTAAATCTTCCTGGAAACTTCATAGGCGCGGATGCTATCACGAGCATGGTTCATGAACATGGAAGCGTGATAGAGCCTGACATGCAAAGAAAGTTCGTGGGCTAAGCCGTTGCTGTTTGTAACACCTGGGGATTGGGGTGAAAAAACACGTGCTCGCGAACCGGCCCTACGGCAACTTCACCGATTTCCTCGTAGCCCTGACGTTTATAGAACTCCAGATAGCGAGGATTCCCGGTGTCGAGGATCACGCCCTGTGAGTGTTCATCCACCGCGCACCAGTTGTGCACGGCTTGCAACAGTTGTTCGCCGAAATGCTGGCCCTGGAACTGCGGGTGAACCCCCAGTAACGGCAAGACGTGCACCGAGTCGTTCGGCACGCAGGCCTCCACGGCTGCGTGATATTCGAGGTAGCGACGGGTGCAGCGAAATCCCGTGCTGAGCACCATGCGCAGGCGCCACGCCCAACTTTCGGTGACCCCAAGGCGACGTTGCGGCGGCGCGATCAGGGCGATGCCGATCAGGCGGTCGTTGACCAGCAGACCGATGGCCGGCAGGTCCTGGAGAAAATGCTGGGTCACCAGTTCGCGCACCGTGGCGCGAACCCGCTGTTCATAACCGGGGCGTTCGGCTTCGAACAGATAGCCGAAGGTCGGTTCGTGTCGATAAGCCTGGTACAGCAGCGAACGGGCTTCACGGGCGTAGCCGCTGTCGAGCATGTGAATATCGGCGATGGCGGTCGAGGTTTCGGGCATGACGGTTGATCTCCCCGGCACAGCTCGGATGGCTGCGCTTCTGTTGTTACTGTTGTTACGAGCGGATCGGCGCTGACACAGTTCCTTAAAGATCCGCAATCAGTGTAGGCAATGAAATCGCCTACGCGAGCAGGCTCGCTCCCACAAAAGCAAAGGCCGGCGCATAACCTGTGGGAGCGGGCTTGCTCGCGAAAGGGCCATCACTGCCCACACAAGACTGACAGGCAAAACCCAATCCCCTCACCCCACACTGGCCCGATTCCCCCATGTCAGCTAGCATCGCCCTTTTGCCAGGACTGCCGACCATGAAGATCGTCTCCTTCAACATCAACGGGCTGCGCGCCCGTCCCCATCAGCTGGCGGCGCTGATCGAAAAGCACCAGCCCGATGTGATCGGCTTGCAGGAAACCAAGGTCCACGATGAGCAGTTCCCGTTGGCCGAGGTGCAGGCGCTGGGCTACCACGTGTATTTCCACGGGCAAAAAGGCCATTACGGCGTCGCCCTGCTCTCGCGCCAGGAACCGCTGGCCCTGCATAAAGGGTTCGCCACCGACGAAGAAGATGCCCAGCGGCGTTTCATCTGGGGCACCTTCGCCGACGCCAACGGTGTACCGGTCACCATCATGAACGGTTATTTCCCACAGGGCGAAAGCCGCGACCACCCGACCAAATTCCCGGCCAAGGAACGCTTCTACGGCGACTTGCAGCAATTGCTGGAAAGCCAGTTCAAGAACGACCAGCCGCTGGTGGTGATGGGCGATGTGAACATTTCCCCGGAAGACTGCGACATCGGCATCGGCCCGGACAACATGAAGCGCTGGCTGAAGACCGGTAAATGCAGCTTCCTGCCGGAAGAGCGCGAGTGGATGGCCCGCCTGAAGAACTGGGGCCTGGTCGACAGTTTCCGTCACCTGAACCCGGACGTGAGCGACACCTTCAGCTGGTTCGACTACCGCAGCCGTGGTTTCGAAGACGAACCCAAGCGCGGCCTGCGCATCGACCTGATCCTCGCCTCCCACGGCTTGCTGCCGCGGGTGAAGGCCGCCGGTGTGGACTACGAACTGCGCGGCATGGAAAAACCTTCGGACCATGCGCCGATCTGGCTTGAGTTGAGCTGATTCAGGACCAACCACAATCCCCTGTGGGAGCGAGCTTGCTCGCGATGAGGGAGTGTCAGTCGACATCATTGTCACTGAACCACCGCTATCGTCGGAACGCCGCCCGGAGCAAGCTCGCTCCCACAAGGGACCATCACTGCAACCTGTCATTTTTCGGAAACCTTACTGACTTAATCTCCCGACACCTCCTTTGCTATATAAGGTGCCGGCATGATGCTGCGCGTGTTGTTGCTGTTGATGCTATGCCTCGGCTTGCCACAGCTGGCGGCTGCCGGCAATTTGCCGACATCCGGACAAGGCCCGGTGCTGCGCATTCAGGGCTCCAACACCATCGGCGCAGCCCTGGGACCGGCGCTGGTCGAGGGCCTGCTGGGCGAACAGGGCCTGCGCAGGATTCACCGCGAAACCCCGGACACCGCCAACGAACTGCACATTGTCGGCGAAACCGCTGAGGGCCATCGGGTCGTGGTGGAGGTGGCGGCCCATGGTTCCAGCACCGGTTTCACTGCACTCAAAACAGCCAGCGCCGATCTTGCCACCTCGTCGCGCCCGATCAAAGACAGCGAACTGACAAGCCTGCAATCCCTCGGTGACCTGAAAAGCCCGAGCGCCGAACAAGTCATCGCCATCGACGGCCTGGCGATCATCGTTCACCCAGACAATCCGTTGAGCCAACTCGACACCGTGCAACTGGCGCGCATATTCAGTGGCGAGGTGAAAACCTGGGAAGACATCGGCGGCCGCGACGGGCCGATTCATCTGTATGCGCGGGATGATCAGTCCGGGACCTACGACACCTTCAAGGAACTGGTCCTCAATGGCCATGGGAAAACCCTCGGCAGCGCGGCGAAACGCTTCGAGTCCAGCGAACAACTGTCTGATGCGGTCAGCGCCGACCCACAAGGCATTGGCTTTATCGGCCTGCCCTACGTGCGTCTAGCCAAAGCCGTGGCGATTGTCGATGGGCAATCACAAGCCATGCCGCCACTGAACAACCTGATTGCCACGGAAGACTATCCGCTGTCCCGCCGACTGTTTTTTTATCTGCCGCCGAGCGCAAAGAACCCTTGGGCCGATGCACTGGCGGCGTTCGCCCAAAGCAGTAAAGGACAAGCGATTGTCGCCGCCAACGGTTTCATCGCCCAGACCGTCCAGGCCATGAGCGTGACACCCAATGCGTTGATGCCCGAGGGTTATCAGGCGCTCAGCCGTCATGCTCAGCGTTTGTCGGTCAACTTTCGTTTCGAAGAAGGCAGCGCAACGCTGGACAACAAGGCGCAACAAGACTTGTCCCGGGTGCTCGACTATATAAAGCAGCACGACAAAGCCAATGGCCAGGTAACACTGGTGGGCTTTGGCGATGCCAAGAGCGACCCGGCGCGCGCCGATCTGTTGTCGAAACTGCGGGCCATGGCAGTGCGGCGGGAGTTGGTGAAAAGCGGTATGGTGTTTCGCGAGATTCGCGGGTTTGGAGCGCAGATGCCGGTGGCGGCCAATAACGCCGATGAGGGAAGGATCAAGAATCGGCGGGTTGAGGTTTGGGTGTATTAGATGTTTACGCGCTTTAAAGACGAGCAAGACTGCTAAATAGACTAACGAACTGTCAAAGTTGACAGTTGTTCGATCGATTTCGTTGAAATAGCCTCGCTATGAATGCTGACCTACAGGTGATGTCAGTGAATCAAGGCAAACTTAACGGATCAATCATGAGCACTCAAAATACATCCCCCAAAAGGCCAGGTAACCTGGACGATCAATTCGGCGACAGCGGCGTTGTCAGAGGACCTGCAGGAGCAACAACCTATTCATTGGCCTCACAACCCGACGGGAAGTTGATTTATGCCGTACACAGCGCGAATCAATATTTAATTTATCGCACAAACTCCGACGGACAGTCGGACCCAACGTTCGGTAACGACGGCAGCGGCAGCGTTAGCGGTAAATTCCTGGAAGACAAGAGCAATAAACCTACTCGATTAATCTCCAGAGACAACAAAATACTCATCATCGGCGATGCATTATCCGGAGCCGAAGGAACGCCCGCGGCAAATCGACTGAATGAAAGTGGCAGCCCGGATCTGATTTTCAAAAACGTTCTGGTCCCCCGCCCTGCCATATCGTCGAATGCTGATGCATCTGATGGAGCTCTACTTGAGGATGGCAGAATTCTGATTCTTAGCCAACGAACCAAAGATCAGAACGTGGGCCAGTTGACCTGCATGTTCCCCAATGGAACGCCCGATGGCTCTTTTGGAGATCAAGGGCATATTACTGTTGTTCTGGGTGACCAAATCAACCGAATGGTCAGCGTCGCGATTCAAACAGACGACAAGATCGTCATTGGTATGAACTACATTACATTGCCATCTGGCAGCCAACTAGTACTTTGCCGCTACACGTCACAGGGCAAGCTCGACAAGAGTTTTGGTACTGATGGCTATACTCGGCTCGGTCCTAATGGAGGGACATACGGTCTTAACAAGATGATAGCCCAACCCGATGGAAAACTGATTTGCGTAGGGACAACCGGATTCTCCAAAGCATTCATCATGCGATATAACGAGAAAGGTTCTGCAGATCCAGGGTTCAACGGCGGCAAGGAGGTGCTGATGGAAATACCTTACGGCGGTCTGTTGAGCGCCGTAGGAGTACAACCTGAGGATGGCAAGATTGTCGCTGCAGGCTGGAGTGGATCCCCTATGCGAATGTTTTGGGGACGCTTGAACGAGGATGGCACGAACGACTCCAGCTTTGGAGACGAGGGTTGGGTCAGAGAATTAGCGACAGGCATCCCCCACGACATTCTGGTTCAAGATGGCCGTTTTATTATCGCCGGGCGAACATCCGGCCCTACGGAAGCAGTGCTTTACGGCATCCAGCGTTAATGGTTGTACCTGCCAGGAAAAAGCTGTGTCAGTCCTGAGATTGCGGACGACACAGCTTTTTTTCAATTAATTCCCGCTACGCATCATTTCTTTAGGCACATACTTGCCGATTTCGAACTTGCCGATCGCCGCACGGTGCACTTCGTCCGGGCCATCGGCCAGGCGCAGGGTGCGCTGCATTGCGTACATGTAGGCCAGCGGGAAATCGTTGGAAACCCCTGCCCCGCCATGGATCTGGATCGCCCGGTCGATCACCCGCAACGCAACGTTCGGCGCGACGACCTTGATCTGTGCGATCTCGCTGCGGGCCACTTTGTTGCCAACGGTGTCCATCATGTACGCCGCCTTCAGTGTCAGCAGGCGCGCCATGTCGATCTCCATCCGCGAATCGGCGATCTTGTCGACGTTGCCGCCCAGCCGCGCCAGGGGCTTGCCGAATGCCGTACGGCTCACCGAGCGCTTACACATCAGTTCCAGTGCACGCTCGGCCATGCCGATCGAACGCATGCAGTGATGAATCCGGCCCGGGCCAAGGCGACCTTGAGCGATTTCGAAGCCGCGTCCTTCGCCCAGAAGGACGTTTTCGTACGGCACCCGGACGTTTTCAAACAGCACTTCGGCGTGACCATGAGGCGCATCGTCGTAACCGAACACCGGCAGCGGACGCACAATCTTCACGCCGGGGGTATCGACCGGCACCAGAATCATCGAGTGCTGGGCGTGGCGTGGCGCGTCCGGATTGCTCAGCCCCATGAAAATCAGGATTTTGCAGCGTGGGTCGCAAGCACCCGAGGTCCACCATTTCTTGCCGTTGATCACCCACTCGTCGCCATCGCGCACCGCACGGGCGGCCATGTTGGTGGCATCGGAGGACGCCACCTCCGGTTCGGTCATGGCGAATGCCGAGCGGATCTCGCCGCGCAGCAAAGGTTCGAGCCAGCGTTGCTTCTGCTCTTCGTTGGCGTAACGCACCAGCACTTCCATGTTGCCGGTGTCCGGTGCCGAACAGTTGAATGGCTCTGGCCCCAGCAACGAGCGGCCCATGATTTCCGCCAGCGGCGCGTATTCGAGGTTGGTCAGACCGGCACCGAGTTCAGACTCAGGCAGAAACAAATTCCACAGCCCTTCAGCCTTGGCCTTGAGTTTGAGTTCTTCCATGATCGCGGTCGGCTGCCAGCGGTCGCCCTCGGCGACCTGGCGCTCGAACACGGCTTCGGCGGGATAAACGTAGGTGTCCATGAACGCTGTTACGCGCTCACGCAGTTCCTGAACCTTGGGCGAATAAGCGAAATCCATGAGCGAGATACCTTCTTGGGGGAGGTTGTTTAGATCATGCAATCGATGCTAGAACAGCCATGAAAATTTACCTAGCCTATTCTCGGCGTGTATAAACATTCATCACCGATATATGATCGACTGATCGTCAAGGTCAGCCCGCCCACACAATAAGAGAGCCGCGTAATGAATCTGAGCAAGGTCGATCTCAACCTTTTCATCGTCTTCGACGCGATCTACACCGAAGCCAACCTGACCCGTGCCGGGCAGATTGTCGGCATCACCCAACCGGCGGTGTCGAACGCTCTGGCCCGCCTGCGTGAGACCTTCAACGATCCGCTGTTCGTACGCACGGCCCAAGGCATGGTGCCGACGCCCATGGCGCAGAACATCATCGGCCCGGTGCGCAATGCGCTCTCACTGCTGCGCGTGTCGGTGCAGGAAAGCCGCATTTTCAACCCGCAGCAAGCGGTCAAGACCTATCGCATCAGCATGACCGACCTCACCGAAGCGGTGATCCTGCCGCCGCTGTTCCAGCGTCTGCGCCGCCTGGCACCGACGGTAATCATCGAGAGTTTTCTGTCCAAACGCCGCGAGACCACCAAGGAACTGG
This sequence comes from Pseudomonas sp. PDM28, assembly GCF_019219115.1. NCBI lineage: Bacteria > Pseudomonadati > Pseudomonadota > Gammaproteobacteria > Pseudomonadales > Pseudomonadaceae > Pseudomonas > Pseudomonas sp. PDM28. The sequence goes on from NZ_JAHUWG010000008.1 coordinate 87,106, forward strand.
CGGCCGGCCGCCTGGACTTTGCGGTCGATGCGCCGCTCAACACCGACCCGCAAGTGCGTCACGTCAAGTTGATGGAGGACCGCTACGTGTGCGCCATGCGCAAGGGGCATCCACTGGCGGGCAAGGAGAAACTCACGCTGGATGATTACCTCAGCCTGACCCACATCCATATTTCCAGCCGTCGCAGCGGCCTCGGCTATGTCGACCTGGCGCTTGGCAAGATGGGCATCCAGCGCAAGATCGCCCTGCGTTCCCAGCATTACCTGATGGCCTCGCAGGTGTTGCAGCAGACGGACATGGTCATGACCGTGCCGGAACGCTTCGCCCGCCGCAACGACCTGCACGCCTTTTATCTGCCGGTCAACGATGTGCCGCCAGTGGAAACCCACCTTTACTGGCACGAAAGCACTGACCAGGACCCGGCGAACCGCTGGATGCGCGAGCAGATGATCGAGCTGTGCCAGCAGGTGACGGCGCAGGAGAAGAAGCTCGAGAAGGTGTAGGGCTGGATACCGGGGTGCCTCCATCGCGAGCAAGCTCGCTCCCACATTGGATCTTCAGTGGACACAAAACTGGTGTCCGGCAAAGATCCCCTGTGGGAGCGAGCTTGCTCGCGATGAGGCCAGCAAGAACACTGAAGATTCACGCCCCTTGACGTAAACGTCAACCTGCCATTAGCTTAGCGCCATGACCTTTTGCGAGCGCTTCCATGAGCAGCCAGACCTACAGCATTTCCGACCTCGCCCGCGAGCTTGACATCACCACCCGCGCCATTCGCTTTTATGAGGAGCAAGGCCTGCTCAGCCCCGAGCGCCGTGGCCAGGAACGCATTTACTCGCCCCGCGACAAAGTCAGCCTGAAGCTGATCCTGCGGGGCAAACGCATCGGTTTCTCGCTGGCTGAATGCCGCGAGCTGATCGAGCTTTACGACCCGTCCAGCGGTAACACCAAACAGCTGCACAGCATGCTGGCGAAAATCAGCGAGCGCCGTGAGCAGCTTGAACAGCAGTTGCTGGACATCGAACAGATGAAACTGGAGCTCGATACTGCCGAAGAGCGCTGCGTACAGGCGCTGGAGCAGACCCTCAAAAGCCAGGAATCGATTCAGTAAATCCACACCGCCCCCTGTAGGAGCGAGCTGTGGCGAGGGGGCTTGCCCCCGTTTGAGTGCGCAGCACTCACAAGATCTTCGATACATCGGAAATTTTGGGGCTGCTTCGCAGCCCAACGGGGGCAAGCCCCCTCGCCACAGCTCGCTCCTACAGGGTTCTGCGAACAATCAGCACAGGTCGAACCCCATGTCCCTCCCCTCCCATGTACGCATTGTCGAAGTCGGCCCGCGCGACGGCCTGCAAAACGAAGCCCAACCCATCAGTGTTGCCGACAAGGTGCAACTGGTCGATGCACTGACCGCAGCCGGGCTCGGCTATATAGAAGTCGGCAGTTTCGTGTCGCCCAAGTGGGTGCCGCAGATGGCCGGTTCCGCCGAGGTTTTCGCGCAGATCCAACGCAAACCGGGTGTGGTCTATGGCGCGCTCGCTCCCAACCTGCGCGGTTTCGAAGATGCCCTCGCCGCCGGGGTGAAGGAAGTCGCCGTGTTCGCCGCAGCGTCCGAGGCGTTTTCCCAGCGCAATATCAATTGCTCGATCAGCGAAAGCCTGGAGCGTTTCGCGCCGATCATGGACGCCGCCAGACAACAGGGGGTGACCGTGCGCGGGTATGTGTCCTGCGTGCTGGGCTGCCCCTATGAAGGCCACATTCCCCCGGAGCAAGTCGCTTCGGTCGCTCGCGAGCTCTATGCCATGGGCTGCTATGAGGTCTCGCTGGGGGACACCATCGGTACCGGCACCGCTGGCGCGACCCGGAAAATGTTCGAAGTGGTATCAAAGGATGTCCCCCGTGAAAAGCTCGCTGGGCACTTCCACGACACCTATGGCCAGGCCGTGGCCAACATCTACGCCAGCCTGCTGGAAGGTATCTCGGTGTTCGACAGCTCCATCGCCGGTCTCGGCGGCTGCCCCTATGCCAAGGGCGCCAGCGGTAACGTCGCGACCGAAGACGTGGTTTACCTGCTGAACGGCCTGGGTATCGTCACCGGAATCGACCTCGACGCCTTGATGCTTGCCGGTCAACAGATTTGCAGCGTGTTGAGTCGCCCTACCGGTTCCCGCGTGGCCAGGGCCCGCAGCGCCCAGTGAGTGGGTTGAGTGTATCCAGGTGTTACCGCGCAGACTCAAACGTGGGCGCAAGCGAGTAACACGGAAACAAAATGTAGGGTTTTGCCTGAGACGAAAAACCCTACAAATTCTCAAATCGTTGATTTTAAAGGCTTTTAAAAAGTTGGCACGGCTCCTGCTATATCTATCGCATAACAAGAATAAAAAAATTGCGGCAACCCTAATAAAAACAAGACGTAACGACTCTGACATAACAAAAACAACACGGCAGAGACGCAGCTAACAGATTTTTTTGGAGAAGATGTGCTTTTCAGGGTGCTTTTCGAAGTGACCCGCGGCCAGACAGAGAATAATAAAACTACCTTCAGGTAGCTCCCGTACTGGTTGGATCGCTCAGCGAAAAAGCAGATCAGCGCTCAAAAAAATACGTTTGCTCTTGATCCCGGATGGGGATCGCCAAAAACAGCGGTAAAGGGCAACGGTTGCCAAAAACAAAAACAGACCGACCCTCAATAATAAAAAAAGAGCACGCGCAACGACAAATTAAAGGGGAGCTTCGGCTCCCCTTTGTGCTTCCCGGGATTCGGGTTCAGCGCCCATCGATCGAAACCCCATCCATCAGAAATCACCCAAAGCAACCTCTAACCCTGGCGGTATGCCTCCATCGTCTGCCCCACGCAAAGCGCCCGACGCGCCTCTGAATCCTGCTCGTCCGAGCTCTGCATACAGTTGCGGAAGTAGGCAACATAGCCATCGAAGTCTTTTGCCGCCTGCTCTGGAGAGACCTTTGTCAGGTGCTCGATGAAACGACGCGGTGAGACTTCGAAATGCTGATAATCAATCGGATAGTTGAAGTAACCTCCCCAATTGATAAAACCATAATTGGCAAACACATTGACTACCGGCTCAGCAAGACCAAAACGCTCCGGTTTCTCGGGCCGAAACTGCATTCGGTTGACATAGGCACGCGCGGAGACAACCGGATCAATCATCGCCTGACCCGTAGGCTGGATATTAATGTAGGGATTCTGGATCGGGTTAAGATCAATCGCGGCACCGTATGCATGAAGGGACCAACTACTACCCCCGGTAATCGCCCGCCCATTGAAAGCCGAAGTATTATTATCGGCCATGGAGGCGCCATCATTCCCCATGTAATGTTCAAGACCGCGCGCTATTTTCAATGGGAACGCCATATGATGAAGATCGTTGAAAATGCTTTGCACATAAGGGGCAAAGGCGTCCAGCACGGTTATCGAGCCTTGTTCGACCCGGCCTTCGAAATTGGTGAAATCGAAGGAAACCACGCGCAATCTGTCACAGCCAACCGGGTTTTCGTCGGTAATGACATTAGTCCTCTTCATTAACTCGCACAGCTCAGGGGTGACCGGAGAAATACTGGCCTGTGCCACCTCGCTCAGTCCCACGAGCGCTGCTGAACACAAAACCCCGGCCATTAATAAGTTTCTTACTTCCATGTCAGTTTTAACTCCTGTAATGACTCACACCACTTCATGTGGGCGTATCGAAACCTTACAGGGAATCCAGCAACAGGATCATCCGATCAAATGTATGCCAACGTAAACTTGCCCCTTAAAACGCAGACACTAAAAAGCCGATACGGGTATCGGCTTTATTCAGCACAGCTCTGAAACGCATTTTTGCCTGCGGCAACTAAACGCAGCCTACCGATTTACCTTGAGCTCTTCGATACTGATCTCGCGCATCCGGAATTTCTGGATCTTGCCGGTCACGGTCATTGGAAACTCTTCCACGAACTTGAAGTAACGCGGTGTCTTGAAGTGCGCGATGCGCTCCTTGCACCAGGCTTGCAGTTCTTGTTCGGTAGCACTGTGACCGGGGTGGAACTTGACCCAGGCGACGATCTCTTCGCCGTAGCGCGAGCATGGAATGCCGATCACCTGAACATCCGCAACGGCCGGATGCATGAAGAAAAACTCTTCCAGCTCCCGCGGGTAAATATTCTCACCGCCACGGATGATCATGTCCTTGTTGCGCCCGGCAATACACACGTAGCCCTCATCGTTCATGCTCGCCAGATCACCGGTGTGCATCCAGCCTGCCTGATCGATGGCTTCTGCGGTGCCTTCGGGATTGTTCCAGTAACCCAGCATCACGCTGTAACCGCGAGTGCACAGCTCACCGATGGTGCCTCGCGGCACCAGGTTGCCGGCTTCGTCGATGATCTTGCTTTCAAGCTGCGGCTGGGTGCGACCGACAGTGGTCACGCGCAATTCCAGGTCGTCTGAAGGACCGGTCTGCAATGACACCGGACTGGTTTCCGTCATGCCATAGGCAATCTGCACTTCGCTCATGTGCATGTCGCTGATGACCCGGCGCATCACTTCGATAGGACAGGTCGCGCCTGCCATGATCCCCGTGCGCAGGCTCGACAGATCGAATTCGGCACGTTGAGGTTGATCGAGCATGGCGATGAACATGGTCGGCACGCCGTACAGCGCCGTGGCTTTTTCGTCAGCCACAGTGCCGAGGGTCAGTAACGGATCGAACGCGTCGTTCGGATAAATCATCGTGCTGCCATGGGTGATGCAGCCGAGATTGCCCATGACCATGCCGAAGCAGTGATACAAGGGCACCGGTATCACCAGGCGATCGGCCGCCGTCAGGCCCAGGCTTTCACCGACCATGTAACCGTTGTTGAGAATGTTGTAGTGACTGAGGGTCGCGCCCTTGGGAAAACCGGTAGTGCCAGAGGTGTACTGGATATTCACCGGCTGATCGAAATGCAGGCTGTTCTGGCGCTCATGCAGTTGCTCGACCGTCACGCTGCCCGCCAGACCGGCCAGTTGCGACCACGGCAGAAATCCCGACGGAGGCTGGGCATCCAGGCTGACAACGCCACGCAACTCCGGCAACCGCTCGCTCTGCAATTTGCCTATGGATTGCTCGGCCAGCTCGGGCACCAGGCCCTGCAGCATCGCGTGATAGTTCGACGACTTGAAGGCGCCGGCACACACCAGCCATTGGCAGCCGGATTGCTTGAGTACGTATTCAAGTTCGGAACTGCGATACGCCGGATTGATATTGACCAGGATCACGCCGATTTTCGCGGTGGCAATCTGGCTGATGCACCACTGCGCGCAGTTCGGCGCCCAGATACCAAGGCGGTCCCCGGCTTGCAGCCCCAGCGCCAGCAGCGCTCTGGCGTGCAGGTCCGCGGCCTCGGCCAACTGCCGCCACGTGTAACGCAACTGTTGATGGCGCACCACCAGCGCCTCCCCGTCCGGGTACTGCGCGACCGTGTTGTCAAACGCCTGGCCGATGGTCATCGCCAGCAAGGCTTTGTCCTGGGAGCCACGGGTGTAACTGCGTTGCGGGCTTGCACTGGGTTGATCCATGACGACCCCTATTGTCTTTATTTATGGGCTACCGGCGGCCCCACAGGATGGGTCCGCGTTCTATCTTGAACTGGCTCTACTCTCGCTCAAGTTGACGTTAACGTAAAGGGTGATTGACAGCCATTCGTCACAGGCTTACGTTAACGTAAAGGTGAGAACCCATTGACAGTCCCACCAACCGACAAAAAAGCCAAAAGGTGACCCATGAGCTATCCATCCCTGAACTTCGCCCTCGGTGAAACCATCGACATGCTGCGCGATCAGGTCCAGTCCTTCGTCGCCAAAGAGATCGCCCCGCGCGCCGCTCAGATCGACATCGACAACCTGTTCCCCGCCGACCTGTGGCGCAAGTTCGGCGACATGGGCCTGCTGGGCATTACCGTGCCTGAAGAGTACGGCGGTGCTGGCCTGGGTTACCTGGCCCACGTGGTCGCGATGGAAGAAATCAGTCGTGGCTCGGCCTCGGTGGCCCTGTCCTATGGCGCTCACTCCAACCTCTGCGTCAACCAGATCAATCGCAACGGCAACCACGAACAGAAATCCAAATACCTGCCGAAGCTGATCAGCGGCGAGCACATCGGCGCACTGGCCATGAGTGAGCCGAATGCCGGTTCCGACGTGGTCTCGATGAAACTTCGCGCCGACAAGCGTGGCGACCACTACGTGCTCAACGGCAGCAAGACCTGGATCACCAACGGTCCGGACGCCAACACCTACGTGATCTACGCCAAGACCGACCTGGAAAAGGGCCCCCACGGCATCACCGCCTTCATCGTCGAGCGCGACTGGAAAGGTTTCAGCCGCAGCAACAAGTTCGACAAGCTCGGCATGCGTGGCTCGAACACCTGCGAGCTGTTCTTCGATGACGTCCAAGTGCCGGAAGAAAACATCCTCGGCGTACTCAACGGCGGCGTGAAAGTGCTGATGAGCGGCCTCGACTACGAGCGCGTCGTCCTTTCCGGTGGCCCGACCGGGATCATGCAGGCGTGCATGGACCTGATCGTTCCATACATCCACGACCGCAAGCAGTTCGGCCAAAGCATCGGCGAATTCCAGCTGATCCAGGGCAAGGTCGCCGACATGTACACCCAGCTCAACGCCAGCCGCGCCTACCTGTACGCCGTGGCCCAGGCTTGCGAGCGCGGCGAAACCACGCGCAAGGACGCCGCCGGCGTGATCCTCTACAGCGCCGAACGTGCCACGCAAATGGCCCTGGACGCGATCCAGATTCTCGGTGGCAACGGCTACATCAATGAATTCCCGGCCGGCCGCCTATTGCGTGACGCCAAGCTGTACGAAATCGGCGCGGGCACCAGTGAGATCCGTCGCATGCTGATCGGTCGCGAACTGTTCAACGAAACCCGCTAAACGGAGCTGTCCATGGCTACCCTGCACACCCAGCTCAACCCTCGTTCAGCGGAGTTCGCCACCAACAGCGCGGCGATGCTCAAGCAGGTCGACGCGTTGCACACCCTGCTCGCCCAAGTGGCGCAAGGTGGCGGCCCGAAGGCTCAGGAACGCCACACCTCACGGGGCAAACTGCTACCTCGCGAGCGCATCAACCGTTTGCTCGATCCGGGCTCGCCGTTTCTGGAAATCAGCCAACTGGCGGCGTATGAGGTGTATGGCGAAGACGTCCCCGCTGCGGGCGTGATTGCCGGGATCGGTCGTGTGGAAGGCGTCGAGTGCATGATCGTCGCCAACGACGCCACGGTGAAAGGTGGCTCGTATTACCCGCTGACCGTGAAAAAACACCTGCGCGCCCAGACCATCGCCCAGCAGAACCGTCTGCCGTGCATCTACCTGGTGGACTCCGGCGGCGCCAACCTGCCGCGTCAGGATGAAGTGTTCCCGGACCGCGAGCACTTCGGGCGGATCTTCTTCAACCAGGCCAACATGAGCGCCATGGGCATTCCGCAGATTGCCGTGGTCATGGGCTCCTGCACCGCTGGCGGCGCCTACGTGCCGGCGATGGCCGACGAAGCGATCATGGTCCGCGAGCAAGCGACGATCTTCCTCGCCGGCCCGCCGCTGGTGAAGGCCGCGACCGGTGAAGTGGTCAGCGCCGAAGACCTCGGCGGGGCCGATGTGCACTGCAAGATCTCCGGGGTGGCCGACCACTACGCCGAGAGCGATGAACACGCCCTGGCACTGGCACGCCGCAGCGTCGCCAACCTCAACTGGCGCAAGCAAGGCGAGGTTCAGCAACGCACACCAATCGCCCCGCTCTACAGCAGCGACGAGTTGTACGGCGTGGTGCCGGCCGATGCCAAGCAGCCGTTCGACGTGCGCGAAGTCATCGCGCGGTTGGTGGACGGATCGGTGTTCGACGAGTTCAAGGCGCTGTTCGGGACAACGCTGGTCTGCGGTTTTGCTTACCTGCACGGTTACCCGATCGCGATCCTCGCCAACAACGGCATTCTTTTCGCTGAAGCGGCGCAGAAAGGCGCGCACTTCATTGAACTGGCGTGCCAGCGCGGCATTCCGTTGTTGTTCCTGCAAAACATCACCGGCTTCATGGTCGGCCAGAAATACGAAGCCGGCGGCATTGCCAAGCACGGCGCGAAACTGGTGACGGCGGTGGCGTGCGCCAAGGTGCCGAAGTTCACGGTGATCATCGGCGGCAGCTTCGGTGCCGGTAACTACGGCATGTGCGGTCGCGCCTACGATCCGCGCTTCTTGTGGATGTGGCCAAACGCACGCATCGGTGTGATGGGCGCCGAACAGGCGGCCGGCGTGCTGGTGCAGGTCAAGCGCGAACAGGCCGAACGCAGCGGCCATGGTTTCAGTGCCGAGCAGGAAGCCGAGATCAAGCAACCGATCCTCGACCAGTACGAAGAGCAGGGTCACCCCTACTACTCCAGCGCGCGCCTGTGGGACGACGGTGTCATCGACCCGGCCCAGACCCGCGACGTACTGGCCCTGGCCTTGTCCGCGTCGTTGAACGCGCCAATCGAACCGAGCCGCTTCGGCGTGTTCCGGATGTGATTTTCTGTGGGAGCGGGCTTGCTCGCGAAGGATCCGCCGCGGTTCACCTGTTGCACCGCGTTATCGTTCTTCGCGAGCAAGCCCGCTCCCACAAGGACCGTGGAGACGGACAACATGAGCGACTTCAACACCCTCGAACTGCTGAGCGATCCAAGGGGTTTTGCGACTCTCTGGCTCAGCCGTGAAGAAAAGAACAACGCCTTCAACGCCGAAATGATCCGCGAACTGATCATCGCCCTCGACAAAGTCGCGAGCGATGCCAGCCTGCGCTTCCTGATCGTGCGCGGCCGTGGCAAGCATTTCAGCGCCGGCGCCGACCTTGCCTGGATGCAGCAATCGGCCGAACTCGATTACGCCACCAACCTCGATGACGCCCGGGAACTGGCGGAGTTGATGTACAACCTGGCCAAACTGAAAGTGCCGACCCTGGCCGTGGTGCAAGGCGCTGCCTTCGGCGGCGCGCTGGGCCTGATCAGTTGCTGCGACATGGCCATCGGTGCCGATGACGCGCAGTTCTGCCTGTCGGAAGTACGCATCGGCCTGGCCCCCGCAGTGATCAGCCCATTCGTTGTGCAAGCCATCGGCGAGCGCGCGACCCGGCGTTATGCCCTGACGGCCGAACGCTTTGGTGGGCAACGGGCACGGGAAATCGGCCTGTTGTCGGAGAGCTATGCCAGTGCCGAGCTGGAACAGAAAGTCGAGCAATGGATCGACAACCTGCTGCTCAACAGCCCGGCGGCCATGCGCGCCAGCAAGGATCTGTTGCGCGAAGTCGGCGACGGCTCATTGACCCCGGCATTGCGCCGCTACACCGAAAACGCCATCGCCCGCATCCGCGTCAGCCCCGAAGGGCAGGAAGGCCTGCGTGCCTTCCTGCAAAAACGTCCACCGAGCTGGCAAGCCGAAACCACCAAGGAGCCCCGTTGATGAGCGCACCTGTCCTCACCACCCTGCTGGTGGCCAACCGTGGCGAAATCGCTTGCCGGGTGATGCGCACCGCCAAGGCCCTGGGCCTGACGACCGTGGCCGTGCACAGCGCCACCGACCGTGACGCCCGGCACAGCCGCGAAGCCGACATTCGCGTTGACCTGGGTGGCAGCAAAGCCGCCGACAGCTATCTGCAGATCGACAAACTGATCGCCGCCGCCAAGGCCAGCGGCGCCCAGGCGATTCACCCCGGCTATGGTTTTCTGTCGGAGAACGCCGGATTCGCCCGCGCCATCGAAAACGCCGGTCTGATTTTCCTCGGCCCACCGGCCTCGGCCATCGACGCCATGGGCAGCAAGTCTGCGGCCAAAGCCTTGATGGAAACCGCCGGCGTGCCACTGGTGCCCGGCTATCACGGCGAAGCCCAGGACCTGGAAACCTTCCGCGATGCCTGCGAAAGTATCGGCTACCCGGTGCTGCTCAAGGCTACCGCTGGCGGCGGCGGCAAAGGCATGAAAGTGGTCGAGGACGTCAGCCAACTGGCCGAAGCCCTGGCCTCGGCCCAGCGCGAGGCGCAATCGTCGTTCGGCGATTCGCGGATGCTGGTGGAGAAATACCTGCTCAAGCCACGTCATGTGGAAATCCAGGTGTTCGCCGACCAGCACGGCAACTGCCTGTACCTCAACGAGCGTGACTGCTCGATTCAACGCCGGCACCAGAAAGTCGTCGAAGAAGCCCCGGCACCGGGCCTGAGCCCGGAACTGCGGCGCGCCATGGGTGAAGCGGCTGTGCGTTCGGCCCAGGCCATCGGCTACGTCGGTGCCGGCACCGTCGAGTTTTTGCTGGATGCACGCGGCGAATTCTTCTTCATGGAGATGAACACCCGCCTGCAAGTCGAACACCCGGTCACCGAAGCCATCACCGGTCTCGACCTGGTGGCCTGGCAGATTCGTGTGGCGCGCGGCGAAGCGTTGCCGATGACTCAGGATCAGGTGCCGCTGGTGGGCCACGCGATCGAAGTGCGGCTGTACGCCGAAGATCCGGGCAACGACTTCCTGCCGGCGACCGGTCGCCTGGAACTGTATCGCGAATCCGCCCCAGGGCCCGGGCGCCGGGTGGACAGCGGCGTTGAAGAAGGCGATGAAATTTCGCCGTTCTACGACCCGATGCTCGGCAAGCTGATTGCCTGGGGCGAGGATCGTGAACAGGCACGGTTGCGCCTGCTGAGCATGCTCGACGAGTTCGCCATCGGCGGGTTGAAGACCAACATCAATTTCCTGCGGCGCATCATCGGTCACCCGGCGTTCGCCGCTGCCGAACTCGATACCGGCTTCATTCCGCACTATCAGGAACAGTTGCTGCCGGCGCCAGCGGAACTCGGCGATGAATTCTGGCAAGCCGCCGCCCAGGCATTTACCCAGAGCCAGCCGCACGCAACCCGTGCAGACGACCCGGGTTCACCGTGGGCGGCGCCTAATGGTCTGCGTGCCGGTTTGCCGAGAGAAATCACTCTGCACTTGAGTTGTGAAGGCCAGGACCGTGCGCTGACGCTGGGCGATATCAATGCCCACAGCACGCAGCTCAGGGGTGAGCATCTGTTGACCGAGCAGGCTGGCGTGCGCCGTCAACACCGCGCTATACGCCGTGGCGAGCATGTGTATTTGCAGTGGGATGGCGAATTGCACCGCATCGAGGCCTACGACCCGATCAGCGCCGTCGAGGCCAGCCACAGCCATCAGGGCGGACTGACCGCACCGATGAACGGCAGCATCGTCCGCGTGCTGGTGGAGGCCGGGCAATCGGTCGAGGCCGGGGCGCAGTTGGTGGTACTGGAAGCGATGAAAATGGAGCACAGCATTCGCGCGCCCCATGCCGGGTTGATCAAGGCGCTGTATTGCCAGGAAGGCGAGATGGTCAGCGAAGGCAGTGCGCTGGTGGAACTGGAAGAAGCGTGAAATGAAGATCGGTCCTGCGCATTGCCAGGACCGATCCGATCAGAACCTGGCTGTTGCCTGAACCACTACACCGATGATTCGACATTCATCGGTGTACAAGGCTTTCGGATACGTTGGATTGAGCGGGACCAGATAACGCTGACCGCCCTCTTCGATCAGCTTGCGGAACGTGGCTTCGGCGCTGTCCGGCCACTGGGCGATGACCAGTTTGCCAGGCACCGCTTCCACGGCCGGGTCCACCAGAATCAGCATGCCTTCCGGGATGCTGATGCCATTGGGCGCGGTCATCGCGTCGCCCGCCACTTTCAACCAGAATGCCGGCCCCCGGGCGTGGTAATCGGACAGTTCATAGCGCTCCTTGCCGTACACCGGAACCTCGCCGTCGCGCACTTCGGCAGGCTGGTGCCAGTCACTGATCGGGTAGCGAAAGTACGGGTTGTACTTCTGGGTCAGGGGGATCTCGTCATCCGTTGACGCCTGCGGTTCCCGGATTACCAGCGCCACTTCGAGAAACTCCAGGCCCAGCGCCTGCAGCACCCGGTTCATGTCTTCGATGCCGGGTTCACGACGTTTGTTGAGCCAGTGGCCAATGCCGCCCTGGGACATCCCGAGGCGCTCGGCGAGTATCTCTTGAGTGATTTTGAGTTCACTCATCTTGGCCTTGACCAATTCAATCCATTTATCCATGTGCGGCACGATACGTGGGCGCCTCCGACCATCAAAACACAAATTGTAGTATTTAAATCCTCGTCACAAATACAGTTCGTATTAGGATCGACTCACGGATCTGAATCTAACACGGAGCTTGCCATCGCCATGAACCCACCCGCCAATGACCTGCCGGACGTGCAAATCGACACCACCCTCACCTCATCCCTGGACTCGGCGGCGGCACAACGCGCGCTGGACTATTACTTGAAACCTGCTGTTTCGGAGGAAGTGGCCGAATCGCGTTTTTTTGATGTGAACCGCAACATCAGCGGCGAAGAGGCACTGGTCCATGCCTTGGACCTGTTGCGCTGTGCTGCCGCCACCGCGTACGAATCAGCCAGTCACCTGCAAGGCGTAAACCGTGACCTGGCGTTTTCGACGGTGCACATGATCGACATGGCCAAGGCGATGGTTGATCGATCGCTGGAAAAGTATGAAAACGCTTGAAGTGGAAGGGTAAATCGAGAGGACAGGAAAGAATTTTCCTGTCGAGCAGGCAAAAACGCTTGACCTGCAAACGAGAATGATTATTATTGCAGCAACTGGTCGCGAGATCAGTCGATGGACCAGGTGACCTTAGGTCGGTCTCCTGGACTATCTCCTCATCAGGCTAATCACGGTTTTTGACCCGGCTTTTTGCCGGGTCTTTTTTTGCCAGTTTTTTCTGGCTTTGGCTTCAGGCTAATGAAGTCTTTGGGTGCCGCAAATTCGATGGCGCGGATGATATCAAAAGAACTCCAGTTGGCAAGAGAAGCCCGGCATCATGGGTTCAAACCGGCGACAGATAGCACTTGAGAATCAATTGCACAGTCTCTAAGCTGCGTCAGCGTCAAGGAGGACGCCCCCACCTCTGCACCCCGCAATTTACCTCGGTTTCGCCCCTCTCTTGCGTGTAAAGTAGCCGCGATAAAAATCATATTCAGGACCCGATTATGACCGTGGCCAAATCCTCTTTCGACATCAGTGCCAACTTCGACAGCGGCAACATCCAAGTCATCGACATCAGCGATCCGCTCAAGCCGCTTCTGGCCATTCGTCCGGACACCCGCAGTGCCCATTTCCAATGGTTCCACTTCAAGGCCAGCGGCCTGCATGTCGGCCAGGAGCACTGGTTTCGCCTGAACAATGCCAGCCAGTCCTCCTATAACAAGGCCTGGACCGGCTATCAGGCAGTGGCGTCCTACGATCACGTCAACTGGTTCCGCGTACCCACCATTTTCGAAGGCGACTGCCTGCGTTTCAGCCTCGAAGCCGAGCAGACCCACGCCTGGTTCGCCTACTTCGAACCCTACAGCCGCGGCCGCCACGACTGGCTGATCGAGCAGGCGCTGAGCAAGGCTGGAACCGAACTGCTGGCCACCGGCAAGAGCGTCGAAGGCCGTGACATCCAGTTGTTGCGCAAAGGCTCCGGGGCCGAAGGTCGACGCAAGGTGTGGATGATTGCCCAGCAACATCCGGGCGAGCACATGGCCGAGTGGTTCATGGAAGGCGTGATCGAACGCCTGGAAAAACACGACGACCCTGTGCTGAACAAACTGCTGGCCAGCGCCGACCTGTACCTGGTGCCGAACATGAACCCGGATGGCGCCTTCCACGGCCACCTGCGCACCAACGCCATGGGCCAGGACCTCAATCGTGCCTGGCAGAGCGCCAGCCAGGAAATCAGCCCGGAGGTCCTGTTCGTTCAGCAGCAGATGGAAAAGTACGGCGTCGATATGTTTCTCGACGTCCATGGTGACGAGGAAATCCCTCACGTGTTCACTGCCGGCTGCGAAGGCAATCCAGGCTACACGCCACGGATCGAAAAGCTCGAGGAACACTTCCGCAGCCATCTGAAGCACACCACCAAAGACTTCCAGACCAAGTACGGCTACACCCGCGACGAACCGGGCCAGGCCAACATGACGCTGGCCTGCAACAGCGTCGGCCAGAAGTACGACTGCCTGTCACTGACCCTGGAAATGCCGTTCAAGGATCATGACGACCATCCGACTCCTTTGACGGGCTGGTCGGGCAAGCGGTCGAAGCAGTTGGGCAAGGATGTGCTGACCACGCTTGCCGATATGGTCGATACCTTGCGCTGATCGACTACATAGTGACGTGGCCTGACAACAGGCCACGTCACTCACTTGAGCATTTATGGCCTTGCAAGAACGGAATTGCTCGGGACTGAAACCAGTCCAATAAAACTAACAGCCTTAACGTAGTAGTAAGCCGACCCTACAATATTGGTTGCGGTAAACGATGGCGCCGTACTGTCTCCAATTTTTATTGATGGAGAAGTAATTCCCCTACTGTAAATTTCATATCGAACTGCTTTGGGTGATGCCTCCCAGCTAAAAGTAATCGTGCTAGGAGCTGACCCAACTTTGGCAAAATTTTCCGGCGCTGTTGGTGGGGATTGGGGTGGAGCGTAAGAGGATAGCCGCTCAGCATTTTCGCGCCAGATACGCGCTGTGTCTGCAGTTACAGCATCCCCACGCGGCAAACCGAACTCATCGCTCAGAGCAGGTGTTGAATAGTACCCCGTTGACTCTCCACACAAAATCGTAGAAGTCTTCCCATTGTTATACCCATAATGGTATTTAGCCCCGCCATTGGGATTGCAATGAATACTTCCAGCATTGTGACCTACCTCATGCCTATACGTGTTGATGCTACGTGCCAATCCAATACCCGCACGGCCTCCTATATTCCCCCAACCTGTGGCCGTATCTTCTGGAGTCGAATCAAAAAAACCATAAATTATGTCAGGTACGTATTCGGCCATGCCTGCAGAAAAAATCGTTCTTAATTGCCCCAGGGTCCCGGTCGTTGTTGGGTAATTCTGCTCCACTACCTGAATCCCGACCAATCTAAGTGAAACATTGGAGACCTCTGAGATTCTCAAGGCTAAATTAACAGACTCTATTTGTGATAACGCATGGGCCATCACATCCCCGCCTACTCGATTTACCGCCGCACGAGAATAGCCCAATAAGACATCAACAATTTTGGGGTCCTCGCTGGTTGAATTTACCAACGCCGTGGAAACTTTTTCATCAGTACTTGGAATGCCATCCTCGACTGCCGGATCAAATTTTGGCTCTGGACTAAACGTACTCAAGCCTTGTTTGTTGACTAAAAATAGTCCGCTTTTACCTGGCTTATTGACTAACGAGACAAGACCTCCATTTGCCGAACGCACCGTCACCAGCGAGCCCTCGGACTTATCTGGCATTCGCAGCTTGCCACTCTCGACGGTATAACCATCAATGACCTTCGAACTCGAACGTTCGAAAACCGCCGGCGCAATCAAATCCGCATACAGCTCTGCTGTCGATTTACTCGCAACATTTTCGACAACCCAGCTTTTCGGTTCCCTCGAGTCAGTCGTCGGCGGATGCGCACAGGCACCGAGTATCACCGCCAAACACACTAACGACAGCCCGGAAAAAGCGCGTCGTATGGAACGCACACCTGCAGTCTTGAACATGGTTCGTCTCCCTGAATGGCACGATCAGTGCTGTCCGACTGGCCCCATTCGGAACCAACGCAGTCTTTGAGCATTGAACGTGCTTATTCAGATCAGCGAAACTGTCAGAGTTGACAGGTAAGCAGACAATCACACTGTGACAAAAGCCAAATCACAGCCCAGCAGCGGCAAGACCAACATCAGTGCATACAACAAGACATGCGAAGCCTTGGCCGCCAGCGGGGCGAAGTGGTTCGGTTGAGTGCTCATTGCCGGGTCTCCTGTTTGGCGGCGGGCAACTGGCTGACTTCGCTGGTGCGACGCAGGTAGGAATTGGCGCAACCGGAGGAACGACGGCGAGCAACGGGTCGTCGGAACCTTCGATCCCGGCAGGCAACACCAGCGGATCCACGGTGGCAGAGATACTAACAATCCTACGTTAAACAAACCAATCACTGTGCCCCACAAAGAAGGGCATAGTGATCACACACACTTCACGATCTCAATTCATACGAAACGTTAATTCCCGCTGATAGAGATTGAAACCCTGACAGGCCTAGACCAAGTCCCACCATAACTAACAGCTCGCAACCTAATCTCACCTGTATACATGCCGCTGGGAAGCTCCGGGTTATCAGACTTAAAATACTCCACAACCAACTTCATATCCCAGCCATTGGCACATGCCTGTGCGATATTCAAAGCAGTGGTCACGCATGTAGCCACGGACTTCGACCCTCGCAACTTAACCTTATGCGGATTCCCTGAGCTATCTAAAAGCGTTGCAGTCAAGCGCGACCAAGGAGGTTGGGCTCCGCTTGTCCATTCCACCGGCCCCTCATCAGCATGATAAGCAAAAACACCAGCATGTTGGTCAATTGAAGTTGGTTCCCTAATGATAATCACATTACCCCCGGCATAATTATCAATACCGGCCACAATGATACGCTCACCATCAAAGGCAGGAGCATAAGACGAAAGCCTTTCAACACTCTCGCGCCACATTCGGGCCATATCCGCGGTAGCAGGGTTACCTCGCGGAAGACCATTTTCATCTCGTATGTTGGGATTTGAATAGTAAGGGGTTTCGTCTTCACATTGAATGGTTCCGTTTCTTCCGTTCTGGAATCCGTAATTGTAACTACCCCCAGGTACGTGGCAGTGCCTACCACCTGCGTTATGTCCTATTTCGTGTCTAAATATCCAACCATCGCTAACATGCCCAAGAGCAGTCCTGCCTGCATTTGTTGCCCAACCGGCAGTCGTATCTTGAGGAGTAGGAGCAAAAACACCATACAACAAATCAGGTTCATATTTTTGCATGCCCCCAGAGAATAATTCCGGCAAATCATGCAGAGTTCCTACGATCATCGAGTAGTTCTGATCAATAATCTGTATACCTATCAACCTCATCGAAACATTCGTAACCAATGAGTTACGCAATGCCAAATTTACACTTTCCACCTGCGCCAAAGCATTGGAATGGGCATCACCGCCAGCCAAATCAACTGCTGCGCGCGAGTACCCAATCAGCATATCTATTACATAGGGACCTGCCGCTACCGTTGCCCCTGATTTGGCGGGTTTTGTTATTTCATCCCCTGGCAACGTATCCGGCAACGAATAGTCTTGAGGCGAGAGAGGTGTAAAGCGACTCTCACCTTTGCTATTAATCACAAGCGATCCTTTCTTGCCTGGCTTCTCGACAAACGCAGTCAAGCCACCATCCACAGACCTGACCGTTACCAACGATCCCACTGACTTATCCGGCATGATCAAATTACCGCTCTCAACGGTATACCCATCAATCACCTTCGAACTCGACCGCTCAAACACCCCCGGTTTGATCAGGTCCGCATACAGTTCAGCTGTGGATTTACTCGCAACATTCTCCACCTTCCAGCTTTTCGGCCCTCCCGGATCCGGCGGCGATGAATTCGCACAAGCCCCAAGCAATGCCGTCAGCGACACCATCGACAGCGCTGAAAAGACACGCCGTACGGAACCCCCACCTGCAGTCATGAACATGGTTCGTCTCCCTGAATGAAACAATCAATGCTGTTCGACTGGCCTCGTCCGGGGCCACTGCAGCCTTTGAACATTGAATGCGTCTTTTCGAGAAGGCGAAACTGTCAAAGTTGACAGGTGGATGTGACGAAACGGGTTGGCAGCTGCCGGATGCAGGCCCCGACAGCTGCTCAAAATCACCCCCGATCCTTACCCCGCAACATACTGTCCAGCACCTCATCACGCCGCACCCAACCGTGAAACAACGCCGCCGCCAGATGCAGCAACACGGTCAGAAACAGCAGGTACGCCAGATACCCGTGCGCCTTGCGCAAAAACGCAAACAGCTGCGCATTCGCCGACACAATCGACGGCAGTTGCAACGAACTGCTGAGCATCACCGGTTCGCCCGATGCCGAAATCATTGCCCAGCCCAGCAGCGGCAAGACCAGCATCAGTGCATACAACAAGACATGCGAAGCCTTGGCCGCCAGCGCTTGCCAACCCGGCAGGTCCGCCGGCAGCGGAGGCTGTGTGGTGGAGAAGCGCACCACCAGACGCACAATCACCAACAGCAAAATCGCGACCCCCAAGGGTTTGTGCAAATGGATCAGCCATTCATGCCGCTCGGACACCGAGGCGACCATCCCGGCGCCGATAAACAGCATGGCGATGATCATCAGCGCCATCAGCCAGTGCAGCAGGCGCGCCAGCGGCGCGAAGTGATTCGGTTGAGTGCTCATTGCCGGGTCTCCTGTGGGGCGGCGGGCAACTGGCTGACTTCGCTGGTGCGACGCAGGTAGGAATTGGCGTAACCGGCTGAACGCGCGGCGAGCAACGGGTCGTCGGAACCTTCGATCCCGGCAGGCAACACCAGCGGGTCGTAATTGATGTCACGGCATTCGCCGTTGAGTTGCGGCTGAGTCTTTTCAAGCACCAGCGTGCCAGCGTTCAACACCTTGCGTCCTTCGGGCCAGGCCTTGCTGGCGTCGTTCACCGGATCGCCGGGGTTGGCCAGGGTGATGTTCAACTGCCAGCGCAAGGGGCCTGCGGCGATTCGCTGGACCAGGTCTTTCTCCAGGAAATCACTGCCCTCCGGTGCCGTGGCCCCGGGTGCGTCCTGGGTAAGAGGCACCATGTTCCAGCGCACGGCCTGGCGTTGACCCGCCGCGTTGACCAGGTAGAACGCATTGACGCTGTTGTAGTTTTCGGTCACGTAACTGGCCGACGGCTTGGCGGTTTTGATCCAGGCCAGGAAGGGTGCCGCTTCCGGGTGCGAAGCAAAGAACGCGGGCACGGCCTTGGGGTCCGGCTTGCCCGTGGCCGGGTCTGGCGACTGGGCGCTTTGCAATTGATAGAACGCCTCGGGCGTGCCCACCGGGAACACCGGCATGCTGTTCATCCCGGTGCGCCACTGCTGGCCGTTGGCCTGAGTGAAGCGCAAGGCCATGCTGCGGATCGGCACAGCACTGTCCGGCGCGTAGGGGTTGCCGGCCGGCAAGGCGAAACGCCCGACCACCGGCGTCTGCGCCTCATTGAACACCTGAGCGGTGGAATAGCTGCGCGCCTCACCACTGCTTTCGAAATGCCCGATCACGCACACGCCTTTGGAATGGTTGCGGCGAAAACCGGGATGCACGCCGTTGTTGGTTTCCAGCACGTTGATCAGTTTCTTCGGGGTCAGGCGCTGTGGGTCGAAGGTGCCGTTGACGTAGGCAAACGCCCCTGCCAGTGCGGCAACGACCACGGCAATGCCTGCCAGACGCAACGTCAGGCTCGCCGCACTCAAGGGCGGCCGGGTGGGCGGTGATGATCGATCTACCATGAAAGACTCCAGGGCCATCGGCCACAAGTGAGAAGAATCAAGCAGACGAACCGCACGCAGGTTTATTCCCACGCACGGTATTTATTTTTTCTGGCGTGGAATAACCTCCAGTACCGGGCGTCTTCCTAGTCCCAAGCGTAGTGACTAGCCAGAACTTCATGAACGATATCGACGAACAACTGAGAGAAATTATTCCCAGATTGCGGCGATTTGCTGTGTCGTTGACACGCAACTCCAGCAGCGCCGACGATCTGGTGCAGGCCAGTCTGGAGCGTGCGCTGTCGAGTTGGTCTGGCAAACGCGCCGAGGGCGACTTGCGCGCCTGGCTGTTCTCGATTCTGTATCGGCAGTTTCTCGATGCGCACCGCCGCTCCCGGCGCTACGCGCGCATGCTCGATTTTTTCACCGGCCGCGACGATGCCCAGCCCTCGGTGGAGCGCACCGTCATTGCCCAATCGACCCTCAATGCCTTCGATCAACTGCCCACCGAACAACGTGCGCTGCTGCTCTGGGTCTCGGTAGAAGGCTTGAGCTACAAAGAGGTCGCCGAGATTCTCGACGTCCCCACCGGCACCGTGATGTCCCGCCTGTCCCGGGCTCGCCAGGCCCTGCGCCAACTCAGCGATGGCGAAATCAACCGCCCCTCCCTGCGGAGACTCAAATGATCAGCATGCCCCCCAGCGAGCGAGACCTGCACGCCTACGTCGACCACCAACTGAACGACGCCGACCGGCGCCTGGTGGAGACTTTTCTGGCCAGTAACCCGCCCGTGGCGGCGCAAGTGCGCGCCTGGCAGCAGGATGCGCAAACACTGCGCGCGGCCTTGAGTGGCGCCTTGCAACAACCGTCGAACCCGGACCTGGATCCGGCGGTGATACGCCAGCGCCTCAAACGCCAATCCCGTCGACACCTGGCCAGCGCAGCGGTGCTGTTGATCGCGGTCAGCGTCGGCGGTTTCAGCGGTTGGCAAGCGCGGGAGATGACACTCGCGAGCCCCCAGCTTCCAATGGCCGATGCCCTGCAGGCGTATCGCCTGATTGCCCAGCAAGGCATCCTGCCGGCGGATTACAAGGCCGGCGACAGCGGTGACATGCAAGGTTGGCTCGACCGCTACTTCACCCGGGCCAATCGCCTGCCCGACCTCTCGGGTGCCGGGTTCAAGCCGGCCAGCGGGCGTTTGCTGAGTACCGAGCAAGGCCCGGCAGCCATGGTGGTCTACGAGAATCAGGGCGGGCAGAAAATCAGTTTCTATGTGCGCCCGCCAGGACCGAAAAACTTCCTGCTGCCCCGTGGCAGCCGGAGCGATGGAGGCCTGCAGGCCGAGTACTGGTCGGGGGGTGGCTACAACTATGCGATGGTCAGCCCGGCGGACACAGCGGCGGCGCAGATGCTCAAGCAGACCGTTCAGTTCTGATCCCCCTCTGTGGGAGCAAGCTTGCTCCCACAGGGTTTGCGGTGTTCCTTCAGAACCCGGTTACGGTGGCTCGAAATATGCCGGCACAGCTGGAGGCAAATTCCCTCATCTGGTTACACTATGCCGCCGCAGCTCGGGGAGCCTGCCCGCACACCAGAGGTGACATCTCAGTGGCCGTTCGACCACCCAATCGTTCGCGAATCAAATCGCGCTGGCAATCGTTGCGTCGTCTTCTCGGCAAGGCACCGGCTGCCGGCAACGCCGAGGCAGGCGAGGCTATCCGCGACTACTTTCGTCACCAGGCCCATTCCCGGGGCTACACCCTCAGTCACAGCCAGCAACGCGTGATCGACTGCATGGCCCGGCATGCCTGCCTGTTGATGGGCACTCCAACGCAAACCCTTCCAGGCCTTTACCTGCATGGTGCCGTGGGGCGCGGCAAGAGTTGGCTGCTCGACGGTTTTTTCCGCGCCGTTCCCCTCGCGCAAAAACAACGCCTGCACTTCCATGAGTTTTTCGCCCGACTGCACCAGGGCATGTTCGAGCATCGCGAGCAGCCCGACGCCCTGGCGATCACCCTGGATGCCCTGCTCAGCGATTGCAGGGTGCTGTGTTTCGATGAGTTCCATGTGCACGACATCGGCGATGCGATGCTCATCACCCGGTTGTTCAAGGCACTGTTCCAGCGTGGCATCCTGTTGCTGGTCACCTCCAACTACCCGCCCGCAGGCCTGCTGCCCAATCCGCTGTACCACGCCCGCTTCAAACCGGTGATCGACTTGATCAATGCACGCATGCAGGTGATGGAAGTCGGCGGTCCGCACGACTATCGCAGCCAGGTCCGCAGCCACGCGCAACAGCTGTTCACCCAAGGCCAGTATGTGTGGCCGGCCAGCGCGGTGCAGCGGCGTTCGTTGAATCTGCCGGATCGCGGCGCCCCGCCCCTGATGCTTCCCGTGGGCACCCGGCATTTCCGGGCGCGCTTGTGCGATGAGCGCCGCGTCGGCTTTACTTTCGCCGACCTGTGCGACCAGCCTGTGGCCGTGATGGATTACCTGGAGCTGTGCCGCCGCTTCGATAGCTGGATCATTGATGACCTGCCGCGGCTCGGTGAGTGCTCGATTGCCGCCCAACAGCGCTTCATCAACCTCATCGACGTACTGTACGACCAGGACAAGCACCTGACACTGCTCGCACAACACGCCCTGCGCGAAAGCCTGGACGGCGATGCTATTGATCTGGCACGCACCCGCAGTCGATTGGGGCAACTGGTGGAAGTCAGCGAACCGGCCTGAGCGATATTATTTTGTTGTATTGAAGGGCCTCTTCGCGAGCAAGCCCGCTCCCACAATGGATTTTTGTCGTGGCACAGATCCAGTGTGGGAGCGGGCTTGCTCGCGAAGGCGGCCTGACAGTCGCCACATCTTTCCCGCTATCATGTCGCCCCTTTCCAGGGCCACGCGTCCTCCCCTTGGCTAATGGCGAATCTGTTCATGCATACCCTTGCTCAATTGCGTGCCGGCGAGTTGTCAGGCATCACGCGGCTGGATCTGGTCGACGACCTCACGGAATTCCCTCGGGAAATTTTCGATCTGGCGGACTCGCTGGAAGTACTCAACCTCAGCGGCAATGCCTTGAGCACCCTGCCGGAAGACTTGCATCGCCTGACCCGTCTGCGCGTGCTGTTCTGTTCCGATAACCGTTTCACCGAGTTGCCGGCCTGCCTGGGCCAATGCGCCGCACTGACGATGATCGGCTTCAAAGCCAACCGCATCGCCCATGTGCCCGCTGCGGCACTGCCCCCGCTGCTGCGCTGGCTGATCCTGACCGACAACTGCATCGAGACGCTGCCGAGCGCGTTGGGAGAGCGGCCATTCCTGCAAAAGCTCATGCTCGCCGGCAACCGTTTGCACGCGCTGCCGGAGTCGTTGCGTCAGTGCCATCGGCTGGAGCTGATTCGCATCGCCGCCAACCAGTTGACCGAGTTGCCGCATTGGTTGCTGGAATTGCCGAGCCTGACCTGGCTGGCGTACGCCGGTAACCCGCTGGAAACCGAAGCCGACGCTACGGCCCTCGACGCGACACCGCGCATTGGCTGGTCGGCATTGCGCCTGGAAAAAAAACTCGGCGAAGGGGCGTCCGGGGTGATCCATCAGGCCGTCTGGCAACCGGCTGACCAGCCGTCCATGGCCGTTGCGGTGAAGCTCTACAAGGGCGAAATGACCAGCGATGGTTCACCGCTGCACGAGATGAACGCCTGCATCACCGCCGGCCTGCACCCGAACCTGATTCGCGTCGAAGGGCGGATTATCGATCACCCGCAGCAAACCGCCGGGCTGGTGATGCAACTGATCGCACCGAGTTACCGCAACCTCGCCGCACTGCCGAGCCTGGCGTCGTGCAGCCGCGACGTCTACCCCGACGATTTGCGCTTCAGCGCGGCCGTGGCGCTGCGCATTGCCTCGGGCATTGCCTCGGTGGCCGAACACCTGCACAGCCATGGCATCACCCACGGCGACCTCTACGGGCACAATATCCTGTGGAATGAACAGGGTGATTGCTTGCTGGGGGACTTTGGCGCGGCATCGTTCCACGGGATTTCCGACAGCCTTGAAAGCCGTGCCTTGCAGCGGATCGAGGTGCGGGCGTTCGGGGTGTTGCTGGGGGAATTGCTGGCGCGGATCGACTCGGGGTTGAGCGATGAACGGCGTAGGGTGCTGGAAGATCTGGAGCGGCGTTGCTGCCAGCCGCAAGTGCTGGCGCGGCCGGGGTTTAGCGAAGTCGTGGAGCAACTGAAAAATCTGTGACCGCTGCGCGGTCATTCGTCGGATCGCCGCCCGGAGCAAGCTCGCTCCCACAGTTGACCGAGTTGCCTGGTTGGGCGCGGTCTAATGTGGGAGCGAGCTTGCTCCGGGCGGCGATCCGACGATGACGGTCTGACAGACAACAGAACCGTCATTGACACAAAGACTTAACCAGCCAACCCGACAAACATGTCCTGCACGTCATCATGGTTATCGAGGCCTTCGAGGAACGCCTCGACTTCGGCCATCTGCTCATCGCTCAGGCCGCTGACCGGGTTTTTCGGCTGGTAGCCCAGTTTGGCCGACAGCACGGTGAAGCCTTGTTCCGGCAGGGCTTTCTGTACCGCGTCGAGGTCGGTCGGTTCGGTCAGGAACAGGGTTGCACCCTCTTCACCCGGTTCGAAATCCTGCGCACCGGCTTCGATGGCGGCCATTTCCGGGTCGGCGTCCGGGGTGTCCGGCGAGGCTTCGATCATGCCGACATGGTTGAAGTCCCAGGCCACCGAACCGGAAGCGCCCAGTTGGCCCTTGCGGAACGCCACGCGGATTTCGGCAACGGTGCGGTTGATGTTGTCGGTTACGCACTCGACGATCAACGGCACCTGATGCGGGGCGAACCCTTCATAGGTCACGCGATGGTATTGCACGGTCTCGCCCAACAGGCCCGCGCCCTTCTTGATGGCGCGATCCAGTGTTTCCTTGGGCATCGAAGCTTTCTTGGCCTGTTCAACGACCAGGCGCAAGTGCGCGTTGGTCGCAACATCAGCGCCGTTGCGCGCAGCAATGGTGATTTCCTTCACCAGTTTGCCGAAGATCTTGCCCTTGGCATTGGCTGCCGCTTCTTTGTGTTTAACCTTCCACTGTGCGCCCATTTCTCACTCTCTTATCTGTGACATCTGTGGCGTCGAGACAACCATTGGCCGACGCTTTGCGCAAGTTTATACGGCCTAAAGTTGGCAATCGACCAAAAAATCCCGACTGGCATCGACATCTTCACCAGCGGTTGTAGGGGGATTCTGAAATGCCGCTTTGGCCTGTCCGCAATGCGCCGGGGTTTCGTACGCTTTGCACCCTATTCAACGGCGGCAGCGTGTTCGATGCACAACGACAAGGAAAGTCCCACCACCCTGACGCTTCTCGATGACGACCTGAGTTTCCAGGTCGTCCGGTTCAGCGGTCACGAAGCACTCAACCAGCCCTATCGATTCGACATCGAGGTTATCGGTCTGGCACCGGCCTTGAACCTTGAACAATTGCTGCACCAGCCGGCGTTCCTCGAATTCGGCCACGACCAGGGCCTGCATGGCGTGCTGCACAGCGCCGGGTGTGAACATCGAAGCGCACACCGGGTCGCTTACAAACTGGTGCTGGTGTCCCGTCTCCAGGCGCTGGAGCAGCAACGCCGCCGACGGGTTTTCCAGCGCGCCAGCGTGCCCATGATCTTGCGCCAGTTGCTCGAGGAACATGGGCTGCCCGCCAGCAGTTATCGCTTTGAACTGGCAACCGGGCACTATCCCCTGCGCCCGTTTTGCATTCAGTACGAAGAAACCGACCTGGCGTTGTTGCAACGACTGTGCGAGGAAGAAGGCATCCACTACCACTTCGAGCATCGACGCCACGGCCATGTGCTGGTATTGGCCGATGACAGCCTGAGTTTCCCCCAGGAGCCGCTGCTCATGCCGCTGCGCAGCGACGCACTCGACGATCATCACCAACCTGTGATCAGTGAATTGTACCAGCGCCATGATGCCTCGCTCCCCCCTGTGCGCCCAGGTGCGAGGAATCCTGGTGCAGCGGATATCAGCGACGGCGCAGCCAATCACTCGTTCACCACTCACGAACAGCAGCATCGCGACCAGCTCAGCCGGCGACAACTGGAACGCCTGCGGTGCCGGCACCTGCAAATACACGGTCAAAGCAACCTGGGAGCATTACGCAGCGGCCGGATCGTGCAGGTGGCCGGCCATCCTTTGGCGAATTTCAATGATCAATGGTTGGTGACCGAAACAAGCCATCAGGGGGGCCAACCATCGATTTTGCTCGACGAGTCAGCAGGCATGGCCTTGGGTTACCGCAATCAATTCAGCGCCATCCCCTGGTCCACGGTGTTCAGGCCCGCGCTTAAACAACCCAGGCCGAGCATTCCCGGGTATCAGCCCGGCCAGGTGTGCGGCCCGGTCGGACAGCCGCCGACTGTGGACGAGGATGGCCGGATTCGAGTGATCCTCTGGCCTGCCACAGATTCAGCCACAGAGTCGTTGTCCAGTGGTCTGTGGCTGCCCTTGGCGCTGACCACGGCCGAGGACTGGATCGATCCGTCCCGCTTGCCCGTGGCCGGCAGTGAAGTACAGGTGATTTTCCTCGACAGTGACCCGGATCGCCCGGTGCTCTGTACGGCGTTGGGCCCTCGGCCACAACCTCTGAACCCACCGCCCCGTGAGCCCCGGGGCGATACCCGCCTGCTGTTCGACTGGTTGCTCCACCGTCCTTGAGCATGATCGATGTCCGCAACCCGGTGTAACCGCCGCCGATGATGTACACATCGGCGACGAGGACCAGGATTCAGGTACGCAGGGGTTTGATGTTCATCGCCCGATCGGGCGCGCAGGGATGCTTGGTTTTCAGGCCGCCGGGGCGGCTGTTCCAGTGCGGGATCAGCACCAGCGCCGAGAACATCGCGCAGCCGGCGAAAACAATGAACACGGTGACCGAGTCGAAGTAACCCGGCAGCAGTCCGCCGAGCACCGCCCCGACGGAACCGCAACCGTTGACGAACCCGGCCGCCGTCGCACCGGCCTTGGCCGTGCCGAAATCGATCGCCGCCGCGCCGCTGATCATCGAGTCCGGCCCGTAGAGGGTCAGGCCCATCACGAACAAGAGCGCCACCACCAGGACCACACTGCCGGTATGCAGGGCGCCCATGAACAATGCCAGGGTCACGGTGAGTGCCAACAGACTGAGTACGCAAGCCGGCATGCGCCGGGCGCCGAACAGTTTGTCCGAGGCCAGGCCGATCATGATCGGCCCGAGCAACCCGGCCAGTTCGAACGAAGTCGGAATGATCGCCGCACCGACCTTGCCCACCGAAGGCATCTGTTCGAAGACGATCACCGGTCCCCACAGCAGGATCGCGTAGCGCGCCGGTTTCAGCATGAAGTACGCCAGCCCCAGCACCAGTACCGTGCGGTTGCGCAGGATTTCCTTGAGTGGCACCCAGATACTGATTTTGCTTTGGGCAAGGGCTTCTTCAGCGGTCAGTTCGGGCTCCGGCTCCACAGCCGGCAAGCCGACGTCTTCAGGTTTGTTGCGCTGGAAAATAAAAAACAGCACGGCGACCAGCCCAACCACCGCCGCACTGGAAATGAACGCCGCATGCCAGGTGCCGATGAGCGTATACGCCCACCAGCCGGCAAACGGCGAGGCCACGAGCCCGCCAAAGGCGTAGCAGGAACTCCACAAGCCCAATACCCGACCACGCTGTTCGGAAGGAAAAAAACTGCCCAGGTTCTTGCACAATCCCGACCAGCCGGTGGACTGCGCCAGGCCTTGTATCAGCATGCAGGTCGCAAAAATCGGTAACGTTGCGAAATTGCCCATCACCAGCGCCGCGCCAGCGGAAATCAGCAAGCCGCCGAGCACCACCACCCGCGGCCCGAAGCGGTCGGCCAGGATGCCCCAGGTGAACTGGCCGACGGCGTAGGCCGTCAGGTAGATGGCATCGAGGTTGGCCATCGCCATTTTGTCGAGCATGAAGGTCGGGTCTTCGGCGATGCCGAGTTTGGCCACCGAGAAGGCTTTGCGGGTGAAGTAGAAAGCGGCGTAGGCGAGCCAGGTGATCGCGAAGATCTGCACGCGCCAACGCTTGATGGTGCCGATGTGCTTGTTCATTGTGGTTCTGACCTCAGGGTTTGAGTGTGCCGGCAGAATTGGAAGCAAACGCCTGTTTTTTTATTGTTGAGCACTGCGATATCGCCCTGTCCCTACGGCGGATACCGGTCAGATGAGTCCTGTTTTGCACGCCCAGGCTCATGGCACCCGCTGCGGTTCGACTGACCGGTCAACGGGGCTGAGAGTGATAAAAACAATTACTGTTTAATAAGTGAAATCGATTTATCGTATTTCCAAAATAAGCTTTGCTTGTTACTGGAGATATCGATGTCGGTTTCCCACGCCCAACTCAAAGCGTTCCATGCCGTTGCGGTACATGGAAGCTTTACCAAAGCCGCCGAGCGGCTATTTCTGACGCAGCCGGCGATTTCCGACCAAGTGCGCAAACTTGAAGAGCGCTACGGCGTTTTGCTGTTTCACCGCAACAAGCGTTCGGTACGCCTGACCGATCTGGGCGAGCGCCTGCTGAGCGTCACCCAGCGGCTTTTTGTGATTGAAGCCGAAGCCCAGGAACTGCTGCAGGATTCCCAGGCCCTGCAGACCGGCAGCCTGATTCTGGCGGTGGATGCGCCGGTGCACGTGCTGCCGCAGATTGCCCGATTCTGCGAACGCTACCCGGGGATCAGTGTGAAGATCGAAACCGGCAACACCGATGAGTCGCTGTTCCGACTGTTCAACTATCAGGCCGACCTGGCGTTGCTGGGCCGTGACGTCAGTGACGAACGCCTGATCTCCCTGCCCCTGCGCAATGACCCGATGGTGGCGTTCGTATCGCGCAATCATCCGTGGGCCGACCGTGAATCCATCACCCTCGCCGACCTCGATGACACACCGCTGGTGCTGCGAGAAATCGGTTCGGTGACGCGCCAGACCCTGGAGGAGGAAATGGCCGGCGCCGGGCTCCGCATTCGTCCGGCGATCCAGGTTGAAGGCCGGGAAGCCGCTCGTGAAGCGGTGGTGGTCGGGATTGGCATCGGCGTGGTGTCGGCGGCCGAGTTCGGCGCCGACTCCCGGGTGTGCGCCTTGCCGATTACCGATTGCAAACGCCGCCTGACTGAAACGCTGGTGTGCTTGCGCGAGCAGAGTTCGCGGCGAATCGTGGCGACGTTTCTTGAGATGGTTCGCGAGAGTCTTGTGTAGGCAGGTCCGCCGCCATCGCTGGCAAGC
The DNA here is from genome assembly GCF_019219115.1 of Pseudomonas sp. PDM28. Classification (NCBI taxonomy): domain Bacteria; kingdom Pseudomonadati; phylum Pseudomonadota; class Gammaproteobacteria; order Pseudomonadales; family Pseudomonadaceae; genus Pseudomonas; species Pseudomonas sp. PDM28. The sequence goes on from NZ_JAHUWG010000008.1 coordinate 115,803, forward strand.
CAGCTCCCACAGGTATTGAGTCGTACACAAAATCGGCGAACTGGCATAAATCCCTGTGGGAGCTGGCTTGCCAGCGATGGCGGCGGACCTGCCTACGGAGTGGGCGCCAACCCCAAAAAAGCCTGAATCAACCGCAAATCCCGGCGCCGTTCCATGCACCCGATCATGTGCCGGTTCACCAATCCCTCACCAATGATCGGCACCGCCGCCACTCGCGGGTCGTGGCTGACTTCCACCGACGACACCACCCCCACCCCCAGTTCGGCGGCCACCGCCTCGGTCACCGCTTCGCGGCTGTCCAGTTCCAGCAGCACCCGCGGATTGACCCTGGCCTGGGCGCAAGCCTCATCGAAGGTGCGCCGGGTAATCGAACTCGGTTCACGCAGCACCATGATCACCTGATCCAGCTCCTTGAGCTGTACGCCTTGGGTCTTCTGCGCCCAAGGGTGCCCGTCGGGCACCAGCGCACAAATCCGTGATTCGTTCAGTGCCTGTAGATGCAAGCCCTTGCGCGGCTCGACTTCGGTCAGCACCGCCACGTCGGCATGTTCAGACAGCAGCGCCGCCAGGGTTTCCTGGGCGTTGCCCAGGCGCAGGTTCACCGTGATCCCCGGATAGCGCGCGCGCAGGCTGGCAAGCATCGGCATGACCATGTGCGGACCGTCCGCCGCCACCTCCAGGCGCCCGGTCAGCAATTGCCGGTTGGCTTCGAGCATCACCTGCGCCTCTTCGGCCAGGCCGAACATCGCCCGGGTGATCGCCGCCAGCTTGGTGCCCTCCTCCGTCAGTTCCACGCGCCGGGCGGTGCGGCGCAGCAGGGTGATCTGGTAGTGCTCTTCCAGCGCCTTGATATGCCCGGTGACCGCCGGCTGGCTGATGAACAGCCGCGCCGCCGCCCGGGTAAAACTGCCTTCCCGGGCCACGGCATCGAAGGCGCGGAGCTGAAACAGGTTCATGAATAACCCTCACTGATGGCTAGCATAACAATAAACAATTTGATTGATAGCTCGGCAAATTGCAATTTAAGCCCCGTAGCTTCATCCCATCGAATGCGAGGACACGAACATGAGTGCTGCCGAACCCATCCTGCTCACCCCCGGCCCGTTGACCACTTCGGCCCGCACCCGCCAGGCGATGATGATCGACTGGGGTTCATGGGATGACCGCTTCAATCAACTGACCGCCAGTCTCTGCGAGCAATTGCTGGCGATCGTCAATGGCGCCGCCACCCACCACTGCGTGCCCTTGCAAGGCAGTGGCACCTTCGCCGTCGAGGCCGCGATCGGCACCCTGGTGCCTCGCGATGGCAAGGTTCTGGTACTGATCAACGGCGCCTACGGCAAACGCCTGGCGAAAATCTGCGAAGTGCTGGGCCGTTCCTTCAGCACCTTCGAAACCGCCGAAGACGAACCGACCACCGCTGCCGACGTCGACCGCCTGCTGCGCGCCGACGACGGCATCACCCACGTCGCCCTGATTCACTGCGAAACCAGCACTGGCATCCTAAATCCGCTGCCGGAGATCGCCCAGGTCGTCGCGGGACACGGCAAGCGCCTGATCATCGACGCCATGAGTTCCTTCGGTGCCTTGCCGGTGGACGCGCAACAAGTGCCGTTCGACGCCCTGATCGCCGCCTCGGGCAAATGCCTGGAAGGCGTGCCAGGCATGGGTTTTGTCTTCGCTCGCAAAGAATCCCTGGCCAGCGCCGCCGGCAACTCGCATTCGCTGGCGATGGACTTGCAGGACCAGCACGCCTACATGGCCAAGACCGGCCAGTGGCGCTTCACCCCGCCGACCCACGTGGTTGCGGCGCTGCACGAAGCCCTGCTGCAATACAACGAAGAAGGCGGCTTGCCGGCCCGGCACGAACGCTACGCCGCCAACTGCCAGGCACTCATGGAGGAGATGGGCAACCTGGGGTTGCGCAGCTTCCTGCCGGCGGCCATTCAGGCGCCCATCATCGCCACCTTCCACGCCCCGAAAGATCCGCGCTACCAGTTCAAGGAATTCTACGAGCGGGTCAAGGCCAAGGGTTACATCCTCTACCCCGGCAAACTGACCCAGGTCGAAACCTTCCGCGTCGGCTGCATCGGACATGTGCAACCGGCCGAGATGCGCGAAGCCGTGGCGGCGATTGGCGAGGTGTTGCGCGAGATGGAAGTGCTGGAGATCTAACCCACACCGCATTCCCCCTGTGGGAGCGGGCTTGCCCGCGATTGCGGTCTGACATTCGATGTCGACTGACAGGGCCCCATCGCGGGCAAGCCCGCTCCCACAGGTAACGCGAACTACCGAATAGCTCGTTCTCACAGGAATCCAAACACCATGAACTACTCCAACCCTAGCAAACTCCAGGCCGCCATCCTCGACTGGGCCGGCACCGTGGTCGACTTCGGCTCCTTCGCCCCGACGCAGATTTTCGTCGAGGCGTTCGCCGAGTTCGACGTCCAGGTGTCCATCGAAGAAGCCCGTGGCCCGATGGGCATGGGCAAGTGGGACCACATCCGCACCCTGTGCGATCTGCCGGAAGTTGCCGAGCGTTATCGCAAAGTCTTCGGCCGCACGCCGACCGACGACGACGTCACTGCGATTTACCAGCGTTTCATGCCGCTGCAGATCGAAAAAATCGCCGAACACTCGGCGCTGATTCCGGGCGCTCTGGAGACCATCGCCAACCTGCGCGAGCAAGGGATCAAGATCGGCTCCTGCTCCGGTTATCCGAAACAGGTCATGGACAAGGTGGTCGAACTGGCTGCCACCAACGGCTATGTGGCCGATCACGTGGTGGCCACCGACGAAGTCCCGAATGGCCGTCCATGGCCGGCCCAGGCGCTGGCCAACGTCATCGCCCTGGGCATCGACGATGTCGCCGCGTGCGTGAAGATCGACGACACCGTGCCGGGCATTCTCGAAGGTCGCCGCGCCGGCATGTGGACCGTGGCGCTGATCTGCTCGGGCAACGCCCTGGGCCTGGATTACGAAGGTTATCGCGCGTTGGGCAGCGACCAACTGGACAGCGAGCGCAAGCGCATCCATGCAATGTTCGAAGATTCGCGCCCGCACTACATGATCGACACCATCACCGATCTGCCGCAAGTGATCGCCGACATCAACAAGCGCCTGGCCAACGGCGAAATGCCGCAATCGAGCTAAAAACCGCACCGCCCTTGTAGGAGCTGCCGCAGGCTGCGATCTTTTGATTTTCGGCGTCATTGGGGACCTGAAGATCAAAAGATCGCAGCCTGCGGCAGCTCCTACAGGGGCCGATGCGTTTTTGCCGTCAATTACCTGATCCAGAGCATCCAGCGATCAATCACCTCAGGCAAACCCGGTGAAACAGGATTACAGTTAAGGCACACCGTCGAACAAGAGCGGTGGCTTTAAACCGGACCTCTGAGGAACACTGAATGCCGTGGAAAAACTCTGCCTCGCGCTACAGCACCGTATCGATCACGCTGCATTGGTTGATGCTGGTCCTGCTGGCGTTGGTTTACGCCTGTATCGAGTTTCGCGGGCTCTTTCCCAAGGGCAGTGGCGGGCGCACGCTGATCGTCGAATCACACTTCATGCTCGGCCTGACCGTATTCGTCCTGGTCTGGCTGCGATTGTTCGCACGCAGTCTTGGCCCGGCGCCGCAGGTCTTCCCCGCCTCGCCGCAGTGGCAAACGACGCTGGCCAGGCTGATGCACTGGGCGCTGTACATTTTCATGATCGTCACGCCGATTCTCGGCTGGCTGGTCACCAGCGCCAAAGGCAACCAGGTGATGTTCTACGGTTTCGACCTGCCGATGCCGATCGCGGAAAACAAGGACCTGGCCAAACAACTCCAGGACTGGCACGAGCTCGGCGGCACTATCGGCTATTGGCTGATCGGCCTGCATGCCGTGGCCGCGCTGTATCACCACTATGTGGTGGGCGATAACACCTTGCTGCGGATGATGCCCAAAGGCGAAACCCGCGATAGCTGAACTTGACGGCAACCCGAGATGTGGGAGCGAGCTTGCTCGCGATGGCGGTGTGTCAGTCGACAAATGTGCCGAATGCAATGCCCTCATCGCGAGCAAGCTCGCTCCCACATTGATTTGCGGTGCGTTTCAGGCTTGTGAATCAAACCCTCGTCGCCCCTGCAAGCCGCCGGAGTGGACGAAGATCAGCCGCGTGCCTGGAGCGAACTTGCCCGCAGTGACTTGTTGCTCGAGGGCCATGAGCGCCTTACCGGTGTACAGCGGCTCGAGGGGAATGCTGCTGGCCTGCCCGGTCTTTTCGATGAACTCAAGCAGCAGCGGATCGACCTTCGCGAAGCCGCCGCGACTGGCCTCAAACAGCTCATACGCCGCATCAACCACCCCCGCCTCCTGCACGATCCGCTCGACCAGCTGCGCCACCCCATGATCGTCAGGCACCGCCAGGGCACCGTACACCGGGTGATCCCCCGCTTCGGCGAGTACCAGGCCTGCCAGCGTCGTGCCGGTTCCGCAGGCCAGCCACCAGCCGTCGTAGTCGTTCCAGCCTAACCCAGTCAGTTGCGCACAAACCTGCGCCCGCAACTGCATGCACCCTCGTGCGCCGGGTAATCCGCCTCCACCTTCAGGCACCGGATGCAATGTCGGATACTGCGTTTGCCATGGCTGCCAAAAACCGGCCTCGTGTCGCGCCCGATAGCCGCCGTAACCCAGCCAGTGCAACTGCATGCCAAATGCCTGCAAATCCCTCACGGTCGGCGTTTCCTGAGGATGCCCGCGCAACAGGCCGACAGTGGCAAAGCCGAAACGCCTGCCCGCCGCCGCCAGGGCGTGGAGGTGATTGGAATGCGCGCCACCGAGACTGATGATGCCTTCGGCCCCCGCGCGGTCGGCGGCCTTCAGGTGCTCGATGAGCTTGAACCATTTGTTGCCGCTGATCAGCGGGTCGATCTGGTCCAGACGCAGGATGGCGACTTCGATGCCGGCATCTGTGAGCCAGTCGAGGTGGAGCGGTTCGAGGGGGGCCTGGGGTAGCCAGGTGTCGGGAGGGAGAAGCATCAATGCCGGCTCTGGGTGAAGAGCCGGCATGTTATCAGCTGACTTGTGGTGAGGGGGCTTGCCACAAGGTTTGGGAGCAGCCTGATTACGTGGATTACAACTGCGCCGCCAACCGCGAACCCTGATTGATCGCCCGCTTGGCATCCAGCTCTGCCGCGACGTCCGCGCCACCGATCAGGTGCACGCTCTGCCCCGCCGCCACCAGGCTTTCATGCAACTCGCGCAGCGGGTCCTGCCCGGCGCAAATCACGATGTTGTCGACTGGCAGTACCTGCGGCTCGCCGGTTTCGCCGATGCGGATATGCAGGCCTTCGTCGTCGATCTTCAGGTATTCAACGCTGTTGAGCATCTGCACCTGCTTGTTCTTCAGACCCGTGCGATGGATCCAGCCGGTGGTCTTGCCCAGGCCGTCGCCAACCTTGGACTTCTTGCGTTGCAGCAGGAACACCTCGCGGGCCGGCGCATGAGGTGCGGCCTTGATACCGGCAACACCACCGCGTGCTTCAAGGTGCGTATCGATGCCCCACTCCTTCCAGAACGCGGCGCGATCCTGGCTGGTAGCGACACCTTCATGAACGAGGAACTCGGACACGTCGAAACCAATACCACCGGCACCGATCACCGCGACACGCTTGCCGACCGGTTTGCGCTCCAGGATCACATCCAGGTAGCTCAGCACCTTGGCGTTTTCCACGCCAGGAATCGCCGGCACGCGCGGCGCAATGCCGGTGGCCAGGATGATCTCGTCGTAGCCGCCTTCGACCAACTGTGCCACGTCGACGCGGGTGTTCAGGCACACCTCGACGTTGGTGGTCTGCAGCTTGCGGTTGAAGTAGCGAAGGGTCTCAAAGAACTCTTCCTTGCCCGGAACGCGCTTGGCGATGTTGAACTGACCGCCGATTTCGCTGGCCGAATCGAACAGCGTCACCTGATGGCCACGCTCGGCCGCCACGGTCGCGGCGGACAAACCGGCAGGGCCGGCACCGACCACGGCGATTTTCTTCAGTTGCTGCACGGGCAGGTAATTGAGTTCGGTTTCGTGGCAGGCACGCGGGTTCACAAGGCAACTGGTCAGCTTGCCGCCAAAGGTGTGATCGAGGCAGGCCTGGTTGCAGCCGATGCAGGTGTTGATCTCATCGGCGCGACCTTCAGCGGCCTTGTTGACGAAATCCGGGTCGGCAAGGAATGGCCGCGCCATGGACACCATGTCGGCATCGCCCTCGGCGAGGATCTGCTCGGCGACTTCCGGCGTGTTGATGCGATTGGTGGTGATCAGCGGAATATTCACCGAACCCCGCAGCTTGGCCGTGACCTTGCTGAACGCCGCACGCGGCACTTTGGTGGCGATGGTCGGAATCCGCGCTTCGTGCCAGCCGATACCGGTGTTGATGATGGTCGCGCCGGCCTGCTCGATGGCCTTGGCCAGTTGAACGATCTCTTCCCAGGTACTGCCGCCTTCGACCAGGTCGAGCATCGACAGACGGAAAATGATGATGAAGTTCGGGCCGACCGCTTCACGCACGCGGCGAACGATTTCCACCGGCAGGCGCATGCGGTTTTCATAGCTGCCACCCCAACGGTCGGTACGGTGGTTGGTGTGGGCGGCGAGGAACTGGTTAATGAAATAACCTTCGGAGCCCATGATTTCCACACCGTCGTACTCGGCGGTTTGCGCCAGTACCGAGCAGGTGACGAAATCGCTGATCTGCTTCTCGATGCCTTCCTCGTCCAGTTCCTTGGGTTTGAACGGGTTGATCGGCGCTTGAATGGCGCTGGGTGCAACCTGTTTCGGGCTGTAGGCATAACGACCGGCGTGGAGGATCTGCATGCAGATCTTGCCGCCCGCGTCATGAACGGCACGGGTGACGATGCGGTGCTTGAGCGCTTCTTCTTCGGTCGTCAGCTTGGCCGCACCGGAATACACGCCACCTTCGTCGTTGGGGCCGATACCGCCGGTGACCATCAGGCCGACACCGCCACGGGCACGTTCGGCAAAGTACGCCGCCATGCGTTCGAAACCACCCGGTTTCTCCTCAAGGCCCGTGTGCATCGAACCCATCAGGGTGCGATTGCGCAGCGTGGTGAAACCCAGGTCCAGCGGAGCCAACAGGTGCGGGTATTGAGCGGCGGTCATCGGTAACTCCACATCGATCGATCACGGAAAGTGCAGGAGCTCTACGGCCCCCGTCAGTCATGTTCGACAGACTAAGAGCCGCGACGCCGTCGCTCAATGACCGTAACTGACAACTTAATGATCGAAATGTGCAGCAACAGGCGGCGACTGGGAAATAGCTGCTACACCAGCGGATGCCTGCCTGACCATCGCGAAAATGCGCAAATGTTTTCGTCGCAGAGAAGCGTGTCATGCACCTTCAGGGGGCAGTTCCGGCTCCGGAAAAATATGACCGCCTTCCATGGCCCATGAAGCGGGAATGTCGACCACTGCCACGACCACTGCATTCGCATCGGCCCCGGTGACGGCCATGTAAACGTCGGTGATTGCGCGCAGGATGGCGTGGCGCGTCGCCTGTGATCGTCCTGCACGGATCTGGCCGCGAATTATCGCGGGGGTCGCGACTTGGCCGGCGGTGAATGCGCTTCCCGCTTCAAGCTCCTTGAACAGCACGTGCACGTAGCTGGCCGGCGCGCCCGTCTCCTGGGTGTGAATGGAAGTGATGGACTCGGCCAGCGATTGGCGTTGACGCTCGCTGAGCGTTCCCTTGACGGTCTGGCATTCATAGAGGGGCATGGAAAACTCCATTGAAGACGTTATGCAACAGTCAGGTACACAGGGCTTCAGCCCTTCAACTTGATGATCAGTTCGATCAGCTTGTTGGGCTTGAGCGGTCCCTTGTCGTAGGGCGGCAGCATCATCCTGGTGGCGGCGAAGAAGCCCTGACGATAGACGGGGCGCATTTTGGAAAAGGTCTGAAAGCCTTCGTAACCGTGGTAATGGCCCATACCGCTGGCGCCGACGCCGCCGAAGGGCATGTCGTGCTGAGACACGTGCAGCAGCGCGGTGTTGATGCACACGCCGCCCGACATGATGTGGGTCACGTAGTAGTCCTGCAGGGCGCGGTCCCTGGTGAAGGGATACAGCGCCAGTGGTCTGTCGTGCTTGTTGATATAACCGGCCACTTCTTCGCGGCTGGTGTAGGTCTTGACCGGCAGCAGCGGGCCGAAGATCTCGCGCTGCATGATGACCATGTCGTCGCTGACGTCGAATACCAGGGTCAGCGGGAATTTGCGCAGGGTCTTGTCCGGCGCCTGGCCGGGGAAAAGATTGACCACGCGCGCGCCCTTGGCCACAGAGTCATCCAGCGTGGCCTGCATGCGGTCATAGGCGCGCTGGTCGATCATGGACGTGTAATCGGCATGATTGATGTCGGGGTATCGCTCGGCTATTACCCGCTGGGCTTCGCGCTCGAAGTCGGCCTCGGAGCCGGCGGGAATGAAGACGTAGTCGACGTTGGTGCAGATCTGGCCCGCGTTGAAGGCCTTGCTCCACATGATGCGATCGACGGCCAGGGTCATCGGGAAATCCGGCGCGACCACGGCGGGTGATTTTCCGCCCAACTCCAGTGTCACCGGGGTCAGGTTGCGCGCAGCGTTCGCCATCACGGCGCGGCCGGTCTGACCCGAACCCGTGAAGAACAGATGATCGAAGCGGATCGAGGAAAAAGCCGGGCCCACCGAGCCATTGGCGCCGCTGTCTTCGAAGAACTGAAGCTGTTGCGGCGGGAAGTATTTCGGTGTGATGGACATCAGAAGACGCGTCAGGTTGTTCGAGTTTTCCGACATCTTGACCATCGCCCGGTTGCCGGCGGCGAAGATGGCGGTGAGTGGCCCGAACGACAGCAGCAGCGGAAAATTCCAGGGTACGATCACGCCGACCACGCCCAGCGGTTGGGGAATGACGCGGTTGCTGGAGGTGGGGTAGACAATCAGATCGATGTGGCGTTTCTGCGGTTTCATCCACTTCTTCAGGTGCTTGATGGTGGACTTGATATCTCCCAGCACGACGAAAAACTCGGCGAACAGCGTCTCGAAGGTGGAGCGGTTGCCGTAGTCCTGGTTGATCGCTTCGATCAGTGCCTGGCGGTTGTCTTTCAGCATCCGCGCCAACTTCTTGAGGTCTTCCACGCGCTGGGCATGGCTGCGCTCGGGCGTGGCGAGGTAGGCAGCGCGTTGGTGCTCGAAGCAGGATTGCATGGCGGGGGGAGCGATGGGCTGGGCAATATTCAGGGCACTCATGCCGAGGTCCTTGTGTAGTGATTGAAAAGCGGCAAATGGGGTTGGCTACGCGTGTCGCGCAGCCGCCCCCCTCCTATTGCAAAGGATTCAATGCCTCAGGTGTGGCGCTCACGCGTCCTTGAAGTTCGGCGCTCGTTTTTCCAGGAAGGCTGCAGCGCCTTCCTTGAAGTCTTCTGCGCCGGTCAACCGGGCGACTTCACTGAGCAGTGTTGCAAGCGCCGCCTCGGGGCCTTTTTCACGGGCCAGGCGCACCGACGCAAGCGCTGCTTTAACACCGGACGGTGAGTTCTGCGCAATCAGCCGTGCGAATTCGAAAGCGCGCGTCATCAGCTGGCTCTGCGATACGACTTCTTGCACCAGCCCCATCCGGCAAGCGGACTGAGCATCGAACTCCTCCGCCGTCAGGATGTAGCGAAGCGCGTTACCGAGACCGATTTTTGCCGGCAAGAACACGGTGGCCCCCCCGAACGGGAACAACCCGACTGCCACCTCGCGTTGAATGAACGTGACATCCTGCGCGGCGATAACAATGTCCGCCGCTGCCGCCAACTCCACCCCCAGGTTCATGCACTTGCCATGAACAGCGAGTACCACCGGCTTGCTCCGACGGCGAACGGTCGGGTCGATTTCGAGCATATCCACCAACGATGGATCGCCGATACGCAACTCTCCCCGCGCGGCGAGAGGCGCAGAACTGACGATGTCCATGCCCGAAGTGAAGACCAGGCCATTGGCATGCAACACCGCACAACGCAGGCCTGGATCGTCTTCGTAGATCGCCATGGCCTTGGCCAGGCCGATGAACATGTCGCGGTCGAAGGCATTCATCTTGCGCGGACGGTCCAGGCAGATCGACAGCACATTGCCGTGGCGTGTGACTACGACCCGATCCTCAAGGCGGTCGCCGGACGCGGCATGGGTTTCGCGTTTTTCGCGCTCGCGCAGTACCAGGATCCGCCGCAGGATTTTCCCTGCCGGGTTCTTCGGAATGGCGTCGATGAACTCGATGTCGCGCAGTTTCTTGTAGGGGGTTACACGCTGCGCGACGAAGTCGATCAGTTCGGCTTCTGTCACAGGTGAGCGCAGCACAACGAAGGCTTTGGGCACCTCACCGGATTCGGTGTCAGGGCTGGGCACGACGCCGGCATCGGCCACCGCAGGGTGCATCAACAACACACTTTCGAGTTCGACCGGGCTGATCTGGAAGCCTTTGAACTTGATGAACTCTTTGGCGCGGTCGATGATTCGCAGATTGCCATGCTCATCGATCCGGCCTACATCTCCGGTTCGCAGCCAGCCCTGCGCATCGATCGTTTCGGCGGTTGCCGCCGGATTATTGAAGTAGCCGAGCATCACGTTGGGACCGCGTATCAGCAGCTCGCCATCCGCACCTGGCGCCACGTCCTGGTTGCCGCCGATTTCCACGACCCGCACCTCGATGCCATGCATCACCCGGCCGACCGAACCTTCGGCCTCTTTCGGCATGCCTGGCTCGGAAACAGCGCCGGTGGTGGTGGATTCGGTAAGGCCCCAGCCGTTGAGCACCGGTACTTTCAGCCGATCGGCGGCGCTCTTCAGCAGGTCGGCGCTGATGGGCGAGGCACCGGAGATGGCCAGGCGCAGGCTCGACAGGTCGAAGTGATCGACCAAAGGATGCTTGGCAAACTGCAAGACAACCGGAGCAACGACTGGAGCGACAGTGATTTTGTAGTCTTGAATCACGCGCAAAGTCACTTCCAGGTCGAGCGCGGGCAGCACGATCAAGCGCGCGCCCTGAGAAAGCGCCGAGCCTATGAAGCTGGTTTGTCCATAGATATGGAAGAACGGCAGCGCCGCCAGGATGGTGTCGGACTTGCGGAAAACCTGGGCGGCGGTCACCTGCTCGGTCGCCGCAACGTAGTTGCGATTGCTGAGCATCACCGCCTTGGGGAAGCCGCTGGTGCCACTGGAGAACATCAGGGCCAACAGGTCTTTTTGCAGATCACGGCAGCGCTCTTCGGCCAGAGGCTTGCCCACCAGCAACGAGGCAAACGGCGTGAGGCCCGCGGACTCACCCAGCACGAAAATCTCTTTCAACGGCAACGTGATCAAGGTGTCGCGCAGCCTTTCGAAGACTTGCGGGGTGACGATCACACGCGTGGCCCCCACCAGCTTGAGGAGTTCTCGCACGTCCTCTGGTGAGGACATGGGATTGAGTGTGGAGTACACGCCGCCGGCGAAGGCTATACCGTACAGAGCCACCGGGAACCAAATGCTGTTCGGCGCGATGATGGCGATGACCTCGCCAGGCTCCAGACCGTGCTCTATCAGGTTGGCGGCAAGCACGCGCACATGCCGGGACAGTTCGGCGTATGTCAGTTGTTCACCGCTCAGCCCGTCGATCAGCGCCGGGTTGTCTGCGTAGTGTTGGATTCGCTCCAGAAATAGCCCGGCGAAGGAACCGACGGGTACTTCCAAAGGCCTTTGCGACAGAAATGAATTCATGTATTTACCCCGCTCGTGGTATTGGTCATCGCGTGTTCCGAGGCACGTTGGTGCGCCTTAGGGGTCATCGACTCGTGAACCACAGTACGAGCGGGGTCGTGAGCTCGACAAACGACATTGGTTTTACTTGGATGACAAAATGTCACGTGAAAAGAAGATCCTCATCCCTGCGGAAAGTGTGCGACAGCTGCCCGCGCTCAATGCTTTTGAAGCCGCTGCGCGGCTGGGCTCCTTTCAAGAGGCCGCGACGTTCCTGCACCTGACGCCTTCGGCAATCAGTCACCAGGTTCGAAGGCTGGAAGGCGTATTGGGTGTGGCGCTTTTTGTTCGACGCAATCGGCAAATCGAACTGACCGAAAGCGGCCGCAAGCTGCAGCTTCACGTCAGCCGGGGGCTGGCCGAGATTTCTATCGGGCTTCAGGCCGTCAAACAAGCCAGTGACACCAGCCCTTTACGCATCAGCGTGGCGCCCAGTTTCGCGGCGACCTATCTGAGTGCGGGCATGGCGCAGTTCGAACGTGAGAATCCGGACATCACCGTGCATATGGAGTTTTCATCCAGGGTGGCCGATCTGGAAGCCCGCGAGCTGGACATCGCCATTCGCCACACCACGCAAACCCGATTCAACGTATTTTCCGAAAAACTGGCGGATGTCTCCGGTGCGCCTGTCTGTGCACCGCAAATAGCGGCAAGACTCGTTGCCGGGGAGCGTATCGAGAGTATCCCTCGCATTACGCTAGCCCAGGCACCTGGGGTCTGGACACTTTGGAATCAAGCCGCCGGACGCATGGACGTCCCGCCACAGCGTGAGCTGCTTTTTGAAAGTCTGAGTGATGGCCTGCAGGCGGCCATTGACGGTCACGGATTGATGATGGCTCCGCTGGGGCTAATCGAAAAGCACCTGAAGAATGGCCAATTGGTCCTGCCTTTCAAGGAGAAGCTTGAGCGAGTGTCGGCCTACCGCCTGCTGTGTCTCAATGGCAATGAGATGTCTCCCAAAGTCTTGCGGCTGCGGCGCTGGCTAAAGGCTGTGATTCGCAATAGCGGCCATTTCGGCGACGGTCTCGATGTCGCCAGCCATCAGGTCCCGCGCGAAGATCGATAACCTTTCATTCGAACAACTGACGACGCCTGGCTCCCGGCGACATGGAAAACCAGCGCTGGCAAGCGCGATTGAACACGCTCTGTTCGCTATAGCCGAGCAGACCGGCAACCTGGGACATCGGCATGTGCCGCTCCGCCAGATAGTGGTCGGCACGGTCACGCCGCAGGTTCTCGACGATTTCATCGAAGCTTCGCCCCTGCTCGGCCAGCCTTCGCTGCAACATACGCACGTGCATGCCCAGTTGCTCGGCAATCAATGGCAAACGGCAACGCTGTATCGGCATCATGCGCAAGACCAGGCGCTCGACCTGGCTGACAACATCCGACGTCGCTTGCAAGTCGAACTGCTGGAAATACTGTTCCAGTGCGCGATGCAGGTAAGGGGCTTGCTGTTCGATCCGCTGATTGAGTTGTTCGTCACGAAGTACCAAGGCGTTGCAGGATTGACCGGTGCACACCGCAGTTTTGAAATAGCGCCGGTACCGTGCTTGAGCCACTGAGTGATTGGCGGAAAACAGAACGGCCTGGGCAACGAAGTTGTCGCCATACAGCAGCTTCATACCGTTATGCGCCACCCCCATTGCCAGCTCCACCATTTGCCGTCGCGGGGTCGGCCCAGTCAGGCGGATGTCGATCAACAGGCGCGGCGCGTGGTTCTCGCTGAGGTCCAGATCAAGCTGGATGCCCGGGCTGTGGTAGCCGATGAAACGGATGATTTGCTCCAGCGCCTCCCCTGCCGTTGCGCACGTTCGAGCGATGACCGCAATCGGCCCCAAGACGTGCAAGTCCTGGTACTCGGCCATGCGCAAGCCAAAGTCAGGGCAGTCCAGCTCTCGTGCGGCAAACTCCAGCAGCCCGACCAGCGAACGCAACGGCACCCGTGCTTCCTCGTCCATCAGCACGTCCGGATGGATGCGGAAGCGCTCAAGCATGAGGTCAGCTTGCCCGCCGAGCTGGCTTGCCACCTCACGGAACCCGGTAAACGAGCTTGTTCGGATCAATGTAGTCATGTCGTCAAAGATCAAATAATTGGCATGAGAGGTCAATAATTTTCTACCGCCTTCAGCCAACAATCGGTCCCAGGTACCTTTGTTGCTTCCTGGTGAAGCAGCCCCTGTTCGCTCGCTCGGGATCATTGTGTGATGGAATTCGACTACGTAATCATTGGTGCCGGTTCAGCCGGCTGTGTCCTGGCCAACCGCTTGAGTGCAAATCCCGATATCACGGTATGTCTGCTGGAAGCCGGTCCGGAAGACCGCTCGCCATTGATCCATGCCCCGGTGGGCGTCGCGGCGATCCTGCCGAGTCGACACGTCAACTGGGCATTTCACACAGTACCGCAACCCGGCTTGAACGGGCGTCGCGGCTACCAGCCACGCGGCAAGGTCCTGGGCGGAAGCAGCTCGATCAACGGCATGGTGTACATCCGTGGCCACCACAGTGACTTCGACGATTGGCAGGCGCTGGGCAACCCCGGCTGGTCGTTCGCCGATGTACTGCCGTACTTTCGCAAGAGTGAGATGAGCCACCGCGGCGCATGCGACTATCACGGGGCGCAAGGCGAACTCTATGTCGGCAGGAACCCGATGCATCCCGTCACGCAAGCGTTCATCGAAGCGGGGCAGATGGCCGGACACCGCCACAATCCCGATTTCAATGGTGTCGACCAGGAAGGCGTCGGCCAGTTCGATGTGACGATCCGCGACGGTCGGCGCTGGAGCACGGCCACCGCGTTCCTCAAACCGGTTCGACACCTGCGCAAGAACCTCACGGTGCTGACGTCGGCTGCGGCCGAACGCATTGTGCTCGAAGGCAAAAAAGCCGTCGGTGTCGAGCTGCGCCTCAAGGGCAATCGCCAGACCATAAAAGCACGCCGGGAAATCCTGCTCAGTGCCGGTTGTTTCGGCAGCCCACAATTGCTGATGCTCTCGGGGATTGGCCCGCAAGAGGAACTCAAACCCCAAGGCATCACGGTGCAGCACGAACTGCCCGGTGTCGGGCAAAACCTTCAGGACCATCCGGATGTCGTGCTCAGCTACAGGAGCCAGGATACGTCATTGATGGGTGTCTCACTGCGCGGCAGTGTGAAGATGGGCAAGGCCTTGATCGACTATGCCCGTCATCGGCGCGGCCCTTTTGTGAGCAACTTCGCCGAAGGTGGCGGCTTCCTGAAAACCGATGCCAAACTTGCACGCCCGGATATCCAGCTGCATTCGGTGATCGCGATGATCGACGACCACAACCGCAAGCTGCACTGGGGTCACGGCTTCAGTTGCCACGTCTGCGTGTTACGGCCCAAGAGCACCGGCAGCGTCGGCCTGCAATCAAACGACCCGAGCGCCCCACCGCGCATCGACCCGAACATTCTCGGGCATGACGACGATGTCGAGACCCTGCTCACGGGCTACCGCATGACCCGGAACATCATTCAACAAGCGCCGATGGCGCGTTATGGCTTGAAGGATATGTTCAGCGAGGGCTTGTATGGCGATGAACAGCTGATCGAACTGTTGCGCCAGCGTACCGACACCATTTATCACCCGGTCGGTACCTGCAAGATGGGCAACGACGAACATGCGGTGGTGGACAGCCAATTGCGCGTGCATGGCATCGAGGGGCTGCGGGTGGTGGATGCCTCGATCATGCCGACGCTGGTGGGCGGCAACACCAACGCCGCTTCAATCATGATCGCCGAACGCGCGGCGGACTGGGTGTCCGCGAGCAGGTGATCCTGCTGTCGAATCGACCTTCGGCGTTGCTGCCGGAGGTCAGCGGTTTGGGTACACAGGTTCCGAACAGTGCGGCAGTGGTTTGAGGTGATTTGCTCCTGATCAGCTAAGGTAACTGGGTCAACCACCCGTTTGGGCAGATCAGCAATGAACTCATACCTCACCCTGTTCTTCGGTATGTTCACTACCCTGCTGGCAATCATCAACCCACTGGAAGCCATCCCGGTATTCCTGGGTCTGCTGCAGGGCAAAGACTCTTCCGAACAGCGCCGCGTTGCACGCAAAGCCTGTCTTTACGCATTGCTGTTGATGTTCTTCTTTTTGATCTTCGGCAACCTGCTGCTGCGTTTGTTTGAAGTTCCGCTGAGTATGATTCGGGTGGTCGGCGGGGTGATCCTGATGCGGATCGGGTTCGAGCTTTTTGCGCCCTCCCCCGACAGCAGCCTGATTCCAAGCGGGGGCAAAGGCGACGAGGACGTATCTTTCATCCCCATGGCCATGCCGATCATGTTCGGTCCCGGGGCCATTGCCACGGTGATCGGCCTGACCAGCACCATCAAGGACTCCGACCGCGCTGTACTGTCCTTTGCCGTCGTGGCGCTGGCGATCTGCGCCACCATGCTGGTCACTTACCTCTCGTTGGCCTACGCCAACAACATCCTCAAAAAGATTGGCCCGCAAGGCATCGATGCCGCGACCCGCATCGTCGGCTTCTTCGTTTCGGCGATGGGCGTGGGCCTGATCTTTCACGGGACGGTGGAGTTTCTGCAGTCCTATGGGGTACTGCTCAACGGTGTAACGAAGTAGGACTGCAAAGCTCTCATGCAAAAAAACGGGCGCCTGTTTGGGGCGCCCGCACGGCTGATCAGTCACGGTGTCAATCGTGTCCGTTATGACCGTTCTGCTTCATGGCTTTGAGGATGCCGTCCAGATTGTAGGTTTCCGGCGCCTGCATGGGCGGGAAGTCCTTGTATGACATCAGCTCCTTCTCCCAGAGCAACTGTCCGATCGGCAGCATGTTCCAGTTGTAGATATAGGCGTTACCCGGTGAGCCCAAGGCACCGCCATAGCCCGTGATGGACTTCGCGTCGGCACCGACCGTTGTTTCAAAAGGGTCGCGCTTGAGGTTGAGCAGTTGGGTCCAGTGGAAGGTGGTCGCGCCATACAACCCGCCCGTCGCGGTATCCGGCACCATGGTGTAGTACATCTTCCAGTTCTTGTAGCGCACCGCCGAAGGTTGCGAGCCGGTGTAGTAGAAGAAGGTGTCGCGCGCCGACTTGTCGGACTTGCCGGTCAGGTAGTCCGTCTGATCCACGCCATCGAGCTTGGTCTTGACGATGCCGGGGTAATTGCCCGCCATGATCTGCTCGTTCAGCTCATTGCCCTTCTTGCCGCCAGCGATACTGACCAGTGTCGGCACCCAGTCGAGCGAGGCAAAGATGTCGGTGAGGACCGTGCCTGGCTTGATCACCCCGGGCCAGCGGATGACCAACGGAGCGCGCATGCCACCCTCCCAGGTGGTCAACTTGCCGCCTTTGAACGGGGTTGTACCGCCGTCCGGGAAGGTAATGGTTTCCGCACCGTTGTCGGTGGTGAAGACGACAATGGTGTTGTCCAGTTGGCCCATGTCCTCGAGTTTCTTCAGGACATAACCAATATTGTCGTCCAGTTGCTTCATGCCTGCTTCGTTGGTGCCCCAGTCTTTTCCGCCGGGCTCACCGACCATGGCGTCATACTTGGGTGGCAGCACCGTGGTGATGTGCATGCGTGCCGGGTTGTACCAGACAAAGAAGGGTTTATTGGTCTTCTTCGGATCGTTGCGGTCGAGGAAGTCGATGACCTTGGCGGAGATTTCTTCATCCACGGACTTCGAGCGTTCCAGCGTCAGCGGCCCTTCGTCCTTGCATGTGGTGTTCTTCTGCGTACCGTCGCTGGAGACGCAAGACATGACCGGACGAGGTGGCGTCAGGCAGGTGCCTTCCCGCGGATCGATGGCGCCAGGCACATCCGGCAGCCCGTTGATCGGTGTGGCCTTACACGGTGGGGCGATGCCCTGCACCTGCGGCGTCTTGTTGATATCGACAAAGCTCACGCCCTGCATCGCATCGAGGTGATAGAGGTAACCCCAGAATTCCTGGAAGCCGTGGGATGTCGGCAGCGCTTCGAAGTTGTCGCCCAGGTGGTTCTTGCCGAACTCACCAGTGGTATAGCCCAGATCCAGCAAAAACTTGGACAGTGCAGGGGTGCCAGGGCGCAGCCATGACGGGCTGCCGGGCAATTGCGGTGGAATCATGCCGGTACGCAGCGGGTGCATCCCGGTAAAGAAAGCGTTGCGCCCCGCCGTACAACTCTGCTCGGCGTAGTAGGTCATGAATTTCGCGCCTTCCTGGGCGATGCGGTCGATATTCGGCGTTTCACCCACCGCCAGGCCCTGGTGATAGATGCTCGGCTGCATCCAGCCGATGTCATCGGCCATGATGAACACGATGTTGGGTTTCTGATTGGCCGCTTGAGTCACTGTCGGCAGGCTGGCGCCAATTGCCAGACTGCTCAACGCCAATCCCGTCAGTACAAGTTTTCGCAGTTTCATGAACTTGATCCTCGTCCAGTTGATTCACATAACTACCCGTCTCGGATACGTCGTGCTCTCATCTCTCAAGGCTCAAAAACTGCAACTGCCCCCTCCTTATACTGACGCTCAATCCGTCATTCGGTGTGGCACTTTAAATATTGAGCTTTGACCGCAATGGCTTGTGGCCCTTGTCACGTACATCCCAATCCGGCCTATACCATTAACAGAAGGTGAGTGTAGACCCGCATTTACAAAGTGCGGGCCGCAAAGGCGCGTCCTATTGGCGTCACATCATGTCAGCGCTTTGCCTGGGCGACATCGCCACAAAAGATATCGACGCTGCCGTCTTCAGGTGATGTCCGTACGACGATGGAATATTTTCCGGAAAGCAACTCTGACGTTGCGATCGGCGCATTACGGTAAAAACTCCAGCCATTGGACCCGGCTTCATTTTTTGTATTGACCTTATCGTTCATTGCAAAAGCAACAGGTCCGGGTTGCTGACAGCTGCCTTTGTTGATGAAGGTGTAAATGCGCGGTGGCAGGAGGGTTCCGGTCGGAACGCCAGTGATATAGAAATCAAAATTGGTCTGGTTGCCTTCGGCTGTCAGGGTGGCGTTGCCCGTCTGGCCCGCATTGCGGTGGGTGGCAGCCAGAGGCAGATTCATTGAGTGGTTCGAAGCCGTGCTGCAACCGAAAAGACCTGCCATGAGTAGCGCGAGTGGAACGATGCGGGTATTCATAACAACCTCCAAAAGTGGAAGAAGTGCATGGGGGAACATTGGGTATAGCTCATTAATAAATGGGCTGTACCTCAATAAATCCGCATTGGACAACTTCGCACCTGTCACCCGGCGATCAGGCAAAAAACAGAAGAAACGCTGACAGTGTCATCTGCCCCTGGCTTTCACGCCTCCATGATCTTGACCAACAGACTTTCGCGCTGACAAACGTCGGCCTCCACTGCCCTCACTTCTTTCATGAACACCCCTACCGCGGGTGGCAGCGAACGTTCCTTGAGGTAAATGAAGCCATACCGGGTACGCAGTGCGAGGTCCTGAACGGGTAACGGCGCGATTTCTCCCGCCGACAATTCGCGCTCGAACGTCGACAGATTCCCCAGCGCCAGGGCGTTGCTGTTCTCGACGAACTTCACGATTTGCATGGGCACATCAATTTCGATGGCCGGTACGAAGTCCCCGGTCAGCGCATCATAGGCACCGGCGCAGCCCAGCGTTGCCGGAAGCAAGTGGGTCGCCAATCGCAAGGGAATGCGCGAGGCCACCCAGGGGTAATCAAGTGTTTGTGCCAATGTCAGAGGACGGTCTTGCCCAAGCAGCGGATGGTCCGGGCGACAGAACAGGCGGCCTTCATGCTCCCCCAACAGCTCGAAGGTGAGTTCTTCCCGGCCTTGCAACGTACTGATTTCAGCGATGCCCAGATCCACCACGCCGCTTGTGACCTGGTGAGCCACCTCCCGCCACCCGGCCACATGGGCCGTCACCCTTATTTGTGGATGCCGGGCATGCATCCGCGCGATGCCGGCGTAGCCGCTGATGATGCTGGGGTAAGGACCGAAAGCGACTTTCAGCGCGCCGATATCCCCGCCCGCCAGCAAGGCGATGTCACGCCGCAGATCCTGCTCTGCCACTAACAGGCGCCGACTCTTCTCCTGAAGCAAATGGCCAAATGCAGTCAGTACAACACCGTCGGTGCGTCGATCGAACAACGTGACCCCGAGTTCGCGCTCCAGCAACTGGATGCTTTTACTCAGCGCCGGTTGGGAAACACCCAGAGCCTTCGCGGCCCGGCCAAAGTGTGCGTGCTCGATCAATGCCAAAAACTGACGTAGACGGTTCGGCGTCATCTCATAACCTTTATGTTATCGAAAGACTTTAAAACGGAATTTTTCGGAATTAAATCAATATGCTATTCATGGCTCGACGGGTCAAGCCGAGAACGCAGAACACTTGCGTTGCCTTGACACCCCTGGACATTTCATCTGGCGCAGGAACCTTTCATGTACAACAAGACCCTCCATCTGGCACTGGCGATCACACTTGGCGGTGGCATCAGCCCTAGCGTTTTCGCGGCCGATGCAAACGGCGCAGCTTCCGATCCGGCTCCATCGCAAAACGTGCACTTCGACAGCAAGGGCAAGGCGCCTTCGTCCTACACGGTCGACATGCAGAACACTGTGCGCAAGTCACTTCCCTTTGCAGACAAGCGCGACCTTGAAGAAGCGAAAAAAGGCTTCATCGCCGCACCGCCCTACAAGAAGATCATGGCCGACGCCGGAAACGTCGCGTGGAACATGGGCAGCTACAACTTCCTGAATGAAGGCAAGGATTACGACAGCATCAATCCGTCGCTGCAGCGGCAGGCGGTGCTCAATACGGCCTATGGCCTCTATGAAGTCGTTCCGGACAAGATTTACCAGGTGCGCGGGTTTGACTTGGCCAATATCACCTTCATCAAGGGCGACACCGGCTGGATTGTCTTCGACACGCTGCTGTCGAAGGAAACCGCCAGGGCCGCCCTGGACTTCATCAACGAAAAACTGGGCAAGCGCCCGGTCGTGGCGGTGGTGATCTCCCACTCCCATGCCGATCACTTTGGCGGAATCCGCGGCGTGGTCGACGAGGCCGATGTGCGCAGCGGCAAGATCCCGCTGATTGCGCCGCAAGGTTTCATGGAGCATGCCGTGGCTGAAAACGTCTACGCCGGCAACGCCATGAACCGGCGGGCGTTCTTGCAATATGGTTTGCTGTTGCCGCACAGCCCCTACGGTCATGTCGACATGGCCATTGGTAAAAACGCTTCCAGTGGCAACATGGGGCTGATCGAGCCCAACCGTTACATTGCCAAGGATTTCGAAACCCTGACCATCGACGGTATCGAAATGGAGTTCCAGAGTACGCCCGGCACTGAAGCGCCTGCGGAGATGAATACCTGGTTCCCACAGTTCAAGGCCTTCTGGGCAGCCGAAAACATCACCGGCACCATCCATAACATCTATACCCTGCGCGGCGCCCTCGTCCGCGACCCGCTGGTCTGGTCGAAGAACATCAACAATGCCCTGTATCGCTACGGTCAAACGGCAGACGTCATGTTCGCCTCCCACAGCTGGCCACGCTGGGGCAACGAGCGGATTCAGGATGTGATGCGCGCGCAACGCGATGCCTATGCCAACCTGAACAACGCCGTGCTGCATGCCGCCAACCAGGGCGTCACCATCAACGAGATTCAAAACGTCTACAAATTGCCCGAAAGCCTGAAAAACAACTGGGCGACCCATAGCTACCACGGTTCGGAAGAGCACAACAGTCGCGCCGTGATCAACCGCTACCTGGGTTACTGGGATGCCAATCCGGCGACGTTGATGCCGCTGTCGCCGAAAGATTCGGCGCCGCTGTATGTGGAAATGATGGGCGGCGCCGACAAGATCATGGCCAAGGGTCAATCCTTGTTCGATCAGGGCAAGTACCGCGAAGCCTATGAAATCCTCAACAAGCTGGTGTATGCCGAACCGCAGAACAGCAAGGCCAAGGACTTGCTCGCGGATGTCTATGAGCAAGTCGGTTATCAGAAAGAAAGTGCTGGCGTGCGCAATAGTTTCCTTTCGGCAGCCTATGAACTGCGCCATGGCATGCCCAAGGGTGTGCCGCCAAAAACGGGTGGTGCGGACATGATCCGCGGCATGAGCACCGAGTTATGGCTCGAATACCTCGGCATTGCCCTGGATGGCAGCAAAGTCGCGGATCAACACTTCATCTTCAATCTCAAGACGCCCGATAACGGCGAGCAGTTCGTGGTGGAGTTGAGCAACTCGACATTGACCAATATCAAGGGGCAACAAGCCAGCAATGCCGACCTCACCATCACCCTTGACCGTGTTGATCTGGAAGGCGTGATGGCCCGCAAGACCGGATTTGAACAACTCGTCGCAACCGGCAAGGCCACCTTCGAAGGCAACCGCAAACCGTTCGAACTGTTAATGGCGGCGATCACCCCATTTACCCCGACCTTTGAACTACTGCCAGGCACCCAGCAGTAATCAACAACGGCGCGCGCTTCATCCTGCCTCGGGGTGAAGCGCTTTGGCGTTCTACTTCGCGATCCTGAATAAACAATAACGCGCATGGATGGCGCTATTCATAAGTTGTTCCTTCCAATATCGAGAATATGAACTACCACTTATGTGTGACCCCACCAGGCCGTTTGAACGTAATTCAGGTTTTTCGACGTTCGTTAATTCACCCTTATTCGAAAATGCACATTTGCCGGGATCTGATCCATGCAAACCAGAACAGGTGCACTGCCTGCCTTTACACTACTTGCCTTGTGCAGCCAGCAAGCACACGCCGGCGGCATCATGCTCTACGAAATCGGCACCGATAACGCCGGCCTGGCCAATGCCGGCGCCGCTGCCCGGGCCCAGGGCCCTTCCACTATCGCCAGCAATCCGGCGGGCCTGAGTTACTTGCCGGGAACACAGATCACCGCGGGCTTGCAGGTGCTTTACGGCAACCTCAAGTTCGATCGCGATGCCGACACCAATGTGCCAGGTAGCGGCAGTGGCAACGCCCTCGACCCGATTCCCGGCGGCAGTTTTTTCATCAGCCATGAATTGGACGACCACTGGAGCGTCGGCTTCGGCCAATACGCCGACTTCGGCCTGGCGGTCAATTACGACAACGACTGGTCCGGGCGCTACTTCGCACAGAACGCCAGCCTCGGTGGCTTGTCGTTTGTGCCGAGCGTGGCTTACCGCTTCAACGAGCAATGGTCGGTGGGTCTGGGGGTCAAGGCCATGTACGGCATGCTGCAAGCCCAGACCGCGATTGACCGTTCGCCGTTCGGTTTTACAGACCGCACCGACGGCCAATTCAAGTACAAGGACCAGGATTGGGGTTTCGGTGCGAATGTCGGCGTCATCTACGCCCCGCAAGCCGGCACACGCATTGGCCTGACCTACACCAGCCAGGTCGATCTGGACTTCGAGGACCGGCTGGACGTGAATGGTGATGGCCGACTGCTCGAGCGCGTCAACAACACCAAGACCGAACTCGACATGAAGGTGCCGCAAACCATCACCCTGAGCCTTTTCCAGCAACTGGACCGGCAATGGGCCTTGCTCGCTTCGGTCAACTGGCAGGACTGGTCAGAGTTCGGCGACATCGCGGTGCAGGTCGACACCACGGCGCTCGGCGCCCGATCAACCACTGTCGACGCACATTTCAAGGACACCTGGCACCTGTCGCTCGGCGCGCAATACCAGGCGACCCCGCAATGGTTGTGGAACGTCGGCGTGGCGTACGACAGCAGCGCCGTGTCGGACAGCAACCGCACCGTGACCGTACCGATGGCCGAGTCCTGGCGCCTTGCGACAGGGGCCACCTATGCGCTGGACAAGGACACCGACGTCAACCTCAGTTGGGCCATGATCTGGATTGGCGACATGCCGGTTGACCAGACCAGAAACGTTTCGGGCAATCGAATTTCCGGTCAATTCGACAATGCCTGGATTCAAGCCGTGACCGGAAACATGACCTGGCGCTTTTGAGTGTCTTGCCACACCAAAGCGACTTCATCCGAGGAGCACACAGCATCATGAATCTGTCCCGAAACCTGCTTGTCGGTGCCGCCGTGGCCGGGCTTCTGCTCGGTGGTTGCACCTCCAAAGTCACTGAACAGGCGCAGTACTCCGGCTACTTGTCCAACTACGACAATCTGCAGGAGGTCACCACGCCCAGCGGCGGCACGGCGATGCGCTGGGTGAGCCCATCGTGGAACCCCAATGCCTATGACACGGTAGCGTTCGAGCGACTGGAACTGTATCCGGCGCCCAAACCCAATGAGCGGGTCAACCAGCAGACACTCGATGACATCCGGGACTACATGAGCAGCAGGGTCAAAGCGACGCTGGGGCAGAAATACCGGATGGTCCACCACACGAGTGCCGCGCCAAAAGGTTCGAAAACCTTGATCCTGCGCGCCGCGATTACCGGCGTGAGCGCCTCCAACGAAGGCATGAAATGGTATGAAGTGGTGCCCATCGCCGCTGTCGTCGGAGCGACACAGGCGGCCACCGGTCACCGCGATCAGGACACCGAGCTGTATATCGAGGCCGAACTCATCGACGCGAAAGACAACCAGACCGTGGCCAGGGTCGTGCGCAAGGTGTTCGGCAAGCAGTTGTCCAACGAAACCCAGAAAATCACCGCCCAGGACTTCAAGGCGGCGATCGATAAGTTGAACGTCGATCTCTGGGCATTCATCCGCAGTTGAACCCCTGATTCAACCGCCAACCGATGTTGGCGGCTGAATCGCTCCCGGAAGAGGAATGGCTGATATGGCTTCCCATGCATTGCTTCGACTCACACATTTACACAGACCTTTAATCGCCGCAGCGCTCATCGCCAGCGCGCTTGCGTTAAGCGCTTGCGCAACGGTGGATGCCCAGACGACCGCCTACGTCGGGGTCGAGCACCCTGCTCCGACCCTGCCCGCCGAAGTCCAGATATTACGCACGGAACCGAAGCGCCCCAGTGTGCGTTTGGGCGAAATCCTGATTGATGCCAGCGTCGACCCGGCACCGCCCATCACCCAGGTCGAACAGAAACTGCGTGAAGAAGGCGCCAAACTGGGTGCAGACGCGGTGGTGGTGGTTTATGACCGGATCCAACCCGTCGCTGCTTACGTGACCGGTCCTCTGTGGAACCGCGACATCGATACGATTCAGGGTCGCAAGCTCAAAGGCATTGCCATCAAATACCAATGACGAGGTGTACAGCTATGAAAGCAATCCTGTCCTGGGTGACGGTCACGTTGGCGACGGTCTTGATCAGTGCCTGTTCCGCCGTGGGGTCGAACGATGGCGGCGCCGGTGAAATGGAGATTCGCTCGGGCAAGATCGAGCAGATATCGCTGACGCAGATGCAGACCAATCACGACAGTGGCGTCGGCGCCGTACTCGGGGGCCTTGGCGGCCTCGGTATCGGCAGCCTGATCGGCAGTGGCACCGGGCGCGACGTCGCCATGGTCGCCGGCGCACTCGCCGGTGCGGTGGGCGGTAACTATGCAGAGAAGAAAAAGTA
The DNA here is from genome assembly GCF_019219115.1 of Pseudomonas sp. PDM28. Taxonomy (NCBI): domain Bacteria; kingdom Pseudomonadati; phylum Pseudomonadota; class Gammaproteobacteria; order Pseudomonadales; family Pseudomonadaceae; genus Pseudomonas; species Pseudomonas sp. PDM28. The sequence continues at coordinate 141,067 of NZ_JAHUWG010000008.1, forward strand.
TGATCAGCCGGTTGCAGCGCAACAGGTCATCGTTCGGGTGAAAAGTGGAGTGCTGGTATCGGTGACCCAGCCGATCAATCCAGCCCTGAGCAAAGGCATGAACGTCTACATCGAAGGCGCGGGGAACAATGCCCGGGTGCTGCCACAGGGTGGGTAGTGGCCACGCCTGGAACGGTAAACCGCCGTTGACCAGGCAGCCCGAGGTATCTTCGCTGGCAAGCCAGCTCCCACAAAGAACGCGGATTCACCCTCGTTTTGTGAGCGACGCAAAACCCTGTGGGAGCCGGCCTGCCGGCAAAGGCGTTTTCCGGGCCGGCACATGACGCGAGGCCGTCTTCGCTGGCAAGCCAGCTCCCACAAAGAACGCGAATTCACCCTCGTTTTGTGAACGACACAAAACCCTGTGGCAGCCGGCCTGCCGGCGAAGGCGTTTTCCAGGCCGACACATGACGCGAGGCCGTCTTCGCTGGCAAGCCAGCTCCCACAAAGAACGCGAATTCACCCTCGTTTTGTGAACGACACAAAACCCTGTGGGAGCCGGCTTGCCGGCGAAGGCGTTTTCCAGGCCGACACATGACGCGAGGCCGTCTTCGCTGGCAAGCCAGCTCCCACAAAGAACGCGAATTCACCCTCGTTTTGTGAACGACACAAAACCCTGTGGGAGCCGGCTTGCCGGCGAAGGCGTTTTCCAGGCCGACACATGACGCGAGGCCGTCTTCGCTGGCAAGCCAGCTCCCACAAAAAACGCGTATTCACCCTCGTTTTGTGAACGACACAAAACCCTGTGGGAGCCGGCTTGCTGGCGAAGGCGTTTTCCAGGCCGGTGCATGACGCGAGGCCGTCTTCGCTGGCAGGCCAGCTCCCACAAAAAACGCGTATTCACCCTCGTTTTGTGAACGACACAAAACCCTGTGGGAGCCGGCTTGCCGGCGAAGGCGTAATCCAGGCAGCGCATGACATAAGGCCGCCAACCTAATCATTACAACAAAAATGAATAAACTTACTGTTGTGTAATATTACTCAGAACGATAGATTAATTCGAAATCTATAATGACCTGGAAAGACAATGAAACCTTGCGTAAAAAGCCTGGTGCTCGAACTGCTGGTTGCTAAAAACGGCGTTCCCCTGCAGGTCAGGGAAGCCATCCTCGCCTGCGAGCTATTCGGCATCAGTGAAAACAATGTCCGGGTCACCTTGGCGCGCCTCACTATCGAAGCATTGCTGGAAGGTGCGGGCCGAGGAAGTTATCAGCTGGGGCCACAGGCCAGGGACATCTCGGCGCAGTTGTTCGAGTGGCGCAACGTGGAGCAGCATCTGCGGCCGTGGGACGGCAGTTATCTGATGGTGGCGTGCAACGCCCTGGGGCGCAGTGATCGCAACATCTTGCGCCAGCGTGAACGGGCCCTGCACATGCTGGGTTTCGCGGAGCTGGACAAAGACCTGTACGTGCGCCCGAACAATATCTCGCCTGATATCGAGTCGTTGCGTCGACGTTTGATCGAACTCGGCCTGGAACCGGCCGCACTGGTTTTCCAGGCCCAGGGCTTCGAAGAGGCGCAGGCGCAGCGAATACAAAACCTGTGGAAGGGTGAGTTGCTCGACGACAGCTACCGCCGCCATTGCGAGCAATTGGAAAGCTGGACGCTGCGCGCCGGGCAACTGAAGCCGGACATGGCCGCACGCGAGTCTTTCATCCTCGGTCGCGAAGGCATCCGCCAGATCGTCTTCGATCCCCTGCTACCGGAACCTATGGTCGATGTGGCGCTGCGCACAGAGTTCTTTGCCTGCACCCAGCGTTTCGTGGATCGCGGCCACCAGATCTGGCGCACCTTTCTGCAACAGCCCTGAAGACTCAACTGACTCATCACCCGTGCCGTTCCAGGCCCTTGATGTCGAGGATAGACATGCATAACAAAACCAAAATCAGCGATATTCTCAGCCGCGACGAAATCAAATCCTTCAGCGAACGCTCAGACCTCTGGGGTGCCTGGGCGGTGGTGTCTACCTGGGGCGTGTTGGCCTTGACCTTTACAAGCCTGGCCTGGGCCCGCGAACTCCTGCCCTGGTGGGGGTTCAGTCTCGCTCTGATCGTGGGTGTCGTGATTATTGCCGGACGCCAGTTGTGCCTTGGCATTTTGCAGCACGACGCCGCGCACGGGACATTGTTCAAGAGCAAATGGTGCAATGACGTACTGGTCGACTGGATGTGCGCCCGGCCGATCTGGAACGAGCTACGCAAATATCGTCCCTATCACCTGACTCATCACGCCAGGACCTCATCCGTCGACGATCCCGATCTCTGCCTGGTTGCCGGATTGCCTACGACGCGCCGCTCCATGATGCGCAAGTGCCTGCGTGATCTTTCAGGCATTACCGGCCTCAAGTTCCTCGCGGGACGCATACTGATGGATGCCGGCGTGCTGCAGTGGTCGCTCACCAGCGATATCCGCCGCCTGCCGCAGGCTGGTCGTCGCTGGTGGGACTACCCACGGACCTTTTTCAGAAACGCCAGCGGCATGCTGCTCACCAACGGCCTGCTCCTTGCTACATTCTGGATCAGTGGACAGGCGTGGTTGTACGGCGTGTGGGTGCTGGCCTATATCACGCCGTTCCCGTTGTTCATCCGCATTCGCTCCATGGCGGAACATGCCTGCCTGGAATCAGGCACGGACGTCCTTCGCAATACGCGAACCACACAGGCCGGTTTGATCGCCCGCGCTTGCGTGGCGCCTATCCGGGTCAACTTCCACATCGAGCACCATCTGATGGCATCGGTGCCGTATTTTCGCCTGCCGAAGTTGCATGCTCTTTTGCGACAGCGCGGCATCGTGCCGCCACCGCCCACTTACTTGCAGGTGCTCAAGCGTGTGAGCCAGCGAATTCACACCGCATGAATACTGTTCGTCCCAGACTCAAAAGCCGAAATACACAAAAGCCGTAGCTGCCGCCATACCCCAGGCGAGCAACGCCATGACCGTTGAATTTTGCGGTAACCCGGATTCGCTCAATCGCTGAAAACCGGGCCTCGCAACACCGGCCTGTACGTAATAACCCTGCCTGATTGCCCGGTAGGTTTGCCGCAGGCCGACCAACAGAAACAGGGTGATCAGGCCAAGGGCAAGTCCTCTCCTGATAGCCGGTTTAGCCAAGGCTGCAAGGTGATCCTGCTCGCAGGCAACGCTATTGAGTTGCACAACGGTAATTCGTTGATAGTCCGTCACAGAGCGCTTTTGCCCCATCTGCATCGCCGCCTGTTGCTCCAGATCCAGCACCTGATACTTCCAGAGTGTTGACGATCCTTCTCGGCAGAAGGTAAACGCGGCAGGGTTTGATACGGAGATAATGCAAGCGTCGTTGATATCCAGTTTTTCCAGCGTTTCCATGGCTGACCTGGTGAAGTCCAGGTCCAAGACCGAAGCGGCCCCGGTAGCAGAAGCCGTGACCGAAACCAGTAGGCTGCTCAAGATGCAGATGGCTGAAATGTTCACGGCCAGGTTTCCCCTTTTCCATTTTTTTGATTTCGCAGCTCGGTTCCAGCCTGCCTTGTCGAGCTCCAGTACGCTGCTGGCACCCGGAAAACCGAGTGGAAGAAGAAAGGGAGGGCATCCATTGCCCTCCCCTCCGTGGTCCACGCTCCTTGCGACAGTGCCTGTCAGAACATCAAGAGGCCAGGATGAAGTCCGAGGCCGAGATGGTGTTCGGGTCTCCCACACCTACCAGGGTGATGGAACCGGCACCGAAGGTGAGCAACGTATCCGCTCCTTGATCGAAGACGTTGACACTGCTGTTGAACGTCGCAGCCGTGATGCCGACCCCGACGAAGTTGAGCAGATCCTGGCCACCCGCCGCGTTGGCATCGAAGCCGATGATCCGATCGTTGCCGAAGGCCGCTCCGAACACGAAGACATCGTCGCCAGCGCTGGCATTCATCGTGTCGTTGCCGGCACCACCCGTCATAGCGTCGTTGCCGGCACCGCCATCGAGGATGTCGTTGCCTGCACCACCCAGCAAGGTGTCGCCGCCGTCACCGCCGGTGAGGGTGTCATTACCCACCCCGCCGGTGATGACGTTGTTCGACCCGTTGCCGTTGCCGACGAAGTTGCCGACGCCGGTGAAGATCATGTGCTCGACGTTGGCACCCAGGGTGTAGCTGTTGAGTGTCGTCTGCACGGAGTCCTCACCCTCACCCGCCGTCTCGACCAACTGGTCTCCGCTCGAATTGACATGGAATGTGTCGTTGCCGACGCCACCGACCATCCGGTCATTGCCCGCACCACCAATGGTGAAGTCGTTGCCGGATCCACCGAGCAAGGTGTCGTTGCCGTCACCGCCGTTGAGCGTGTCATTACCGGTTCCAGCGGTAATGATGTTGTTCAACGCGTTGCCGGTACCGTTGAAGTTACCGGTTCCGGTGAAGATCATGTGCTCGAGGTTGGCACCCAGTGTGTAGCTGTTGAGTGTCGTCTGTACGGAGTCCGCACCCTCACCTGCCACCTCGGTCACCAGGTCCCCGGTTGAGTCGACATTGAAGGTGTCGTTGCCGACGCCACCGACCATCCGGTCATTGCCCGCACCGCCAATGAGGAAGTCGTTGCCGACTCCACCGAGCAAGGTGTCGTTGCCGCCAGCGCCGTTGAGGGTGTCATTACCCACCCCGCCGGTGATGATGTTGCCCAGCTCGTTGCCGTTGCCGGTGAAGTTGCCGGTTCCGATGAAGATCATGTGCTCGACGTTGGCACCCAGCGTGTAGCTGTTGAGTGTCGTCTGTACGGAGTCCGCACCCTCACCCGCCGTCTCGACCACCTGGTCTCCGCTCGAATCGACGCGGAAGGTGTCGTTGCCGGCCCCACCGACCATTCGGTCATTGCCCGCACCGCCATTGAGGAAGTCGTTGCCGGTTCCACCGAGCAAGGTGTCGTTGCCGTCAGCGCCGTTGAGGGTGTCATTGGCCGTCCCACCGGTAATGATGTTGTTCAGCGCGTTGCCGTTGCCGGTGAAGTTGGCGGCGCCGAGATAGATCATGTGCTCCATGTTGGCGCCCAGTGTGAAACTGGCCAGCGAGGTCTGTACGGAGTCCGCCCCCTCACCCGTCAACTCGATCAGCACATCGCCGACTGAGTCGACGCGGTAGGTGTCGTTGCCGACACCGCCCAGCATCAGGTCATTACCCGCACCACCGTTAAGGAAGTCATTGCCTTCCTCGCCATTGAGGAAGTCGTTGCCGTCCCCGCCGCTGAGAGAGTCGTCGCCAATGCCGCCAAACAACTGGTCGACACCACCCAGGCCATTGAGCGTATCGTTCCCGCCCAAGCCAAACAGCACATCGCTACCGGCGGTACCGTTGAGGGTGTTCGCCAGGGCGTCACCCGTTTGCACCGCACCCAGCAGCACGACCGCCGCCGTCGCCGCAGAGGTCACCGACTCCAGCGTGCCGAAGCCATCGGTGTAGCGTGCGATCACCCGGATTTGCTGGTTGATCTGCGCCGCACCCGGGGTGAAGGTCGCGTTGGTCGCGCCGGCGATATTGGTGAAGGTAGTCCCGACACCTTGCTGCCACTGGAAGCTGAATGTGCCCAGCCCGTCCGGATCGACAATCCCGGCCGTCTGTGCGGTCAGCACCTGCCCTTGGGTCGGTGTGGTATCGCTGATCAGCAACGCGCCTGTCGGTGCATCGTTGACGTTGACCACCGGTGCCGTGGCATCGGACGCAACGCTTTCGGCGACACCGAAGTCATCGACGTAACTGACCACCACCCGCACCTGATTACCGACCTGAGCCTGGGTAAGCGTGAGCGTGCTACCGGTGGCCCCGGCGATGTTGACGAAAGTGACTCCGTTGGTCACCTGCCACTGAAAGGTGAACTGCGGATTGCTCAGGCCATCGACATCGATGATGGTCGACGGGTCAGCGGTCAACACCTGGTTCTGCGTCGCAAGGCCAGTAACGGTCGGCCCGGCAGTCGGTGCGTTGTTCGCCGACGAACTGACGAACTCCAGCGTACCCTTGGCATCCTGATACACCGCCCGAACACGGATGTTCAGACCGGCGACATCATCCGCCACCAGGTAGGTGGTACCGATCGCCCGCGATGCCTCGCCGGCGGCGATAAAGGTGATGTCTTCATAGATGCCCGAACCGGCAACGTTTTCGACCTGCCAGTAGTAAGACACCGCACCGGTAACCGCACCTGTAGGATTGGTCGCACTCACGCTGTCCAGATCGCGGATCGACTGATCGCTGACGCGCAACAGCTGGCCGGCGACAGGCGTATCCTCACGCGCACCGGTAGCATTATCAAGGATCGCCAGACGCCCTACAGGCCCGCTGTTCAAGGCGGTGCCAACGCCGGACGCCTGCGCCTGGTCAGCGAACTGCAGGCGCTCGATGCCCGTCAGGCGATCGACGCCATCACGGCCCGCCACTAGGTCAGTCACGATGACAGCATTGCCATCGACTGCGACGGTGTACTCCGATGCATTACCGGAGAACACTGCGGTGTCGAAGCTGTCAGTGCCGGTCAGAATCTCCCGCACGATGACCAATTGGCCCGGGTTGTAAGTGCCGTTCAGCATAAACGGCACCAGCGGCTCCATGCTGTTGAAGCTGGCGATTTCCGCGCCAGTGCCATCAGCGTTCGCCCGTACGCTGATGCGCACGTTCAGCCACTTGTCACCATCGATGATGTCGTCACCACCGCGGCCTTCGATGAGGTCGCTGCCGCTGCCACCGAGGATGATGTTGCCGCCGTCGAAGAACGTCGCTCCGACTGGCAACAGACCTGCCAGGCCGTCGATCAGGCTGATGTTGGTCAGCACACTGCCGGTTGCACCCGCCGTAGGCAACGATGTCGCATCTTCGTTGTCACCGCGCAGGAAGTCACCGTGGGACGACCCCGACAGACCTTCCATGATGTCGAAACGCACCAGCGCCGAGGCTCCTGAGCCCGGCATAGGTGGCACATCGAAGAAGCGATCGCTGTAATCGATGCTCACGCCCTGGGCGAGATCCTTGAAGGTCGCCCAGTCATAGCCTGAGCCGCCGATATAGCGGTCACCAAAGCCGAGACTGCCGACCATGATGTCGTCACCGCCTTCGCCGTTGAACTTGTCGTTCTCGTTACCGCCGACGAATACATCGTGGCCGATCACAGGGTCGTTGCCGAGCGGGTCGAAGTTGTCGCCAGGTGCACCGTCCGAAGTGCCCTTCTCGATCCAGTCGTCGCCTTCGTTACCCATGTCCTGTTCGTTGGCCTTGCTGCCCAGGATGAAGTCGTTGCCCTGGCCACCAATGGCTTCGGAGGCGTCCTCACCGGTCACGATGAAGTCGTTGCCGAACCCGCCGATGATCAGGTTGATGCCGTTGCCTCCGTGCAACACGTCGTTGCCGTCGCCACCCTGGAGGTTATCGTCGCCTCCGGTGTCGGTGATGATGTCGTCGCCGGTACCACCACGCAGTTGGTCGTTGCCGTCACCGCCATCGATGCGATCGTTACCGCCATCGCCCCAGACTGTGTCATCACCTTCACTGGAGATGAGGATGTCGTCGTTATCGGTGCCACCCAGCACGATGTGCTCATCACCTGTGTACTTGATGTAGTTGGTGTCCGCGCCCACTGTCAGCGGGTTGTCACGGAACACCACCTGCTCGCCGTTCGGGCCGAGCGGATCGACGGATAGCAGGCCTTCGTTGAACTGCCTGCCCTGGTCCACTTCCAGGTAGAACCCCGGATCCGAGAACACCAGGCCCGGCAAGTGCGTGGCCGACGTGTTGGCCATGATCAGCTTGGCGAACGAGTTGCTTTCAAGTTCGGCATTCATCGACAGGCCAGAGGTACGCTCCAGGTAGTAGAAGCGATCGCCGTCCTGCAGTTTTTCCATCTGGTTCTCGAACACGAAGTTGAAAGTCGAGCCGAGCATGCCGCCGAACGGGGTTTTCGCTTCGGCCAGGCCGCCGATCCAGAGATCGATGGCATCGACGCCTGTGATCGTGACATTTCTCAGGTCGTCCGCAGTGCCCGCTATCCCATCCCTGCCAGGCAGCGTCACGTTGGCATAGGCACCAGTGCTGTTGAGGAAGTCCAGCCGATCAGCGGGTGCACCCACACCACCAAAGACCAGCGCCAGAGCTGCTGCGCGCTTGCCATCCAGCGTGGTCGCTGCCGTGATCGTGTCATGCGTGCCGTAGGCCGCAATGAAGTTGATCAACGACTCCGGATGCTTGAGGTACTGCACCAGATCGACCCAGCTGGTGTACGGCTTGAGTTGGGTATCACCGGTTTGGCTGTAGATATCGCGGCGAATCGCGTTGAGTGAGGGAATCCCCACATCGCGGCCACGGGCGATGTTGAGCGCCGGCAGGTCGAGCGGCAGGCCGAGCAGGTTATTACGCAGCGCCTCGGTGACGAACTCGTCGATTTCGTTACCGGCTTGCCGTGTTACCCCACGTACGATCGCACTGGTCGCATCCTCTGGCGATACGCCACTGGCGGCGTACGCCAGCGGGTTGAGGAACGCCGCGATCAAGCCCATTTGCTGATCGGGATTGGCGCTGGCCGGATCGCCTATCACGTTGAAGTCGATGTCGTAGCGATCGACGGTCTCGGTCAGCATCGAGTGGCCAAACCGGTATACGGTGTGGGCAAACTCGGCGACGATCGAGGCATCGAGGTCGACGTCGTAGACCTGGGTCGGTGCGAAGAACAGGTCGACTCGGGGCTGGATGGTCCGCGCAAACTCCTCGAATACCAGGTGCTGATACTGCATTTCGGTGCCGAACTTGGCAGCCTGGAACAAGCGCTCGCCATTCCACTGCAGCGCATCGAACTCGGCTTGGGTGGCAGGCAATGCGGTCACCGGATTGAGCAGCCACTCATTGAGGAAGGCCACGTCACCCGAATCGAGCACGGTGTCCTTGGTCTGCTGGACCAGGCGGTTGTGCTCGGAGTGGAAGATCGCATGCACTGCAGTCAGGCCGATGTTCTCGTTGACCCGACCGTCGCCGGCGATGTAGTGAGCATCGAGCAGTTCGTTGTCGTAGGTCAGGTTGTTGCCGCCTGGACCAACAGGTTGCGCATTGCCGACATCGGCGTCAGCGTCCGCCTGCAGAACGCCACCGACAACGACCGGAGTGGCGTTGTGCGCGATGTCGTTAAGGAAGGCATGCCCCGTGCGCACTGCGTTCACGAGGCTGACCGGACTGGCCGGATTGCCTTCGACAAGCGTAGTGACGTCGTCGGCGGTACCGGCAATGCCGTCTACCCCGTTGTTGACCCGAATGACAATTTGCGGGAAGCCGTTCGGCCCTTTGAGGAAATTGCCATAGGCGTCAGTCGCCAGCAGCGGGCCGCTGTCGATATCGGCGTCGGTCAGATCGATACCGAGAATGTCACGGGCCTGCGCCTTGACCACCTTCCAGGTGGCCATGCCACCGATTTCAACGTCGTCAGCGGTACCAAAGGTACCATCCGCCCCAAGGTCACGGTTAGTGATCAACCGGCCTGTCGCGACAGGGCCGTCGGCGGTCAGTTCATATCCGCGCAGGAACACCTGGTGCGACGGGTGCGAGCTGTAGGTCTGGTTCTGGTCCACGAACGGCGTGGTGGTATTGGTGTGCTCATGGATGTCGTCGGCCGTACCGAGAACGCCATCAGGCCCTGGCTGGTTGGTCGCGCGGGTCAGGACCATGAAGTTGGTCGGGCTACCTGGGACAAACAGTGGATCATCCGGCTGAAGCGGAATGAAGACAGTGCCCGAGCCGCCTTTGGTCACCAGGTCCAGGCCATGGTCGAAGAACTGCCCGAAGAAGGTCATCCAGGCGTTGAACGGAGCTGACAGCCCCGCATCCGCCGCGGTGTTCTCGAACAGGTACACATCGTGATCATCGGCAGTACCGAACTGACCATCCATGCCGGGGCTGGCGACTATCTGTACGCCATCCTTGAGCACGTCGTCGTTACCCACCGCGCCGAAGTTGAGCACTCCGTCCGCACCCGGGTCGAAAGCCGTGGCATAGGCCGCCGGGTTGTTCGACGTCTGGTCGACGATCAGGTTACTGATGGTGCGCGGCTGCGAGTCAATCACAAGGCCGCCATTGCTCGCATACGTCGTTCCCCCTTCCGCCGGATTGAAGACCGGATCGGTCAGCCGCGGAAAGACGTTGTCGGCAGCACCAAACTCGGTGTGATTGTTGCCGTTGAGGTTCAGCAGGTTGTTGTTCGACCCGTCGACCGCCCGCAGGCCCAATGGCGCACGGATGTTCGGGATCAGCGAGAGGATGTCCTGACCGGACGCTTCAGCCTCGGCAATCTTGATCTGGTCAAGAATGAAGTTGAGGTCGGAGCGGACCATGTGCAGGCCTGCGCCACCGGCGGTTGCATCCACGACCGGTACTGGCGCCGTCGGTACGACCGGTGTGCCCGGAGCCACCACGGAGGTCGGCTGCGAGTACATCATTTCAGTGGTGCCATGGGCATCCTGGTAGATCGCCTTGACCCGCAACGATAGCCCGGCAAGGTCGGGAGAGACCTTGAACGAGGTGCCATCGGCACTCTGGAACGCCAGGTCACCGGCCGGCAACAGGATGATGTCCTCGAAAATGCCGCTGCCGGGAGTTGCCTCGAACTGCCAGTAGTAGGACACGGAGCTGTTGATCAAGCCCAGCGGATTACCCGCCGTGATGTTGTCGGCATCGCGCAGCCCGGCCACGCTGACAGTCAGCGTGTCGCCCACGACGATCGCGCCGCCGTTGCCATCGGTGATAGTCGGACTGCCGGTCGGTTGGGCATTGAGCCCGTCCACCAGCACTTGCTGGTTATCGGCGAACTGCAGGCGTTCGATATGCAGCAGGGTATCGGCGCCGTCACGGCCCGCTACGCTGTCTGTCACGGTATAGACGTCGTCCGCCAGATCGGCGGTACCGCGATCGTCGACGGTCACCGTGTACTCGCTCTGAAGCCCGGAGTAAATGGCAGTGTCGAAGGCCGCCCCGCCGGTCGAAGTGCCGGGCAGGATTTCCCGCACGGCCTTGAGCTGACCGGGGTTAATGGAACCGTCCAGCATGAGCGGAATCATATCGACCATGCTGTCGAAGGAGGCGATTTCGGGACCGGTATGGTTGACGTCGGCCGGATCATAAACGGCAATCCTGACGTTGATCCATTTGTCGCCGTCGATCAGGTCATCGCCACCGCGACCTTCGATCAGATCACTGCCATCGCCGCCGAGGATGATGTTGCCAGTGGCAAAGCCGGTGACCGGCAAGCCGGCATCGGCCAGGAACTGGTCCAGTCCGCGGATCAACGCCACATTGGTCAGCGCACCGCCCGTGGCACCACCGTGGTTGACGATTGTGACCGCATCAACATCATCACCTTTGAGCACATCGCCGAAACTCGAACCGGACAAACCCTCGACCTCGGCAAAACGGTCGAGAATCGAGGCCGGCGAGGCGCCGACCGGATTGAACACACCGGTGTTCTGGTTTGGCGTATTGCCGTGTGGCTGCGCCAGCGCGGCCAGGCGCAGGTCAGCGGTCACGCCGATGTTGTCGTTCTTGTAGGTGATCCAGTCGAAGCCGGACATGCCGTCCATCTTGTCCTGGGCATCGCTGCCGACAAAGATGTCGTCGCCACCCTCGCCGATCATTTCGTCGAAGCCACCACCGCCGACAAAGATGTCGTTGCCGATCACATCGTCATTGAGCAATGGCGAGAAGTTATCGCCAGGCGCACCGTCCTGGGTGCCCTTCTCGATCCAGTCATCACCTTCGTTGCCGGTTGGAGGCAGGTTGGTCTTGGCACCGAGGATGAAGTCGTCACCCTGGCCGCCGAAGGTGGTGGTGATGTCTTCGGTGGTGATGATGAAGTCCTGGCCGTCGCCACCCAGGATCAGGTTGCCAGCAACCAGCATGCTGCCGGCCACGATCACATCGTTACCGGCATTACCTTCCAGGCGGTTGTCGCCGAACGAGTCGCTGATGATGTCATCGCCATCACCGCCCAGCACCGCATCGTTCCCGGCACCGCCTTCGAGACGGTCGTTGCCGCCGTCGCCGTAAAGGGTGTCATCGCCTTCACCGGAGATGATGATGTCATTGCCGGCGGTGCCGCCCATGACGACATGGTCTTCACCGGTGTACTGCAGATAATTGGTGTCCGGACCGACAGTGTCGGGGTTGTCACGAATCACCAGCGATACGACTTCCACGCCGTTGATCATGATGCCGCCTGTCGGATCATCGCGGCCGGCTACACCCAGGCCGGTGAACTGATTGGCCTGATTCACCTCGAGGGTGAACGTCGGCGTCAGGAACACGGTGTTCGACAGGTGGGTGACATCGCTATTGAGCATGATCAGCTTGGCAAAGGAGTTGTTCTCAAGCTCAGTGCCGAAGTTCAGGCCCGCGGTACGCGACAGGTAGTAGAAGCGGTCGCCGTTCTGCAACGCTTCCATCTGGGTTTCAAACACGAAGTTGAACGTCGAGCCGAGCATGCCGCCGAACGGCATTTTCTGTTCGGCGAGGCCGCCGACCCAGAAGTCGATGTCGTCGACGCCTGTGATCGTCACACCTGTCTGGTCATCTGCAGTACCCAGAATCCCGTCCTTGCCGGCCGTCGTTACGTTGGCATAGGCACCGGTGCTGTTGAGGAAGTCCAGGCGGTCAGCCGGCGAACCCGCACCACCGAGTACCAGCGCCAAGGCTGCAGCGCGTTTGTCTGCCAGCGTGGTCGCCGCCGTGATCGTGCTATGCGTACCAAAGGCCGCGATGAAGTTGACCAGTGACTCGGGGTGCTTGAGGCTGTCCGCCAGGTCAGCCCAACTGATGTATGGCTTGAGTTGGCTGTCACCGGTTGAGGCATAGAACTCACGCCGCGCCTCATTCAAGGTGGGAATGCCAGTGTCGCGACCACGCGCCAGGTTCAGGGCCGGTAAATCGAGCGGCAGGCCAAGCAGGTTGTTGCGCAACGCTTCGGTGACGAACTCATCGATCTCGTTGCCGACCTGGCGGGTCACACCGCGAATGATCGCCCCTGCCGCCTCGTCCGCAGTCACCCCGCTACCGGCGAACGCCAGCGGGTTGAGGAAGGCCGCGATCAGCCCCATTTGCGAGTCTGGATTAGCCGGGTCAGTGAGCAGCGGATTGAACGCAGGGTCAAAGCGATCGACGGTCTCAGTCAACATCGAGTGGCCGAAGCGGTACACCACGTGGGCGAACTCGGCGAGGATTGCCGGGTTGATCGAGGTGTCATAACCGTTGGGTGCAAGGAATTCGTCAATCTGCGGCTGAACGGTCCGCGCGAACTCTTCGAACACCAGGTGCTGATACTGCATCTCGGTACCGAACTTGGCGGCCTGGAACAGGCGTTCGCCGTCCCACACCAGCGCCGCGATCTCGGCGGGTGTAGTCGGTATCGCGGTCACGTCGTCAGCCAGCCACTCATTGAGGAAGGCCAGGTCGCCGGAGGCAAGGATGGTGTCCTTGGACTGCTGGACCAGGCGGTTGTGCTCGGAGTGGAACACATGGTGCACGGTGGTCAGGCCGATGTTCTCGTTGACCCGGCCGTCGCCGGCGATGTAGTGGGCGTCGAGCAATTCGTTGTCATAGGTCAGGTTGTTGCCGGTCGGGCCAACGGGCTGCGCATTGCCGACAGCGATGTCGGCATCCGCCTGCAGAACCCCGCCGACGACGACCGGCGCGGCATTGTGGGCGATGTCGTCGAGGAAGGCATGCCCGGTGCTCACGGCGTTGGCCAGGCTGATCGGAGCAGCCCGGTTGCCTTCGACCAGTTGAGTGACGTCATCAGCCGTCCCGGCGATGCCGTCGGCACCGTTGCTGATGCGAATCACCACTTGCGGCATGCCGTTCGGACCACGGATGAAGTTGCCGTAAGCATCGGTTGCCAGCAGCGGAACATTGTGTACATCGGCGTCAGTCAGGTCGATGCCGAGCATGTCACGGGCCTGGGCCTTGACCACCTTCCAGGTCGCCATGCCATCACCGGCGCCATCATCGGCAGTGCCGAATACGCCGTCGGCGCCGAGATCGCGGTTGGTAATCAAGCGTCCTGTTGCAACAGGATCGCCTGCGGCGTTGAGCACGTACTCACGCAGGAACACCTGATGCGACGGGTGCGAGCTGTAGGTCTGGCTCTGGTCCACGAACGGCGAAGTGGTGTTGGGCTGGCCATCATCGGCCGTGCCGATTACTCCGTCCGCGCCAGCGGTACGCACCGCACGTGACAGCACCATGAAGTTGGTCGGGCTGCCCGGTACGAACAATGGATCGTCCGGCTGCAGCGGAATAAACACGACGTCGGTAGCGCTCTTGGTGACCAGGTCGAGACCGTGGTCGAAGAACTGGCCGAAGAAGGTCATCCACGAGTTGAAACTGGCGGTCAGGCCGGCGTCCGGCGACACGTTGGGCATGAAGAACACGTCCTTGTCATCGGCCGTGCCAAACACCCCATCCAGACCGGGGCTGGAGACTATCTGTACGCCATCCTTGAGTACGTCGTCATTACCCGCCGTGCCGAAGTTGAGCACACCGTCCAGGCCCGGGTCGAAAGCTGCGGCATAGGCCGCCGGGTTGTTGGCGGTCTGGTCGACGACCAGGTTACTGATAATCCGTGGTTGCGGGTCGATCACCGTCCCGGTCCCGGCGTATGCCGGCGATAGAAAGGAAGGATCAAGCAGGCGCGGGAAGGCGTTGTCCGCGGCGCCAAATTCACTCTGGCCGGTGACCAGGTTATTGAAGCTGCCATCGACGGTACGCAGGCCGAATGGCACCTGACTGTTGGGAAGCAAATCACTGAGGCTGGCGCCGTCGGCATTCGCTTCTGCGATGAAGATTTGCTTGAGGATGAACTCCAGGTCCGACTTGTTGAAATTGGCCATTTTGGATTGCCCTCGATCTGTCTGGGTAAAGGCGCGGGACGAGAAGGTCCATCCGCGCCAAGTCACGTGCTGGCTTGTGCAGTTTGTTGGTCTTGTTTTCTAGCGAGAGAGCTGGCGTTACCCGGGACCCGGGATACGCGCCTGGAATTCGCGTAGTGAATGGCTCGCCGAACGGTCAGGCAGAGCGAGTACGCGCCCTGGGCGGGCCATGGAAACAGGAGGTAAAGGCAAACTGGCTGGAAAGCCCCTTCACTCTGCAAAAGAACGCAATGATCGACATGCTCTGCTCCTTCCGGGAAATCACCGCACCTTGCGTTGCCAAAACGATGACAAGCTTCAGGCGGGCGGGCCCCCCGATAACTAAGACTAAAGTTCCATAGCAAATCTTTGTCAATATTACGTCGTTAAAACAGACGACTGGTGTTTGGTGATCACAACTAGCTGTTTTTAAAAGACATATAGAAAGTTGAGTGCAGGTATAGAGCGAAATGTTATTTCGGAGTGATTCGGCGCGACCTACGCTCCTGCATAAGGGAGCAACGCAGAGATTTCGGAAGACTCGCCATCCACAGAGCGACCAGCCTGCGCGTGCATAAGTCGTTTAAGGGACTACATTTACTGTTAGCTGTTGCGCCCCAAGGGCAACCGCCTTTTCGAAGTGGGAGGATCACCATGCCCAAACAGCCGAGCATCCGTTCCGAACTGTCCGACGCCCTTTTTCGCATGCGCCGCAGCTTTTACATGCTGGCGGCGTTCAGCGGCGTCATAAACGTCATGATGTTGACGCCAGCCGTTTATATGCTGCAGGTCTATGATCGAGCCCTGGTCAGTCGCAACGTCACGACACTGACGATGCTGACGGTGCTGGTGGTGGGTCTTTTCTTGCTGATGTCCACCCTGGAAATGGTCCGCACCAAGGTGCTGATCCGGGTCGGCAACTGCCTCGACATGGAACTCAACCGACGCATTTTCAACGCGGCATTCGAACGCAACCTGAGCCGCGCCGGGGGCAATCCGGCCCAGGCCCTGCAAGACCTCTCCCAGGTTCGCCAGTTCGTCACCGGCAATTCCCTGTTCGCGTTCTTCGATGCACCGTGGACGCCGATCTACCTGTTGGTCGCCTATCTGATCCACCCGCTGCTCGGACTGCTCACGCTGATCGGTTCCCTGATTCTGATGGGCCTGGCTTACCTCACTGAAAAGGCGACGCAGAAACCCCTGGCCGAAGCCAATCAGGCCGCCATGTCCTCCGCCCAATATGCCAACAACAACCTGCGCAATGCCGAGGTCATCGAGGCCATGGGCATGCTGCCGTCGATCAGCAAGCGCTGGTTCCAAAGCCATTTGCGCATTCTGGAAATGCAGACCCTGGCCTCCGACCGCGCCGCCTTGATCAGCAGCACCGGGCGCTTCGTGCGTATCACGCTGCAATCACTGATCCTCGGCGCCGGCGCACTGCTGGCGATCGAAGGCAAGATCACCCCGGGGATGATGATTGCCTGTTCGATCCTCACCGGCCGTGCACTGGGTCCGGTGGAACAAGTCATCGCCTCGTGGAAGCAACTGCTCGGTTGCCGCTCGGCCTGGGCCCGGCTCAACGAAATGCTGCACGACTATCCACGCCGGCCACCGAGCATGTCGCTGCAGCGGCCGCAGGGCATGCTGGCGGTGGAAAATGTGTATGCCGGTGCCCCTGGTACCACCAACACGATTCTGCGCGGTGTGGGCTTCAGCCTGGTCCCCGGTGAAAGCCTTGGCATCATCGGCCCGTCCGCCTCGGGCAAATCCACCCTCGCCCGCCTGCTGGTCGGAGTCTGGCCGGCGCAGGCCGGCAAGGTGCGCCTGGACGGCGCGGACATATTCACCTGGAACAAAGGCGAACTGGGGCCCTGGCTCGGCTACCTGCCACAGGACGTCGAGCTGTTCGAGGGCAACATCGCCGACAACATTGCGCGCTTTGGCGAAGTGGACAGCGAAGCGGTCATCCGCGCCGCCAAGATCACTGGGGTGCACGAGATGATCCTGCGTTTTCCGCAGGGTTATGACACCCGCCTGGGCACCGATGGCAGCCCGCTTTCCGGTGGACAGAAACAGCGTATTGCCTTGGCCCGCGCACTGTATGGCGAGCCCAATCTGATCGTGCTGGATGAGCCGAACGCCAACCTCGATGACATCGGCGAAAAGGCCCTGGTCGATGCGCTGGCCGAACTCAAGGGCCGTGGTGCCACCGTCGTCCTGATTTCCCACCGTCCCAACGTACTCTGCGCCGTCGACAAGGTGCTGATGCTGCGTGACGGCGGCGTGCAGATGCTTGGCACGCGCGATGAAGTATTCGCAGCGCTGCGCAAGGCCAGTGTGATGCCTGCAGGCGCGTCGACTCCGCTGGCCTCCGTCAAAGCACGGGAGTGACCGATCATGCAAATGAGCCAACACACCGAGATGATTCCTGCCGATCCCCGCAGCATGGTGGATCTGGACGTCGGCAGACCTGCGCGATGGGGCGTGTGGCTGGTGCTCGCCGGCTTCGGCGGCTTCCTCCTGTGGTCCTGGCTGGCACCGCTGGATGCCGGCGTGGTCGCGACCGGCACGGTCAAAGTCACCAACAATCGCAAAGCCGTACAGCACCTCACCGGAGGTACCGTGGAGGCCATTCTCGTTCGCGAAGGCGATTTAGTGAAAAAAGGACAGGAAGTGGTCCGCCTCGATTCGTTGCGGGCCACTGCCGAAGAAGGTGCGATCAGCGCCCAGTACATCGTCAGCAAGACCGTGGAAAACCGCCTGGAAGCGGAACGGGACGGTCGCGATGTGGTGACCTACGATCCCGAACTGCTCAAGCGCTTCAAGGGTGACTACCGCCTGGAGGCCGCCATGGACCTGCAGCAGCGCCTGCTCGACACCCGCCGCGCCGGACTCGCTGGCGAAATCAGCATCCTGCAGGAGAACCTGGCAGCATCGGCAGTGCAGCTCAAGGGCCTGCAGCAGGTCTACAGTGCACGCGCCTCGCAGATCGGTTTCCTCAACCAGGAACTGCAAGGCACCCGCGTGCTGTCGGCTGAAGGCTATGTGCCGCGCAACCGCCTGCTCGAACTGGAGCGCAGCAACGCGGACCTGTCCGCTGGCCAGGCCGAGAACCTCAACAACATCGCCCGTGTGCGTAGCCAGACTACTGAAATCAAGCTGCGCATCCTGCAGCGCCAGCACGATTACCTCAAGGAAGTCGAATCGCAGCTGACTGAAACCGCCAAGGAAAACACTACCCTGGCCGACCGCCTGCGCGCGCTCGACTATGAAGTGACCCACACGGTGATTCGCTCGCCCATCGATGGCATGGTCCAGGGCCTGAGCATTGCCACCGTCGGCGGGGTCATTCAGCCCGGCTTCAAGATCATGGAAATCGTTCCGCTCAACGAACCGCTGCAGGTCGACGCGATGATTCCCGTGCAGGCCATCGACAAGATGGTCCCCGGCCTGCCCGTGGACATTTCCTTCCCGGCCTTCAACCATGCCAGGACGCCCAACATTCCCGGCCGCGTGCTGACCATCTCCGCCGACCGCCTGATGGACGAGGAAAGCAAGCAACCCTTCTACCTGGCCCAGGTGGAAGTCACACCCGACGGCATGAACCTGCTTGGCACCAATCACATTCGCCCCGGCATGCCCGCCAGCGTCACCATCAAGACGGGCGAACGCAACTTGATGAGCTATCTTCTTAAACCAATGCTCGAACGCGTGGACAGCTCATTCAAGGAACAATGAAATGGAACGTCATTGCATGCTCTTCTGCCTGCTGGGGTTGGCCCTGCCGGCTGACGCAATGGACCTCAAGCAAGCCTGGGACCTGTTGCAGTACCAAGGGCCTATCTACCAGGCCGCCGTGCATGAAAAAGAAGCCGGCGGCGAAAACCGCGCCATCGGCAAGGCCGGCCTGCTGCCGCAGATCAATGCGTCGGCCTACGACAACAAGGTCAATGGCTCTCAAAGCCAGAGCGGCATCGAGAGGGATCTGCACTACGACTCCAAGGGTGCCAACGTGCGCCTGCGCCAGCCGCTGTTCAACAAGCAGAAGATGGCCGAGTACCGCCAGGGTCAGCAACGTGCCGACTACAGTAACGCGGTATTTGATGCCAAGAGCCAGGACGCCGCGGTGCGCCTGGCCGAAAGTTATTTCGACGTGCTCCTGGCCAGCGAAACCATCACCCTGGCCAAGTCCAAACTGAACGCCTTCGATGAACAACTCGCCTCGGCGAAACGGCGCATGGAGCTGGGCGCCGGCACCGTCACCGACATCGACGAGTCGGCCGCCCGCCGCGATCTCGCCGAAGCCGAACTGATCGAAGCACAGGACAACCTGGTCAACGCGCGCGCCAAGCTTGAGGAATACATCGGTGAAACTCCGGAATCCCTGACCACCTTGCGTCCGAGCTTCGATACACCGCCGCTGCTGCCGAGCAACCTGCAGGACTGGTTGGTCAAAGCCCAGACCGACAGCCCGCTGATCCATGCGCGCCGCTATAGCCGCGACCTTGCCGCAGAAGAAGTGAAGCGTGCCAGCGCCGGCCACTGGCCAACACTGGATTTCATTGCCGGCTACACCGCGGGTGAAAGCCAATCACTTTCCGAGCTGAACCAACGCAACCACTACGGCTCGATCGGACTGGAAGTCAATATCCCGCTGTACAGCGGTGGCGGCGTCAGCGCGTTGACACGCCAGGCCAGTGCCAATAGCGACAAGGCCCTGGATGAGCTTGACGCCGCGCGTCAGGAAGTCATCACCGGAACCACCCGTGAGTATCAAGGCATACTGAGTGGCGCCAAACGCATTCGCGCCCTGGAAAAGGCCGTAGTGTCCAACGAACGCTCACTGGTATCGACACGCAAGGGCTTCAAGGAAGGCGGCACCAGCACCAACTCGGACGTCCTCAATGCCGAAGAACTGCTCTTTGTTGCACGTCACGATCTGTTCGAGGCCAAAGTGCGCTATTTGCTGTCGCGTCTGCGTCTGGCTTCTTCGGTGGGCAGCCTGGGCGACGACGATATCGACCAGATCAACAACTACCTCGGCCCGGAACTGCTGGTCACCAAATAACGTTCACCTGCCGGCCGGTCGAGCAAAAGGGTGGCTGACCGGTGCCCCCTCCCCGCCAACTCCCTTGGCGTTTAACCCGGTCATTCATTGCCGCCTATCGATGCAGAAAAGCCGCCGACCGCAAAAAACCGTCAGCGTTGAAATTTGCCCACCTGGCCCTTGATTCCCTTTATGCTCGATCCGGTTCCAAATCAAAAGCCACGCCCGGCTCCAGGCTGTAAACTGTGTCCCCATGCGCAAACTTTTGTACCTGACATTCTCCATGGCATTGCTCGCCGCCCTCACGACCTACGCGATGTGGGCCGCAGACAGGCCGGTGGGGCATTACCTTTCGGACCTGCGGATCAACCTGGCTGTCGACCAGGGTACGCCTGCCGATCGTGGCAATCTGCTGGGCATTCAGCCCGAACTGTTTCCTACCGATTATCAAAGCCCCGAACGTTTGCACCGCAAACTCGCGGCCTATCTGCAAGCGGCCCGGGACCAGGGTTTGTTGAACGGCAAGACCGTCGTCGTGCTGCCGGAACACGTCGGCACGTGGCTGATGGTCAGCGGCGAAAAAGATGAGCTGTATCAGGCCAGCACCCTCAAGGAGGCCATGAACTGGCTGGCGGTGAGCAACCCCCTGAAGTTCGCCAAAGCGTTGATCAGCGCCGAGGGCGGCAACCGTCTGGACGATGCCCACCTGCGCATGAAAGCCAAGGCGATGGCCAGAGACTACCAGGCATTGTTCGGTGGATTGGCCAGGGAGTTCCACGTGACGCTGGTCGCGGGCTCCATCGTGCTGCCCGAACCGAGCATCATCGACGGCACCTTGAAAATCGGTCGCGGCGCGCTTTATAACAGCAGCGTGGTGTTCAACAACGATGGCCTGCCGATCGGCCAGCCCCAGCGCCAGATGCACCCGTTCTTCGCAGAACAGAACGGGATCAAGGCGAACGCCGAACACTCGCTTAATGTCGTGGATACCCCCGCAGGCAAGTTGGGCGTATTGATCGGACACGACAGCTGGTACCCGGAAAACTACCTCAAGCTCAACGACCAGCGTGTACAGCTGGTTGCGGTACCGGCCTTTGTTCCAGGCCGTGGCACCTGGGAGCAGCCGTGGCGTGGCTACAGGGGGTTATCGGAGCCGGCGTCGGTCAACCTCAAGCCCGGAGAAGTCAGCGAAGGCCTGGCCTGGCAGCGCCTGACCCTGACGACCCGGGTACCGGCCAGTCAGGCTGTCGCGGGCATGAGCGTGTTCCTGCGGGGGCAATTCTGGGATCAGGGCAGCGCCGGGCACAGTTTTCTCAGCCGCAACGGCCAGCAGTTTGCCGACGGCAACGCCCAGGGTGCGCGTTTGCTGAACCTCTGGTTGTAAGCCATGAAACCGCAGCCGATGCGCCTGGGCGATCTGTCGGTGGGCTTTGTTCATAGCCTGGCCGATGCCGTGCGCAGCCATGGCGTCGATCCGCAGCCACTGCTCGATCAATACGGCCTCGATGCAGCGCGACTGAGCGAAGCCGGTGCCCGCCTGTCAATACCGCGCTACATGCGCCTGGGCCACGGCGCCATTCAACTGACCGACAACCCGGCCCTTGGCTTGCGCATGGGTCAGCTCAGTCGCCTGAGCCAGATCGGCCTCGCAGGGGTCACCGCCGCGCAGGCGCCCACGGTACGTGAAGCCGCGCGCTGCCTGATCCGCTTCGAAGCCTTGTACGGCTCCAATTATCGCGGCCAATCAAGCTTTCACGAAGATGCCCAGGGCGCCTGGCTGCGTTTCTATTCGATCAGCCCCTACAACGCCTACAACCGCTTCGTGGTGGATTCGATCATTGCCGGCTGGTTGCAGCAATTATCCAGCGTCAGCGCCAACCCGCTACGCGCTGAACGTATCGAGATCGAATTCGACGAACCCGATTACCGCGCGGCCTATGACGCGCTGGGTGACTGTCCGATCCAGTTTGGCAGCGAACGCAACCAACTGCGCTTGAGCCTGGCAAGCCTCGCCCAGCGCAACCCCGAGCATTGCCCGAGCACCTGGCGGCATTTGCTGCAACTGTGTGAGCAGGAGCTGGAACAACTGACACGCACCCGCAGCCTGCGTGAGCGCATCATCGCGCTGCTGGGCCCCCTGCTCAATGGTGGCCGGGAGCCCGACCTGGAAGAAGTGGCGGCACGCCTGAAGCTGCCCACCTGGACCCTGCGCCGCAAACTTGCCGAGGAAGGCACGCAATTTCGCGCAATCCTCAATGAAACCCGTCGCGACCTGGCCATGACCTACATACGCGACACCGAACTGGCGTTCGGGGAAATCGCCTACCTGCTGGGCTTTGCCTCAGCCGAAGCGTTTCAACGCGCATTCAAACGCTGGAACGGGCAGACACCCGGCGAATTTCGCCGCAGTCATCGCCAGTCCGCCTGATGCCTACAGCTCGGTAGCGTCTTCCGCCGGCTCCGGCGGGTCCAGTTCGAACGCCTGGTACTCGAGCAGTTCTTCTTGATAATCGTCCATTGTTGAATCCCCCGACATGCATTGAAAACGCTTGAATAAATGACCAGCCCCTTGAGCATAAAGTGCCCGCGTGAAGGAAAAATGACGCGGACACGACACTCCGTCGCTACTGAATAAAACGTAGCAGTTGGTCAGGAATTTATCATTGGTTTTTTTCGCAGGAGGCCGCAGGAAAGCGGCCTTGTTTGACGCGGATCAATCGATGCGCTCGCTACGGGATCGTGACTCGTTGGCCGATCCCGTAGCGAGAACGATCACTGGCCGGTGACAGGCATTGCCGGAATCGCCTCGCTCGGCGGCGGCATGTCGGTCGGATTTGCCGGTGGCGTGATGGTTTCCATCGACGGTGCCGGATCCAGGTTCTGAACCGGGGTAATCGGTGCCGCTTCAGGCGGCGGCATGACCGGTTCAGAGACCGTTGGAGTGGGTTCCACTGGAGCAGGCGCCGGGGTTGACGGGGTTGGCTGTGCGGCCGGCGCAGTGGTTGCGGCAGGCGCCAGAGGAGCCGGTGCCACCTGGGCTTCAGGCATGCCCAGGTCTGTTTTCGGCTTTTCGGTGATGTGCGCAGCCTTTTTCGCTTCCGGCGGCAGGAACAGCTCGACCAGCGCAAAGAAACGCTCGTAGAACTTGGCAGACGAGACGGTTTCGCTGGCGACCTTCACCATCGAGTCGTCAGAGGAGCCGATCGGCATCGACACCGAGCCCAGCACACCCACACCAAGACTGGCGGAGTTGTTGGTTTTCTTCAGCGCATAACGATCCTGCAGGGCGTTGGCGAACATGGTCGCGTGGTGCCCCTCGCTACCGTCATCGGCACAGACCACACTGAAACTGATCTCCATGTGGTTTTCGCCGGTCTGCTGGAAGCTCTTGTGACCGCTGACCAGCTTCGGATCGTTGCTGGTGATGATGTAACCCTGGCTGAGCAAGGCGCGGCGGGCGGCTTCACAGCTCTGGATATCGGTGACCGGATAGTTACGGGAAAAGGTGCCGGAATCGTCGAAGTTCTCATGCTCGTAGATGGCAGCCTTGTTCGATGAACAACCGGCTGCAACGGCCAGCACGGCAGCCACGCCGACAATCCGCATGGGAAATGATTTAAACATTGAACATCCTGAGGAAAACGGTTCGGGGCGTATTGTGCAACAGATCGATGCTTAGCGGAGCATCGATCGTGTCTTAAAACGGTTACAGGCTGATTGACCGCGGTTTTGCGTAAAAGTCACCGCGGCAAATGACGTACGGCCAAACAAAAAGACCCCGGCGTTTCGGCCGGGGTCTCCTGTGTCGCGCCAAACCTGGTCAGGCATCAGTACTTCTTGATGTCCGCCTGGCTTTCCAGCTGCTTGCGATACGCCGCAAAGTCTTGCTGGCCGATGCGCGACGCGAGGTAGCGACGGTACTGCGCTTTCTCTTCATCGGTAGGCGCCGCGGCTTCGTTCACGCCATTGAGGCGCACGATCATCAGGCTGCCATCCGCCAGCGTCACGCTGGTGAAGGTCGGCTTATCCTTGGCCGCCGGCTTCGCCATGCGGAACAGCGCTTGCAGCACGGCAGGATCAACCCCTTCCTGAGCGCGAGTCGCCGCCTCGGTGACTTTCCACGCCTGGCCGTCGACGGCCTGATCCAGCGGGGTCTTGCCATCGCGCAGATTGGCGATCAAGGCTTCAGCCTTGGTCTTGGCATCGGCGCTGGCGTGCTCCTTGGCCAGTTGCCCGCGGATGGCCGCATCAACGCTTTCCAGCGGCAGCTGCGAAGGCTTCAGGTGCTCCTTGGCACGCACCACGACCACGGTTTCCGGATCGAGCTCGATGGCGGTGCTGTTCGCACCCTCATCCAGGACTTCCGGGCTGAACGCGGCAGTGATCACGGCGCGGTTGGCTGCAATACCCTCACCGCCTTCGCGGCCGAACGGCTTGGACGTCTGTACGGTCAGTTTCAGGTCCTGCGCCGGTTGAGCCAGATCGGACGCTTCGAACGAGGCGTCTTCCAGTTGCTTGCTCGCCTCAACGAAACGCTGCTCGACCTGCTGGGTTTTCAGAGCACGGGTCAGCTTGTCTTTCAGGCTGGCGAAGGTTGGCACTTCAGGTGCTTCCACACCCAACAGCTTGATCAGGTGGAAACCGAAGTCGGTGCGAACCGGCGCCGAAACCTGGTCCTTGGCCAACGAATACAGGGCTTTTTCGAACGCAGGATCGTAGACGCCAGGACCGGCATAACCCAGGTCACCGCCATTGTTTGCCGAACCCGGATCCTGGGAGAACTCCTTGGCCAGTGCCTCGAACTGCTCACCCTTGGCCAGACGGGCCTGGATCTCTTCGATCTTCGCCTTGGCTTGCGCCTCGGTGGTCTTGTCGTTCACTTCAATCAGAATGTGCGCAGCCCGGCGTTGCTCGGACAGGTTCGCGATTTCTTTCTGATAGGCCGCTTGCAGATCTTCGTCGTTGACGCTGACCTGGTCGAAGAAGGAAGCCTTCTTCAACTCGAGGTAATCGATGACCACCTGATCCGGCGTCATGAATTCCTTGGCGTGTTCGTCGTAATAGGCCTTGACCTCTTCGTCGGTCAGCTTCACAGCCGCCGGGTCAGCCTTGATGTTCAGCGAAGCGAAATCGCGGGTCTGTTTTTCCAGACGGGCAAATGCCAGCACCTGCGCATCGGTGACGAAACCGCTACCGGCCAGACCGGCACGCAGCTGGCCAATCAGCATTTCCTGAGCCAGCATCTGGCGGAATTGCATGCGGGTATAGCCAAGCTGGCGAATCACCTGGTCGAAACGCTCGGAGCTGAACTTGCCATCAACCTGAAATTCCGGTGTTTGCAGGATGACCTGATCAAGTGCCGCTTCGGAAAAGGCAAACTTCGATTGTTCTGCGCCTTGCAGCAGCAGCTTGCGATCGATCAGGCCCTTGAGGGCCGATTCGCGCAACATTTTTTCATCCAGCAAGGAAGCATCGAAATCCTTGCCCAGCTGTTGCATGAGCTGGCGGCGTTGCATATCGACCGCCTGGCTCAGCTCGTTCTGGCTGATTTCTTCACCATTGACCTTCGCCGCCTCATTCTTGCTCGTCGTGGCCTGAAAAATGGCGTCGAAACCGGTCAAGGCCATCAGTGCAACGATGACCCCGATAATAGTCTTGGCAATCCAGCCTTGTGAATTGTCCCTGATATTCTGCAGCATGCGTCCCCCAGAAACGGTTGAACTTCAAAATTAGGCAACCGTGGAGCGTGGGTAGAATCCGGATAGAAGAAAGGCGCATCCGAGGATGCGCCTTCTCGTAACTGGCGGAGCGGATCAAGGACTCGAACTGGCGACCCTTGGTGTCTTGAACCGGCGACCTGCAGTCAGGACTGCCGCTCCGCTGCCAAGTCAGGCATGACCCCGACCCGGATGGGTAAAAACCTGAATCGAACTTAGTTGACAGCTTCTTTCAGTGCTTTACCGGCTTTGAAACCTGGTTTTTTGGCTGCTGCGATTTCCAGCGTCTTACCGGTCTGTGGGTTACGACCGATGCGAGCTGGACGATCGGTTACGGAGAAGGTACCGAAACCAACCAGAACAACAGAGTCGCCAGCCTTGAGAGCGCCAGTGACGGATTCGATTACAGCGTCCAGCGCACGGCCAGCAGCAGCTTTCGGGATATCAGCGGATGCAGCGATAGCATCAATCAGTTCCGACTTGTTCACTCTAAGTCCCCTTATATCTATTTGAGTATGATTCTAAGTTTTTTTGGTGAAAGCAAAAACGAGTGCTGAATGGCCTACAGACACTTAAGAGCCGCTTTATAACAAGGGCTCTAAAAAACTGTCAAGGAAGCCCCCCAGGCAAATACGTACTAATGCGTGCTAATTCTTTCCTTAGAATCCGCGTCGCGTTTCTCATCCTTCGCGACTATCTCCGGAGCCACGTCCGGCAAGGGCTCCGGCGCGTATTGCAACGCAATTTGCAGGACCTCGTCAATCCATTTAACCGGTTTAATCTGTAGATCCTGCTTGATATTGTCCGGAATCTCTTTGAGATCGCGCACATTCTCTTCAGGAATGATCACGGTCTTGATCCCGCCACGATGTGCCGCCAGCAGTTTTTCTTTCAAGCCGCCAATAGCCAGCACCTGGCCGCGCAAGGTGATTTCGCCGGTCATGGCGACATCCGCCCGCACCGGAATGCCGGTCAATGCCGAAACCAGGGCCGTACACATGCCCACGCCAGCGCTAGGGCCGTCTTTCGGGGTCGCCCCTTCAGGCATATGGATGTGCGTGTCGCGCTTCTCATGGAAGTCCAGGGGAATGCCCAGGCTCTTCGCCCGACTGCGAACAACGGTCAACGCGGCCGTGATCGACTCGACCATCACATCACCCAGGGAACCGGTCTTGATCAACTGGCCCTTGCCCGGTACCACAGCGGCTTCGATGGTCAGCAGTTCGCCACCCACCTGAGTCCACGCCAACCCGGTCACCTGGCCGATCTGATCCTGCTGCTCGGCCAGGCCATAGCGGAATTTACGCACGCCCAGGAAGTGCTCCAGCATGTCTGCGGTGACCTTCACCGAGAAGCGTTTTTCCAGCGCATGTTCCTTGACGGCCTTGCGGCAAACCTTGGCAATCTGCCGCTCAAGGCCACGCACACCGGCTTCACGGGTGTAGTAGCGAATGATGTCGCGAATCGCTTCGGCGTCGAATTCCAGCTCGCCTTTTTTCAAACCGTTGGCAGTGATCTGCTTCGGCGAAAGGTACTTCACGGCGATGTTGATCTTCTCGTCTTCGGTGTAGCCCGGCAGACGGATCACTTCCATCCGGTCCAGCAGCGCCGGCGGAATGTTCATCGAGTTCGAAGTGCACAGGAACATCACATCGGACAGGTCGTAATCGACTTCCAGATAGTGATCGTTGAAGTTGTGGTTCTGCTCGGGATCGAGCACTTCCAGCAACGCCGATGCCGGATCGCCGCGCATGTCGCTGCCCATTTTGTCGATTTCATCGAGCAGGAACAGCGGGTTGCGCACGCCCACTTTTGTCATCTTTTGAATCAATCTTCCTGGCATCGAACCGATGTAAGTACGGCGATGACCACGAATTTCCGCCTCGTCACGTACGCCACCGAGGGCCATGCGTACGAACTTGCGGTTGGTGGCATGAGCAATCGACTCCGCCAGGGACGTTTTACCGACCCCCGGAGGGCCGACCAGGCACAGCACCGGACCACGAATCTTCTTCACGCGCTTTTGCACGGCGAGGTATTCGAGGATGCGCTCTTTGACTTCTTCGAGGCCATAGTGATCGGCATCCAGAATGTCTTCGGCACGCGCCAGATCCAGGCGCACCTTGCTCTGCGCCTTCCACGGCACCTGAACCAGCCAGTCGATGTACGAGCGCACCACGGTCGCTTCCGCGGACATTGGTGACATCTGCTTGAGCTTGTTCAGTTCGGCAGTCGCCTTTGCCAGCGCGTCTTTCGGCAGGCCGGCGGCATCGATACGTTTTTTCAGCTCTTCGACTTCATTGTGACCTTCATCACTGTCGCCGAGCTCTTTCTGAATGGCCTTCATCTGCTCATTCAGGTAGTACTCACGCTGGCTGCGCTCCATTTGCTTCTTGACGCGGCCGCGAATGCGTTTTTCGACTTGCAGCAGGTCGATCTCGGCATCGAGCAACGCCAGAACGTGCTCGACCCGGGCCGACAGATCGATGATTTCGAGGATTTCCTGCTTCTGCTCGATCTTCAGGGCCATGTGCGCGGCCATGGTGTCCACCAGGCGGCCAGGTTCATCGATGCTGTTGAGCGACGAGAGGACTTCAGCCGGGACTTTCTTGCCCAACTGCACGTATTGCTCGAACTGCGACAGCAGGCTACGAACGAATACCTCCGACTCGCGCTCTGGTGCGTCAACTTCGTCGATCAGGGAGACTTCGGCACGGCAGTGGCCGTCCACTTCGCTGAAGCGCTCAACGGCGCCCCGCTGCTCACCTTCGACCAGGACCTTGACCGTGCCGTCAGGCAGCTTCAGCAGCTGCAGAACGGTGGCAATCGTACCAACGCGGTACAGAGCCTCTTCACCGGGATCGTCGTCAGCCGGGTTTCTCTGGGCCAGCAGAAGAATCTGCTTGTCACCCGTCATCGCAGCCTCGAGGGCTTCGATGGATTTCTCGCGCCCCACGAACAGCGGGATAACCATGTGCGGATAAACCACGACATCACGCAATGGCAGGAGAGGCAATTCGATGGTTGTCTTCATGATTTCGCCTCTACGGCGGCCGTAAGGCCGTAAACAGATGGAAGTAAGCTTGAAACCAAGATGGGGGTTGCCTTGAAAAAAAACAAGCGGATAAAAAGTACCACTTAAAAGATTGTCCGATTGCGGCCCGCAATCTGTGGCAGCTTCAGAAAATAGTCGATTGCAAGGCTATCTTCGCGGGCAAGCCGCGCTCCCACAAAAGAAAAGGGGCCCGAAGGCCCCTTCTTTGTTCAAGCTGCGTGACGCTTAAGCGTCTGGCGCGGCCTTGGCGGTCGGCTCACTGTTTTCATAGATATACAGTGGCTTGGACTTGCCTTCTATCACGCTTTCATCGATCACTACTTTGCTCACCTCCGATTGCGAGGGGATTTCATACATAGTGTCGAGCAATACACCTTCGAGAATCGAACGCAGGCCACGGGCCCCGGTTTTACGCTCCAGGGCACGCTTGGCGACCGATTTCAGAGCGTCGGAACGGAATTCCAGGTCAACACCTTCCATCTCGAACAGCTTGGCATACTGCTTGGTCAGAGCATTTTTCGGCTCGGTGAGGATCTGCATCAACGCAGCCTCGTCAAGCTCGTCCAGCGTCGCAAGTACCGGCAGACGACCGACGAATTCCGGGATCAGACCGAACTTGACCAGATCGTCAGGCTCGACTTCACGCAGGGACTCACCGACTTTCTTGCCTTCTTCCTTGCTGCGCACTTCCGCGTTGAAACCGATACCGCCCTTGGTGGAACGGTTTTGAATAACCTTTTCCAGACCGGAGAACGCACCACCGCAGATGAACAGGATGTTACGGGTGTCGACCTGAAGGAATTCCTGCTGCGGATGCTTGCGACCACCTTGAGGCGGAACGGAAGCGACCGTGCCTTCGATCAACTTGAGCAGGGCCTGCTGCACGCCTTCACCGGAAACGTCCCGGGTGATCGACGGGTTGTCGGATTTGCGCGAAATCTTGTCGATTTCATCGATGTAGACAATGCCCATCTGGGCCTTTTCCACGTCGTAGTCGCATTTCTGCAGCAGCTTCTGAATGATGTTCTCGACATCTTCACCCACGTAACCCGCCTCGGTGAGGGTGGTTGCGTCGGCGATGGTGAACGGAACGTTCAGCAAGCGGGCCAGGGTTTCGGCAAGCAGGGTCTTACCCGAGCCTGTCGGGCCGATCAGCAGGATGTTGCTCTTGCCGAGTTCGACGTCGTCATTCTTTTTGTCACGCTGATTCAGGCGCTTGTAGTGGTTGTACACCGCTACGGCCAGAACCTTTTTCGCACGCTCCTGACCAATCACATACTGATCAAGGATGCCGCTGATTTCTTTAGGCGAAGGCAATTTATGCGCGCTGCTTTCGGCCTGTGCTTCCTGCACCTCCTCGCGGATGATGTCATTGCACAGGTCGACGCACTCGTCGCAGATAAAGACCGAGGGGCCGGCAATCAATTTGCGCACTTCATGCTGGCTTTTGCCACAGAAGGAGCAATAGAGCAGCTTGCCGTTGTCCTCGCCGTTGCGGGTGTCAGTCATTCGTTCGATCCAAATCCGATAGGCTTGCAACACAAGATGAAGGCTATTGCGGGCTTTTTCAAGCCCGCAGGTGATCGGACCCGCCGACCAACCTTATTTTGAGCTGCTTATTTTAAGCAGGGCGCTGACTGATCACTTCGTCGATCAACCCGTACTCGCGTGCGGCTTCCGCACTCATGAAATTGTCGCGGTTGGTATCGCGCTCGATTTCTTCAAGCGTGCGCCCGCTGTGTTTGGCCATCAGCGTGTTGAGACGCTCACGAATGAAGAGGATTTCCTTGGCATGGATTTCGATATCCGACGCCTGGCCCTGAAAACCACCCAGTGGCTGGTGAATCATCACACGCGAGTTCGGCAGGCAGTAACGCTTGCCCTGGGCACCGGCCGTCAGCAGGAACGCGCCCATGCTGCACGCCTGACCGATACAGGTGGTCGATACATTAGGCTTGATGAACTGCATGGTGTCGTAGATCGACATGCCCGCCGTCACCGAACCGCCCGGGGAGTTGATATAGAGATGGATGTCCTTGTCCGGGTTTTCCGCTTCAAGGAACAGCAGTTGCGCACAGATCAGGTTGGCCATGTAGTCCTCTACCGGGCCAACCAGAAAGATCAC
This sequence comes from Pseudomonas sp. PDM28, assembly GCF_019219115.1. Classification (NCBI taxonomy): domain Bacteria; kingdom Pseudomonadati; phylum Pseudomonadota; class Gammaproteobacteria; order Pseudomonadales; family Pseudomonadaceae; genus Pseudomonas; species Pseudomonas sp. PDM28. Next base: position 171,922 of record NZ_JAHUWG010000008.1, read on the forward strand.
TCGCTCCTTGAGCAGGCGCGAGTAGATGTCGTAGGCGCGCTCGCCACGAGCGGACTGCTCGACAACCATCGGGACCAGGCCGCCTGCGGCCTGGATATCAGAGTTCTGCTGAATATACGAATTACGGAACATGCTCTGCAGTCACTCCCAAATAGTTATGTCTTGAATACGCATAAGCCAGCACGAAGGCTGGCTTATGGTGTTTGCTTCTTACCGCAAAAGTGATCAGTCGGCTTGTGGTGCTTCTACCGGCTTGACCGCTTCTTCGTAAGAGACCGATTTGTCGGTCACGCTAGCTTTCTGCAGAACAGTATCCACAACTTGCTCTTCCAGCACAACCGAACGAACTTCGTTCAGTTGCTGGTCGTTTTTGTAGTACCAGGACACAACTTGCTCAGGCTCCTGGTAGGCCGAAGCCATTTCCTGAATCATCTCGCGAACGCGGGTTTCGTCTGGCTTGAGGTCGAATTGCTTGACCACTTCAGCCACGATCAGGCCCAGCACTACGCGGCGCTTGGCTTGCTCTTCGAACAGCTCGGCCGGCAGTTGGTCAGGCTTGATGTTGCCGCCGAACTGCTGGACAGCCTGCACGCGCAGACGGTCAACTTCGTTGGACAGCAGAGCCTTTGGCACTTCGATCGGGTTGGTGGCCAGCAGACCGTCCATTACCTGATTCTTGACCTTGGATTTGATCGCCTGACGCAGCTCACGCTCCATGTTCTTGCGAACTTCGGCACGGAAGCCTTCCAGACCGGTTTCCTTGATGCCGAATTGAGCGAAGAACTCTTCAGTCAGTTCTGGCAGCTTTGGCTCGGAAACGGTGTTGACGGTCACGGTGAACTCGGCGGTTTTGCCAGCCAGGTCCAGGTTCTGATAGTCCTCTGGGAAAGTCAGGTTCAGAACGCGTTCTTCACCGGCCTTGGCGCCAACCAGGCCATCTTCGAAACCTGGGATCATGCGGCCGGAGCCCAGAACCAGCTGGGTACCCTTGGCGGAACCGCCAGCGAACACTTCACCGTCGACCTTGCCGACGAAATCGATGTTCAACTGGTCTTCGTTCTGGGCAGCGCGATCGGCCACTTCGAAACGGGTGTTCTGCTTGCGCAGGATTTCCAGCATCTTGTCCAGATCGGCGTCAGTCACGTCAGCGCTCAGACGCTCGACGGTGATACCGTCAAAACCGGCAACGGTGAACTCAGGGAACACTTCGAATACGGCTACGTATTCCAGGTCCTTGCCCGCTTCCAGGGATTTTGGCTCGATCGAAGGCTGACCAGCCGGGTTCAGCTTCTGCTCAACCACAGCTTCATAGAAGGAAGACTGGATCACGTCGCCTACAGCTTCCTGGCGAGCGTCAGCACCGAAACGGCGCTTGATTTCGCTCATTGGCACTTTGCCTGGACGGAAGCCAGCAATCTTGGCCTTTTGGGCGGTCTGCTGCAGACGCTTGTTGACCTGGCTCTCGATGCGCTCAGCCGGCACGGTGACGCTCATGCGGCGCTCAAGAGCAGTAGTATTTTCAACAGAAACTTGCATGGATATTCCTCGTTGCACAGACGTTAGCCGGCCGTTTCCGACCCCAGAATCAAGGGCATGCATTCTAGTGGGTCAAACTCAAGAAGTCACCCTACTGAAAACGGGTAAAAAAGCAGCAGGCAATTTATAGGTGCGAATGCACGAATGCACCTCGCCCCGATGGCAAATACAACCAATCACGCCAGGGCTCTGCGCCGACCATTCCTATATGGAAGAGGTCGCCAATCATCTCCCTGACAGCCGATCTCGCAAGCAGGACCGGCGGACAGGACAGCATCATCGAGAAACATAAATACGACGAAACGCCCCGCCCCTGCGACCCGGAACCGGCGGCCACTGAAACAAAAAAGGCGCCAGACTTTTCAATCTGGCGCCTTTCGAAATATGGGGTGGACGATGGGGATCGAACCCACGACAACGGGAGTCACAATCCCGTGCTCTACCAACTGAGCTACGCCCACCATATTGCCTGTTAAAGAAGCCAAACAACTTCTTTATGAAGTTCCAGCCAGGCCAACAGCCTGATTGAAGCTTTATTTGGTGCGGATGAAGAGACTCGAACTCTTACGCCTCGCGGCGCTGGAACCTAAATCCAGTGTGTCTACCAATTCCACCACATCCGCGGATGAAGCCGTTAAAGCAAAGGCGCCAGACTGTTAATCTGGCGCCTTTCGAAATATGGGGTGGACGATGGGGATCGAACCCACGACAACGGGAGTCACAATCCCGTGCTCTACCAACTGAGCTACGCCCACCATATCGCGTTACTTGTGCCAAAGCTGCCTAATGGCGCACCCGGCAGGACTCGAACCTGCGACCATCCGCTTAGAAGGCGGATGCTCTATCCAGCTGAGCTACGGGCGCCTTGTTAGCTGTACCCTTGGAGGACTACAAACTAAGTGCTTTCCAGTCTCGCAGAACCGTAATCCCGCTCAACCTTCTTAACCAGTGCTAGGCTGTGCCCGACAAGTGCGACGAATAGTATAGAGCCACCCGAAGGTCGTCAAATCCTTTTTAAAAAAAATTCATTTAATTAAAGGAGTTAGGGGAATTTGCAGACCAAGCGCCTTTGCCCTCACCGCATGACATGCGAGAATGCGTTCTCTTTTTTTCCCCTCTCGATGGTTAATCACGCGCAATGACTGCACAACTAATCGACGGCAAATCGATCGCCGCCAGCCTGCGCCAGCAGATCGCCCAACGTGTTACCGAGCGTCGCCAGCAAGGCCTGCGCACGCCCGGCCTCGCGGTGATCCTGGTCGGTAGCGATCCTGCCTCTCAGGTTTATGTCTCGCACAAGCGTAAAGACTGTGAAGAGGTCGGCTTTCTGTCCCAAGCTTATGACCTGCCTTCCGAAACCACTCAAGAAGCGCTGACCGAGCTGATCGATCGCCTGAACGACGATCCTGCGATCGACGGCGTTCTGCTTCAGCTTCCGCTTCCCGAACACCTGGACGCCTCCAGACTGCTGGAGCGCATTCGTCCGGACAAAGACGTCGACGGCTTCCATCCTTATAACGTCGGTCGCCTGGCCCAGCGTATCCCTCTGCTGCGCCCATGCACCCCCAAAGGCATCATGACCCTGCTGGAAAGCACCGGGGTCGATCTCTACGGGATGAATGCCGTGGTCGTCGGCGCGTCCAATATCGTTGGCCGCCCGATGGCGATGGAATTGCTGCTGGCCGGTTGCACCGTGACCGTCACCCACCGCTTTACAAAGGACCTGGCCGGGCATGTCGGCCGTGCGGACCTGGTCGTCGTCGCCGCCGGCAAGCCGGGCCTGGTCAAGGGCGAATGGATCAAGGAAGGCGCAATCGTGATCGATGTCGGCATCAACCGTCAGGACGATGGCAAGCTGGTCGGTGACGTGATCTACGAAACCGCCCTGCCCCGCGCCGGCTGGATCACTCCAGTGCCGGGCGGCGTTGGCCCGATGACCCGTGCCTGCCTGCTGGAAAACACCTTGTACGCCGCTGAAACCCTGCACAGCTGAGTTTCACAGCACACGCTGACAGCGAATCGAAGAGCCCCGCCCTTGGCGGGGTTTTTTTTGCCTGCGAAAAACGCTCGACCACCCGACGGAAAATGACATTTTTTTCATGTTTCTCAGGACTTTCGCCTGTTGTTTGAACAACCATCGACAGTTATTCAGCCATACTCCAGAATGTCGCGCTTTTTAAGAAATAGCCCGTTACAAAACGGCTTATCAACACTTTGTGAGTCTGCCAGCGTGAAAATCCGTCTTTCCATCCTGAGCCTATTTTTTGCAGTTACAGGGACTTTCCTCACGCCCATCGCCAGTGCTGACGAGACCACCGCAGCGCCACGAGATACGAAGACACTCAAGCTCGCTTCCGGCAGCTCCCTGCTGCTGGACATGCAGACCAACAAAGTCATCTATGCCAGCAACCCTGACGTGGTGGTGCCGATCGCTTCCGTCAGCAAGTTGATGACTGGCCTGGTCGTGGTTGAATCCCGACAGAACATGGACGAATACATCGACGTCAACATCAGCGACACACCGGAAATGAAAGGCGTGTACTCCCGGGTCAAGCTGCGCAGCGAACTGCCGCGCCGGGAAATGCTGCTGATTGCCCTGATGTCCTCGGAAAACCGCGCCGCCGCGACTCTGGCGCACCACTATCCGGGCGGCTATGCCGCGTTCATCGCGGCCATGAACGCCAAGGCCCGGGCACTGGGCATGACCAACACGCATTTCGTCGAACCAACCGGTCTCTCCCCGCGCAACGTGTCCACTGCTCGCGACCTGAGCAAGCTGTTGATCGCCGCGCACAAGTACCCGTTGCTGACCGAGCTGAGTACAACCAAGGAAAAGACCGTTTCGTTCCGTAAACCGAACTACAGCCTGGGTTTCCGCAACACCGACCATTTGGTCCGCAAGCCGGACTGGGACATCCTGCTGACAAAAACCGGTTTCACCAACGAAGCAGGCCACTGCCTGGTGCTGGTGACCCGAATGAGCAACCGCCCGGTGGCCCTGGTGATCCTTGACGCCTATGGCAAGTACACCCACTTTGCCGATGCCACGCGCATGCGTAACTGGGTAGAAAGCGGAAAGAGCGCGCAGGTGCCTTCCGTTGCATTGCAGTACAAGGCAGACAAGAACCTCAAGCAGCGGCAGACCGGCGTGGTTGAAGCGTCGAAGTAACCTTGCTGCAGACACATGAAAAAGCCCCGATCACTCGGGGCTTTTTTTGCCGGCTATTCAGTCGTTGGGCAGCGGCATCTGGTCATCATCCGGGATGCCGTCGCCGGTACTTGGATCTCTCCAACCTTTCGGCTTTTCAGTGGGCACCACGGTTGGTCGCGCCAGGGGATCGCGCAACGAGCTGTCCGGATCCATCACCGGATCGGTGCTTTGCTCGGGGGTCGTGGGGACGGTTTCCGGACGTTTGTCGTCGAAACTGGAATCGGTAGACATACACACCTCCATTGGACCTAAGGTTTCAGATCACCCAGTGGATCGTAGGGCTTGGCCGGAGCCTTGGGGTTGTCACCCGGCTTCACGTCCCTCGGTGCCTTGGCGGGCCCGATCGGGTCGACCTGAGGATCGGCAAGGTCCGGGGAGTCGGGATCGAAACCCAGCTCATCGCCAGAGGAATGTTCAGACGAGTGTGGACCGACGGGCGTTGTGGAGTGAGCCATGGGTGCCTCCTGATCTAGGCCCGGAACAATAATCCGGGCCCTTGAAGATCAGAGGCTGGCGGCGAGCGATGGTGCCCGCCGGGTGACCAACGGACTCAGTGTGCAGCCAAGGCCCTTTTAGCCTTCGCGGCCGCTTGTTCCTGGCCGGCCTGAGCCAGATCGTTGGCAGCCTTGAGCCAACGCTGCTGATCGACCTGAGCCGGGATCTGCGTCGGATTCTGGATCAGCACAGCCCAGCCACCGGCGTCCTTGAATGCCGACTCGAAGGCGCTGAAGCTCATCAGTTCGCGGCGATCCATCCCCGCGCGCAACAGGACCGTCTGCTTCTGGCGGTTGTAGCCGGCCAGAATGGCGTAACGCGGTTCGGCCCACATCGCCGAGCCCTCGGTGAAGCGCACCATCACCGGATAACCGGCAGCGACCTGCGTCAACAGGGCCGTAAGGTTGCTGTCGAGGGGATAAACCACCATCCCGTACTCACGGGCCAGGTTCTGCATGTTCTGTTGCAACTGCGCTTCGCCCCCCGGCAAATGCAAGGGCTTTTCGAGCAGGCCTGGAGTAATCACGATGCCCTGCTGGGACAGCATGCTGGCCAGCACCTGCGGCCCGCTTTGATACGCATCGCCCCGGTAGAATCGGCCGCTGAGTTCGACTCGCTCCGGCAAACGCTTGATCTCGGGCGCAACACTCCCGGCGCAGCCCGCCAGACTTGCCACGCAACCGGCCATCAGCATGGCCGACAAAATTCGAGAAAATACCCGCACCATCAGCTCTCTCTTGTTCAGGTTCAGACGCCAGGCAATCCCATTCCCGGCTCGGTCGTCGATCATAGGTCGCCGCGCTGCCCGGGTATAGCTCTAAACGGTAGTCGAGTGCATTCGATAGAGCGAACTGGTTGGTGACTGCCGACTTTCGGTCAATAGTCTGAAATGCATCAAGGGCTAGACTGATTGCTAAAGAGACGACAGCGAAGCGCGTGTGCCCGCAGCAGGGCAAAGAGGAGGCACAAATGAGCCTGACCATGATCATTGCGATGTTGATTGGCAGCTGGCTGGCAGTAGCCACCGCCATGCTGTGGGGCGTGCTGCGCATCACTCGCCGCCACCATCACCCTGCCCCGCCCGTCACGGTGCCAGAGGCGGACCAGACGCGAAGCCAACACGCCAACGCGCACTGACTTTCCTCACACAAACGAAAACGGCCGCCTGGGTTCAGGCGGCCGTTTCGTATTCATCTACCGTCAAGCGTCAGCGTTGACCTGCTTCTGCCGGGCCCGGCGGGACATCATGTTCAACACCTCGATCGAAGCCGAGAATGCCATGGCCGCATAGACGTAGCCTTTCGGTACATGGGCGCCGAAGCCTTCGGCAATCAGGGTCATGCCGATCATGATCAGGAAGCCCAGGGCCAGCATCACCACCGTCGGGTTGTCGTTGATGAACTTGGCCAGCGGATCAGCCGCAAACAGCATCACCAGCACCGACACCACCACCGCGATGATCATGATCGGCAAATGCTCGGTCATGCCGACAGCGGTAATGATGCTGTCGATGGAGAACACCATGTCCAGCATCAGGATCTGGCCGATCGCCGCAGCAAAGCCCAGGGTCACGGTGGATGTCTTCGACGTCGGATCATCCGGCGCCGGGTCCATGCTGTGATGGATCTCGGTGGTCGCCTTCCACAACAGGAACAGACCACCGGCGATCAGGATCATGTCTTTCCAGGAAAACGCGTGGCCGAGAATCTCGATCACCGGAGCGGTCAACTGGACGATGAACGCGATGGTGCTTAACAAGCCCAATCGCAGGATCAGCGCCATGCCGATACCGATGCGCCGCGCCTTCTGTCGGTGTTGCTCGGGCAGCTTGTTGGTCAGGATCGAGATGAAGATCAGGTTATCGATGCCGAGCACGATTTCCATCACCACCAGGGTGGCCAGGGCAACCCAGGCAGTGGGGCTGGCGGCAAGTTGTAAAAGGTAGTCCATGGGTCAGTCCTGACTCGTTGTAATACGGTTTAGATTTCCTGGGAGGAAGATTCGGTTTTTTCCGATTCTTTTTCCGGTGATTCTTTTTTGCTGAGCAACCCGCCGGTGGCATCGCTGAGCGCCTGTTCGGCGGCCTTGTGGGTATCGTCAATCGCCTGTTTGGCGCTTTCGGCGGCCTTGCCCATCAACTGTTGCGCGCTTTTCTCGGCCTGGTCGCAACCGGCCAGTACCAGTAAAGATGTGATCAACAGCGCCGTGGCTTTAATTTTCATGATGCTCCCTCGATAGAACGAACGGGACCTAAACGATGGCCCGTTGATAGCGATGCATTCTAGGGAAGCAAACACTTCAGGAAAATTCGTATTTTCAGCGGCTATACTTCGGCTTTTACGAATCCAGACCTTCTTGCTTTTATGTAGGAGCTGCCGAAGGCTGCGATCTTTAAATCAAAAGATCGCAGCCTTCGGCAGCTCCTACAGGGACTACGTACCTATGTTGAATTACCGACAACTGCATTACTTCTGGGTGGTGGCCAAGACCGGCAGCATCGTGCGCGCCTGCGAACAACTGAACCTCACACCGCAAACCATCAGCGGGCAGATTTCATTGCTGGAACAGACCTTTGGCATCGAGTTGTTTCGGCGCGTCGGACGGCAACTCGAACTGACCGAGGCCGGACGCCAGGCACTGCCCTACGCCGAGCAAATGTTCCAGCTGGGCGGTGAACTGGAATTGATGCTGCGGGCACAACCCAATGAACAGCAGATTCTGTTTCGCGTCGGCGTGGCCGACGTGGTGCCCAAGTCCATCGTCTATCGCCTGATCGCCCCGACAATGGAGCTGAGCGAACCGCTGCGCATCACCTGCCGCGAGGACAAGCTTGAACGTTTGTTGGCCGACCTGGCGATCCAGCGCCTGGACCTGGTGATCTCCGACAGCCCGATGCCGTCGCACCTGGACATCAAGGGCTACAGCCAGAAACTGGGTGAGTGCGGAATCAGCTTCTTCGCCACCCCTGAGCTGGCGGCACGTTTCGGTCAGGACTTCCCGCGCAACCTGCACGGCGCGCCGCTGCTGATTCCCGGCCCGGAAACCGTGGTGCGCAGCCGTTTGCAGCGCTGGTTCGCCGAGCAGCAGATCCAGCCGCAGATTGTCGGCGAGTTCGACGATAGCGCCCTGATGCAGGCCTTCGGCCAATCCGGCAGCGGGATCTTCATCGGCCCGAGCGTGATTGCCGATGAAGTGCAACGCCAGTATGGCGTGCAAGTGATCGGCCAGACCGACGCGGTGAGCGAGTCGTTCTATGCCATCTCAGTGGAGCGCAAGGTCAAGCACCCCGGCATTGTCGCCATTACCGAAGGTGCCCGACGCGAGCTGTTTACAGCGCTGTAACCGCTTCGCGCGGCTTGAACGTCATCAGGGCGATGGCCAGCAGGATCGAAGCCAGAATGAAAGCGGCGGCGGCAAAGCCAAGGCCTTGCAGACCGACGCTGTCGATCACCCGGCCACCGATCATCGCGCCCAGGCCGATGCCGAGGTTGGCCCCGGCGATGTTCAGCGACGCGGCAAATGCCGGCGCTTCGGGCGCGGCTTTCATCAGACGCACATGGCTGACCAGGAACAACGCCGCCTGAGTCACGCCCCAGATGCCCATCGCCGCCGCCAGACCGAGCGGCGAATGGATGTTCGGCACCAGCGCCACCAGGCCGGCAATCATGAACGCGCAGAACATCATCGACGCCATCAGCGGATGCCGATCCACCGCCCGGCCGCCCAGGGAGTTGCCGATCAACCCGACCGCACCGAAGCCCATCAGGCACCAGCCGACCACGGTGCCGTTGAAGCCGGCCAGACGCTCGAGGATGTCGGCCAGATAGGTGTAGGCCGTGAACATGCCGCTGAACACGATCACCGACAACAGCACATGACCGAGCATCAGCGGGCTGCGCAGGATCTTGAACTGCGACAGGAAGCTCACCTGATGCTGGTGCAGATTGGTCCTGGGCAAGTAGATAAACAGCAGCAACGCCTTGGCAAAGGCGATGACCGCCAGTATCGCAAAGGCACTGCGCCAGCCGAACGCATCGGAAATCAGCGTGCCCACCGGAATGCCGAACACCGTGGCGCAGACGATGCCGAAGCCGATCTTGGCAATGGCGCGACCGGCGTAATCCGGCCCGACGATGTCCACCGCCGTCTCGCTGGCCAGCGCCCAGAACACCGGCAACCCCAGCGCCGGGATCAACCGGGCAAACGCCATCACCCAGATGTTCGGCGCCAGCGCCGCCAGCGTATTGGCCAGGCCAAACAGGATCAGCACCGAGATGAACAGCTTGCGTCGCTCGAAGCGGGCGAACCAGGCCGTGAGGAACGGCCCGAACGCGGCCACGGTGAAAGCGAACAAGGTCACCAGCAAACCGGCCTGCGGGATGCTGACTTCCAGGTCCCTGGCGATCGCCGGCAACAGGCCAACGATGATGAATTCCGTGGTCAGCACCGTGAAACCGGCGGCAGACAACAGAAGAATGGGCAACAACCGCATGCACAACTCCAGAAAACGACGACACCAGCGATAGCCCGAAGGCCCACTGGCAGACATGAAAATGAGGATGGCGAATCTTAACAGAGTGTTTTCGGATGCGGTTGCACGAACCTGCAATTCGCGTTGAAGACCAGGGCGTCAGTTCGTCACAGGTCTGAAGGATCGTACCTGCGCTGTGATAAAGTCCGCGCCCTGAAAAAAGTACACCCTGTGGTTAATGCCGATTATTTAAGGGCAAAACCTGTGGGAGCGAGCTTGATCGCGATAGCGATGGATCAGTCAACATCAATGTTGAAGGTTATACCGTCATCGCGAGCAAGCTCGCTCCCACAAGAAATGCGACGTTCAACACCTTAAAAGACATTGATCCCTGTGTTTCCTTCTCGGTTTCCTGCCTGTGGCCTGCCCTGCTTGTTGCCGCAAACCTGCGAAACCATGCATTAATAAAAAATCAGAGATGCTGTTTTATGACTGCTTCATCCCCCTCTCTATTGCACCGCCTTAAACGCTTGAGCCTGGTCACGCAGATCGTGATCGGCCTGATCGCCGGTATTGCCCTGGCCCTGTTTGCCCCCGACGTGGCCAAATCCACGGCGTTCATCGGCAAAGTGTTTGTCTCCGCGCTGAAAGCCGTCGCGCCGATTCTGGTGTTCGTGCTGGTCATGGCGTCGATTGCCAACCACAAGCACGGCCAGGAAACCCACATCCGGCCGATTCTGTTCCTGTATCTGCTGGGCACTTTCGCCGCCGCCGTGGTCGCGGTGGTTGCCAGCATGACGTTCCCGTCGAGCCTTGTGCTGTCGACTCAGGACGTCGCGGTCACAGCGCCGGGCGGAATTGGCGAAGTGCTGCAAAGCCTGTTGCTGAGCGTGGTCGACAATCCGGTCAGCGCGCTGATGAACGCCAATTTCATCGGCATTCTGGCGTGGGCCATCGGCATGGGCATCGCCATCCGCCATGCCGGCGACACCACTCGTGAAGTGCTGGGCGACCTGTCCAATGGCGTGACCGTGATCGTGCGCCTGGTGATCAGCTTCGCCCCGCTGGGCATCTTCGGCCTGGTGGCCTCGACCCTGGCCACCTCCGGCTTCGGCGCCTTGATCGGCTACGCGCACCTGCTGGCCGTGCTGCTGGGCTGCATGCTGTTCGTGGCACTGGTGATGAACCCGATCATTGTCTTCTGGAAACTGCGCCGCAACCCGTACCCGCTGGTGCTGACCTGCCTGCGCGAAAGCGGCATCACCGCCTTCTTCACCCGCAGTTCGGCGGCGAACATTCCGGTCAACCTGGAACTGAGCAAGCGCCTGGGCCTGCACGAAGACACCTACTCGGTATCGATCCCGCTGGGCGCGACCATCAATATGGCGGGCGCGGCGATCACCATCACGGTGCTGACCCTGGCGGCGGTGCACACCCTGGGCATCGCCGTGGACATTCCGACCGCGATTCTGCTGAGCGTGGTTGCGGCGATCTGCGCCTGTGGCGCCTCGGGTGTGGCCGGTGGTTCGCTGTTGCTGATTCCGCTGGCGTGCAGCCTGTTCGGCATCCCGAGCGAAATCGCCATGCAGGTGGTGGCGGTCGGGTTCATCATCGGCGTGTTGCAGGACTCGGCGGAAACCGCGCTGAACTCGTCTACCGATGTGCTGTTCACCGCGGCGGCTTGCCTGGGTGAAGAGGCAAAAACAGAACGCCTGGCCTGACACAAATCCCTGTGGGAGCGAGCTTGCTCGCGATAGCGGTGGGTCAGTCAACATCAATGTTGAAGGTTACACCGCCATCGCGGGCAAGTCGAGTCGTCGCACCGCCGCTCCCACAGGGTCGGCGGTGTATTTGAAACATATGCGTGTATGAAAAAGCCCGCCAAGGCGTGAACCTTGGCGGGCTTTTTTGTACCTGGGCGGTTTAGAACGCGCCCATGTAGTCGCGCTTGCCCACTTCCACGCCATTGTGGCGCAGCAGTGCGTAAGTGGTGGTGACGTGGAAGAAGAACTGCGGCAGGCCGTAGGTCAGCAGGTAGGCTTGGCCACTGAAGCGCTTCTCTTTCGGCGTGCCCGGACGGGTGACGATCTCGATGCCTTCCTTGCCGTTGATCTGCTCCGGCGTGAACTCGCCGATGTAAGCCAGAACTTTGCTCAGCAGCGCTTGCAGTTCGGCGAAAGTGGTTTCGGTGTCGTCGTACTTCGGCACTTCAACTTCGGCCAGACGCGAAGAAACACCCTTGGCGAAATCAACGGCGATCTGCACCTGGCGCACCAGCGGGAACATGTCCGGGAACAGGCGAGCTTGCAGGAAGGCGTTAGGGTCGATGTTTTTTTCGGTGGCGTGAGCCTCGGCCTTTTTCAGTACATCGCTCAGGGCGTTGAGCATTTGCTGGAAAACAGGCACGGAAGCGTCGTACAGGGAAATGGTCATGGCAGGTCTCGTGTGATGACGGGAAGATCGCGGGAAACCTGTGGGAGCGAGCTTGCTCGCGATGGACGTGAACGATAACGCGTTCTGTCTGAATACACGCATCGCGCTGGAGTCCATCGTCGGAACGCCGCCCGGAGCAAGCTCGCTCCCACAGGGGTTCGATTTTGGCCGATTATAGCCGTGCGCCGCCCATCTGAGACCGGTCTTTTTCAGCTGCCGTACACTTTGGCCGCCGGGACCGCTTGCGTCAGCAGTTGCGCGACGGCATCGCCCATCTCGCCAACCGCCCAGCGGCCCTGCCGATCCAGTTGCGGGCCACGGCGCCAACCATCGGCGATCGACAACTTGCCGCCCTCGACTTCGAACATCTGCCCGGTCACCTCGGCGGACGCCTCGGAACCCAGCCACACCACCAACGGCGCGACGTTTTCCGGGGCGAAGTAGTCGAAGCCCTCTTCAGGCTTTTTCATGGTGTCGGCGAACACCTGCTCGGTCATCCCGTAACGACGCGGTTCAGCCGCCTGCACCAGCGTCAGCGAGGCAATACCGCCTTGGCCGCCGCATAATTGGACTGTCCAATGGAGCCCTGCAAACCTGCGCCGGAACTGGTGTTGATGATCCGCGCATCCACCTTGGCACCGCCCGTGTTAGACCATGGTGCTTTCGAACGGCGTGTGGCGGTCCCAGCCGACCACCAGGCCATCCCAGCCGCAGGCACCGAAGCCCTTCTCGGCGTTTTCCTGCACCAGCACGCGGTAATGACGCTCGTCCATTTTCAGGTACAAAAGCTCATCGTCGTCGCTAACCTTCATGCCCATTAGTACAGGTTCAAGACGCTGCGCATTGGCTCTATGATTACTGGGTAGACTTGGCTTCTCGCACTTTCTTTTGCTCTGCCAAGGCTATTTCTTTGAAATCATAGGTCGGAAAAAATTCTGTCCGGTAACTTCCCCACGCGGTGTTTTCAAGTGCGAGGTTGACCGCTGCGAGACGCGAGGCAGGCAGGCGTAGAACGATGACCTGTCCTATACCCATGGTTATATTCCAGCTGACAACCTCCACCCCGGCAGGAGGGAACACCTTGTAAAATTCCTGTTTGGCGAGTTGCTCTTTCAACTGTCCCAATGGTCGCGATTGATCGTGTTTCAGGAAAACAGTCAGCATGAGTGCATTATCTGGCGTGGCGATAGTATCTTTTGCGACCGAAGGCGTTGTCGGCTGTGCATGGGCGCCAGCGGAGTATATTCCGACCAACAGTAGCGCAGACATCAATAGCGTTCTGAACTTCATACTCATATTGCACCTTTTACTTTTTTTATGGATGCTGCTTCAGCGCGGCGTCATTTAAAGCGGGCGCTTTGAAATATCGAAATTATTACTTAATGAATGACCGCCGAAAGGCGTTTAGTGCGACATTGAGGTTTTTAAAGGTCCTCTGTAGGGCGCATGGACCACATAGATCCGGACAGGGGCATTGGTGTCTACCATGTCACGAGGCACCTCTCGTGAGTAGGTGAATTCTTCGTCACTCAACTTTTCCAGTCTTCTGATCACCGTCCTGACCGTTCCTTTATCAGGCACCAGGATATGCGTTGTTTTGTCACCGGTGACAAGAAAGTAACCGCCGCCGCCATAGTCATACTTTGATTGCCCGGTATCGGTATAAAAAAATTCATAGCGATTACGTCCGGGATCCCACATTGATATTCCAACAACACCCGGATATTTCTCCTTGACGTCTACTTCCGGGGTTCCCTCTATGTAAACCTTGGTTGTCAACCATTGAGGAGATGTGGCAAGTGCTTGAATATCAGTCTCATCCTCCATCTGCTTTCCGTGGCTGACAAGTGGACTGAGTAATCCAGCGAGGAGCAGACCTGTAAACATTGCGTTGTTTTTTTCGCATGAAACAATTCCTTGCTGAGTTTAATGGTGATGCTTGTTTGTTGTTTTTGCTCTCGTAAAAACCGATCACAGCGACCAGCTGATGAAATATAGGAGCGATATCAGCCACTCACAATACCCAGGTATATTTTTGCAACAATTGCAGCAGTAATTACCGTTAATAAAGGCCAACAAAATAATCGGCGTTTGGACCTCTTCGTCAAGCACCGAAGAATCCGAGACATCGGCAAGAAAGCCCTCGGCCGATGCGCGGATCATTTCCTGTTCGTCGCTGAATGCAAACTCCATCGCGGCGCCTTCTGCTCGTTTGGCGGGGCGCGCATGGCGCAACACCCCTTTGAGCATGAAGTCTGGCGCCAGCGGGACGCGGCAGAATCGTTAGCCTTGCCTAGTCCGAACGGGCGATGTCAAAGTGCACCCACGCAAGTGAAAAACATGAATCGGTTAAGGATGCAGAACCATGAGCACTGAGCAAGAGACGACTTTTGACGAACCACGGCTCAACAGCACGGAAATCCGCATTCTGGGTTCGTTGATCGAGAAAAAGGCCACCAGCCCGGAAACCTATCCCCTGACCCTCAATGCCCTGGTGATCGCCTGCAACCAGAAAACCAGCCGCGAACCGGTGATGAACCTGACGCCGGGCCAGGTCGGCCAGAGCCTGCGCGCGCTCGAAGGGCGTGGCTTCGCCAGGCTGGTGATGGGCAGCCGTGCCGACCGCTGGGAACACAAGGTCGACAAGGCCCTGGAACTGGTACCGGCGCAGGTGATCCTGACCGGGCTGATGTTTCTGCGCGGCCCGCAGACCGTCAATGAACTGCTGACCCGCAGCGGCCGCATGCATGAATTCGAAGACGCCGAACAGGTCGTGCATCAACTCGAACGACTGATTGCCAGGGGCCTGGCCGTGCTGATACCGCGTCAGGCCGGCCAGCGCGAAGACCGCTATACCCACGCCCTCGGTGATCCGGCAGATATCGAGGCAATCATGGCGGCCCGGCAGAACCCGTCCGAGCGCGGCAGCAGCGGTGTTTCGGTAGAACGGATCGAAGAGCTGGAAGCGCGGATTGCGGCGCTGGAAGAGCGGTTGGCACGGCTGGAATAGCCTGGATTTTTGCCTGACACAAAACCTATGGGCTGACTGACATTTGAGATTGACACAAAACCTGAGGGAGCGGGCTTGCTCGCGAAAGCGGATTGTCAGTCACATCAATGCTGGATGTGCCGACGCTTTCGCGGGCAAGCCCGCTCCCACAGTGGATCGGTGGACCGACTGGCATTTGTGATTGACACAAAACCTGTGGGAGCGGGCTTGATCGCGAAAGCAGTTTGTCAGTCACATCAATGTTGGATGTGCCGACGTTTTCGCGGGCAAGCCCGCTCCCACAGTGGATCGGTGGACCGACTGGCATTTGTGATTGACACAAAACCTGTGGGAGCGGGCTTGCTCGCGAAAGCAGTTTGTCAGTCACATCAATGCTGGATGTGCCGACGCTTTCGCGGGCAAGCCCGCTCCCACAGTGGAGCTGTGGACTGACTGGCATTTGTGATTGGCACAGAACCTGTGAGAACTTACTCCCCGTCCCAGTAATCCACCCCATCGGCCTGCCGGGCCACCGCAACAAATCCCGAAGCATTGCCCTCGGCATCGACCTTGAAGTCATCCATCACGGCATATTTGCCGGAATCCGGGTATTCGCAGATCTCCGGCGATTGCTGGGTGCTGACGGCCAGATAGCGCAACTCGCCGTTGCTGGAATTGATGATCTGATGGGCCTTTTCAGGGCCCCCAGGTGGACAGGCGATCACATCACCGGCGCGGATTGGAAAGCGTTCGGATCCCAGGCGGACCTGCCCTTCCCCGGCCACGACGTAGAACATTTCCTCATTGACCCGATGACTGTGGAACGGACTGCCGCGCATGCCCGGCTCGAGCACATACAGGCGATATCCCAGCTTTTGCGCCCCCAGTTGCTGACCGACACGGGCCAGACGCTGCTGATAGCGACCGGCGGTTTCACCGGTCGGCGCAAACGCTTCGGGCAGCGGTTCAAGCTCGACAGTGTTCAGATTGAGAATGGGCGGGTGCATGGACACCTCCTAGCTGCGGGCAAACGCCACGGCCTTCTGGAACTGCTCATCCGTCGGCCGTACACCGGTATAGAGCACAAATTGCTCCAGCGCCTGGATCGCGATCACTTCCAGCCCGGTGATGACCCGCTTGCCTTCGGCACGGGCACGCACGATAAGCGGCGTTTCCGAGGGGATCGCCACCACATCGAAGACGGTGCCTGCTTTTTCGATCACATCGCCCTCGAAGGCCAGTTGCTCGGCCTCCGGCCCTCCCGTCATGCCGATCGGGGTGACATTAACCAGCATCTGCGGGCGACGACTGCCCAACTCTGCCTGCCACTCATAGCCCAACGACTGCGCCAGAGCCTGCCCGGCGCGCTCGTTGCGGGCCACGATCAGGCCGTTCTCATAGCCGCCATCGCGCAAGGCGCTCGCCACGGCCTTGGCCATGCCGCCGCTGCCGCGCAGGGCAAAGCTCGAGTCCTTGGGCACCTGGTGTTTTTCCAGCAACTGGGCAACGGCGATGTAATCGGTGTTGTAGGCCTTGAGATGACCGTCGGTGTTGACGATGGTGTTGATCGATTGAATGGCGGCGGCAGAGGCGTCGAGTTCATCCACCAGGGCAATGCAGGCTTCCTTGAACGGCATCGACACGCCACAACCACGAATGCGCAGGGCGCGAATGCCGGCGACGGCGCCCGGCAGGTCCTGGCTGGCAAAGGCCTTGTAGTAGAAGTTCAGGCCCAGTTGTTCATACAGATGATTATGAAAACGCAGGCCAAAGTTCCCGGGGCGCCCTGAAAGGGACATGCACAGCTGGGTGTCTTTGTTAGGGTTCATCTGCATGGCAAAGCTCCTTCAAATGCACTTTTCGGATAGACGGGATTAGCCGTCCATCGGGATCTGATCGATCATGAAAGCCTGGACGCGCGGGCTTGAACAGGTCGGTAAGAAAGTCGGTACAGACCTTACACAAAATTTACCTGGCGACCGTGCTGTTTTTCGAAAAAAAGCTGTCTTAGAAGTATCCCCGCGACAATCCCTGGGTCTATTGCAGACACAGGCGCCGGGCTGAAGAAACGAGGAACTATCATGATCCGTAAAATCCCCACAGTAGCCTTGCTGATCGGCGCCCTCGCTATCGCGGGACAGGCGCAAGCCCATGGTGGTGGTAATTACTGGCAGGGTCCGGCGGTGTTTGGCGCGATCGTCGGTACTGCCATCGTAGGTTCGGCTCTGATCAACGCCAACCGCCCGGTCTATGTCGCGCCGCAACCGGTCTACGCCCCGCCGCCTCCGGTTTATTACGCGCCACCGCCCCCGGTTTACTACCAGCCGGCCCCGGTCTACGTGCAGCAACCGATCTACTACCGCCCGGCCCCGGTTTACTACGGACCACCCCGTGGTTACTACGGCCCGCCACGTGGCTACTACTACGGCCCGCGACACGGCCGCTGGTAACGAATTCATCAAGCCCCGCTGAAACAGCGGGGCTTTTTTGTGCCCGCTGATCGATACAGGTCTGGATAAATCTCGCCAAGGTCGCTATCGGGACAGTGCGCGCGGCAGAAACGGGCAAGATGGACTCGACCGGTTTTCTGCCGTGTGGCGAAAAACGGTCATATTTTTGTCATGACAGATCCGCAAGCTCGGTGCTGTCCGTCGAAAACAGGTTGATAACAACAAGGACGACCACATGCCAACGCAAAACCCGCACCGCATCGTCGGTCTGTGCACCTCCAGCAAGGTGTACAACGCACTGACCGAACTCAAGCACCTGGAAGGTCATCGCAGCGCCAAGTTTCTCTCGCTGCTGACGCAAAACCTGGTGCGCAAGGGCCTGCTCAACGAGCAGGAAGTGGTCAATATGCTCGATCAGGTGGTCAACTGACCGACCAACGGTCATTTGCCCCCGCTGGCATCAATGACCACTATCGAAAGCGTTGATTACTCCTCGAGGCACCCGGACCTTAAAGTAGCTCCACAGATTGATGGAGGTACTTTTCATGTCCCAGGTTCAGATCATGTCCGTTATCGGCAGCGCCGTCCCCGCACAGCTCAGAGAGCTGGGCATGCTCGCCTGCTGGTATCTGGTGCAGGACGGTGTGCAGATCAGCGGCCCGCTCACTTCGCTGCCCGCCGCCCGGGAGCTGTCGCAACGCATCGGCACCGGCCAGTCCGGCAGGCTCAGCGCCTAGGGCAGCTGCACCCGCGGTTTGGTTTCGATGAAAATGTCCCAGCTGGCCATGAACAGGGCCGCGATCAACGGGCCAATGACAAAGCCGTTCAGCCCGAAAATCGCCAGGCCGCCGAGGGTCGATATCAGGATCATGTAATCCGGCATCCGGGTGTCCTTGCCCACCAGAATCGGTCGAAGCACGTTATCCACCAGGCCGATCACGAAGATCCCGAACAATCCCAGCACCACGCCCTGCCAGATCGCCCCGGTGAGCAGGAAAAACGCGGCCACCGGCACCCAGACAATCCCCGCCCCCACCGCCGGCAACAGCGACAGAAACGCCATCAACACCGCCCAGAGCAATACGCTGGGAATGTCCAGGAACCAGAAAATCAGGCCACCCAGCGCGCCTTGTGTGATCGCCACCAGCAGGTTGCCCTTGACCGTAGCCCGTACCACGCGATTGAACTTGAGCTGCAAACGACGTTTCTGCTGTTCCTCCAACGGCACCGCCGCACGCACCTTGCGCGCCAGTTCCGCGCCGTCGCGCAGGAAGAAGAACAGCAGGTACAGCATGATGAAGAAACTGACGATGAACTCGAACGTGCCCTGGCCAAAAATGAAGGCCTGGGCGGCCAGTTCCTGTCCACCGGTCATCGCACTCTTGACGATTTTTTCTCGCAAACCGTTCAGCTCGCCCATGCCGAAGCGATCCAGCAGGTGCTGGAAATACGGCGGCAGGATGTGCTTGAACTGCGCCACGTACCCGGCGATGTCCAGTTCGCCGCTCTCGATGTTCTTGTAGAGCGCGGCCCCCTCCTGGATCAGGAGGATGCTGAGGACTATCACTGGCAGGATCGCAATCAACAGGCAGATGCTCAGCGTGAGCAGTGACGTGAGGTTGCGCTCCCAGCCGAACTTCAGCTGCAGCCGCCGTTGCAGCGGTGCAAAGAGGATGCCGAGAATTACCGCCCAGAACACAGCGCCGTAGAACGGCAGCAGGATCCAGATGAAGGCGATGCTCACCAGGGCCAGAAGGATCGTCAGCGATCTGTCTTTCAGGGTTTCTTCGTTCATATCCGATCCATGCCCGCCGGGACGCAACACTTGGGCCCTGATGTTTAGTCCGCGACGGCTCGCGCGAGTGCCATCTCTTTGTTGACCAGACATGGATCCAGGTCAATAAACGCTCCGTGCCGAGCGTTTATCCTGCGCGGCTTTTGCGACCGACACCGCCATGAACCTCACCGCGCCAGAACTGCTCGCCCCCGCCGGCACCCTGAAAAACATGCGTTATGCCTTCGCCTATGGCGCCGATGCCGTGTACGCCGGCCAGCCGCGCTACAGCCTGCGGGTGCGCAACAACGAATTCGACCACGCCAACCTCGCCCTCGGCATTCGCGAGGCCCAGGCACAGGGCAAGCGCTTCTACGTGGTGGTGAACATCGCGCCGCACAACGCCAAGCTCAAGACCTTCCTCAAGGACCTTGAACCGGTGATCGCCATGGCCCCCGATGCGCTGATCATGTCCGACCCTGGCTTGATCATGCTGGTGCGCCGGCACTTCCCGCAGATGCCGGTCCACCTATCGGTGCAGGCCAATACCGTGAACTGGGCCAGCGTCGAGTTCTGGCAGCAACAGGGCTTGAGCCGGATCATCCTGTCGCGGGAGCTGTCGCTGGAAGAGATCGCCGAGATCCGCGGGCAAGTGCCTGCCATGGAACTGGAAGTGTTCGTGCATGGCGCGTTGTGCATGGCCTATTCCGGGCGCTGCCTGCTGTCGGGGTACATGAACAGGCGCGACGCCAATCAGGGCTCCTGCACCAACGCCTGTCGCTGGAAATACACGGCGCAGCCGGCCACGGAAAACCAGCTGGGCGAGATCGTGCAGACTTTCGATCCCGAACCGACCCTGGGCATCGGCGCACCCACCGATCAGGTGTTCCTGTTGCAGGAAGCCAATCGTCCCGGCGAACAGATGCCCGCCTTCGAAGACGAACACGGCACGTACATCATGAACGCCAAGGATCTGCGTGCCGTGCAGCACGTCGAACGCCTGACGCAGATGGGCGTGCACTCGCTGAAAATCGAAGGCCGGACCAAATCGCACTTTTATTGCGCGCGTACTACCCAGGTTTATCGCCGGGCCATCGACGACGCAGTGGCGGGCCGGGCCTTCGACCGCGGCCTGATGAGCGACCTGGAATCCCTCGCCCAGCGCGGCTACACCGAAGGTTTTCTACGCCGGCATGTGCATGACGAATACCAGAACTACCAGAACGGCAGCTCAGTGTCGGAACGACAACAGTTTGTCGGTGAACTGACCGGGCAGCGCCGGGATCGCCTGGCCGAGGTCAAGGTGAAAAACCGTTTCGGCGTGGGCGACCACATGGAGCTGATGACGCCCAAGGGCAACTTCCACTTCGACCTGCATCAGCTGCAGAACGCCAAGGGTGGAGCGATCGACGTTGCACCGGGGGATGGGCATACGGTGTATTTGCCGATACCGGATGCGGTGGATCTGAGTTTTGGCCTGCTGATGCGGGATATCAACATGCCGTAATCCCTGTGGGAGCGGGCTTGCTCGCGAAGGCGGTGTGTCAGTCAATATTGACTTTGAATGTGCCGCCCCCTTCGCGAGCAAGCCCGCTCCCACAGGTACTGCGTCAGGCAAATTCTTCGCGGAGCATCGCCACGAACGCCTCACGCGCCGGGTGTACCCCGGCGTTTTCATGCCAGTAAAACAGGTTGTCGACGGCGGTCAGCTCAGGGAACTCAAACCCCGCGCACCCCGCGCCTTTGGCGTATTGGTCGAAGATCCCCTTGGGTACCAGCGCCACGCCGGCCCCGGCACTGACGCAACCGACAATCGCGCCATAACTGGCCAGGCTGACAATCGGCAGTGCCTGCCCCTGTCGCAGCAACCAATGCTCCAGCGCCGCCCGGTACGGACAGCCCTGGGGCCACATGAACACAGTCTGGTCCTGCAAATCGCTGATGTCGCGCAACGGCCCCAGGGATGTCGAGGCGATCAGCAGCAACTCTTCGCGGTACATCGGCGTGCGCTTGAGGTGCGAACGCTCGACGTCGACCGCGACGATGGCGCCATCAAGCTTGTGATTGAGCGTGTCATCGAGCAGTTGCCCCCAGGCGCCGGTGGTCAGCTCCAGCGCCACCTGCGGGAAACGCTTGTGGAATTTCGCCAGCAAGCGCGGTAAACGCCCGGTGGCCGACGATTCGATGGCGCCGATGCGCAACGGCCCTGAGGGTTCGGCCGAAGGGTCGACCGCCCGCTTGGCCTCGGCGGTCAGGGCGAGAATTTTCGAGGCGTAGGCCAGGAAGGTCTGCCCCGACGGGCTGATACGCAGCCCTCGGCCTTCGCGCAGGAACAGCGCGACACCCAGTTCAGCCTCGAGGGCCTTGATCCGTGCCGTGATATTGGACGGCACGCAATGCAGCAATTCGGCTGCGCGGGCAATGCTGCCGACGTCGGCCACGGTCTTGAACATGCGAATCTGTGCCAGCTCCATACATCACCCATAGTGAACGGTTAGCGCAGTATAAGTCAGTTGTGGCGAACGATAGGCTTTCTGATACTCCGTGCATCAGCCCACAGGTGCACGACCATGACGCCGCTCACACCCTCTCTCGTTTCACCCTGGAAAATCATTCTGGCCATGGCGTTTGTCGTGGCGTGCTGGGGCTACTCCCCGACCGGCATTCATATCGGCTTGCAGGCCTACGACCCCGTGCACCTGGCCCTGCTGCGCTTCCTGCTGGCCTCCGTGTTCATGGCCGTGGTCGCGGTCATCAAAGGCATCCGCCTGCCCAGCCTGCGAGACTTGCCGCTGATGTTCGGCCTGGGGTTCTTTGCCGTGAGCCTGCATCACGTGGCGATCAACTTCGGGCAGCAGGGTGTCAGCGCTGGCGCTTCGAGCGTCCTGGCCCAGACCACGCCGCTGTTCAGCACATTGATCGCGCGCTTCGTGTTCAAGGATCAGGTGAGCCTGTGGCGCTGGGGTTGTGTGCTGCTCGGGTTGTTTGGCGTGGTGATAGTGGTAGCGGGCGATCATGGCCTGGGCAGCATTGACGCCCACGGCTTGTTGATCCTGCTGGCGGCGGTGTCCTGGAGCCTCTACTTTGCCCTGCAAAAACATCACACCGGGCGTTACGACGGGCTGACGCTGGTGTGCTACACGGTGTGGTCCGGTACGGTGCTACTGCTGATTTTTCTGCCCGGCCTTGTGGATCAAGTCGCCCTGGCGCCGCTGCGCGTGCAGTGGGCAGTGATTGCCTTGGGGATATTCCCCAGTGCCCTAGCGTACCTGGCCTGGGCCTATGTGCTGGCGCATGTCGATTTGAGCCGGGCGACCATGACGTTGTATTTGACGCCGCCGACGGCGATGGCGATGGCGTCTTATGCGCTCGGCGAACGGCCGACGTTGATGATCGTGGTCGGCGGGCTGGTGGTGTTGGCGAGTGTGCTGGCGTTGAATCTGGAGCGGCGGGCTGTGGTTGTTCAGGCTGTCAGGGTCTGATTCAGGTTTTTCGCTGTCAGGTCTGGCGCTATCGCGAGCAAGCTCGCTCCCACAGGGTTTCATGGTTGCCGCGGTTCCTGAGCACGACCCAGAACCTGTGGGAGCGGGCTTGCTCGCGAAGAACGATGACTCGGTGCCACTGAAAACCAGACAAACTCAGCTAGCCGAAAACCGGTCACGACTGTTGGTCAGGTGCAACCACATCGCCGCCCGCGCCGCGTCCGGGTCCTGGCGCTTGATGGCATTGAGGATCGCCTCGTGCTCAAGATTGGCCAGCTCGCCGAGCTTGCTCAAGTCCACGGCCCCCCGCTCGGCGGCATTGACCCGGGTGCGCGGGATCATGGCGCTGCCCAGGTGCTGCATGATTTCGGTGAAGCAGACGTTGCCGGTGGCTTCGGCGATCAGCAAATGAAAACGCCGGTCCGCCTCGACACAGCTGTCGTTGTTGGCCAGCAGGCTTTGATAATCGTCCAACGCTTCACGCATCTGCGCCAGTTGCAGATCGGTGCGGCGAGTTGCCGCCAGCGCCGCCGCCTGGGTTTCCAGGCCCATGCGCAACTCCAGAATGCTGCGCACCCCCAACGCCGTGTCGACATTCAGCCGCAGCCCCTGCTCCGGCGCGCGCTCGATCACGAACGTGCCAATTCCATGCCGGGTCTCCACCAGCCCCGAGGCCTGCAACTTCGAGATCGCCTCGCGCACCACCGTGCGACTGACACCGTGCTCCTGAACGATGGTGTTTTCCGACGGCAGCTTGTCGCCGGGCAACATCTGGCCGAGCAGGATGCGCTGGGTCAGTTTCTCCACCAGGTCATGGGCCAGGTTGTGGCTGCGCTTGCGGGCGGGTGCTTCGAGGTCTTCTTGCATGAAGGTGTCCGGAAATCAGGGCTATCGAATCGTAGCACCGCGCCGGGCGGGAATCCTGAAAAATCTCGCCGAGCTTGTATGACAACATTCAACAATCAGCCCATATTGATTCGTTTTAAAGGCCACACGCCACCACTAACAGAATAAAAAACCTCTAGTAAAGCGCCATTTCATTGAACAAAGACGGTTGCAAGATCAAAAAACCTAGTTGTATGATGTCTATCAACAACGCAGCACCCAGATTCACCCCCGCATAAAAATAACGAGTGGGAGAAAACGCAGTGAATACATCCGTCTCCGGGATGCACGACGACGCCAATTCAGCGCTGAAGTCCGCCATCGCCAAAGTCAAACGTCACGTCTTGCCGCTGTTCGTCATCATGTTCATCGTCAATTACATTGATCGAGTGAACATCGGTTTCGTCCGCGCCCACATGGAACACGACCTGGGCATTGGCGCTGCCGCCTACGGCCTCGGCGCCGGTCTGTTCTTCATCGGTTATGCGCTGTTCGAAGTGCCCTCCAACATCCTCCTGCAAAAAGTCGGGGCGCGTATCTGGCTGACGCGAATCATGCTGACCTGGGGCCTGGTCGCCGCGGGCATGGCGTTCATCCAGAACGAAACCCACTTCTATATCCTTCGATTTCTGCTGGGCGTGGCCGAGGCCGGGTTCTTTCCCGGGGTGATCTACTACTTCACCCGCTGGCTACCTGGGGTGGAGCGCGGCAAGGCGATTGCGATTTTCCTCAGCGGCTCGGCGATTGCCTCGCTGATCTCCGGTCCCCTGTCCGGTTTGCTGCTGCAAATCAGCGGACTCGGCATGCATGGCTGGCAATGGATGTACTTCATCGAAGGCATGTTCTCGGTGGGTCTGTGTGTTTTTGTCTGGTTCTGGCTCGATTCCAAACCCCACGATGCCAAATGGCTGAGCCGCGACGAGCAGGACGCGCTGGTCAAGGCCATCGACGACGAACAACTGGCCCGCGAAGCCGCCACACCGATCAAGCCGTCGCTGGGCAAGCTGCTCAAGGACCGACAGATCATCCTGTTCTGCCTGATCTACTTCTTCATCCAGCTGACCATCTACGCTGCGACCTTCTGGCTGCCGAGCATCATCAAGAAGATGGGCGACCTCAGCGACTTCCAGGTCGGAATGTTCAACTCGATCCCGTGGCTGCTGTCGATTGTCGGCATGTATGCCTTCGCCTCGTTGTCGGCCAAGTGGAAGCATCAGCAAGCCTGGGTCGCCGCGGCCCTGCTGATCGCCGCTGCCGGGATGTTCATGTCCACCACCGGTGGGCCGGTCTTCGCCTTCGTCGCGATTTGCTTCGCGGCGCTGGGTTTCAAATCGGCCTCGTCGCTGTTCTGGCCGATTCCCCAGGCTTACCTGGACGCACGCATCGCCGCCGGTGTCATCGCGCTGATCAATTCGGTGGGCAACCTCGGCGGTTTCGTCGCGCCAACCACCTTCGGTCTGCTGGAGGAACGCACCGGCTCCATCCAGGGCGGACTCTATGGCTTGGCCGCGACCTCGATCATCGCCGCGATCATCGTCTTTGCCGCACGCAACAAACCCAAGGTCGCCCCCATCACCGCACCGGGCAAACCAGCGCCCCACCACGCCTGAATCATTGGTTTAAAAGGATAACAACATGACCGCACACGACATCGCCAAAGCCCCGATCATCACCAGCATGCAGGTTGTTCCGGTGGCCGGCCACGACGGCATGCTGCTCAATCTCAGCGGTGCCCACGGCCCGTTTTTCACCCGCAATATCGTGATCCTCAAGGACAACGCCGGCCACACCGGCGTCGGCGAAGTGCCGGGTGGCGAGCGCATTCGCCAGACCCTGGAAGACGCACGCAGCCTGGTGGTCGGCAGCCCGATCGGCACTTACCAGAAGATTCTCAACCAGGTACGCCAGACCTTCGCCGACCGCGATGCCGGCGGTCGAGGATTGCAGACCTTCGACCTGCGCATCACCATCCACGCCGTCACCGGCCTGGAAGCTGCGCTGCTCGATCTGCTCGGCCAGCACCTGGACGTGCCGGTCGCCGCCCTGCTCGGTGAAGGCCAGCAGCGCGATGAAGTGAAGATGCTTGGCTATCTGTTTTATGTCGGTGATCGCAACGAAACAGACCTCGCCTACCGCAGCGAGCCAGACGCCGACAACGACTGGTTCCGCGTACGTCACGAAAAAGCCATGACCGCCGAGGCGGTGGTCCGCCTGGCCGAGGCGGCGCACGCGCGTTATGGCTTCAAGGACTTCAAGCTCAAGGGCGGCGTGCTCAGCGGCGACGCCGAAATCGAAGCGGTCACGGCCCTCGCCGAACGCTTCCCCGATGCGCGCATCACCCTCGACCCGAATGGGGCCTGGTCACTGAAAGAAGCCATCCGCCTGTGCCGCGATCAGCACCGCGTGCTGGCCTACGCCGAAGACCCGTGCGGGGCGGAGAACGGTTACTCGGGACGCGAAGTCATGTCTGAATTCCGCCGGGCCACGGGGCTGAAAACCGCAACCAACATGATCGCCACCGACTGGCGGGAGATGGGCCACGCGATCCAGTTGCAGTCGGTCGACATTCCCCTGGCCGATCCGCACTTCTGGACCATGCAGGGCTCGGTGCGCGTGGCGCAGATGTGCCACGAATGGGGCCTCACCTGGGGTTCGCACTCCAACAACCACTTCGACATTTCCCTGGCGATGTTCACCCATGTCGCGGCAGCCGCGCCGGGCGAGATCACCGCCATCGACACCCACTGGATCTGGCAGGACGGCCAGCGCCTGACCAAGGCCCCACTGCAAATCGTCGACGGCTGCGTGCAGGTGCCGCAGAAACCGGGGCTGGGGGTGGAACTGGACATGGATCAGGTCGCCAAGGCTCATGAACTGTACAAAGGCATGGGCCTGGGGGCGCGGGATGACAGCGTGGCGATGCAGTTTTTGATTCCGGGCTGGACGTTCGATAACAAGCGGCCGTGCCTGGTGCGTTGAATCGCCCAGTGGGTTGAATCGCCAAGTGAGTTGATTCAAGGGTTGCGCGTGGCCGCCTGTTGGCGGCCGCTTTAAAAAGCGCTCGGAGCCTGGCGCTTAACCCCCTAAAATGGCGCGCAACTGAATCAACGACGGATGAAACCCACATGGACAGGCTGAAAACCATCGCCGCCGGCATGGCGATATTTGCCGCAGGCCAGTGCGTGGCACAGGATCAAATCGAGACGCTGGTGAACGCCGCCGTACAACCGGTGATGCAGGCCGAGGGTATCCACGGCATGGCCGTGGCGGTCACCGTCAACGGCCAAGCGCACTACTTCAACTATGGCGTCGCCTCGAAAGAAACCGGCAGCCCTGTCACAAAAGACACCCTGTTCGAAATCGGCTCGGTCAGCAAAACCTTCACCGCCACCCTCGCCGCCTACGCCCAGGCCACCGGCAAACTGTCACTGTCGGACAAGGCCAGCCAGGTCCTGCCGGCCTTGCGCGGCAGTGCTTTCGACCACATCAGCGTGCTGCAACTGGGCACCTACAGCGCCGGCGGCCTGCCGCTGCAATTTCCTGCCGAATATGATTCGGCCGACAAAATGCTCGGCTACTACAAACAATGGAAACCGCTCTACGCCCCCGGCAGCCACCGACTGTATTCGAACCCCAGCCTTGGCCTGTTCGGCTACCTCGCCGCCCACAGCATGGGACAGCCGTTTGATGAGCTGATGGAGAAAACCCTGCTGCCAAAACTGGGCCTCAAGCACACCTATGTGCATGTGCCGCAGGACCAGATGGCGCTGTACGCCCAGGGCTACAACAAGGACGACAAGCCGGTGCGGGTCACTCCGGGGGCGCTGGATTCCGAGGCGTACGGGGTGAAGACCAGCGCCGCAGACTTGCTGGCCTACGTCGACGCCAACATGAAGCCGACGTCTCTGGACAAGCCGTTGCAGCAAGCCATCGCCTTGACTCATAGCGCCTACTACAGCGTTGGCGACATGACCCAGGGCCTGGGCTGGGAGATGTATCGCTACCCGATCACACTGGATCGCTTGCTGGACGGCAACTCCACGCCGATGGCCATGCAGGCCCATGAAGTCCAGTGGCTGAACCCGCCGCAAGCGCAACCGCAGAACGTGCTGATCAACAAGACAGGCTCAACCGGTGGCTTTGGCGCTTACGTGCTGTACGTGCCATCGAAGGAGATCGGCATTGTGATGCTGGCCAACAAGAACTTCCCGAATGCGCAGCGGGTCAGGATTGCGCATCAGATTTTGAGTGCGCTTGCCCAATAAGTCTGGTTCGCGCTCCCAGAGAAAAAACTGGAGGTTGATACTGATCAGTTAACACACGAAACCTGTGGGAGCGAGCTTGCTCGCGATGGCGTCGTAACAGTCAATATAAATGTTGAATGTCAGGTCCCCATCGCGAGCAAGCTCGCTCCCACAAGTTAATTGCTTACCACCAGGATTCAGGGCCGGATCAATCATCCGGCATTTCCGGCGGCTTGGCGGGCTTGGCCGGTTTGCTGTTTTTCCCGGGCTTGGCGCCTTTGGCCGCCGGCTCGGCTTCAGCGACGGGAGCGGCCACTGTCGCGGTAAATTCTTTCTCGGCCGCCGGCAACTGATCGACTGCGCTGAAGATCTCGTCCAGCTTGATGGTGTCCGATTGTTCCAGTTTCTTTTCGCCGTCCTTGCCGACCAGAATCACCTTGGTCTTGGCGCCGGCACCCAGCTTGAGCGAGCGGATCAGCGCCGCCGTATCCTGCGGTCCGAGGTCTTTGCCGTCGCGCTGGCCCATCAGGTTGAGCACGGTGTAGAGCACCATGTTGCGGTCGGTGAAACCCTTGCGGTTGGCTGGTTCATCCAGCGACTTTTTCAGGCTGACCCAAGTCGGATCCACAGTGCTTGGAGCGATGACAATCAGTGGTCGTGCCCTGCCCTTGTCCATGTCCAGCGGTGAGTCGCCATCGGCGGCGAACGAGGTGCCGGCAATCGCCAGCAAGATAGCCATGGTCAGTGACCTGATGAGCATGCGCATCTCCTTTTTGAT
Source organism: Pseudomonas sp. PDM28 (assembly GCF_019219115.1). NCBI lineage: Bacteria > Pseudomonadati > Pseudomonadota > Gammaproteobacteria > Pseudomonadales > Pseudomonadaceae > Pseudomonas > Pseudomonas sp. PDM28. The sequence continues at coordinate 200,670 of NZ_JAHUWG010000008.1, forward strand.
ATCCACGCTCTAATGATTGCGCATCGCGGCGATCGTTCCGGGTGACGTACCGCAATTTTTTTCGCCTTGTCCCAAGCTTAGGTCAGGGCGGTCATTGCGCAACAACTCGGGGTCATCTCAGGATTTACAAAGTTCAAGGCAGATCAAGGATCAAGCGGGTCGCAAGGGGTGCCCGGACAGGCACCGACTGGGCATTGCACCCGCGAAGGAGGTCGGCGTAACGAATTGAATCAGAACGCCAGCTTGTAGCCGATCAGCAACAGCATGGTCGCCAGGCAAGGACGCAGCAGTTCGTCGGAGATGCGCCCGGTCAGGTGGCTGCCCAGGTAAATCCCCGGCAACGAACCCACCAGCAAGTAACCCAGGACGTGCCAGTCCATGTTGCCCATGCTGGCATGGCCGAGGCCGGCGACCAGGGTCAGCGGCACGGCGTGGGCGATTTCAGTGCCGACCAGGCGGCGGGTCGGCAGCATCGGATAGAGAATGAACAGGGCCACGGTGCCCAGTGCACCGGCGCCGATGGACGTCAGCGCGACCATGGTGCCGAGGACCAGGCCAGTGATGACCGTCAGGACATTGAGGCGCGAGCCGCTGGGGTTGTAGTGGCCGCCAGCACGTTTGTGGGCGAAATCCAGCAGACGCTTCTTGAACAGGATCGCCAGTGCCGTGGCGAACAACACAAAGCCGAGGGCCTGCTTGATGATCGCGTTCATCGCATCGGGGCTGGAGTGCAAAGTGCTCAGGAACCACAACGTCAGTGCAACCGCCGGCACGCTGCCAAGGGTCAGCCAACCGGTAATCGCCCAGTCGATGTTGTTGTTCTTTCGGTGAACCAGTACGCCGCTGGACTTGGTGATCGCCGCGTAGAGCAAATCGGTACCGACCGCCGTCGCCGGGTTGATACCGAACCACAGCAGGATCGGGGTCATGAGCGACCCGCCACCGACGCCAGTCATGCCGACAATAAAGCCAACCACCAACCCGGCCACGACCAACCCGATGTTCACTAAATCCATTGATACGTCCACAAAGATCGCAGGGGAAATCTGGCCCGCAGCATAGCGATTTTTCTTATAACCAGTTATATCGATGCGATCTATCTTTATTCCGGAACCATCATGCAACCCTGTGGGAGCGAGCTTGCTCGCGATAGCGGTGTATCAGTTGGCATCAATGGCGACTGACACACCGCTATCGCGAGCAAGCTCGCTCCCACAGGGTTCCGTGTCGTGCTCACTGCACCGGCAGGAAATTCAGGAACAGCAGGCTCTGGGCATAGTTCAGGCCGATGCGCCGGTAGCGCTCGTCGAGCATCTGGGTCAGCAGGTCCAGGCGGGCGACGATCTTGCCGAACTCGACGGCAAAGCTCAGGTTGCTGCCCTCCTCCGAGATTTCGTTGGAAAACAGCAGGGGTTGGCCTTGCTTGTCTTGTCGCTGGCTGAGGATCCAGGTGGCAATCTCGATGTTGCGTGCGGCATTGCTGACGAATACCGGGTTGATCGTATCGGTCATGTAGAACTCGGTGCGATTGCCATGGGCGGTTACCAGCATGCTGCCGATGGCATAGATGAACGCTCCGACCCGATCGCCGAGAAATTCCGGGCTCATGGCAAAACGCAGGGCCGCCAGGTCCTTTTTTCCGCCCAGGGTCGGTAATGGCTGCTGCTGTTCAATGGCCATGCGCACTTGCTTGCCGGCCGTACGGGCATCGAGGAAACCGGACTTTTTCAGCTCATCGGGGTTGCGCAGGTAGAGCTTGCCCATGAGCAGGTAAAGGCTGTCGAGGTTGTCGCGCATGGTCAGGGTGGCCATGCGGTCGACACTGGTCTGCAGGAACTCCTGGGGTTGGCCTTCGCGCATCTGGGTGATGATGTCGCCGCCCTGCTGCTGGCTGCAACCGGTGACGAAGAACATCGACAGACCTGCCAGCAGCAGGCAATGACGGCGGATTTTTGTGCTGTTCGCGGGTGAAACTCGAGCCATGGGTTCTTGAACTTGGGCATGCGCCGACGGTGGGGATCGCCGCAGGCTGCCATGGATAGAGCCGGACATTTCGAAAAAGTGCAGTATCGGGCGACACCAATCGATCACTGGCAGGGGAATGTTCATAGAAAAAACGGATCAGAACATCATGAGAACGGTCCACACTCCTTGTAGGAGCTGCCGCAGGCTGCGATCTTTTGACGTTGATTGTTCAAGATCAAAAGATCGCAGCCTGCGGCAGCTCCAACACCGTATACACACAGGAGGTTTGCATGCGCACGCTTCAATTGGCTGGCGCCCAGGTGCCCGTCATTGGCCAGGGCACCTGGCAGATGGGCGAGGACCGCTCACGGCACAGGGAAGAAGTCGCGGCACTGCGCCTGGGCATCGATCTGGGCATGACCCTGATCGACACCGCTGAAATGTACGCCGAAGGCGGCGCCGAGGAAGTGGTCCGCGAAGCCATCGCCGGCCAGCGCGACAGCGTCTTCGTGGTCAGCAAGGTGTACCCGCACAACGCCAGCCGCCAGGGCATCCCCCAGGCATGCGAGCGCAGCCTGCGCAGGCTCGGTACCGATTACATCGATCTGTATCTGCTGCATTGGCGCGGCCAGTATCCGCTGGAGGAAACCGTCGACGCCTTCGAGCGCCTGCGCGAAGCCGGCAAGATCGGGCGTTGGGGCGTGTCCAATTTTGACCTCGACGACTTGCTGGAACTGGATGCCCCGGCCTGCGCCACCAATCAGGTGCTCTACAATCTGGAGCAGCGCGGCATAGAATTTGACTTGTTACCCTGGAGCCAACAGCAGCGGCTGCCGGTCATGGCTTACTGCCCGATCGGCCAGGGTGGAAAAATGCTCGCCAATGCCACACTCAAGCAGGTGGCCGCCCGGCACGGGGTGACGCCAGCACAGGTGGCGCTGGCATGGATAGTGCGCCAGGACGGCATGATCGCCATCCCCAAAGCGGTCCGGCCCGAACATGTGCGACTCAATGCCCAAGCCGCCACGCTGCAACTTGAGCCCGGGGATCTGGAGGCGTTGGACCACGCGTTTCATGCGCCACAACGCAAACAGCGGCTGGCCATGGTCTGAGCCAACGCAGTCTGTCAGAGAGCTTCGCCATGAGAAGCACCGACCACCTGGACCCGTTCAATCTGCAACGCTTTCTCCAGGCTCAGGACCCGGTATTCGACCGGGTTCAAGACGAGCTGAACAACGGACACAAGCGCAGCCACTGGATGTGGTTCATTTTTCCGCAGTTTGCCGGGCTCGGCGGCAGCGAGATGTCGCGCCGCTTTGCCATCCGCTCGCGAGAGGAGGCCCTGGCCTACCTTGAGCATCCGTTGCTCGGCGCCCGCCTGCGCACCTGCACCCAGGAAGTGCTGAACATCCGGGAGCGCTCGGTGGCCGTGATTTTCGGTCATCCCGACGACCTGAAATTTCATTCCTCGATGACCCTGTTCGCCCAGGTCGATGCCGCCGACAGCCTTTTCCAGCAAGCCTTGAACCAATACTTCCACGGCATCCTGGATGACTGGACCTTATCGCTGATGGACTCAAAACAGGCCCAGTTGCCCCCCAATCAGGGTTGAGAAGTCGTCGTCGACAAACGGCAGTATCGCGTCCGCCACCGGTTGCAGTTGCCGGGTGATGTAGTGGTCGTAATCGATGGGCGCGCTGCGCACTTCCAGCGGTTCGGGGCCGGCGACGGTGATCACGTAGCTGATCCAGCCGCCGTTCTGGTATTGCCGCGGGCGCCCCTGGCTGTCGTTGTACTCATCGGCCAGGCGCGCCGCGCGTACGTGGGGCGGGACGTTACGCTGGTAGTCATCGAGGGTGCGGCGCAGGCGTTTGCGATAAACCAGCCGGTCATCGAACTCGCCGGCCAGGGTCTTGCGCACGTAGTCACGTACGTAATCCTGATAGGGCTTGCGCAGGAAGATCCGCGAATACAGTTCTTGCTGGAATTGCCGGGCCAGCGGCGACCAGTCGGTGCGCACGGTTTCCAGGCCCTTGTAGACCATTTCGTCGCTGCCATCGGCGCGGGTCACCAGTCCGGCGTAGCGTTTTTTGCTGCCTTCTTCGGCACCGCGAATGGTCGGCATCAAAAAGCGCTTGTAGTGGGTTTCGAACTGCAGTTCGAGAACGCTTTGCAGGCCGTATTCCTGCTGCACATGCTCGCGCCACCACTGATTGACGTGCGCCACCAGCGCCTGGCCGATCTGTGCCGCCTCCTGCTGGCCGTGGGCGCGACGTAGCCAGACGAAGGTCGAGTCGGTGTCGCCGTAGATCACCGCATGCCCCTGGGCCTCGATCAACTGGCGGGTGCGCAGCATGATCTCGTGCCCGCGCAAGGTGATGGACGACGCCAGGCGCGTATCGAAGAAGCGACAACCGCTGGAGCCGAGTACCCCATAGAACGCGTTCATGATGATTTTCAGCGCCTGGGACAGCGGTGCGTTGTGTTCGCGCTTGGCGGTTTCCCGGCCTTCGGCGACCCGCGCGACGATGGAGGGCAGGCAATGCCGGGTGCGAGAGAAGCGTGCGCCGCGAAAGCCCGGCACCGACTCGCTATCGTCCGGGTGCCTGAGCCCTTCTATCAGCCCCACGGGGTCGATCAGGAAGGTGCGGATGATCGACGGATAGAGGCTCTTGTAGTCGAGCACCAGCACCGATTCGTACAGTCCCGGTTGCGAATCCATGACGAAACCGCCCGGGCTGGCTTCAGGTGGCTTGCCACCGAGGTTCGGCGCAACGAAACCCTGACGGTGCATCAGCGGCATGTACAGGTGGGTGAATGCCGCCACCGAACCGCCCATGCGATCGGCCGGCAGTCCCGTGACGCTGGCCCGCTCCAGCAGGAAGGTGAGCAACTCGGTCTTGGCGAAGATCCGCGTGACCAGTTCGCAATCCTTGAGGTTGTATTTGGCCAGCGCCGGTTTGTCCTCGGCGAACATGCGATTGATTTCGTCCATGCGCTGGTACGGGTTGTCGATGGACTTGCCCTCGCCGAGCAGGGTTTGCGCGACGTTTTCCAGGCTGAACGAGGGAAAGCTCCAGGTCGCCGAACGCAGGGCCTCGATACCGTCGATGATCAGGCGGCCAGCGGCTGAAGCGAAGTAATGGTTGCCGTTGCCATGTTCGCGCCACTGCATTTCCTCGCCGCCACGCCCCAGTTTCAACGGCACCGCCAGGCGCCGGGCGTGTTCGTGAAGCACCCGCAAGTCGAACTGCACCACATTCCAGCCAATGATCGCGTCGGGGTCGAACCGGGCAAACCAGTCGTTGAGCTTTTTCAGCAGCAAGGTCCGCGAATCGCAGTACTCGAGCTGGAAATCCACCTGGCTATCGTCGCCATTGGGCGCGCCGAGCATGTACACCTGACGCTCGCCGCAGCCTTCCAGGGCAATCGAATACAACTCGCCCTGGGCCGTGGTCTCGATGTCCAGGGACACCAGTTTCAAGCTCGGCCGATAGTCGGGATCGGGCTTCATCTGTGCGTCGAGCAACAGGCCCTCGGCATTCGGCGTGCCACTGAAGCGCACCGGCGCGGTGATGAAGCGTTCCATCATGTAGCGTTCCGGCGGGCGCACGTCGGCTTCGAACACTTCGACGCCGGCCCGGCGCAACGCGGTTTCCAGGCGCATCAACTGGCCATGTTGCCGGCAGTAGAGTCCGAGGACCGGGCGATGGTCGAAATCCTGCAGGCTCAGGGGCTTGAGTTCGACATTCTTCTCGTCATGCAAGACGCTTTCGGCCTGCAGACGCTGCGCAGCAGGGATGAACGCCACCGAGGGCTGCAAAGGCAGGCGGATGCGCCGGGGACCGCTGTCGGTCGCCAGCCAGAACTCGACTTCCGTACCGACCGGGGTGTCGCGCCAATGCCGGGTCAGGACGAAGCCCTGCTGTAGATCCACCACTGCAAACCTCGAAACTGATTCAGAGGGTGATTCTACCCGGCATCGGCAGGGATAGCGCACTTCGCGCCGAGATCAGCGGTCAACATCAATCCTGTGGGAGCGGGCTTGCCCGCGATAGCGGACTGTCAGCCAACAAAGATGTTGAATGCTATGGCCCCTTCGCGGGCAAGCCCGCTCCCACAGGATTGATGTTGACCGGAAATAAGGGGTTTACCGAAGAAAAACCGCCGAATGACGTTTTTTGCGTGTTATCTGCCGCTTTCGCCCTTGCCCTGAGCGCTTGCGTCTACGATTCTTCAAGGACAACGACAACACCCGAGTAACCACCATGAAAACCGTCGCCCAACTGCTCAAGCTCAAAGATCAGAAGAATCAGGAAGTGCACCAGATCAAACCCGATCACATGGTGCTCGAAGCGCTGATGAAGATGGCCGAGAAAAACGTCGGCGCCTTGCTGGTGGTGGAGAATGATGAAGTGCTGGGCATCATCAGCGAACGGGACTATGCGCGCAAACTGGTGCTGCACGGCCGCTCCTCGGTGGGCACGCCCGTGCGCGACATCATGGTGTCGCCGGTGATTACCGTCGACACCCACCAAACCGTGGATACCTGCCTGGGTATCATGTCCGATAGACGCCTGCGTCACTTGCCGGTGGTCGAAGGCGGCAAATTGATCGGCCTGCTGTCGATCGGTGACCTGGTCAAGGAAGCGATTGCCGAACAGGCGGAACTGATTCGCCAGCTGGAGCAGTACATTCGCGGGGAGTAAATCCGGACACAACATTCACCCGAAAACCTGTGGGAGCGAGCTTGCTCGCGATAGCGGCCAGACATTCAACATAGATGTCGACCGACATGGCCCCATCGCGAGCAAGCTCGCTCCCACAGGGTAAGTGGTGCTTTCAGGCCGGCCAATGCCGGGCGAACACCGGTGCCAGAGCCGGGTGGCGGTCGATGCGTTCCAGCCAGGCGAAAAACCCGGGCCGCGCAATGCGCAAATGTTCCCGACTGCCCGCCCACCGCGAGATCACCGCCGTCAGCACATCCAGGGCCCCTGGTTTCTCGCTGCCCAGATACAGTTCGCCCGAAAACTGGTCGGCAAATACCTCCCAACTCCAGTGCAGGCGCCTGCGGGTTCCCTCCATGAGGTTCTGCCTGAACGACTCGTCCGCCTCGGCCAGCCAGCGCTCGGGGTAATCGATGATGCCGATGGCCGCATAGCAATTGCTGGCGATGTACGCCATGGCGCGAATGGCCTGGTCCCGCTCGGCCGGGTCCCGGGGCAACAACCTCGACGCGGGAAAGCTCAGCCCGAGATGAATCAGGATCGCCACGCTCTCGGTCAGGACAGCGCCATCGGGGAGTTGCAGGGTCGGAATCTGTTTGAGCGGATTGAGTTTCTCCAGCGCATGGGCCGCCTCCGCGGACGCCTCGACATCGATGAAGCGATAGGGAACATCACAAAGTTCAAGGGCGGCTTCGATGGCCGCGGCCCCGGAGTTCTGATGACCGTAGAGCTGGTACATAATCGTCTCCTTGCACACCGCGATCTCTGCAGTGCCTCATCAAGCGTCCCGGCAGAGGAACACGCCAGCTATCCAGTGTAGAAGCCACCACCTGCCACACAGCGACCATCCGACGATCGCACCATCAAGCTCACAAGGGGTATGGCGCAGGTCCTATCACTGCCATCGATGTTCACCATCACCTCAATGAAGTTCTCTTAAAAAATCCGCGGCGTAACATCTGCTCCATACCCACCCATAAGCACCCCCGGAGCACACCATCATGAAACGCCAAACCCTCCTCAGCATCGCTTTCTCGGTTTTCGCAGTTAACGCTTTCGCCGCAACTTCTGCTCAACCTGTGGTCGCTGAAGGCGGCTCGGATCGTCTGATTGAAAGCCGTGTGGCCGAGGGTGGTTCCGATCGCCTGATCGAGAATCGTGTGGCCGAAGGTGGTTCGGATCGCCTGCTGGAAAAACGCGTTGCCGAAGGCGGTTCCGACAAACTGCTGCAGAACCGCGTCGCTGAAGGTGGTTCCGACAAGCTGCTGCAGAACCGCGTTGCTGAAGGCGGTTCCGACAAACTGCTGCAAAACCGCGTTGCTGAAGGCGGTTCCGACAAACTGCTGCAGAACCGCGTTGCTGAAGGCGGTTCGGATCGTCTGATCGAAAGCCGCGCTGTCTGAATGCAGAGCTTTACCGCTGGACTCGACGAAAACCCGGCCTCACCCGCCGGGTTTTTTATGCTTGGAGCTTTCACTGTTTTGGAGGTCGCTTCATTTCCAGCGTGGGCGCGGTCCCTTGTGGGAGCTGGCTTGCCTGCGATGGTCGTTAACGATAACGCGTGTGATCTGGATTAACGCGGCGCACTGGAGTCCATCGCCAGCAAGCTGGCTCCTACAGTTGCCCGGAATTGTTGGAACAACCGATTACTTCCCTGCCCGCGCCATGCAGCGCTGGTAACGTTCATCGACCCGTTTGGCGAACCACGCGGTGGTCAGTTTGCGCGTGATTTTCGGGCTTTGCAGCACGATCCCAGGCAACACTTCACGGGGTAACGGCCGACCTTCGGCCCTTTCGGCCAGTTCGAAAACCCGTCGATAGAGTGTGCTGTCTTCGAACGCCAGGGTATTGCCCTCTTCCAGTTGCGCGCGGATCGCCGGATTGCGCATGTCCAGTTGCTTGCCGAGGGTGCGCACGGCCAGTTCCGTGGTGCCGGGCATGATCGAACCGTAACGCACCAGGTCGCCATCCAGCGCCAACGGAATACCGGAAGCCCGGCTCACCGCGTTCTGAAACGCGGCGTTACGGCTGGCGTACCAACCCGCGTTGAAGTCCGCAAAGCGGTACAGCGGCTGCGGATAACTCGCCGGATACCCCAGCAGGTGCGCGATGCCGAAATACATGCCGCCGCGCCGGGTGAACACTTCATGGCGGATCGAGCCCTGCACCGGATACGGGTAGCCCTTGGCCTGCTGCTCGGCAAAATCGATGCTGACCTGCATCGGTCCGCCGGTATGCACCGGGTTGAAGCCACCGAACAGGGTTTTGCCCATCGGTACCATGCCGATGAAATCGTCGAAAATGCCACTCAGCTCCTTTTCACTGCGCGCGGCATTCAGGCGGGCGCTGTAGCTTTTGCCGTTGGGCGAGTCGAGCTTCAACGCACTGTTCACCAGCAGGCCGGGAATGTGTGCCTTGGCGGCGCGACGGTCGATCTCGTCGCGGGCGATCTTGCCCAGGCCCGGTACGCTCGGATCGACCTGAAAGGTCGACTCCTGTTCGGTCACGGCCAGCACCGAGCACAGGTTTTGCGTGGTCGGCGAGATGTCTTGCGCGGTAAACGCCACCTGGATATCCGTGGCCCACCCCTGGGGATCGGCGGCTTTGGCCGGCAGCAATCGCACAATCTCGGCCTTCACCTGGTCCGGACTACGCGCCGCCGGTTCCTGGGTCCGCTGGCTGCCGCAACCGGCCAGTATCAACAAAGCGGCGATGCTGAAGATCAATCGATTGGCTTGCATGTCGTTCCATCTAGTCCTTGGGTCCGGCTTAACCATACGAGCAATGGCAGGGCAGCGGCTATGACCCTTGTCCACCGCGTGCCTCTATTTGCCACTGAAACGGCCCTGAAGCCCCATTATCCGAAATCTGCATGTGCAGAAAATGCCTGTGTGCCTTGCAGAAAACGCATTGCGCAACGCTACTGAGAACAACTACCATTTGCATCAGGAGTCGCATTTGCGCATGGAGTTCCCGCGCCGCCCCTTTTCCAATCGGCCGCGCGCCGCCCAGGACCTCATCATGACCACTCCAGCACGACTGTGCGTACCTTTTCGCCCGACGCTACTGGCCCTGTTTTGCTCCTTGTCCCTGACGGCCCATGCCGCAACGCCCGAAACAACCGAGGCCCAGGGAAAACCGCTGGTGCTGGGCGACGTCAATGTCAACGCCCAGGCCCCGGCACCGTCCGACCTGCCCCCGGTTTACGCCGGTGGTCAGGTCGCCCGCGGCGCTCAACTGGGTATCTTGGGCAACCAGGACATCATGGACGTTCCGTTTACCATGACGTCCTACACCGAAGCGTTGATCCGCGACCAGCAGGCCGAAACCGTCGGCGACGTGCTGCTCAACGATGCCTCGGTGCGTCAGGCTTCCGGTTTTTCCAACCAGGCCCAGACCTTCATGATTCGCGGCCTGCCCCTGAACGGCGATGATATTTCCTTCAACGGCCTGTACGGCATCCTGCCGCGGCAGATCATTTCCACCGATGCCCTGGAGCGCGTGGAAGTGTTCAAGGGGCCGAACGCCTTCATCAACGGTGTCACCCCGACCGGTTCCGGCATCGGTGGCGGCGTCAACCTGCAACCCAAGCGCGCCAATGACGTGCCGCTGCGACGGTTCACCACGGACATCAGCGACGACGGGCGCATCGGCGAACACCTGGACATCGGTCAGCGCTTTGGCGAGGACAACCGCTTCGGCGCTCGCCTGAACCTGTCCCAACGTGAAGGCGACACCGCCATCGACGATGAGAACCAGCGCTCCAAGCTGTTTGCCCTGGGCCTCGACTACCGCGGCGATGCGCTACGCCTGTCCGGCGATTTCGTCTATTCGAAGGAACGCATCAACGGCGGTCGCAGCTCGGTCAACCTTGGCGACGCCACGCACATCCCGGATGCGCCCTCCGCCGACACCAACTACGCGCAGAAGTGGGGCTTCAGCGAGATCGAGGACACCTTCGGCATGCTGCGCGCCGAATACGACCTGAACGACAGCTGGACCGCCTACGCCGCCGGCGGCGCCAAGCACACCCGCGAAGTCGGCAATTACGACTCAACCACCCTGGTGGGCAACGATGGCAGCTCGGTGACCAGCGGTTCATTCATTCCCCACGAAGAAGACAACACCAGCGCCATGGCCGGCCTCAATGGCCGTTTCGCCACGGGTCCGGTGACCCATAAACTGAACTTCGGCCTGGCGGGAATCTGGACTCAACAGCGCAACGCCTTCGATTTCGACCTGACCCAATACCCGAACAACATCTACCACCCGATTGACGTTCCAGCGCCAGCGGGCGGCTTCTCCGGCGGTGACCTGGGCGATCCGGGCATCACCGGCAAAACCTTCATGCGCAGCGCCGCCGTGTCCGACACCCTGGGCTTTATCGATGATCGCCTGCTGGTCACCCTGGGCGTACGCCGCCAACAGCTGGTCGTTCAAGGCTACGACTACAACACGCAAAACCGCACGTCCAACTACGACAAGTCGATCACCACGCCGGTGTACGGCATCGTGTTCAAGCCGTGGGACCACGTGTCGTTCTACGCCAACCGCATCGAGGGCCTGGCCCAGGGGCCGACGGCTCCGACGACCTCCGGCTCCAGGGTCGTGGTCAACGGCAATGAAGTGTTTGCCCCGTCGCGTTCCAAACAGGTTGAAGCCGGGGTCAAGGTCGACATGGGCACCTATGGTGCGACCCTCGGTGTGTACCGCATCGAACAACCGGCTGACGGCTACACCCAAGTCATCGACGACACCACCGCCGTGTTCATTCATGACGGTGAACAGATCAACAAGGGCGTGGAACTCAATGTCTTCGGCGAACCCATCGACGGCCTGCGCCTGCTCAGCGGCGTGACCGTGATGGACACCGAACTGAAGAACACCCAGGACGGCCTCAACGATGGCAACCGGGCCATCGGCGTGCCGAGCTTCCAGTTCAATGCCAGTGTCGACTGGGACGTGCCGGGCCTGCCGGGCGCAGCCCTGAACGGACGCATGTTGCGCACCGGCGGCCAATACGCCGACGCGGCGAACAACCTCAGCCTGCCGGCCTGGAACCGCTTCGATGCCGGCGCCCGCTACGCGTTCAGGGTCCAGGAAAAAGACGTGACCGTACGCCTGGGCGTGGAAAACGTCGCCAACAAGAGCTACTGGGAATCGGCCCAGGGGGGTTACCTGACCCAGGGCGAACCGCGTACCGCGAAGTTGTCGGGCACCATCGACTTCTGATTGAGGGCTGCCCTGCCCTGCCCTGCCCTGTACCTGTACCTGTACCTGTACCTGTACCTGTGGGAGCGAGCTTGCTCGCGATGGACGTTAACGATAACGCGTACTTTCAGGATCAACGCGGCGCTCTTTCGTCCATCGCGAGCAAGCTCGCTCCTACAGGGGACCGAGTGCCCGTATCTGTACCTGTAGGAGCGAGCCTGCTCGCGATGGACGTTAACGATAACGCGTGCTTTCAGGATTAACGCGGCGCTCTTTCGTTCATCGCGAGCAGGCTCGCTCCTACAGGGGACCGAGTCGTCCATACTTGTTCTACCCAGCGAGGAGGATGAGTTCATGCACAGAAGCGATGTGTTGATCATCGGCGCCGGCCCGACCGGGCTGGTCCTGGCGTTGTGGCTGAGCAAACTGGGCGTGCGCGTGCGGATTGTCGACAAGGCCTCGGCCCCTGGCACCACGTCCCGGGCGCTGGCTGTCCAGGCGCGGACGCTGGAACTGTATCGACAACTCGGGCTGGCCGACGCGGTTGTGCAATACGGCCATCGGGTGGCGGCCGCCAACTTCTGGGTCAAGGGTGAACCCGTGACGCACCTGCCACTGACCCAGGTCGGCGAGGGACTGACGCCCTACGCGTTCCTGGAAATTTTCCCGCAGGACGAGCACGAACGGCTGCTGATCGAGCGCCTGCAAGCCTTCGGCATCTCGGTGGAACGCAACACCGAACTGGCAAGCTTCGAGCAAACCGCCGACGGCATCACCGCCACGCTGCATCTGCCTGACGGCCAGCAGGAAATCTGTCAGGCCTGTTTCCTCGCCGGGTGCGACGGCGCCCGGTCGATTGTGCGCAAGACCCTGGATACCGGGTTTCCCGGCGGTACTTACCAGCAGATTTTCTACGTCGCCGACGTACAGGGCAGCGGCCCGACATTCAACGGTGAACTGCACGTGGACCTCGACGAGGCGGACTTCCTTGCCGTATTCCCGCTGGCGGGCAGTGGCCGCGCACGCTTGATCGGCACCGTACGCGACGAGCGCGCCGACCACGCCGAGACCCTGTGCTTCGAAGACGTCAGCAGCCGGGCCATCGAGCACATGAAGGTGCAGATCGAGCAACTGAACTGGTTCTCGACCTACCGCGTCCATCACCGGGTGGCGGATCACTTTCGCAATGGTCGGGCGTTTTTGCTCGGCGATGCGGCCCACGTGCACAGCCCGGCGGGCGGCCAGGGCATGAATACCGGGATTGGCGATGCCATCAACCTGGCCTGGAAACTGGCGGCCGTGCTGAGCGGCGCTGCCGAGGCCAGGCTGCTCGACACCTATGAAACCGAGCGCATCGCCTTTGCCCGCAAACTGGTGGCGACCACTGACCGGGTCTTCACCTTCGTTACCGCCGACGGGCCGATGGCCGATTTGCTACGTACGCGCCTGGCACCGTTCCTGATCCCGAAAATCACCTCGTTCGAAACCTCCCGCCAATTCCTGTTTCGCACGGTGTCGCAGATCACCCTGAATTATCGGGGCATGCCATTGAGCACAGGCGTTGCCGGGCACGTGCATGGCGGTGATCGCCTGCCCTGGGCCCATGACGGTGAGGGGGACAACTTTGAATCGCTCAAATGCATCACCTGGCAGGTGCATGTCTACGGCGACACCAGCGACGAGATGATCGCCTGGTGCCACGAGCACCATCTGCCGTTGCATGTGTTCGACTGGCGACCGGCGTTCGAAGCGGCGGGCCTGGGGCGCAACGGCTTTTATCTGTTGCGGCCCGATACCTATGTAGCGATTGCCGAGACGTGCGCGGACCCGAAAGTGATCGAACGGTACTTCCGTGACCACGGGATCCGCTCGTTTTTTGGCACGCCCTGAGAACACCACATCCCCCTGTGGGAGCGGGCTTGCCCGCGATGGCGGCGGCACATCCAGCATCTATATGTCTGACATACCGCTATCGCGGGCAAGCCCGCTCCCACAGGGTTATGCGTTATTTTTCAGATCCCCGCCAACGCCAGGTCCATCGCAAAATACGTAAAGATCAGGTCTGCCCCGGCACGCTTGATCGCCCCCAGGCTCTCGCGCACCACGCGGTCTTCATCAATGGCCCCGGCCTGGGCGGCAAACTTGATCATTGCGTATTCACCGCTCACCTGATACGCCGACAGCGGCAGGCGCGAGGTTTCGCGGATGTCGCGGATGATGTCCAGGTAGGCACCGGCCGGCTTGACCATCAGCGCATCGGCGCCTTCCTGTTCGTCGAGCAGCGACTCGCGCACCGCTTCGCGGCGGTTCATCGGGTTCATCTGATAGCTTTTGCGGTCGCCCTTGAGCGCACTGCCGCCCGCCTCGCGGAACGGACCATAGAGCGCCGAGGCGAATTTGGTCGAATAGGCCATGATCGCCGTTTGGGTAAACCCGGCTTCATCGAGGGCCCGGCGGATCGCCTGGACCTGCCCGTCCATGGCCGCCGACGGGGCGATCACATCGGCACCGGCTCGGGCCGCCGCGACGGCTTGCCGGCCGAGGTTGATCAGGGTCTGGTCGTTGTCGACTTCATGGTTGTGCAGCACGCCGCAATGGCCGTGGTCGGTGTACTCGCAAAAACAGGTGTCGGACATCACGATCATTTCCGGCACCGCGTCCTTGGCGATGCGCGACATGCGCGAGACCAGGCCGTCGTCGCGCCAGGTGTCGCTGCCGCTGCTGTCCAGATGATGGGACACTCCGAAGGTCATCACCGACTTGATCCCGGCACGGGCGTAGCGCTCGATCTCGCCGGCCAGCTTCGACTCGGGAATGCGCATCACGCCGGGCATGCTTTTGATCGGCACAAAGTCGTCGATTTCTTCTTCGACGAAAATCGGCAGTACCAGGTCGTTGAGGCTGAACTCGGTCTCCTGGAACAGGCTGCGCAGGCTCGCATTGCGGCGCAGACGGCGTGGGCGTGCTTCGGGGAATTGGCTGGACATGGGGATTCCTGGATATCAGAGGACAGAATGTGGGAGCGGGCTTGCTCGCGAAGGCGGAGTGTCAGACAGCATTGATATTGACTGACCCACCGCTTTCGCGGGCAAGTCGGACCGCCGCACCGCCGCTCCCACAGGTTATGCGGTGTATCAGCTGGCGACCGGGCTTGGAATCTGCAACCCGCGCACCACCGCCGGCCGCGTCAGGAAGCGCTCCAGCACCCGTGTGACGTTGGGGAAGTTCTGAATGCCCACCAGATCGCCGGCTTCATAGAAACCAATCAGGTTGCGCACCCACGGGAAGGTGGCGATGTCGGCGATGGTGTAGCGCTCGCCCATGATCCAGTCGCGCCCTTGGAGCCTGCCGTCGAGCACCTTGAGCAGGCGTTTGCTCTCTTCGACATAGCGATCACGGGGACGCTTGTCTTCGTAGTCCTTGCCGGCGAATTTGTTGAAGAACCCGAGCTGGCCGAACATCGGGCCAATGCCGCCCATCTGGAACATCAGCCATTGAATCGTTTCGTAGCGCGCGGCCGATTCCTGGGCCAGCAGTTGCCCGCTCTTGTCGGCCAGGTAGATCAGAATCGCTCCCGACTCGAACAGCGCCAGCGGCTTGTCGTCCGGACCGTGGGGGTCGAGGATCGCCGGGATTTTGTTGTTGGGGTTCAACGACAGGAATTCCGGGGACATCTGGTCATTGGTGTCGAAGCCTACCCGGTGAGGTTCATACGGCAGGCCGATCTCCTCGAGCATGATCGAAACCTTGACGCCATTGGGGGTTGGCAAGGAGTACAGCTGAATCCACTCCGGATATTGGGCAGGCCATTTGCGGGTGATGGGGAAGGCGGACAAATCGGTCATGGGCAGGATCCACGAAGACAGTGAGAGTGACGATCATAATGGAGATATCGGCTCAGCGATCCCCTTGAGCCATCAATCTCGCTGATAGAGGAGATCAAAAGAGATCACGACGGTTTCCCCACCATCAGGTGTAGCCTGTCCATAAATCCGCAACATCCTGTCGATAACCTTCACTGCAATCCGCTAAAGGTTACCGGTACATTGCTGCGCTCTTGGCCGGAATCGAACCAAACGGGTTCAGGGGACTCTGAGCACCACCCCTTTGAAAACGGACCGGCTTCAACGACATGGAACACACCCGACGCTGGAAAGTCGTGGTGTAAAGGTTTGTCAGCCTTAACCGAATTGCGCTGAAGAACCTTTTATTCATGAATCTGTTCAATTTTACCAAACGCTTTAAACATCGCGCCTACCTGCTGTTGCCCGTCTTGCTGGCGGTCAGCGCGGTGTTCCTGTTGCTGGAATCCGGCCTGAGTCGTGCCCAACCGATGGACGGCACCCAGACGCTGGTGTTCCTGCGCCACGGCGAAAAACCCGACGGCGGCCTCGGCCAGCTCAATTGCCAGGGGCTGAACCGCGCCATCGACCTGTCCACGCTGCTGCCGGAAAAGTTCGGCAAGGCTGACTACGTGTTTGCGGCGAACCCGACCCGTAACGTCGAGGAAGGCGAGTTCGACAACTCCTACAGCTACATCCGTCCCCTGATGACCATCAGCCCCAGCGCCATCAAGCTGGGCCTGCCGGTAAACATCAATTTCTCCGCCAATGACACCGGCGACCTGGCCGATGAACTGCTTCACGACAAGTATCACAACTCGGTCATCTACACCGCCTGGTCGCACGGCTACCTGCCGGAGCTGATCAACAAGGTAGCCGGCGACGCCACCGGCAAGAAAACGACCATCACCGATGACTGGGAATCCAGCGACTACGACTCGCTGTATGTGCTCACCCTGACCTGGCACAACGGCAAGGCCAGTTTGCAGAGCCATGTGTACAAGCAAGGCCTGGATAATGGTGCTGAAACCTGCCCGACCTGAGGCATGCGTTGTCTGAGCTGGCCCCTTCGCGAGCAGGCTCGCTCCCACATTGGATTTGCAGTGTGATCACTAAGGCATGAGCACCACTGAACCCTGTGGGAGCGAGCTTGCTCGCGATGGGGCCAGTAAAACCGACATCACTTTCGTTGATTCACCCGCTCGCGCAAATACTCGAGAACCGCCCCCCGCTCCCCGGCGAACTCGATCCGCGCACCTTTCTTCTCCCGCTGGAACGCGTACATCGGATCGTAATACTCGCTCAGCAACCCTTCGATCCAGCCCCGGTGCAGATCCACCGCGCCACTGCGGGCCTGCTCCACCAACGCCTCTTCCATCAAAACCAGCATGCGCCGATGACGTTCGCCACCCAGGCGCTTCTGCACATTGTTCAGGCTCGCCAGCAACCGTTCGGAAAACAGTGCGAAGCCGTCTTCGCCATGCACGTCGATGAATTCGGCGCACAAATCCACCACGTAATCGCGCAGGATCCGCTCGACCCGACCTTCCAGGCTGTCTTCCAGCCAGACCATCGGGAACTGCTGCATGCCCTGGTACAGCGGCAACGGCAACGCACAACTGCCCACTGCACGACTTTCGTCTTCCAGTACGAACTGCTCGATACCCCGGGCGCGTTTTTTCAGCACATCCACGGCCAGGCGGTTTTCGAAGTCGATGTTCGAAGGCTGGCCGGTGGCGCGCTTGCCGAAACTGGAGCCGCGGTGGTTGGCATGACCTTCAAGGTCCACGCTGTTGCCCAGTTGCGTGAGCACCTCGGTTTTGCCGGTACCGGTCATCCCGCCCAGCAGGACGAAATCGCACTGGGCAACCGCTTGATCGAGGGTGTCCAGCAGGAAGGTACGCATGGCCTTGTAGCCACCGCCCACCCGTGGATAGTCGATGCCGGCCTCGTCCTTGAGCCATTGCTGGACAATCTGCGAGCGCAAGCCGCCGCGAAAGCAATACAACAGGCCATCCGGATGCGCCCGGGCAAAATCGGCCCAGGCCTGGATGCGTTCGGCCTTCACCGCGCCCGATACCAGTTGATGCCCGAGCACGATGGCCGCCTGCTGGCCGTGCTGCTTGTAGCAGGTGCCGACCCGCTGGCGTTCATGGTCATTCATCAACGGCAGGTTGATCACACCGGGAAATGAACCCTTGTTGAATTCGACCGGTGCGCGCGCGTCCATCATGGGCCGGTCGTTGAGGAAGATGTCGCGGTAATCGGTGCAGTCGACGAACATCAAAACACCTCGACTGCGTTGCTCTGTCGCTCGACCAGTTCACCGATCGGTTCCAGGCTCAGGCCCAGTTCGGCGGCCACGGCAAGAAACTCCTCGTTGCCTTGCGGCGTTACGGCAATCAGCAGGCCGCCACTGGTCTGCGGGTCGCAGAGCACACGTTTGTGCAGCTCCTGAAGGCGTCCGAGCTTGCTGGCGTAGCTGTCGAAATTGCGCAGCGTACCGCCCGGTACGCAACCCTGTTCGAGGTAATACTCGACCCCCGGCAGACGCGGTACACGGTCATATTCAATGCGCGCCGTGAGCTGGCTGCCGTCGGCCATTTCCACCAGATGCCCGAGCAGGCCGAAACCGGTGACGTCGGTCATCGCGGTCACGCCATCGAGCTTGCCGAAACGGCTGCCGGGCTTGTTCAGGGTGCACATCCAGTCCCGGGCCAGGCCGATGTCGGCATGACGCAACTTGCCCTTTTTCTCGGCCGTCGTAAGGATGCCGATGCCCAGGGGCTTGGTGAGATAGAGCAGGCAACCGGCGGTGGCGGTGTCGTTGCGCTTCATGTGGCGCTTTTCCACCAGGCCGGTGACGGCCAGGCCAAAGATCGGCTCGGGTGCATCGATGGAGTGTCCGCCTGCCAGCGGGATGCCCGCTGCGTCACACACCGAACGCCCACCGCGGATCACTTCCCGGGCGATTTCCGGTGCCAACACGTTCACCGGCCAGCCCAGGATCGCAATCGCCATCAAGGGATCGCCACCCATGGCGTAGATGTCGCTGATGGCGTTGGTGGCGGCAATTCGGCCGAAATCGAAGGGATCGTCGACGATCGGCATGAAAAAGTCGGTGGTCGAGACCACACCGCGTTCTTCATCGATGGCATACACCGCCGCGTCGTCACGCGAGGCGTTGCCGACCCAGAGTTTCGGGTCGAGATTCTGCGCCCCGCTGCCGGCCAGGATCACTTCCAGCACCTGGGGGGAAATTTTGCAACCGCATCCGGCGCCGTGACTGTATTGGGTCAGGCGAATCGGCTCGCTCATAGGGTCACCTCTTGGAGTCTAGGTAACTAATCCTACAGCAAACGAGCCTTTTTCTTTGCAGGAGATGCGGTGGTGGATACCGGCCCCCCTGTGGGAGCGGGCTTGCTCCGGGCGGCGTTCCGACGAAGGCGTCGGCACTATCAACATCCATGTGACAGGAATACCGCCTTCGCGAGCAAGCCCGCTCCCACAGGAGGTTGGGTTATGGCAGCAGGATCACTTTGTCGCCGCTGCCCTGATTCACTTCGTCATAACGCTTGAGTCCTTCGGCCAATGGCGACTCGAACAAGCCCTGTGGCAACGGCAACAGGTCCTGGTCGAAGAACTTGCCGAACTGGTCAAGCATCGCCGCACAGGCCTGCACCCCGTACAGCAACGAATTGATCCCCACAACCGAGCCACCCTTGCGATACAACGCCAGGGCCGGCAGTTGCACGTGACCGTCCACGGGCGCTGCGATGATCGCAATACGGCCGAACGCGGCCAGGGCCGGCACCGAGGCCGGCAGCCAGAATCCGGTGGTGTCGAAAATCACCTCGGCACCGCCGGCATAGACCGCGTTGACCTGGGCGGCGAGATCCTCGGGTTTATCCAGTTGCAGGGTTTGATAGCCCTGGTCCTGCAAGTCCTTGACCTGCTCCGGACGCCGCGCGGCCGCCAGTACCCGGGCTCCGCGTACCTTGGCCAAGGCCAGCGCGGCACTGCCGACCGCCCCGCCACCGATGACCAGCAACCGGGTTTGGGCGGTGACCAGGCTGCGTTCCAGCGCATCCCACGCCGTGGTGTACGGCACACCGAGGCTGGCAGCCTGGGCAAAGCTCAGGTGCGTGGGTTTGAGCGCCACGCCATTGGCCGGCAGCTTGACGAACTGGGCATGGGAACCGTCGGCGAAAAAGCCCAGTTCGCGGCCCGTGCCCCAGACTTCCTGACCGATCAGCGCCTGCGGGCCGGCCACGACCACCCCGGCAAAATCCCGACCGGGAATCCGCGGCAAGGTGGTGTAGGGAAAACGTCCCAGCACGTTCTTCACATCGCTGGGGTTGAGACCTGCGGCCTTGATCTCGACCAGCACTTCATCGGCGCCGGGAACAGGCGTAGGCACCTCCACGTAGCGCAGGGCCGAGAGATCACCGGTTTTATCGAATTGCAGCGCTTTCATGGGCGTATCCATCGAGTCGAAAAGGGTTCAGGAGATCCAGCCAGCCACCAGCTCACGCCCCATCGGCCAGAGCTTTTCGCCGGCGAGCATGCCGAGCAGGCCCACCAGCGCGATGGCCGGGGGCGCGGGGGAACGAAAATCCAGGGCGCCGTAGAGTAGACCGACACCCAGACCAATCGTCACTGACAGGAGGTAGTTCATGGCAGATTCCGCAGCAATTGAGGTATGCGCCGAGTCTAGAGGGCGACGCCTTCGAGCATCGGCCAAGTGCTTCTGAATGTCGGCCAAAGCCTGGCGTCGGCGAATTCAGCCCTGGCGTTGCGCCACAGGAAATTGCGAAGGGGCAACCCCCAGTTCACGCCGGAACATGTCACTGAAGCTGCTCGGCGAATAGCCCAGCTCCCGGGCAATCGTGCTGACCGCAACGCCCTGGATCAACCCGGCCACCGCCGTCGCCAGTTGCACCTGGCGCCGCCACTCGGCGAAGCCCATTCCCAGACCGTCCTTGAACAGCCGCGCCAGGGTCCGCACGCTGGCACCGGCGGTATCGGCATGGTGTTCGAAAGGAATATCCAGTGAAGGCGAGGCCATGACCGCCTGACACACATTCATCAATCGCCGGTCGGAATCGTCCGGCAGCGGGATTTTCAGCAGCGAGCGCCTGGCCCGCTTGAGTTCCAGCAGCGCCAGGCCCACCAGCGCGTCGTAATACTCGGGCGCTCCGTCGCTCCCCTGCTCCACCAGCCCGACGATCAGCTCGCGCAGCAAACCGCCGACTTCGATGACTTGCACAGTGTCATCCAGGGTCGCTGCCAGGGACGGTCGCAGGTAGATATTGCGCATTTGCAGGTCAGACACCACGCGAATCCCGTGGGGCACGCCCGGCGGTAGCCACACCGCCCGCTGCGGCGGCACCACCAGCGCCTCATGCGGCGTCTCGACCCACATCACCCCGCTCATCGCATACAGCAACTGGCCCCAGACGTGCTCATGAGGCTCGATGTACAACCCGCGCGGATAGGTGCGAGCCAGCGGTTGCACCGGCACATCGGTGTCACTCAGGTCAGGCGGTGCGGCAAGGGCCATGGTCTATGTTCATTGGGGTTCGGGAAGATTCCATGGTAACGGGGCGCCGAACTTGTCGCCAGCAACCACCGGCATCCGACAATCCGAGTGAATTTTCCTGATGGCACGCGATCCTTTTATGTACAACAGGGAGGAATCGGGGCTTTATGAACAGTGCAAAATTATTCGTCATCGAGTACACACTCCATGGCACTCCGAAATCATTCATTATCCGACTGGAAAAAATGGATAACGCAGAAGCCTGGCATTGGGCGAGCTGTGACGCGGGGGTGGGGCGAATTCCCCGGTTTGGGCGCGAGAAAGTGCAAAAGACCAGCAAGCCGATGGCTGAAAAGTTCGGCGTGGAAAACGTCAAGTGGCGGCCGGCGAACTGATCACTGGCAACCGTCAGGTCCGGGGGAACCGATATGAGTGCGACATCCGTCTACAGCCCTGCACAGCTGGACTACGGCCTGGACACGCAGTCCGGCCGCATCACCAAAAGCGCGGAATGCCGGATCGGACTGGAAGCGGTCGAAAATGACCCGTTCTGCTTCGCCGTACGCGTCCCGGCGCCACTGCCGGAAGATCTGGAGCAAGCCAGGACCCTGGTACTGCGGGTCGAAGGGCGGCGCTTGCAGGGCACCGTTCGCCACAGCGAACGCCTGGAGGATGACAGCCTCAGACTGGAAGTGGAGCCGGACTAGGCTCCACTTTTCATAGCTTGTCGCGAATGCCGTCAGCCATGGGAGCACTTGCAGCCTTTATGAGCGCACTCCTCGCCGTGCTCATGGTGTTTGGCGCAGGCTTCACAGCAGTAATGCTTGCCGTGACGGGCAATCGGATGTTCACCGAGTTTGCAGGAACATTTCGGACAATCGCAGATACTTTCACGGTCAATCATGGGTCTGACTCCTCTTGTGTGGTCGCCAGTGCTCAGATGCACACCGTAAGTGTAGGAGCTGCCGCAGGCTGCGATCTTTTGTGGCAAGGGAACTTGCTCGCCACAAAAGCTTTGATCAGATACGGAACTGCCCGACCAGGCTGCCCAGGCGCTGACCGAGCTCGGCCAGGCTGCGCGAAGTTTGCGCGCCCAGCTGGGTTTCGCCGGCGACGTTGTCCACCGCCACGGCAATCTGATGCACGCTGCGGTTGATCTCTTCGGCCACGGCGGTCTGTTCTTCAGCGGCGCTGGCGATCTGCGCGTTCATCGAATTGATGGTCGCGATCAACTGGGCCATGGTGTCCAGCGAAGCCCCCGCCTCGTTGGCCTGGGCCGAGGTACCGTCGCCCGCCTCGCTGGAGCGACGCATCGCCTCCACCGCCGACTGGGTGCCGGCCTGCAGGCGGTCGATCATGCCCTGGATTTCCTGGGTGCTGATTTGCGTGCGGCTGGCCAGCGCTCGCACTTCATCGGCCACCACCGCAAAACCGCGCCCGGCCTCGCCGGCACGGGCGGCTTCGATGGCCGCGTTGAGCGCCAGCAGGTTGGTCTGATCGGCAATCGAGCGGATCACCCCCAGCACGCTGACAATCGATGACACGTCTTTTTGCAGGCTGTCGAGGGACACACCGCTGCTGCGGATGTCGTCCACCAGCGCATGGATCTTCTCGATGCTGCCAGCCACCACCCGCTTGGCCGCCTGGCCTTCTTCATCCGTCTGTTGGGCTGCCACCGCGGCGTTCTGCGCGCTCTTGGCCACTTCCTGGGCCGCCGCCGACATTTCGTTGATCGCCGTGGCCACCTGATCGGTCTCATGGCGCTGACGCTCCATGGCCTGATCCGAACGATTGGCCTGGTCGGACACCTGATTCACCAGCCCGGTCAGTTGCGTGGTCATTTCGCTGATCTGGCGTACCAGCCCGTGGATCTTGTCGACGAACCGGTTGAACGAGCCGGCCAGTTCGCCCAGTTCGTCCTGGCTGGTGATGGTCAGGCGGCGGGTCAGATCGCCCTCGCCCGCTGCGATGTCGTCGAGGTTGGCTTTCATCAAATGCAGCGGACGCAGAATGGTATTGGCCAGCAACATCCCGGCTGCCGCGATCACCAGCAACACCACGACCGCCACGCCGACGATGCTCAGCACCATGCCTTGCATGCGCTCCTGGACCTTGGCTTCGACCACCGCCACTTGTGCTTCGATGCCGTCGAGATTGACCGAGGTGCCGACCGCCATGTCCCACTTGGGCAGGTATTCGGTGTAGCCGAGCTTGGGCACCAGCACCTGGGTGTTGCCGGGCAATGGCGAGCTGTACTGCAGGTAGTGCGTACCGTCCTTGGCGACTTTCACCAGGTCGCGGTTGACGTAGACACCGTTCGGGTCGCGATTGTCCTTGAAGCTCTGGCCTACGCCTTCGGGGCTATTGGCCTTGAACAGGCGCACGGTGTTGGAGTCGTAGCCGAAGAAGTAGCCGTCCTTGCCATAGGTGATGCTCGACAGCAGCTTGATCACCTGGGCCCGCGCCGCCTCGTCGCCGGGGGTGGCCGCGTCATAAAGCGGCTTGATCGTGGTCATGGCCACGGCCACGTAGCTTTGCAGGGTCGCCTTGGCATCGCTGAGCAGGCGTTCGCGGGTCTGCTCGACTTCCTTGCGGGCCTGCTCCTGAAGAATGAACAGCGTGGTCAGGCTGATGACCAGCGCAAACAGCAGCACCGGGAGGACGGCAAGGGACAGGACTTTGGCCTTGAGGCTCATGCGCATGACGTTCACTCTTTTGTTTTTGTTGGCGTGGTTAAAAGCTTTAACGGCATGCCAGGTCAAAAGTTGAACGCGGTCATCAGGTCCGCAGAAGATCCCTGTGGGAGCGAGCTTGCTCGCGATAGCGGTCTGTCAGGCAACTTGATGCTGAATGTGCCGCCGTCATCGCGAGCAAGCTCGCTCCCACAGGGTAAGTGGTGTTTTACAACACCATCGCCGCCACCCAGCCAAACGCCAGCAGCGGCAGGTTGTAGTGCAGGAAGGTCGGGACCACGGTGTCCCAGATGTGATGGTGCTGGCCGTCGATGTTCAGGCCGGAGGTCGGGCCGAGGGTCGAGTCCGAGGCCGGTGAACCGGCATCGCCCAAGGCACCGGCCGTGCCGACGATGCACACGATCGCCAGCGGGCTGAAGCCCAGTTGCACGCACAGCGGCACGAAGATCGCCGCCAGGATCGGCACGGTGGAGAACGACGAGCCGATGCCCATGGTCACCAGCAACCCCACCAGCAACATCAGCAAGGCGCCAATGCCTTTGCTGTGATCGATGTACGACGCCGACGACTCGACCAGCGTCTGCACTTGACCGGTGGCCTTCATCACTTCGGCAAAGCCCGAGGCGGCGATCATGATGAAACCGATCATCGCCATCATTTTCATGCCTTCGGTGAACAGGTCATCGGTGTCGCGCCATTTGACGATGCCCGACACCGAGAAAATCAGGAAGCCGACCAGTGCACCGATAATCATCGAATCGAGCAACAACTGAATGATGAACGCCGCGGCGATGGCCACGCCGGCCACCATCAGGCTCAGCGGGTTGTATTGCACCGCCACTTGCTCGACTTGCTCGATTTTCGCCAGGTCGTAGACCCGCTTCTTGCGGTAGCTGACAAACGCGATCAGCAGGCCCGCTACCATGCCCAGCGCCGGAATGCCCATGGCGTGGGTCACGTTGATGCCGCTGATGTCCACACCGCTGCGGGCGACGTTGGCCAGCAGGATCTCATTGAGGAAGATATTGCCGAAGCCCACCGGCAAGAACATGTAGGGCGTGATCAGGCCGAAGGTCATGACACAGGCGATCAGTCGACGGTCCAGTTGCAGCTTGGTCAGCACATAAAGAAGCGGCGGCACCAGCAACGGAATGAACGCGATATGGATCGGCAGGATGTTCTGCGAGGCGATGGCCACGACCCAGAGCAGGCCGATCAGCAGCCATTTGACCTGGCCGCCGCCGTTGGCGTGCTGGCGATCGACCATCGCCAGCGCCTTGTCGGCCAGCGCATGGGCCATGCCGGATTTGGCAATCGCCACGGCAAAAGCCCCGAGCAAGGCGTAGGACAACGCCACCGTCGCGCCGCCACCCAGGCCGCTGTTGAAAGCCTTGAGCGTCGCCTCGATGCCCAGGCCACCGGTCAGACCACCTACCAGCGCACCGACGATCAGGGCGATCACCACATGCACGCGGGACAGGCTGAGCACCAGCATGATGCCGACCGCGGCAATGACTGCATTCATTTCGAAACCTCGTGACAAACGGAAAGAGTCCGGCCGGCAGTCTGCGTGAGCCGCCAGCGGATAACAGGAATGGGTTTTATTAGAGGGCGCGCACTTTGCCGGACCGTTGCCGCCTTGTCAAAGCCCACACAAACCCCTGTAGGAGCTGCCGCAGGCTGCGATCTTTTGATCTTGGGCGTCTTTTGCTGATGTTGAAGAGCAAAAGATCGCAGCCTGCGGCAGCTCCTACAGGGGTGATTCGATATTTGGTGGACGGTTTAAAGAAAGCCGAACGACGGCCGCTACAGTGCAAAGTCTCAGATATTTATCGAATAAGGACGCCTCCATGTCGCTCAGACAACTTTCCATTCAATGGAAAATCACCCTGCTGGCCGGGCTGTGCCTGGCGGGCATTGTGACCCTGCTGGTGGGTCTTTCGCTGTACCGCATGGAGCACAGCTCCGAGCTGGTGAAAGCCTCGAGCATGGAGATGCTGACCGAATCGGCCCAGGCCCGGATCGAGTCCCAGGGCGAGAACCAGGCACTGGGGATTCGCCAGCAGTTCATGGACGCCTATCAGTACGGCCACGGTTTCTCCCGGCAGGTGCTGTTTTTGCGCGATCAGGCCGAAAAGCGCTTCCTCGATGCCTTCGACCTGCGCGAAGACCTGACCCGCCAGGTCAAGTCGGCCCTGCAGGCCAATCCGGACCTGCTTGGCCTGTCCCTGGTGTTCGAACCCAACGGGCTGGACGGCAAGGACGAACTGTTCACCGGCCAGGCGGAACTGGGCAGCAACGACAAGGGCCGTTTCGCCCTCTATTGGTCGCAGCCGACGCCGGGCAAGCTGACGTCCATGGCGCTGCCGGAAAAGGACATGGCCGACACCAGCACCGGCCCCAGCGGCGAAGCGGCCAACGCCTGGTTCACCTGCCCGCGCACCACGCTCAAGCCGTGCGTGATCGAACCCTACTTCTATGAGATCGACGGCCAGAACGTGCTGATGACCAGCATCGTTTTCCCGCTGATGGTCAACGGCAAGGTGATCGCCTCGCTGTCGGTGGACATCAACCTCAACAGCCTGCAAGCAGTCAGCCTGGGGGCCAGCAAGAACCTCTACGACGGCCAGACCAGTGTCAGCATCATCAGCCCGGCGGGCCTGCTCGCCGGCTACAGCCCGGACGCCAGAAAACTTAGCCAGCGCCTGGATGCCGTGGACAAAGCCAGCGGTACCGAACTGCTGCGCATGCTGGCCGCCAGCAGCAAAACCGCCAGCTTGCACAGCCATCAGCAATTGAAAGTGCTGGCCCCCTTCCAGCCGATTCCCGGCGGCAAGTCCTGGGGCGTACTGCTCGACGTGCCGGAGAAAGTCCTGGTCGGCCCCGCCGAAACGTTGAAAAAGCAACTGGACGACAGCAACACCGCCGGCACACTGGTCGAGCTCGGCCTGGGCGTGCTCGCCGCGCTGCTGGGCCTGGTGCTGGTGTGGCTGATGGCCCGCAGCGTAACCAAGCCGATTCTCGGCGTGGCGCACATGCTCGAAGACATCGCCAGCGGCGAAGGTGACCTCACCCGCCGTTTGGCCTACGACAAAAAGGATGAGCTGGGCCAGTTGGCCGGCTGGTTCAACCGCTTCCTCGACAAGCTGCAACCGATCATTGCCGAAGTGAAACGCTCGGTGCAGGACGCCCGCAGCACGGCGGACCAGTCGTCCGCCATCGCCACCCAGACCAGCGCCGGCATGGAGCAGCAATACCGCCAGGTGGATCAGGTCGCGACCGCCTCCCACGAGATGAGCGCCACCGCCCAGGACGTCGCCCGCAGCGCCGCGCAAGCGGCACACGCCGCCCGCGATGCCGATCAGGCGACCCGTCAGGGCCTGACCGTGATCGACCGCACCACCGCCAGCATCGACAACCTCGCCGCCGACATGAGCGCGGCCATGGTTCAAGTCGAAGGCCTGGCAGCCAACAGCGAGAAGATCGGCACGGTGCTGGAAGTGATCCGCGCGATTGCCGAACAGACCAACCTGCTGGCCCTCAACGCGGCGATCGAAGCGGCCCGTGCCGGTGAGGCCGGACGCGGTTTTGCCGTGGTCGCCGATGAGGTGCGCAACCTGGCGCGGCGTACCCAGGAGTCTGTGGAGGAAACCCGTCTGGTGATCGAACAACTGCAAAGTGGCACCCAGGACGTGGTGGGTTCGATGAACAACAGCCATCGCCAGGCCCAGGGCAGTGTCGAGCAGGTTGGCCAGGCCGTGACCGCGCTGCGCCAGATCGGCGACGCGGTGACTGTGATCAACGACATGAACATGCAGATCGCCAGCGCTGCCGAAGAGCAAAGCGCGGTGGCCGAGGAGATCAACAACAACGTGGCGACCATTCGCGACGTGACCGAGTCGCTGTCGGGCCAGGCCAATGAGTCGGCACGGGTCAGCCAGTCGCTCAACAGCCTGGCGAACCAGCAGCAGAGTCTGATGGACCAGTTCCGCGTTTAAACCCCGCAAAATCCCCCTGTGGGAGCGAGCTTGCTCGCGATGGCGGAGTGTCAATCAACAAAGATGTTGTCTGACCCACCGCCATCGCGAGCAAGCTCGCTCCCACATTTGTTTCCCACATTTTTTCTGCGCGCTGCTGAATGAAATGATGGCAAGTGGATATCTGCCGCAAGCCGATTATTCTTCATGGAACCTTGCAGCTTTTTCTGGCGTCAACTTGAATGCAAGCCACGTAATCCGATGACTTCAGCCCCAGGGCCTGGGTACGGCAAGTGTTGGTGGGAACTCCGGCCTACAACAAGAGCAAGACGGAGAAGACTCATGGCAGCAATCGACAATGCAACCACGGGCAGCGCGCCCAACCACGGGCTCACCAAGGAGGAACGCAAGGTCATCTTCGCGTCGTCCCTGGGCACCGTGTTCGAATGGTATGACTTCTACCTGTACGGCTCCCTCGCGGCGATTATCGCCAAGCACTTCTTCGCCGGCGTCAACGAAACGACGTCCTTCATCTTCGCCCTGCTCGCCTTCGCCGCCGGCTTCGCCGTCCGGCCGTTCGGCGCCATTGTGTTCGGCCGCTTGGGCGACATGATCGGACGCAAGCACACCTTCCTCATCACCATCGTGATCATGGGTGTCTCGACGGCCGTGGTGGGCTTGCTGCCCGGCTACGCGACCATAGGCGTGGCCGCGCCGATCATCCTGATCAGCCTGCGTTTGCTGCAGGGCCTGGCGCTGGGCGGCGAGTACGGCGGCGCAGCCACCTACGTGGCCGAACATGCCCCCAAGGGCAGGCGCGGCTATTTCACCTCGTGGATTCAGACGACAGCCACCCTTGGCCTGTTTCTTTCACTGCTGGTGATCCTGGCCTGCCGTACCGCGCTGGGCACGGAAGCCTTCGAAGCCTGGGGCTGGCGGATTCCGTTCCTGCTTTCGATCCTGCTGTTGATTATCTCGGTGTACATCCGCCTGCAACTGAGCGAATCACCGGTGTTCTTGAAAATGAAGGCTGAAGGCAAGGCATCCAAGGCACCGCTGACCGAATCCTTCGCCCGCTGGGAAAACCTCAAGATCGTGATCATGGCCCTGCTCGGTGGCACCGCCGGCCAGGCCGTGGTCTGGTACACCGGGCAATTCTATGCGCTGTTCTTCCTGCTGCAGACGCTGAAGATCGACCCGCAGACCGCCAACTTGCTGATTGCCGGCTCGCTGCTGATCGGCACACCGTTCTTCGTCATATTCGGCAGCCTGTCCGACCG
Organism: Pseudomonas sp. PDM28; assembly: GCF_019219115.1. Taxonomy (NCBI): domain Bacteria; kingdom Pseudomonadati; phylum Pseudomonadota; class Gammaproteobacteria; order Pseudomonadales; family Pseudomonadaceae; genus Pseudomonas; species Pseudomonas sp. PDM28. The sequence goes on from NZ_JAHUWG010000008.1 coordinate 229,907, forward strand.
CATCGGCCGCAAGGGCATCATCATGGCCGGCTGCATCATCGCGGCACTGACTTACTTCCCGATCTTCCACGCGTTGACCCAATACGGTAACCCCGACGTGTTCGTTGCCCAGGAGAAGAACCCGGTCACGGTCATCGCCAATCCCGACCAGTGCTCGTTCCAGTTCGACCCGGTAGGCAAGGCCAAATTCACCAGCTCCTGCGACTTGGCCAAGACCGTGCTGGCCAAACGGGCTATCCCCTACAAGAACGTCAACGCCGAGCCGGGCGCCATTGCGCAGGTGCGCATCGGTGAGAAAGTGATCGAAAGCTTCGAGGGCACCGGCATGCCGGCCGCCGACTTCAAGGCCAAAAACGATGCCTTTACCGCCAATCTCGCCACCGCCCTCAAGGACGCCGGCTACCCCGAGAAGGCCGACCCGGCCAAGACCAACTACCCGATGGTGCTATTGCTCCTGACGATCCTGGTGATCTACGTGACCATGGTCTACGGGCCGATCGCCGCCTGGCTGGTGGAACTGTTCCCGGCGCGCATCCGCTACACCTCGATGTCGCTGCCCTACCACATCGGCAATGGCTGGTTCGGTGGCTTCCTGCCGACGGTGGCGTTCGCCATGGTGGCAGCCACGGGGGATATCTATTACGGGCTGTGGTATCCGATCGTCATCGCGGTGATGACGGCTGTGCTGGGTATATTCTTCATGCCGGAAACCAAGGATCGGGAGATTCATCACACCTGAAACTTGTCAGCCAATCAGTGAACCCCTGTGGGAGCGGGCTTGCTCGCGAAGGCGGAGTGTCAGCCGATACTGTCATCGACTGATACACCGCCTTCGCGAGCAAGCCCGCTCCCACAATGGATTTCAGTGTTTGGGTAATTCGATGACGACCTTCAACCCACCCCACTCGCTTTCCAGCAACGACAGTGTCCCACCCCAGCTATCGACGATGTCGCGCACGATGCCAAGTCCCAGGCCATGCCCATGGGTTTGTTCATCCAGCCGCGTTCCCCGGCCGAACACCTGATCGCGACGCTCTTGGGGAATGCCCGGGCCGTCATCTTCCACAGTGAGTTCAAACCCGTTCGCCAACTCGGCGACACTCACGCGAACCTCGGCATCCGCCCATTTGCAGGCGTTATCCAGCAGGTTGCCCAACAGTTCCAGCAGGTCTTCACGATCCCAGGGCAATTGCAGGCCGGCCGGAGTGCGGTAGCTCAGCGCCAGGTGTTCGCCATGGATCATGTTCAGGGTTGCCAGCAACCCGGGGAGTTCGGCATCGAAATCAAACAGCGCGCCCGGCAGCGCATCACCGGATAACCGCGCACGATTGAGCTCCCGATTGAGTCGTTGCTCGACCTGCTGCAGTTGTTCCTTGAGGGTCTTGCGCAGTTGCGGGTGCGCCTCAAGCTGCTCGCTCGAGGCCAGGCTCAACAGCACCGCCAGCGGTGTTTTCAACGCGTGGCCGAGGTTGCCCAGGGCATTGCGTGAGCGCTTGAGGCTGTCCTCTGTGTGGGCCAGCAAGTGGTTGATCTGCGCCACCAGTGGCTCCAGCTCCAGCGGTACCTGATCATCGAGTTGCGAGCGCTGGCCCTGTTGCAACTGCGCGATCTGCTCGCGGGCCTGTTCCAGTGGACGCAGGGCGCGGCGCACGGTTATCCGTTGCAGCAACAGAATCAGCAGCAGCCCGGTCAAACCCAGGCCCAACCCGAGCTGTTGCACGCGCCGGAAGCTTTCGCGTATCGGCGTGTAATCCTCGGCGACGCTGATGGAGATCGGTAACCCCAAACGTCGATAGTCCGTACGCAGCACCAGCAACTGTTGCCCCTCCGGCCCCAGTTGCAGATCGTCGTGCAGGCCGGGATGATCGAGCGCCGGCAGTTCCTGATCCCATAACGAACGGGAACGCCAATGACCATCGGTGAAATCGATGCGGAAATAATGCCCGGAAAACGGCCGCTGATAGGCCGGCGACAGACGTCGTTCATCCAGTTGCAAGCCTTGCGGCCCGCGCACCAGCGCCGCCAGCAGGCTCTCGCTGTCATTGCGCAACCCGGCTTCGAGGTAGCGCTGCAAACCCATTTCGAACAGCCACAGGCTGGTTTGCGCCAACACCAGGCCAACGACCACCATCACGCTGATCAGGCCCAGGCTCAAGCGACGCTGAATTGATCTCACCGGGCTTGCCCGCCGAACAGGTAGCCCTGGCCACGACGGGTTTCGATCACGCTTTTGCCGAGCTTGCGGCGCAAATGGTTGACGTGGACCTCCAGCACATTGGAATCGCGCTCGGTTTCACCGTCGTAGAGGTGTTCGGCGAGGTGGCTTTTGGAGAGGATCTGCTCGGGGTGCAGCATGAAATATCGCAACAGGCGAAACTCCGCGGCGGTCAGCTGAATGTCCGCACCGTCGCGGACAACGCACTGGCGACCCTCGTCCAGGTGCAGCCCGGCGGCCTGGAGCGTCGGCTGGTTGACCTGGCCATGGGAGCGGCGCAGCAATGCCTGGATGCGCAGAAACAGCTCTTCGGGATGAAAGGGTTTGGTCAGGTAATCGTCGGCGCCGGCCTTGAGGCCTTCGATGCGTTCGGCCCAGGAATCCCGGGCCGTGAGGATCAGCACCGGTGTGGCCAGCCCCGCCGCGCGCCATTGCGCCAGCACCTCAAGCCCCGGCACGCCCGGCAAGCCAAGGTCGAGGATGATCAGGTCGTAAGGTTCAGTACTGCCCTGATGCACCGCGTCGCGACCGTCGGCCAGCCAGTCCACCGCATAACCCTGGCGGTTGAGACCGGCCAGCAGTTCGTCGGCCAGGGGCACATGGTCTTCCACCAGCAGCAAACGCATGGATCAGTCTTCCTTGTCTTTCAATAATCGGCCGTCAGTCGCATCGATGTGCAGCTCACGGACCACGCCTTCGGGCGTCAGCAATTCAACATCATAAAGGTAGATGTCGTGCTTCTCTTCGAGTTCGGCTTCCAGCAGTTTTGCACCGGGGTAGCGATCCATCGCTTGCTGCAACAGCTGCTCCAGCGGCAGGATCACGCCCTGTTGACGCAGGCGCAGGGCTTCATCCTGATCCAGGTCGCGCGCCATCACTGCCGAGCAAAATGCCAGAAGCAGCAGCGCCATTCGGCGTGCGAAACATCGATTGAGTAGAAACACCTTCATTACGAATCCTGATGATCCTTGAGTCACTGCCAGCTGACCGGGTCTAATGCGAGTGGTGTGAGCTTCTCGAAAGCCGCAATGGTACCAGCGTTGCGTCGGGGGGCCAGGCGAGCCACCTTAACCCCCTGAACTTAATTGAAACTGAATTGCCATCATTGGCCACACCGCCCCCCCTGTAGGAGCGAGCCTGCTCGCGATGGACCTTGGAACGCCGCGGGGTGTCCGGTTACCAGCGTAATCGTTGACGACCATCACGAGCAGGCTCGCTCCTACAGGGGATGTGGTGTTTATAATTCCCCGCTTGCCAACATTCGAGACCGGTATGACGGCCATCCACATCAAGTTTCCTTCCCTGACCCTCAAGGCCGGTCCGCGAGCTTTTGCGCGCATCCGTGAAAGCGGCTTGAACGCCGCCGAGGTCGGCACCCTGCCCGGTGCGGCGGGCGGTCCGAAGGCGCTGGGGATTCAAGGGCTGGACCTGGCGCTGTTCGGCGAGTGGCTGCCGGCGGCACCGCGGGAGCGCTCGCTGATTGGTGCATCGGTGGGTTCCTGGCGCTTCGCCAGCGCCTGCCTGCCGGATGCTGCCGAGGGCATCCGGCGTCTCGGGCAGCTGTACACCGAGCAAAACTTTGCCAAGGGCGTGACCATGGCGCAAATCAGCCAGAGCTCACGGCGCATGCTCGATGACCTGCTCGACGGTCGTGACGCCTCGATCCTCGGCAACAGCGCCTACCGCCTGAACATCATGGTGGTCAAAAGCCACGGCCTGCTCGCCGACGATCATCGCGGCCGCCTGGGGCTGGGCCTGTCCTCGGTCATCGCCGACAACCTGCGCGGCCGGGCGCGGCTGGCCCGGCACTTCGAACGCCTGATCATCCACGACCCGCGCCTGGCGCCGCCGGTCGACGCCTTGAACGACTTCCCGTCGCGCTTCGTCGCCCTCGATGCCGGCAATTTGCGCCAGGCCCTGCTGGCTTCCGGCTCGATCCCGATGGTCATGGAAGGCGTGCGCGACCTACCGGGCGCTGGCGCCGGCACCTTCCGCGACGGCGGTCTGCTGGACTATCACCTGGACCTGCCCTACAGCGGCAATGACATCGTGCTCTACCCGCATTTCACCGACCGGGTGATTCCCGGCTGGTTCGACAAGACCCTGCCGTGGCGCCGCGCCTGCCCGGCCCGCTTGCAAAACGTGCTGCTGCTGGCACCGTCGAAGGAATACCTGGCACGCCTGCCCTACGGCAAACTGCCGGACCGTAACGACTTCAAGCGCTTCATGGGCGACGCCCCGAGCCGGCAGAAATACTGGCGCACCACCATGGAAGAAAGCCGCCGCATGGGCGACGAATTCCTCGAACTGGCCGCCAACGGTCGCCTCGGCGAGCGCTTGCTGACCCTTTAGTCAGGACAAACTGGTAAACTCGCCGCCTGCCCGAATCGCTGCGGCGAACGCCACCTGAACAGAGCTGAAAACACTGTGGAAATCTTCAAGGAATTTACTTTCGAATCCGCCCACCGCCTGCCCCACGTACCGGACGGCCACAAGTGCGGGCGCCTGCACGGTCACTCGTTCAAAGTGGCGATTCACCTGAGCGGCGATCTTGATCCGCACACCGGCTGGATCCGCGACTTCTCCGAGATCAAGGCGATCTTCAAGCCGCTGTACGAGCGTCTGGACCACAACTACCTGAACGATATTCCTGGCCTGGAAAACCCGACCAGCGAAGTGCTGGCCAAGTTTATCTGGAATGAGATGAAGCCGTTGCTGCCGGAACTCAGTGCGATTCGTATCCATGAGACTTGTACGAGTGGGTGTATTTATCGCGGGGAGTGATGTTGGATTGAAAAAACCACCGGCAATCGGTGGTTTTTATGCTACTTGATTCGAATGCCGCTGCTTCATATGTCGATTCAATTTTGCCCGAGAACCAAAGCGGCTAAAACATCCTGCAACCGGGCAAGAGTCTTTTATCTGATGGGACTCAGCATGTCGGAGTAAATTACTTCTCTGCGTAAACGACTTACCACAATTGGCTTCGCCACATAAGTACAGTTTTTCACCTAAATGCGCACGCTTGTGTTTGACAAGGACATCTTTTCGCGCAAAAGCTTTACCACAACTATTTACATCGCAAACATAAGGCTTTTCACCCGTATGAATTCGCATGTGTTTGATAAGGTCATTTTTTAGAGAGAAGGATTTATCGCAACTGACATCACTACAAATATACGGTTTCTCACCCGTATGAGTTTTTTGATGTCCGGCAAGAGCATCACTCCGTAAAAACGATTTGCCGCAATTAGGCCAATTACATTTGTAACGAAAATCTCCGGTATGGGTCCGTTGGTGTACAGCTAGAGAGTCAGCTCGCGAATAATCTTTACCACACACTGTGCAAGGAAAACGCTTTGCCGAGGCCGCTAATACCTCCGGCGCTGGACCAGCCGGAGAACTGGTGGATGGATTCGCTACAGGCAATGACGCCACACCCAGGTAAAGGTAAGCACGACCTGCCTCATCATCCGTTACCGGTGCCTCATATAAATGTGAAAATGGGTCTTGTGAGTTGAAGTTTCCTTCCTTTACGTCAGTCGGGACCTGACTGCTATCAGCTACGGTATTGCCTGACTGCAACGAAGTTTGAGATTGATCACCAAACAATGACCCCACCCGTCCATCCCGGTCCACCCTCCCCACCGGCGAGTTCCCCACAAACCCATACAAATTCAACCCATCCACCGCCCCCGCCGGATCGGGATTGATCCACCGACTCAACCACGGCGCAAAATACCGATAACCGTAGTAATACAACCCGGTCGCATCCCGCTCCTTGCCCGAATAACGAAGGGTTTTCCAGGCGCCGCTCTGGTCGCGGTGGTTCTCCCACGCCGTGCCGCCGAACGGGTAATAGGCTTCCCGGCTCTGCACGTTGGCGTGGTCGTCGAGTTCCAGCGTGCCGGAGCCCAGATGGTCGGTCAGGTGGTAGCGCAACGCGAACGTCGGCGCATGCGGCCCTTGCAGCCATTTCACCCGATTGCGTCCGGCCTCCAGATCAAGCACCTGATGCGTCGGGGTACCGTTGTGAAGGTGGATCTCCAGTCCCGGCAGGTAGCGCACTTCGCTGGTCACGGTTCGAGCATCGGTCAGGGCCGTGCGGACTTTGCGCAGGCGCTTGCCTCCGCCGCCATAGAGGTAGCGTTCGGTGTCGTCGGCTTCGTTCTCCCGTTGTACCGGTGACACGCTGGTCAGTTGGTTGCGCAAATCCCAGGTCATGGCTTGGCCACGCTGCAGGAAGCGCAGGTTGCCATTGCGGTCGAAGTGGTTGTCGAAATCCAGCGGCTGATCCTCTTCGAGCAGGCTGCGATTGCTGCTTGTGGCAACGACCCAGCTCCGGGTGAAGGGTTGCGCGCCGAGGTGCCGCAGTTCGGTCATGTTGCCGGCCGGGTCGTAGTCGTATTCCTCGCGGTAGTTCACCACGGCGTTGGGGTCGTTTCGGGTGCGGTAACGGGTCACTGGATAAGCGGCGGTTTGTTCGGCTTCCCAACCGGTTGCGCCGATCAACTGGCCGAGGCTGTCATAGTCGAAGGTGCGCAGCGCCTCTATGCGCTGGTTTTTGAAGAAGCGCACCGGCAATGCGTGGTCCTTGATGCCCACGATGTTGCCAGCTGCATCGACTTCGTAACTCAGATCCTGCACGGGCGACGCGCCAGGCAACCCGGCGGTCAAACGCAGCAAGCGGCCGTCGCTGGGGGCGTACTCGGCCTTGGTAATCACGCCGTTGCCGGCGGTTTCCCGTTCAACCTGATGGCTCGGGTTGTAGCGAATATCGTGGACCAGGCACTGGCCGGGGGCCGGGCTATTCGCCGGTTGCAGCCAGCCCTCCTTGAGCTGCCCAGCCACGGTGTAAGCGAATCGCCGACGGTGGCCGCCGGCATCGACAAGGCTCAGCAAATCCCCGGCGGGGTCATAGGCCCAGCGAGTCTCCAGCCCCACCCCGGGTTCAAGTAATGCATCACGTGCCGACTCGTCCAGCGGCCAATCGGGTGTGTCCAACTCCGTGAGAAAGTGGCTGATTTCACTTTGCGCCAGCCCCAGCAAATCGTACTCGGGCATATGCCGGGTGCCGGCCGGATCGTCGTGGCGAATCAGTCGACCACATTGATTGCCGACCTCGATATCGGCGGCGCCATACTTGAAGCGTTCAACCACCCGCCCCGCCTCACCACGTGCCTGCTCCAACACCGCCGTCGGGCGTAGCGAGGTGTCGTATTCAAAGTCCTGCCGCGAGCCTCGGCTGTCCCACCGGCTCAGGGTTTCACCGGCTTGCCCGAGCAGCGACACGCGCCAACCGGCATCAACGCTGTCCGTCGCCAAGACCTGCCCCGGCAAACTAAAGCCATTGCGCATCGCCGGCGCAGCCAACCGCGCATCCCACTGTTCAACCCCACGCCCCGCCGCATCGAATACCTGTCGCGTGACCCGCGCCTGCGGCGCTTGCCCCGCTTGTGAGCGCCAGTAGCCCACACCACGCACAACGAGCCCTCGCGAATCCATGACCGCGAGGCTGGGTGTTGCGTGATGCACACCGATATTGTCCATGGGCTCTGGATAACATCCAGAGTCTGTCAGCGTCTACTGACAGAAATGACAGTCATGAATCCCGGTGATCCCAGCGATCAAAAAAACTCGTCAACCGCCAATGCCAACCGGTCCAGACTGTGGCGAGGGCGTTTGTCGGATCGACCGCGCCGTCCGAGGCCCCAAAAAATTGGACTGCTTCGCAGCCCGGCGGGAGCAAGCTCCCTCGCCACAGGTCAATCACCCGTTTCCTGTTCGCGCGCCTACCAAAAGGAGATTCCCATGACTGACTGGCCACTGGATCAGGTCTTCGATTTCAACGGACATGCCATCCGCTATGCCATACGCGGCGATGGCCCGCCACTGGTGTTCGTGCATGGCACGCCCTTCTCCTCCTGTGTCTGGCACCGGATTGCCCCGCATTTCATCGCCACGCACCGGGTGCACTATTTCGATCTGCTGGGCTACGGGCAATCCGAGAAAGTAGATGGCGACGTGTCCCTGGGTGTGCAGAACGAGTTGCTGTCACAGTTGCTGGAGCATTGGGGCCTGGATCGCCCCGACGTGGTGGCCCACGACTTCGGCGGCGCCACCGCCCTGCGCACGCATCTGCTCAACGGCAAGGATTACCGCAGCCTGACGCTGATTGATCCGGTGGCGCTGACGCCCTGGGGTTCGCCATTCGTGCAGCATGTGCGCCAGCATGAAGCGGCGTTCAGCGGACTGCCCGATTACATCCAGCGGGCCATCGTGCCGACCTATATTCGCGGGGCCATCCAGCGCGACATCCCCGACGCCGAACTCGCCCCCTACGTTCTGCCGTGGCTGGGAGAGCGGGGCCAAGCGGCGTTCTACCGGCAGATAGCACAGATGGACGAGCGCTATACCCGTGAGGCCGAAGGTTTGTACCCGACGATTCGCTGCCCGGTGCAGATTCTCTGGGGTGAAGACGATCAGTGGATTCCCGTCGAACGCGGACGGGCCTTGCAGCAGATGATTCCTGGGTCGCAGTTCCATCCGATACCCAACGCCGGTCATCTGGTTCAGGAAGATGCGCCCGAAGCCATAGTCGCGGCGTTGCTGCGTTTTCTGCCCCTGAACCAATCTTCCTGACGGAACCAAAACCACTGTGGGAGCGGGCTTGCTCGCGAAAGCGGAGTATCAGTCGATGCATATGTCGAATGTACAGCCGCCTTCGCGAGCAAGCCCGCTCCCACATTTGGAACTGGCGGGGATCGCCACCACCGAGCTAACGTAGAGATATTGCCTACACGAATCGCTAAAAGGACTCGCCCGATGCACATCATCAACGCCCGTCTGCGCAACCAGGAAGGCCTGCATGAGTTGAACCTGGAAAACGGCCTGATCAGCAGCATCGCCCGCCAGATCGAGGCCCCGACCCTGGGCCCTGGCGACCTGGATGCCGGCGGCAACCTGGTGGTGCCGCCCTTTGTCGAGCCGCACATCCACCTCGACGCCACCCTCACCGCCGGCGAGCCGCGCTGGAACATGAGCGGTACGCTGTTCGAAGGCATCGAGTGCTGGGGCGAACGCAAGGCGACCATCACCCAGGAAGACACCAAGACCCGCGCCAAAAAAACCATCCAGGCCCTCGCCGCCCACGGCATCCAGCATGTGCGCACCCACGTCGACGTCACCGACCCGCAACTGACCGCACTCAAGGCGATGCTCGAAGTGCGCGAGGAAAGCCGGCACCTGGTCGACCTGCAAATCGTCGCGTTCCCTCAGGAAGGCATCGAGTCGTACCGCAATGGTCGCGAGTTGATGGAAGAGGCGATCCGCATGGGCGCGGACGTGGTCGGGGGCATTCCGCATTTCGAGTACACCCGCGACCAGGGTGTCAGCTCGGTGAAGTTCCTCATGGACCTGGCCGAACGCAGCGGTTGCCTGGTCGACGTGCATTGCGACGAAACCGACGACCCGCATTCACGCTTTCTCGAAGTGCTCGCCGAAGAGGCCCGCAGCCGCGACATGGGTTCGCGGGTCACGGCCAGCCACACCACGGCCATGGGCTCCTACGACAACGCCTACTGCGCCAAGCTGTTTCGCTTGCTCGGGCATTCGGGGATCAGCTTTGTCTCCTGCCCCACCGAAAGCATCCACCTGCAAGGCCGCTTCGACAGCTTCCCGAAACGCCGGGGCGTGACCCGGGTCAACGAGTTGCTGGAAGCGGGCATGAACGTGTGCTTCGGCCAGGACTCCATCGTCGATCCGTGGTACCCGCTGGGCAATGGCAACATTCTGCGGGTGCTCGAGGCCGGGCTGCACATCTGCCACATGCTCGGTTATCGCAACCTGCAAAGCGCGCTGGACCTGGTGACGGACAACAGCGCCAGGGCCATGAACCTCGGCGAGCGCTATGGCCTGGAACGCGGGCGGCCGGCGAACCTGCTGATTCTGTCGGCGGAGAGTGATTACGAAGTGATCCGCAGCCAGGGGTTGCCGTTGTACTCGGTGCGCGAGGGCAAGGTGTTGATGAAGCGGACGATGCCGGTGGTGGAGTTCAGTGGTGATTTGAGCTGAGATTTTCTGCTGAATGTGATGGCCCCTTCGCGGGCAAGCCCGCTCCCACAGTGATCTTCAGTGGACACAATATTTGTGTATGGCTGCAATCCTGTGGGAGCGGGCTTGCCCGCGATGGCGATCTGACAATCAATCCATCATTCGAGCCGTACCAAACAGACTGACCCGACTCAACTCCCCCTGCTCCTCTTCCAGCAAGATCGGCGCGGTGCCACCGGGCATCGTCACCTTCACCTCCCCGGCCCTGACCCAACCCACGCGCCAGGCCGCACAGGCCACCGCACTGGCGCTGGTCCCCGAAGACGCCGTCGGCCCCTCGCCGCGCTCGAATACCCGCGCGGCGATGTGTCCTTCGGACAAGCGCATCGCCCATTGCAGATTGATCCCCGCCGGACAGGGTTTGCCTGCACCGACCGGCATGGCGTAGGCAATTCGCATCAACCCTTCACCCAGCGCCGGTTCTCGCATCTGCTCGTTGCCCGGCAAGTCGTCGGCGTTTTCGACCAGCGTCACGCAATGCGGATTGCCGACCCGCGCGAACTGGCTACGTGACCATGCGCCATTGAGTGCCGACAGCGGTTTGACGTGGCTGAGTTCGCGGCCATTCAACAGCACCGTTTCAACACCCTCGGCACTGACCGCCGATGGCCCGAAACCAGGCTGGCCAAGGTCAAGCCAGAAACCCTGCACGTCCTCGACTTCAGCGACTTTCACCGAAGTCTGCCCCGGGGAAGGCGTGTCGGATTTATCGTGGTGAACCTTGAGCAGACAGGCTTCGTCGCGGGGTAAAAGCCCTTGGTCGCTCAACGCCTGAGAAAAAATCGTCAGCCCGTTGCCACTGCGTTCGGCCAGGGTACCGTCGGTGTTGACGATCAACAGGTCAAAGGGTGGCGAGAACTGGAACGGTCCGACCAGCAACCCGTCGCTGCGATGATCCTTGCTGCCGGCCGGTTGCGTGCCGGGTGCCCAGTTGCAGCAGGCTTCGATGGCCGCCGCAGCCCATGCCTGACGAATTTGTGCTGCCAGGCTCGCCTGAGCGGGCAAGTCGATGCCCTGGTGGCGCAATTCTTCGGGCGCTACCACGATGTAAATATTGCCCCGTGCATCGTACCTCTGCGCCATGGCGCCCTCCGTGTGTCATTGGAATGGCTCAACATATCGCGAAAAACAGCAGCGCTGTGCAAGGATGTCGCCCTGTTTGACCGTAAAACTTTCCGGGCACTGATCGAACCCTCCTCGGTCGATCACTGTCCGTTGAGGACGTGACGTTTTTTGCCAGGGATTGATATGACCAGCCTCAACAGCCAGACCACCTTCGTTCCCGGCCGCCTGGAACAGATGTCCACGCGCATCGCCTTTTTCATCGCCGGGTTCGGCATCGCCGCGTGGGCGCCGCTGGTGCCCTATGCCAAGGCCCGGGCCGGGCTGGATGAAGGCACCCTGGGTCTGTTGCTGCTGTGTCTGGGGGTCGGATCGATCCTGGCGATGCCGATGGCCGGGATCCTGGCCACGCGTTTCGGCTGCCGGCGGGTGACGACCGGCGGGACCTTGCTGATCTGTGCCGCCCTGCCGCTGCTGGCCACGGTGTCATCGATTCCGGCCTTGATCGCGGCGCTGTTCATGTTCGGCGCGGGCCTTGGCACGGTGGATTCGACGGTCAACCTGCAAGCGGTGATCGTCGAGCGCGCCAGCGGCAAAAACATGATGTCGGGTTTCCATGGCCTGTTCAGCCTCGGCGGGATTGTCGGTGCGGCAGGCGTCAGCGGCTTGCTGGGCCTGGGGATTTCACCGCTGGGGGCCACGCTGGTGGTGATCGTGATGCTGCTGATCGCCTTGGCCAAGGCCGTGCCGCACCTGTTGCCCTACGGCAGTGAGAGCTCGGGGCCGGCGTTCGCGGTGCCCCATGGCATCGTCCTGTTTATCGGTGGCATGTGCTTCATCGTGTTCCTCGCCGAAGGCGCGGCGCTGGACTGGAGCGCGGTATTCCTGGCACAGGAACGAGGCATCGACACGGCGTATGCGGGCCTCGGCTATGCGGCGTTTGCCTTGACCATGACGGCCGGGCGTTTGACCGGCGACAAAATCGTGCGGCGGTTGGGTGCAACACGAGTGATTGTGTTCGGCGGCCTGACGGCTGCCGCGGGCTTGTTTCTGGCGACGTTCGCCTCGAGTTGGGAGGCGGCGCTGGTGGGTTACGCGCTGCTGGGCGCCGGTTGCTCGAACATAGTGCCGGTGTTGTACACCGCCGTGGGCAAGCAGACGGTCATGCCCGAGAGCATCGCCGTGCCGGCCATTACCACCCTGGGTTATGCGGGAATACTCGCAGGGCCTGCGCTGATCGGCTTTGTCGCCCATGGCGCCAGCTTGAGTTTTGCCTTCGGGTTGATGGCGGTGCTGCTGGTGGCGGTGGCCGTTGGCGGGAGGGTGTTGAGGGTTTGAACAGCGAAAAGATCGCAGCCTGCGGCAGCTCCAAGGATCGTATCCCCCTGTAGGAGCTGCCGCAGGCTGCGATCTTTTGCGCATCAGGCGTTAAAACCCGACACTGGCCTGCACACTAAAACCTCAAGAAGATTTTCACAAATAAAAACCAACAACAAAAACACACTTCCATTAACAATATAAAAGTACACAACAAGATCAGCTCTAGCTCATCCTGAACCGAGGAAACCCCCAAACAAGGATGAATAAAATGAAACACGCTCAAAACATAAAATCAAAAGCCCTTTTTCTTCTGATTATCTTCAATACAAATGTCGCAATCGGCTCAATAGAGATAAAACAGGACTGGGGTGAAGGAACAGCCAACTTCTCCAACGCGCAACCCCTCAACAACAGCAATGGACAATACGATCACTGGCAATCGATTGGTCGTGTAAAAATCAATAATGGACTTACCTGTTCTGGCGCTTTGATTGATACCCGCAGCACAACAGATGAACAGGATGGACCAGCGTATGTATTGACCTCCGGACACTGCGCAAACCTGAACCCCAATACAGTGCTGGAAAACGTAGATACTACGGGGCAAGTTACTTTTAATTATTTTCAGGACACTGAGGGGGACGCCAAGTCGTACGCTGTCACAAAAATCAATTGGAGTACCATACGCGGCCAGGACATTACGATAGTTCAACTCGATCGAACCATCGGACAACTGATCAATGATGGGGTCTTCCCATTGAAACCGGCAACCCATCTGCCCGCAGAGACCGATGTATTGATTGTAGGGGCTCCCCAGAATGCGTATATACAGCGAATCGCCTGCCCACGGGAAGATCAGGCAGGCATTATTGAGAATCAATGGGCATGGCAGGATCAAATGAGCAATCGGTGCCTGGATGTGGTGGGGGGTATTTCAGGCTCACCCGTTCTCGGGCGCTATACCAATGAAATTTTTGCCATAGTGGGTACAAGCACACGAGGTTCCGGAAAATCGCGATGTAAACGCGACGCCCCCTGTGAAGTGGCCGATGGACAGGTCAGCAAAAAAGCAGATACCAATTACGCCACACAAGCTATCGGTTTACTGGAGTGTTTTAGCGAGGGTCAATTCGCTCGAATGAACGTCGCTTGCCCTCTGGGCCCGGCCTTCACTTTTACCGAGGATGAGCCTACAGACTTATACATCAAGGTTGAACGTGATCAGTCCGGACAGGTCATCCCATGGCTATGGAGCCAAACATTCTCGGTAGACCGAGATTTTTACCGATACAAGTACACTCGAACATTGGAAGAGTGCGTTGCAACAGAAAACTACAGCGCACCTGTCGCAAGCAATTCAGGTGACAAGGACAACCTGCGTCGAGAATTGCGTGATGGTGCCGGCATGTACTTGTTATGCATTATTGGGCAGGACCAAAAAGCCGCCACTCCTGGCCAATGGGATGGGCGCAATGCCAAAATTTACTGGCGGTGGATGTTGGAAGGGCCGAGCGAATTACCCCCCGAATATTCCATTACTTTATTCAAAGATGACCCGTACGTTATCAAACCAATTACCGTCTCTCCCGATCTTGCCGGCAAGTACCAATACAAAACAGGCCCACAGGTCGAAACAGACTGTCTCGACCAACGATCTTACGAAAATGTTACAGGGGGGCTTTTTGTAGTCAGCGTCAAGGAAGGCCCCATGAAGGTTTGTCTTAAAACCGAGGACCTGGCAGGTAATCCTTCCTCCGTCGTCGACTTCCAACTCCCGGAATAAATACAGAACCGGGTCCCACAGTTCGATGAGGAACTGCGGGAACTATCACGCGTTCGAAGTCCTGTTTATTAAAACCCGACACTGGCCTGCACAAAGAACGTACGTGGCGCGCCGACGTATATGCCCGAGTTGTTGTCGCTGGAGCGGGTGAAGTACTGCTTGTCGAAGATGTTTTTCACCCCGGCACCCAGTTTCAGGTTCGACACCTGCGGGCCGAAGTCATAGCCGCTACGCACGTTCCAGGTCACGTAACCCGGAATATCACCGAACTGGCCGTCGGCGGAACCTTCGGTGATGTAGTTGCCGTTGAAACTGCCGTCGGCATTCACCCCGGTGCCCGGCGAGCGCTGTTTCGACTGGGCGAACGCATCGAGGTTCCAGGTCCAGCGGTTGATGTCGTAACGCAGGCCGGCGGTGGCCACCTGACGGGAATAGAACGGTAGGTCACGGCCCTTGAAGCCCGGGATTTCACCTTCATAAGTGGCGCGGGTATAGGTGAAACCGGCGTTGGCGGTCAGGCCGTCGAGGCGTGGGTCCAGCGCCGCCAGATCGTAGTGCACCGAGGTTTCGATGCCCTGGTGCTTGGTCGCGCCGAGGTTGGTCCAGCCCACATCGTTGCTGATGTATTGCAGTTCGTCGTCGAAGTCGATGTAGAACAGCGTCACCTCAGCGCCCCACACGTCATCGTTGTAGCGCGTACCGATTTCGTAGGTCTTAGCCTTTTCCGGCTGCAGGCCGTTGGCAGGCTCATTACCGATACCGCCCTGCCCCAGCTGGAAATACTGCAGCGCGCCGAACGAGGTTTCATAGTTGGCGAACAGCTTCCAGGCCTCGGACATGTGGTACATCACGCTCAGGGCCGGCAGCGGCTCGTTGCTTTCGATGCTGCGCTTTTTCTCCGGCACCGGTTTACCGGCATTATCGAGCACTGGGCGGTCATGCCAATCGGTGTTGATGTGCTCGAAGCGAATACCCGGGGTGACGGTCCAGTTGCCCACGTCGATCTTGTTGTCGACGTAGACCGAATTGGCCTCGGTTCCACCGGTGCGGTCCTGATAGACATGGCCGTCCGCCCCCGGACGCACGACCGGCTCGTTGTTGACCAGCGCCACTCGGCTGGCCTCTTCGTGCATGGCCTCTTTCAGGTAGCGATAACCGACGCTGACTTCCTGGGTGGTCGGGCCCACATCAAACACATGGGAGACCCGCGGTTCGATACCGAAGGTGTAGTAGCTGCGCGGATAGGAGTTGAGTGTCGTCAGGTCACGGGAGGCGATGGTGCTGCCACGAAAACTGTCGGTGTAGTAAGTCAGCACTTCGGCCTGGGTGCGATCGTCGATCTGCCGCGCCCACTTGAACGACACATCCTTGCGACGGCCGCTGAAGCTGTCGTAGTCGCGCACCGACTGGAACGGGTCGGCGTCGTACTGCGCCTGGGTCAGGCCACCGGGCATGTCGGCCTTGGCGTCGTAGTAGTGGAAGTTGAGGCTGAAATCGTCGACATCGGTCGGCGCCCAATGGGTCTTGAGGATCACGTCGTCGATGTCGTTGCCGTTGTTGCTTTCACGGTAACCGTTGCCGTTCACGCCGGAGTACAACAGCGCCACGCCCATGCCGTTGTCGGCGGTGCCGCCCATGAACGCCGTGTCGATGTGTTTCCAGCCACCGTGCTGCGACGTTTCCAGGGTGGTGCCGATTTCCGCGGAGGCCTGTTCCGGGATCGCGCGGGTCACGAAGTTGATCACACCGCCGACGTTTTGCGGTCCGTAGCGCACGGAGCCGGCACCGCGTACCACGTCGATGCTGTCGAGGTTGCCGGAGGAAATCGGTGCCATGGACAGTTGTGGCTGCCCGTAGGGCGCGAACGCCGCCGGGATGCCGTCGATCAGTACGGTGGAGCGAGGCGACAGGCGCGAAGTCAGGCCCCGCACGCCGACGTTGAGGGAAATGTCGCTGCCACCGGTGCCGTTGGCGTCCTGCACCTGCACGCCGGGAACCCGTTTCAACACCTCGCCGACGTTCATCGCACCCTGCTCGACCATGGCTTCGCGGCGCACCACCGTTCGTGCGCCAGGGTGGTTCTGCACCAAGGCGGCATCGGCGTCATCGAGCCAGTCGCCCACCACCTTGATGTCAGTCACGCCCAGCTCCAGCGGGCCGTTGGCCGCCGAAGTCGGCGCCGGCATCAGGGTCACCGAACCTTCATCGATCTGGTATTGCAGGCCACTGCCTTGCAGCAACTGGCGCAGTGCGTCTTCCGGGGAAATATTGCCGTCCACCGCCGGAGCCTGTTTGCCGGCGACCAGCTCAGGGCTGAAGAACACCTGAAGCGAGGTTTGCTGGCCCAATTGGCTCAAGGCTTGTCCCAAGGGTTGCGCCGGGATGCGGATGCCGTCGGCGGCAAAGGCCTGGGGTAGCGCAATGTTGACCGCCAGGGCGAGCGCCAGCGGCAACCAGGGGAATTTGTTGTTTTTAGCGGTGGAGTTTTTCACGTCGAACGTAATCCTGTGGATCGCAAAAGTGTGCGCTTGTTAATGCAAACCAGTTGCAGTTAAACAGGAAGACGATGAACTCGAAAAAAACCTGAATTTTATTTTGAAATTATTTCCTGGCTGCCATCGCCAAGGGTGCGCACGGCCACCGGCAGAATGCTCGGCAAGGCCTTGAGCAGTGCGTCGGTGTTGTCGGACTTGAACACGCTGGTCAGGCGCAGATCGCCGACCGCTGCGCTGGCGACCTTGAGCGGTTTCTCCCGATAACGTGAGACCTGCTCGGCGACGTCGGCCAGGCGGGCATTGTTGAACACCAGTTTGCCGCTGCGCCAGGCAGTCATTTCCGCCGGGTTGACGGCGTAGGCGGCCGCGACCTTGCCCTGGGCATCGACGTGGGTGCCCAGGCCCGCTGTCAGATTGATGAAATCGTTATCGGCAGCCTCGCGCCCCTGGACCTTGACCGTGCCCTGCTCCACCACCACCCGGGTTTCGCTGGCGCCACGGCGCACGTCGAACCGGGTGCCGGTGACCGTGACCTTGCCGCTGCCCGACTCGACCACAAAGGGACGGCGGGTGTCGTGCGCGACGCTGAACATCGCTTCGCCTTCGCTCAGTTCAACGTGCCGTTGACCCTTTTCAAAACGCACCTGAATCCGGCTGCGGCTGTCCAGATCAACCGCCGAACCGTCCGGCAAGGCCACATGGCGCCGCTCATTCAGGGCCGTTGAAAACTCGGCGGTGTAAGGCGCTGGATGATTCAGGCTGCTGAACAGACCCAGGCCGAGCGCCACCGCGAGCACGCTGGCGGCTACCGCGTAACGCAGCACAGGGCGAGGTTTTTTCAGGGCTGGCGGGGTTTCACACAAGGCACGCAAACGCGCCGCCGGTAGCAAATCGGCAGCGCTCCACAAACCCTGGAGCACGTCGAATTCGTTTCGGTGTTGGGGGTGTTCGTCCAGCCAGGCCTGGAACCGGCGACGCACTTCGACATCGACGACAGGTTCCTGCAAACGTACAAACCATAGCGCCGCGTCATCGCGAACCGTTGTTTGCCCGCACGCACAATCACGAGTATCCATCATGGAAGTTCCTGTTGGGCCGGGGAAAAATCATCACACCACATCGGCTTGGCGTAGGAGCTGCCGAAGGCTGCGATCTTTTGATCTTCGGCAACGCCAAGGCCGCCAAAAGATCGCAGCCTTCGGCAGCTCCTACAGGTAGGTTCATGGCCGCAGCACATCATGACTGCAACCCGTCCAGGCGATCGCGCAGGTGCCGAAGCGTGCGGATCATATACTTTTCCACCATGTTCTTGGACAGCCCCAGGCGTTCGGCGATTTCGGCCTGGGTCAGGCCCTCGATTTTCTGCCAGACAAACACCTTGCGGCAGTTGACCGGCAACTCGGAGAGCGCCCGTTCGATGGAATCGGCCAGCTGGATCGCGTGCATGAAATGCTCCGGGTCGCCGCTCGGCGACTCACTGAGATCGATCGCCTCTGACTCCATGGCGCCCCGCCGGTCCTCACGCCGATAACCATCCACGGCAATGTTGCGCGCGGTCTGGTGCAAATATGCCCGGGGCTGTTCCACCCGCGCCGAATCGGACTCAAGCACCCGCACGAAGGTATCGTGGGCCAGGTCCTCGGCCTGCTGACGATTCCTCAGGCGACGGGTCCAGGTACCAACCAACTCTTCGTAATGCTCGAAAAAGCCGTGTCTGCGGGGCAGCTTGAGGGTCATTGCGCTGTGCTGTGGAAACGGGCGCGAATAGTAATGCTTCTTATTAAACCAAAGCAATCGCTTGCCGCCCCAAACGCGCTCCCTGTCGCCCGAAACGCAAAAAGGCCGCTGATTGCTCAGCGGCCTTTTTCACTCCGACAGGTTACTCCGTCTTGCAGATGCCATCGAAGCCGTCATTCACAGGTCGGTAATTTCCTTGTGGCGAGGCACCAGCATCTTCATCACACTCCACGCCACCAGATAGGCCAGCGCGCAGACGGCGAACATGATCATGTAGCCGGTACGGATTTCACCCACCGATTTGTAGTAGTCGAACACCCAGCCACCGACCTTGGTCAGCAAGACTCCGCCCAGCCCACCCGCCATACCGCCAATGCCGACCACGGACGCGACGGTCTTTTGCGGAAACATGTCGGACACCGTGGTGAAGATGTTGGCCGACCAGGCCTGATGCGCCGACGCACCCACACCAATGAGCAACACCGGTACCCAGACGCTGATGTGACCCAATGGCTGCGCCAGCAGCACGACCAACGGGAAAACGGCAATCACCAGCATGGCTTTCATGCGGCCGTCATACGGCTTGTCGCCACGTGCCATGAAATAGCTGGGGAACCAGCCGCCGCCAATACTGCCGACCATGGTCATGCTGTACAGCACGGCCAGTGGCACCACGATGGCTGCGCCTTTCAGGCCGTACTGCTCCGACAGGTAGGTCGGAAGCCAGAAGAGAAAGAACCACCACACACCGTCGGTCATGAACTTGCCGAAGGCGAACGCCCAGGTCTGACGGTATTTGAGCAATTGGAACCACGAAACCTTTTTGCCGACGCCCGTCTGCACAGCGGCGCTGGCGGGGGAATCACTGCGGATGTGCGCCAGTTCCTGCGCCGACAGACGCTTCTGCTGCTCTGGCTTGTCGTACAACACCAGCCATACGCCCATCCAGATAAAGCCCAGCATGCCGATCACGATGAACGCTGTCTGCCAGCCCCACAAGCCAGCGATCAGCGGCACCGAAATGGGTGCCAGGATCGCGCCGACGTTAGCCCCGGAGTTGAAGATGCCGGTGGCGAAGGAGCGTTCTTTCTTCGGGAAATACTCAGCGGTGACTTTGATTGCGGTCGGGAAGTTGGCCGATTCACCGATTGCCAGCACGGCGCGCGACAGCATGAAGCCGGCGATCGAGACCGGGATGACCGCAATACCCAGCGCGCTACAGATGGCGGCGATACCCTCGCCCATGGGTTCTGCAAAGGCGTGCATGACGGCGCCGGTCGACCAAATGCAAATCGCCACCACAAAAGCGGCCTTCGTGCCGATCTTGTCCACTACGCGGCCCGCGAACAGCATGGAAATCGCGTAGGTGAACTGGAAGACGGCGGCAATGTTGGCGTAATCGGTGTTGCTCCAGCCAAACTGCCTCGACAGATCCGGCGCCAGCAGGCTGAGCACCTGGCGGTCGAGGTAATTGACGGTGGTTGCAAAAAACAACAATGCACAAATGGTCCATCGGTATTTACCGACAGACTGGCTGACGCGTTGCGCAGTAATGGGCTCGTTCAAGTTCATGGCATCACTTTATTGTAGATTTTGGGTGATGATCTCTCGGTGTAAAACGAGATCGATTGGGCCGCCGGGCTTCACTTCAATGCATCAGTCCACGACGAAACGGGCGATATTCCGCCAACTGATTTCGGACAACTCATCAGACAACTCACAGAAAAACAGGGACTGATTGCTCAGCCTGCGTTTCTCACGCGAGTCAGTGACCGGTTGTCACCGGTAACGGGCGCAAGGGTGTGTGGACATGGAAGCCGATGGCTGAACACGGGAACTTCAGGGGCGAGAGGGAGGCGATTGGATTCATGTTGAGGTCGACACTCTTTTTATTTTTAATAGTGGACACGCATGTCATATGTCGTCGTATGACTTAAGCGATTTATAGCCAGTCCCATGGGTCACTGTCAACAAGAAAACTCCTTAGACCTGAACGGCCTGACTGCCTTAAAAATGCGACATATAATCGAATAAACCCGTAAAACAGGCTCCTGGACACAGGTACCGCGACGCGTCGCTCGCTCCTTTGTGAGTTTTGAAAGGGGTCATCGACCCCTCACCGTTGTACGACAACCGACAGAAAAACAGTCAGAATCCGCCCGACTACGCTCAATCAGGCACAGATCCAAAGGTTTTTGGCAGGATTCCCAATGCAGCCATTCACTGGCTGTAGCAAAGTGCGGGCATGGCTGTTATCGGCTTTTCCGAAGGAACCCAGAATGTTCACCTCCCTTGCATTGCGAAACAGAAAACCGCTGGCCCGCCTCGCCCTGGCTATCACGCTGGGCACGCTTGGCCTGCCTTACTGGGCGGACAATGCCCAGGCCCACGGCGGTCATGCCGACATGGTGCCGCTGCAAGAGGGTCTGGAGGCCTTTGGTGCCACGGTGAAATGGGACGACTACGCCAACCTGTTCACCATTGCCAAGGACGGGGTCTATCTCAAGGTCAAGCCCGACAGCAAAGTGGCGATGCTCAACGGCAAGCGCATCGAGCTGACGGTGCCGGTGGTGTTCAAGGACCATAAGGCGTTCATGTCCACCGACTTCATCAACCAGGTGTTCCAGTCCGGGCTGGACAAGACCTTCGTCGTCGAGACCCGCCCCAACCCGCTCAACCCCCTGAGCGCCGCCGAAATCACCACGGCCGTGGACATCGTCAAGAAATCGGACAACTACCAGCCCGGTTTCCGTTTCACCGAAGTCTCGGTCAAGGCGCCGCCAAAGGATCAGGTGTGGAACTTCGCCCTCACCGGGCAGAACGCCGCCCAGCCGCGCGAGGCCTCGATCGTGGTGCTCGACGGCAAACACGTGATCGAAGCGCTGGTGGATCTCGACACCAAGACACTCAAGTCCTGGAAGCCCATCGAAGGCGCCCACGGCATGGTCTTGCTGGACGACTTCGCAACGGTGCAATCGGCCGTCGAGACCAGCCCGGAATACGCCCAGGCCCTGGCCAAGCGCGGCATCAACGACGTGAAGAAGGTCGTGGCCACGCCACTGACCGTCGGTTACTTCGACGGCAAGGACGGCCTGGCGCAGGACAAGCGCCTGCTGAAAATCGTCAGCTACCTCAACACCGGTGACGGCAACTACTGGGCGCACCCGATCGAGGGCCTGGTGGCGATTGTCGACCTGGAACAGAAGAAACTGATCAAGATCGAAGACGACGCGCTCATTCCGGTGCCGCTGAAGCCGACGCCGTATGACGGACGCGGACGCCAGGGCGTCGCAGTCAAACCGCTGGAAATCATCGAACCCGAAGGCAAGAACTACACCATCAGCGGCAACAGCATTCACTGGCAGAACTGGGACTTCCACGTTCGCCTCGATTCGCGGGTCGGGCCGATCCTGTCCACCGTCACCTACGACGACAAGGGCAAGAAACGCAAAATCATGTACGAAGGCTCGCTGGGCGGCATGATCGTGCCTTACGGCGACCCGGACATCGGCTGGTACTTCAAGGCCTACCTCGACTCCGGCGACTACGGCATGGGCACCCTGACCTCGCCGATCGCCCGCGGCAAAGACGCCCCGCAAAACGCCGTGCTGCTGGACGCCACCATCGCCGACTACACCGGCGCACCGACCGCGATCCCCCGCGCCATGGCGGTGTTCGAACGCTACGCCGGCCCCGAGTACAAACACCAGGAAATGGGCCAGCCCAACCTCAGCACCGAGCGCCGTGAACTGGTGGTGCGCTGGATCAGCACCGTGGGCAACTATGACTACATCTTCGACTGGGTCTTCCAGCAGAACGGCACCATCGGCATCGACGCCGGCGCCACCGGCATCGAAGCGGTCAAGGGCGTGAAATCCAAAACCATGCACGAAGACACCGCCAGGGAAGACACGCGCTACGGCACCCTGCTCGATCACAACATCGTCGGCACCACGCACCAGCACATCTACAACTTCCGCCTCGACATGGACGTGGACGGCGAGCAGAACTCACTGGTGGAAGTGAACCCGGTGGTGCTGCCCAACGACCGTGGCGGCCCGCGCACCAGCACCATGCAGACCGAAACCAAAGTGGTCGGCACCGAGCAACAGGCGGCGCAGAAATTCGACCCGTCGACCGTGCGCCTGCTGACCAACTTCAGCAAGGAGAACAAGGTCGGCAACCCGGTTTCCTATCAGCTGATTCCGTACGCCGGCGGCACCCACCCGGTGGCCAAGGGCGCCAACTTCGGCAAGGACGAATGGCTCTACCACCGCCTGAGTTTCATGGACAAGCAACTGTGGGTGACCCAATACAACCCTGAGGAAAAATACCCGGAAGGCAAGTACCCGAACCGCTCGGACAAGGACTCGGGCCTGGGGCAGTTCACCCAGGATAACCACTCCATCGAGAACACCGACGACGTGGTCTGGCTGACCACCGGCACCACCCACATCGCCCGCGCCGAGGAATGGCCGATCATGCCGACCGAATGGGTGCACGTGCTGCTCAAGCCATGGAACTTCTTCGATGAAACGCCGACCTTGAACCTCAGCGCACCGAAGTAAACAGGTCGTACGCAATACCTGTGGGAGCGAGCTTGCTCGCGATGACGGAGTGTCAGTCGACAGCATTGTTATCTGACACTCCGCTATCGCGGGCAAGCCCGCTCCCACAGGGTTAATCAGAGTTCAGGTAATTCCATCAGTGTGTCAGGCATCTCCCGATCGTTGATCCTCTACCCAAGCGCATCGATCCGGTCCAGCGCCTGGTTCACCGCCAACTCCCCCAACAGGATCACTTGCGCGATGCCCAGCAGGGTATTGCGACTTGTCCCCTGCGTTCGATCCGCCAGATCCATGGTCATGACGTTGGCCGATGCCAGTGACTCGCAGGCATGGGCCAGCAGGGTTGCGGTATCGAGTTCCGGGTTGACGATGAACATCGTGCTGAGTTTGCGCGGGGTGGCCATGATGTTGGCGGCTGAGGGAATGGGGTCGGATGGGGATGTCGGATCAGTGTCCGGCGGATCCGGTGTCACTTTAACCATAAGCTGATTACTCCTGAATGGAGCCGCCAACTCTTCTCTACTAAAAAGAAGGGTGGCGGCTGTACGCAGGTTAGTAGACCGGGGAGATCAGCATTTACCGGCGCGCCGAAGCGCCCTGCGCACAGCCACCATCAAGTTCAGGGATGGGAATACCTGACTGACAGAGCCTATGCACTTTACTGATAACACCACGGGCTACTAAACCCGATCACTGACAATCAGTGACGCGGAGCAAGTTACCGAGCGGCCCCAAGGCGCACAAGCCGGCGGATTCTGGCGTACCTGTAGGCAACGACGCAAGGCGCTGTGGCTTTCACGAAGTAACCTTGAGGGCTTTTAAACGAGCAGGGTTTGCGCTCTGCAGTAGCGTTCGCCCCGAACGGTTTAACCCTGTCAAAAAGCAGCTGCGGCATTGGGCGCCGACAAGATAGCGAACGGTCCTACAGGTTAGGTGCACCAACACTCGGAAGCATCCTACGCACCCAGCAGAAGCATCCGTGGAACCTCTTCGATGAAACGCCGACGTTGAACCTCAGCACACCGAAGTAACCAGGTCGTACGCAATACCTGTGGGAGCGGGCTTGCTCGCGAAAGCGGTCTGTCATTGACATTGATGTCGACTGACACGACGCCTTCGCGAGCAAGCTCGCTCCCACAGGGTTATTCGGTGTTCATGAAAATTCATCAGGCATACCGCTTGCGATACTCCCCCGGCGCAATGCCGAAGCGCGACTTGAACGCGGTGGAGAAGTAGCTCGAATCGGAAAACCCCCACGAATACCCCAGCACCGACAACTTCTGCTCCTTGCCCGATTGGCGCAGGGATTCGGCGCACAGGTCCAGGCGACGGTTCTTGATGTAGCGCGCCACCACCAGCCCTTTCTTGGCAAACATCCGGTACAGGCCACGGGTGGACATGCCGACTTCCCGCGCCAGCCATTCCGGGCACAGGTCTTCGGAGCGAATGTTTTCGTCGATACAGGTGAGCGTCTTGCGGAAGATCCGCTCATGGGCATCGGTGCAATCGTCGGCCTGGCTGATCGCCGGGCGCAGCAGGCTGACGATCGCCTCCAGGGTCGCTTCGCTTTCCTGTCGGGTCAGGTGTTGCTGGCGGGTGGCATCGAGGATCAGCCGGTGCGAGAGCATGGCGATGGGCGAGGTCGCGGCAATCCGGTGGCCGCACTTGACCGGGTTGAAGCGCAGGGTTTGCTCGACCAGTTGATACGGCAGGATCAACGACAACTGCCGGGAGTTTTCGCCGTAGGTGAAATCGCTGGGGCGGGAGGCATCGATCAGCGTGATGTCGCCGGGGGACAGCAAGACCTTGTCGTCGCCCTGGGCCATGCCCGCCGTGCCGTCGAGCTGGAACACCGCGAAGTACTTGCCGCCCTCGCTCGCCGCGACTTCCTGGGGTGTACGGTACAACCGCGCCTGGCACACGTCGACGAAACTGAGTTTGAGCGCATCGCTCTGGTATTCGCGGATGCGCCCGGCAAATTCGCTGCCCAGGGGTTGTGCGTTGAAGGCGCCACAGATCTGGTTGATCTGATGGATCCACTGGTCGAACCCTTCATGGCGCTGTGCTGTTGTAGAAATCATGTCAGGCCTCACGCAGGCTTATTTTTATTGTCTACGTCAATCCACACGACACCGGATGCTTCGAGTCTCCTGAACCGCACCACTTCCTGAACAATGACGTGCTACTTCAGTCCGCCAAAACGCCGATAGAAGCTTTCTCCGACATCCGGCAACGGGCCGTCGGCCGTTTCCAGTGCGGCGTTCAGCCATTCTTCGGCCTTGGCGTAGATCAAACGGTAAATGTTGCGGCACAACTGGCGGGCGGCGCGGCCTTCCCAATCGCCGGGCAGCAACTCGTCCGGCAGTTGCGGGTCGCGCAGCAGCAGCTTGCGGTACTCGTGAATCAACAGCACCCGCGCCAGGAAGCAGTCGGCCGGTTGCAGGTTTTCCTGCTCGCGCAGGGCTTGCCACAGCGGCCGGAACAACTGGATGAACTCGCTGTAATGCGCGGCCAACTCCTCGATGTTCCAGCTCTCGCGTACCTGCAGGCGCAGGGCCTTGGAGGCCAGCACGTCCTGGGCGGTGGTTTCGAAGACGATGGTGTCTTCCTGGGCGCCGAGGTCGAGCAGGGTCGCGTTGACGTCGGAACGATCACTGCGCGGACAGGCCAGCACCATCGGCGAAATCGCGCCGAAGCCTTGCCATTCCAGTTCCTCGCGCACCTGTTTGCGTTTGTCCTGGGTCAGTTGCGAAAGCATCACCAGGCACCAGGAACCATCCCAGGCCGGCATCGTGGTGCTGTAGACCCGCTTGAAGGCCTTGTCGAAACGGCGACGACCGGTGCCCGTCAGGCTGTAGTAACTGCGGCGACCGACTTTCTCGGCGGTCAGCCAGCCTTCCTTGGTCAGGCGAAAAATCGAGGTGCGGATCAGCCGCTCGTTGATGCCGATGGGTTCGAGCAACTGAATCAGACTGCCCAGCCACACGGTGCCGCCATGGGGTTCGATGGCATCCCCGTACAACGTGATGATCAAGGAACTGGCGCGGATCGGCGTCTGCTCCTGGAAGCGGGTAATCAGGTGGTTCAAGGGAGTCAGGGACGACATGGGCGTTCCGTGCAAAAAAAGAAAAGGAATATACCGAAACTCCGTAGGAGCTGCCGAAGGCTGCGATCTTTTGATCTTGATTTTTAAAAAAACAAAATCAAAAGATCGCAGCCTTCGGCAGCTCCTACACGGGGATCAGCTGCTTTTCGGTCGAAGGCCACTGTCACTGATACGCGGGCGATCCGGTTCCGGTTCGCTCAGCGGTTCGCACACCTGCATCTGCTCGAGGCAACGCTGGGCCAGTTGCTGATACTCCCGGGTGCCGGCCTGTTTCCACGCCACTTCCTGATCGCTGAGGCTGCGCTTGATGCCGGCCGGTGCGCCCATGACCAGCGACTGCTCCGGGCACTCGAAGCCGGCCTTGACGAACGCCGCCGCCGACACGAATGAACGCGGGCCGATCCGGGCGTTGTCCATCACCACCGCATTCATGCCCACCAGCGCATCGGCGCCGATCCGGCACCCGTGCAGCACCGCGCCGTGGCCGATGTGGCCGTTGCGCTCCACCACCGTGTCGCTGTCGGGGAAGCCGTGCATTACGCAGGTGTCCTGCAGGTTGGCGCCCTCCTCCAGCACGATCCGCCCGAAGTCCCCGCGCAGGCTGGCCAGCGGACCGACATAACAATGCGGGCCGATGATCACGTCGCCGATCAATACGGCAGAGGGGTGCACATAAGCGCTCGGATCAACCACCGGAGTCAGGCCATCAAGGCTGTAGCAGGTCATGGCAGGTTCCTTCGCAAAGCGATGCAAATAATGGCCTATTTTGTATCACATCACTTTTACCAGCACAAAGACTAAAAACCGTATCACTTGAAACGCACCGTTTCGACGACGCTCAACGCGCCCCTTAAAACGCTACAAAACCCAATGAACTCAAGGAAAAAACCGTTATCAGCGCCCCTCGACCAGAAAGACAACAAATCGAAAACCACACAATTAAGACACATTAATTCTATTTTCATATTGCATTTTCGTATCGCATTGTAGCTATACTTGGGCAAAACCGGCCCCCTGAGGCCGATCCAATAACGAGCCGGCACCACGCCGAGCGTGCACCCTGAGGGCATCCGCCATGCCTCTGACCCTTGCCGTCGAATTGATCGAGCCTGGCGTCCGCCTGATTACCCTGCAGCGCCCGCAAGCCCTGAACGCCTTGACCACCGAATTGCTGGGCGAACTGGCCGCTGAACTGAACGCCGCGCAAGCCGACCCCGACACCCGCGCCGTGGTCCTCACCGGCAGCCGCAAGGCCTTCGCCGCCGGCGCCGACATCAAGGAAATGGCCGAACGCAACCTGGTCGGCATCCTCGACGACCCACGCCAGGCCTCGTGGCAAACCATCACCCGTTTCAGCAAACCGCTGATCGCCGCGGTCAACGGCTTCGCCCTCGGCGGTGGCTGCGAACTGGCGATGCACGCCGACATCATCATTGCCGGGGAAGACGCGCGCTTCGGCCAGCCGGAAATCAACCTCGGGATCATGCCCGGCGCCGGAGGCACCCAACGTTTGCTGCGCGCCGTGGGCAAATCCATGGCCATGCAGATGGTTCTCACCGGCGAGCCGATCGACGCCCGCCAGGCCCAGCGCGCCGGCCTGGTCAGCGAAGTGACTCAACCGGAGTTCACCGTCGACCGCGCCCTGCACATCGCCCGCGGCATTGCCGCCAAGGCGCCACTGGCCGTACGCCTGGCCAAGGAAGCGCTGCTCAAGGCCATGGACACCGACCTGGCCAGCGGCCTGCGCTTCGAGCGCCACGCTTTCACCGTGCTGGCCGGCACCCGCGACCGCGACGAAGGCATTGCGGCCTTCCAGGAAAAACGCGCGCCGACCTTCACCGGCCAGTAATCCAACGAATTCGAACGACTGCCAAGAGAACGCCCAGACCATGAACTTCGAACACATCCTGTTTTCCATCGACGCCGGCGTCGCCCTGCTCAGCCTCAACCGGCCGGAGCAGCTCAACAGCTTCAACACCCAGATGCACGGCGAAGTGAAAGAAGCTCTCAAGCAAGTGCGGCAGAACCCTGACGTGCGCGTTTTACTGCTGACCGGTGAAGGTCGCGGCTTCTGCGCCGGGCAGGACCTGAGCGACCGCAATGTCGCGCCGGGCAGCGCCGTGCCGGACCTGGGCGAATCCATCGAGAAGTTCTACAACCCGCTGATCCGCCAGTTGCGCGACCTGCCGCTGCCGGTGATCTGCGCGGTCAACGGCGTCGCCGCCGGTGCCGGCGCCAACATTCCGCTGGCCTGCGACCTGGTGCTGGCGGCGCGTTCGGCCAGTTTCATCCAGGCGTTCTGCAAGATCGGCCTGATTCCCGATTCCGGTGGCACCTGGACCTTGCCGCGCCTGGTCGGCATGGCCCGAGCCAAGGCTTTGGCCTTGCTTGGCAATCGCCTGAGCGCTGAACAGGCCGAACAATGGGGCTTGATCTACCAGTGCGTGGACGACGCCGCCCTGCGCGACGAAGCGCTGAAACTGGCCCGCCACCTCGCCACTCAACCCACCTACGGCCTGGCGCTGATCAAACGCAGCCTCAACGCCAGCCTGAGCAACAGCTTCGACGAACAGCTGGAACTGGAGCGCGACCTGCAACGCCTGGCCGGGCGCAGCGAGGACTATCGCGAAGGCGTCGGCGCCTTCATGGAAAAACGCACCCCAAGCTTCAAGGGGCGCTGAGTCATGACCGCATTGAACACCTCTGCACGCATCGCCGTGATCGGCGCCGGGGCCATGGGTGCCGGCATCGCCCAGGTCGCGGCGCAAGCCGGCCATCCGGTATTGCTGCTGGACAATCGCCCCGGTGCCGCCGCCCAGGCCATTGAAGGTATCGATCGGCAACTGGGCAAACGGGTCGAGAGCGGCAAGCTGTCCGCCGAGTCACGCAGCGCAACCATTGCCCGCCTGCAAGCGGTGGAAGCCATCGAAGCCCTGGCCGATTGCGAGCTGATCATCGAAGCCATCGTCGAGAACCTCGAGGTCAAGCGTGCACTGTTCCGTCAGCTCGAAGGCATCTGCGGCGAGCACTGCATTCTCGCCAGCAACACCTCGTCGCTATCGATCACCAGCATCGCCGCGCAGCTTGAGCATCCAGAACGCTTGCTCGGCCTGCACTTCTTCAACCCGGCGCCGGTCATGGCGTTGGTGGAAATCGTTTCCGGCCTGGCCAGCAATCCCGTCTTGGCTGAGTGCCTGTACGACACCGCCAAGGCCTGGGGCAAAAAACCGGTGCATACCCGCTCCACGCCGGGCTTCATCGTCAACCGCGTGGCCCGGCCGTTCTATGCCGAAAGCCTGCGGATGCTGCAGGAAGGCGCGGCCGACTGCCCGACACTGGATGCCCTGATGCGCGAGGCCGGCGGTTTTGCCATGGGCGCATTCGAACTGACCGATCTGATCGGCCACGACGTCAACTACGCCGTGACCTGCTCGGTGTTCGACGCTTATTACCAGGACACGCGCTTCCTGCCGTCGTTGATCCAGAAAGAACTGGTGGACGGTGGACGCCTGGGACGCAAGAGCGGCCAGGGTTTCTACCGCTACGCCCAAGGCGCGGAACGTCCGCAAGCGACTGAAATCAGCAGCGATGCGAAGGTCGAGGTCTGTGCCGTGGAAGGCGACCTCGGTATCGCTCAAGGCTTGCTCGCACGCTTGAATGAACAAGGCGTCGAGATCGTCCAGCGTGATGGTCAGGGCTTGCTGCGAGTCGGTGATGCCGTTCTGGCCTTGAGCGATGGGCGCATGGCCTGTCAGCGGGCTCGCGAAGACGGGCTGCGCAACCTGATCCTGCTGGATCTGGCGTTCGATTACAGCAAGGCCCAACGCATCGCCATCAGCTATTCGAACGGCATTGACCCGCTGGCCCTTGAACAAGGCGTGGCCCTGCTGCAACGGGCCGGCCTCAAGGTCAGCCTGCTCAGCGACAGCCCGGCCCTCGCCGTCCTGCGCACCGTGGCGATGCTCGCCAACGAAGCCGCCGACGCCCTGCTGCAAGGCGTCGCGTCGGCCGCCGACATCGATCTGGCGATGCGCGCCGGGGTCAATTATCCGCAAGGGCCGCTGGCCTGGGCCGATGCCATTGGCCTGTCGCACATTCTTCAAACGCTGGAAAACCTGCAAGCCAGTTACGGCGAAGAACGCTACCGGCCGTCGCTGTTGCTGCGCCGTCGCGTCGCCGAAGGGAGAAACTTCCATGACTAACCACGAAGCCATGACCCTGGCCAGTGAATGCGCGCAATCGCTGTTCCAGCGCGACGCCGCCAGCCAGGCCATGGGCATGCGCCTGCTCTCGGCCGCACCCGGTTGCGCGCGAGTGGGCATGACCGTGCGCGCCGACATGGTCCAGGGCCACGGCACCTGCCACGGCGGCTACCTGTTCGCCCTCGCCGATTCGGCGTTCGCCTTTGCCTGCAACAGCTACAACGAAGCCACCGTGGCCATCGGTTGCAGCATCGACTACATCGCCCCGGCCCGCCTGGGTGACACGCTCAATGCCGACTGCATCGAGCAGAGCCGTTCCGGGCGCACCGGCAACTACGACGTACGCATCGAAAACCAGCAGGGCCAGTTGATCGCCCTGTTCCATGGCAAATCCTACAAAGTGCGCGGCCCGGTGCTGACGCAGGAGAACCCGAATGAATGACGCCCTGATCATCGACGCCGTCCGCACCCCGATAGGCCGCTACGCCGGGGTCCTGAGCGGCGTGCGCGCCGACGACCTCGGTGCGGTGCCGCTGCGCGAACTGCTGCGCCGCCACCCGCAAGTCGACTGGAGTACCGTCGACGACGTGATCTACGGCTGCGCCAACCAGGCCGGCGAAGACAACCGCAACGTCGCGCGCATGTCGGCGCTGCTG
This sequence comes from Pseudomonas sp. PDM28, assembly GCF_019219115.1. Classification (NCBI taxonomy): domain Bacteria; kingdom Pseudomonadati; phylum Pseudomonadota; class Gammaproteobacteria; order Pseudomonadales; family Pseudomonadaceae; genus Pseudomonas; species Pseudomonas sp. PDM28. The sequence goes on from NZ_JAHUWG010000008.1 coordinate 261,163, forward strand.
GCCGGATTGCCGGTCAGCGTGCCAGGCACCACCCTCAATCGCCTGTGCGGCTCCGGACTGGACGCGGTGGGCACGGCTGCCCGGGCGATTCGCAGCGGCGAGACCGGGTTGATGCTGGTCGGCGGCGTGGAATCGATGTCCCGCGCGCCGCTGGTGATGGGCAAGGCCGAGCAGGCGTTTTCCCGTTCGGCGGAAATCTTCGACACCACCATCGGCTGGCGTTTCGTCAATCCGCTGATGAAAAAGGCCTACGGCATCGACTCCATGCCGGAAACCGCGGAGAACGTCGCCGAACAGTTCAACATCTCCCGGGCCGACCAGGACGCCTTCGCCCTGCGCAGCCAGCAGCGTGCAGCGGCCGCCCAGACCAATGGGCGCCTGGCGAAGGAAATCGTCGCCGTGGAAATCCCGCAGCGCAAAGGCCCGGCCAAAGTGGTCGAGCACGACGAACATCCACGGGGCGACACCACGCTCGAACAGCTTGCCAAACTGGGCACGCCGTTCCGCGAAGGCGGCAGCATCACCGCCGGCAATGCCTCCGGGGTCAACGACGGTGCCTGTGCGCTGTTACTGGTCAGCCCGCAAGTCGCCAAGCGCCACGGCCTGACCGCCCGTGGCCGGGTCGTGGCCATGGCCACTGCCGGCGTCGAACCACGGATCATGGGCATCGGCCCGGTGCCGGCCACGCGCAAGGTGCTGGAAGTGGCCAACCTGAGCCTGGCCGACATGGACGTGATCGAGCTCAACGAAGCGTTTGCCGCACAGGGTCTGGCGGTGCTGCGCGAGCTTGGCCTGAGCGACACCGATCCGCGGGTGAACCCCAACGGCGGTGCCATCGCCCTCGGCCACCCGTTGGGCATGAGCGGCGCGCGACTGGTGACCACCGCCCTTCATGAGCTTGAGGAACGTAACGGCCGCTACGCCCTGTGCACCATGTGCATCGGCGTCGGCCAGGGGATCGCGCTGATCATCGAGCGTCTATCCCACTAAAGATCGCGATTCCCGAGGAGCCGAGAGGTATCCTTGGGGCATGCACTCAAAGCCCTTGTGCAAAAGGGCTGGAACACAAAAACAATTCGAGTGAACACATGAACATGCCAATTGCCCAAGCCGTGCTGAACCCTGTGCTGGACCCGCTGGAAACCGCCAGCATCGACGAGTTGCGCCAGCATCAGCTGGAGCGCCTGCGCTGGAGCCTGAACCACGCCTACAACAACGTGCCGCTGTACCGTCAGCGCTTCGATGCGCTGGGCGTACACCCGGACGACATCAAGTCCCTCGACGACCTGGCGAAATTCCCTTTCACCACCAAGTCCGACCTGCGCGACAACTACCCCTACGGCATGTTTGCCGTGCCGATGAACGACATCGTGCGCCTGCACGCGTCCAGCGGCACCACCGGCAAACCGACCGTGGTCGGCTACACCCAGAACGACATCGACACCTGGGCCAACGTGGTGGCCCGCTCGATCCGCGCCGCCGGTGGCCGCCGTGGCGACAAGGTGCACATCTCCTATGGCTACGGCCTGTTCACCGGCGGCCTCGGCGCCCACTACGGCGCCGAACGCCTGGGCTGCACGGTGATCCCGATGTCCGGCGGCCAGACCGAAAAACAAGTGCAACTGATCAAGGATTTCCAGCCGGACATCATTATGGTCACGCCGTCGTACATGCTCAACATCGCCGACGAAATCGAGCGCCAGGGCATCGACCCGCACAAACTGGCCCTGCGCCTGGGCATCTTCGGCGCCGAACCCTGGACCGCCGAACTGCGCAGCGCCATCGAGGCGCGCCTGGGCATCACCGCCCTGGACATCTACGGCCTGTCGGAAATCATGGGGCCAGGTGTCGCCATGGAATGCGCCGAAACCAAGGACGGCCCGACCATCTGGGAAGACCACTTCTACCCGGAAATCATCGACCCGATCACTGGCGAAGTACTGCCGGACGGCCAGATGGGCGAACTGGTGTTCACCTCCCTGAGCAAAGAAGCCCTGCCGATGATCCGCTACCGCACCCGCGACCTGACGCGCCTGCTGCCGGGTACCGCGCGACCGATGCGCCGCATCGACAAGATCACCGGACGCAGCGACGACATGCTGATCATCCGTGGGGTCAACGTGTTTCCGACGCAGATCGAGGAACAGGTACTCAAAGTCAAACAACTCGCCGAGTGCTATGAGATCCATCTGTATCGCAATGGCAACCTGGACAGCGTTGATGTGCATGTCGAGTTGAAGGCTGAGCACCAGCACCTGAGCGAAGAACAGCAGAAGGCTGTTTGCGGGGAATTGAGCAAACACATCAAGACGTATATCGGGATCAGTTCGCGGGTTGTTTTGCAGCCGTTTCATTCGATCAAGCGGTCGGAGGGCAAGGCTTGCCACGTGGTGGATAAACGTCCTAAAGCATGACTGCTGCACCCTTTATGGCCCCGCTTATTTGCGGGGCTTTTTTTTGGCCGGGCTTTACCGACTCTGGAGCCGAGCACAATCCCTGTGGGAGCGAGCTTGCTCGCGAAGGCGGCCTGACTGCCGGCCTGTCTTTTGTTGATTGCGTACATATCCGTTTCTTCGGTAACGGCCTCCTATGGTTCCGCTCTTAGCGGGTCACTTTGAAAAGCGCAAAGTAACCAAACGCTCTTGCCCCTGACATTCGGTGCCTCGCTGTGGCTCGGCATTCCCTCGCTCCGGTCCTGCGCCGTGGGCCCGCCGCCATCGGCCATCCATGGCCGGGGGCGGCTAACCCGGCATCCATGCCGGGTTGCCCACTGCGCAGAACCTCCACTCGGCCTCACGAGGGGGCGTACACCGCAACAGCGTCCGAGGCGGCCTACCGGCCGGCCTGGTTGTTGGGTTCGTTCATCTGTGAGGTACCTGCGCCTGTCAGGCCGCCATCGCGAGCAAGCTCGCTCCCACAGGTACTCAGTACATCAGCAAGATTTCGGTCAGCTGGCAGGCCGTCTTCGCGAGCAGGCTCGCTCCCACAGTTGATCCGGGTATGCCTGCGAGAGATTGGTCGGCTGGCAGGCCGCCTTCGCGGGCAAGCCCGCTCCCACAATTTGAACGGTGGGCATCAGCAAGATCTTGGTCGGTTGTCAGGCCGCCATCGCGAGCAAGCTCGCTCCCACAGAAAAGCAAAGACAGAGCAGCCCACACCACGCCGCTCTTCACCACTCAACAGGCCGAGCGTTAGCTCGCCTGCAGCTCTTGATCTTGATCCACCCGCCCCCTCGGCAGGCTGAGCGCAGGTGTTCATCCGGGGACTGGCGCGCAGCGCCGTTCGACGCAGTCGAACTCATTGCATGTAGGTCGAAGCGAAGCCGACCGGAGGGCAATGCCCCCGGATGAATGCCGGAGCGAAGGAACCCCGAGCCTTAGCGAGGGGCCGTACGTTCGGGGCGAGCGTTTTTTTGGTTACTTTTTTTAGGCGCTTGTAAAAAAAGTGACTCGCCGTAAGGGCGAAACCGCCAGCCGCCATTACCGCAGGAATGGATATGTACGCAATCAACAAAAGACAGGTCGGCTGTCAGGCCGCCTTCGCGAGCAGGCTCGCTCCCACAGGTGGCCCGCCCCAAAAAGCGACCACCCACCCAAAGCGATACAAAAAACAAATACGACACGTCATTTTGTGTTTGATATTAAATTCTGTATCGCTTATAAAGTCCCCATGCCCCAGAACAGATTCAAGGCGGGAACTCAAAAATGTACGCACAGCTCGTAGAAACAGGCGTAAAGCGCATCAAGGACCTCTCGGAAATGTCCGACCAGGAACGCGCCTTCCAGGAAAAAATCGATTCAGAAATCAAGATCGAAGCCAAGAACTGGATGCCAGATGCCTACCGCCAGACCCTGATCCGGCAGATTTCCCAGCACGCCCACTCCGAAATCGTCGGCATGCTGCCCGAAGGCAACTGGGTCACCCGCGCGCCGTCGCTCAAACGCAAACTGCAACTGATGGCCAAGATCCAGGACGAAGCCGGCCACGGCCTGTACCTGTACAGCGCCATGGAAACCCTCGGCGCCGACCGTGATGAAGAGATCGCCAAACTGCACAGCGGCAAGGCCAAGTATTCGAGCATCTTCAATTACCCGACGCTGAACTGGGCCGACATGGGCGCGGTGGGCTGGCTGGTGGATGGCGCGGCGATCGTCAACCAGGTGGTGCTGCAGCGCACCTCCTACGGCCCGTATTCCCGGGCGATGATCCGCATCTGCAAGGAAGAGAGCTTTCACCAGCGCCAGGGCTACGAAATCCTCCTGACCATGATGCGCCACGGTAACCAGGCGCAAAAAGACATGGTCCAGGACGCGATCAACCGCCTGTGGTGGCCGTCGCTGATGATGTTTGGCCCAAGCGACGAACACTCGCCGAACAGCGCCCAGTCCATGGCCTGGAAAATCAAGCGCCAGAGCAACGACGAACTGCGCCAGCGCTTCATCGACCAGACCATCCCGCAGCTGGAACTGCTGGGCTGCACCTGCCCCGACCCGGACCTGAAGTGGAACGCCGAGCGCGGCCACTACGATTTCGGCGAAATCCAGTGGAACGAATTCTACGAGGTGCTCAAGGGCAACGGCCCGTGCAACCAGGAGCGCGTCGCCGCCCGCCGCAAGGCGATCGAAGACGGCGCCTGGGTGCGCGAAGCCGCCGTCGCCCACGCCCGCAAAAAACAAAACAAGAACGCCGCCTAAGACAACCGTACCCCCTGTAGGAGCGAGCTCGCTCGCGATGGTCGTCAACGTTAACGTTGGTTGCCTGACACCCCGCGGTGCTCACGGGTACATCGCGAGCAAGCTCGCTCCTACAGAGCCTCTATGTGGAGTAACTGAAATGTCCGAGTGGACCCTCTTCGAAGTTTTCGTGCGCAGCAAGCACGGCCTGAACCACAAGCACGTCGGCAGCGTGCATGCCGCCGACACCACCATGGCCATCGAAAACGCGCGCGAGCTCTACACCCGTCGCAGCGAAGGCGTGAGCCTGTGGGTGGTGCCTTCGGCATTGATCACCGCCTCGTCACCGGATGAAAAAGACCCGCTGTTCGACCCGTCGGACGACAAGGTCTACCGCCACGCCAGCTTCTACGAGCTGCCGGCCGAAGTCGGGCACATGTGAGGTCGACCATGGACAACAAGACTGATCTGATCGAATACCTGCTGCGCCTCGGCGACAGCGCCCTGATCCAGGGCCAGCGCCTGTGCCAGTGGTGCGGCAAGGCACCGGCACTGGAAGAAGAGCTGGCACTAATGAACGTCGGCCTCGACCTGGTAGGCCAGGCGCGCAACTGGCTGGAATACGCCGCCGAACTGCTGGACGACGGCCGTGACGCCGATCACTTGGCGTTCCGTCGTGACGAGCGCGCTTACCGCAATCTGCTGCTGGTGGAACAACCCAACGGCGACTTCGCGGTGACCATGCTCAAGCAGTTCCTCTACGACGCCTGGCACTTGCCGGTGTTGCAGAGCCTGAGCCAGTCCAGCGACGAACGCATCGCCGGGATCGCCGCCAAGGCGGTGAAGGAAGTGACCTATCACCTGCGCCGCTCCGGCGAGTGGATCGAACGTCTGGGCGACGGCACCGAGGAAAGTAATCGACGCATGCTCGCGGCCATCCCTGAAGTCTGGCGCTTCACCGTCGAACTGATCGCCGCCGACGACAGCGAGCAGCGCCTGTGCGACGCCGGCATCACCCCGGACATCGCCAGCGTGGCCGCCCAGTGGCAAGCCAAAGTCGAGCAGATCTTCGCCAGCGCCACCCTGCCCGTTCCCGCTGCGCCGAGCTATTTCTACCTGAATGCCCGCAAGGGCCTGCACAGCGAACACCTGGGCATCCTGCTGGCCGAGATGCAGTGCCTGCCACGAGCGTACCCCGATGCAACCTGGTGAGCTGATCGCCAGCGACCTCGGCGCCCGGCCGGCGGGGCCCACCGATCTGGCTGCCGCCTGGGCGATTCTGGCAGAGGTCATGGACCCGGAAGTGCCGGTGGTCAGCGTGGTTGACCTGGGCATCGTCCGCGACCTGGACTGGCAGGTCGGCCACCTTCACGTGGTGGTCACGCCAACCTACTCCGGTTGCCCGGCCACCGAAGTGATCGAGAGCGATATCCGCGAAGCCCTGGAACTCGCCGGGTTCAAGGCCCCGCAATTGGAGCGCAAGTTGACCCCGGCCTGGACCACCGACTGGATCAGCGACAGCGGCCGTGAACGCCTGCGCGCCTACGGCATCGCACCGCCCGAGGGCAGCACCAGCAAGCGCAGCCTGCTCGGCGAAAGCCCGCAGGTTGTGTGCCCGCAATGCGGCAGCGCCCACACCGAGGTGCTCAGCGAGTTCGGCTCCACTGCCTGCAAGGCGCTGTACCGCTGCGTCGATTGCCGGGAACCGTTCGACTATTTCAAGTGCATCTGAGCGGCGAATCGGCCGTCCCAGCTGGAGAACAACAATGAGCAAATTTCACAGCCTGACCATCAAGGACGTGCGCGCCGAGACCCGTGACGCGGTGTCCATCGCCTTCGAGATTCCGCAGCACCTGCAAGACAGCTTTCATTTCACCCAGGGCCAGCACCTGGTGATGCGCACCCAACTGGACGGCGAAGAAGTACGCCGCTCCTATTCGATCTGCACCGGGGTCAACGACGGTGAACTGCGTATCGCGGTCAAGCGTGTGGCCGGTGGACGCTTTTCGGCGTTTGCCAACGAACAGCTCAAGGCCGGGCACACCCTGGAAGTGATGCCGCCTGCCGGGCATTTCTGCGTCGAGCTCGACCCGGCTCGCCACGGCCACTACCTGGCCGTGGCCGCGGGCAGCGGGATCACGCCGATCCTGTCGATCATCAAGACCACCCTGGAAACCGAACCCCACAGCCGCGTCACCCTGCTGTACGGCAACCGCTCCAGCTCCGGCGCGCTGTTCCGCGAGCAGCTGGAAGACCTGAAGAACCGCTACCTGCAACGCCTGAACCTGATCTTCGTGTTCAGCCGCGAGCAGCAGGACGTCGACCTGTACAACGGCCGGATCAACGCCGAGAAGTGCGAGCAGCTGTTCACCCGCTGGCTCGACGTCAAGGCGCTCGATGCGGCGTTTATCTGCGGCCCGCAGGAAATGACCGAGACCGTGCGCGACAGCCTCAAGGCCAAGGGCATGCCACCTGAGCGCATCCATTTCGAACTGTTCGCCGCTGTCGGCAGCGAGCAAAAACGCGCCGCCCGCGAAGCCGCCCGCCAGGTCGATGCGGCGGTCAGCCAGATCACCGTGATCAGCGACGGCCGTGCCCTGGCCTTCGACTTGCCGCGCAATAGCCAGAGCATCCTCGACGCCGGTAACGAGCAAGGTGCGGAATTGCCCTACTCGTGCAAGGCCGGCGTGTGCTCGACCTGCAAGTGCAAGGTCATCGAAGGCGAAGTGGAAATGGACATCAACCACGCCCTGGAAGACTACGAAGTGGCCGCCGGCTATGTGCTGTCGTGCCAGGCGTTCCCGATCAGCGACAAGGTGGTGCTGGATTTCGATCAGCTCTGATCAGCCCGCACCGCCCCCCTGTAGGAGCGAGCTTGCTCGCGATGGTCGTGAACGATGACGCGGGTTGCCTGATACCCCGCGGCGATCTCAGGTTCATCGCGAGCAGGCTCGCTCCTACAGAGGTCGCGCCGTACTTGCTTCACCACCCAAAACAAAAACAACAAAGGAGCGCGCGTCATGACACCCCAGGAAATAGAACTCATCCGCCAGCACCCGGATTTCATCCAGCTGGTTCGTCGCAAACAGAAGCTGTACTGGTCACTGAGCCTGGCCATGCTGGTGATCTATTACGGCTTCGTGCTGCTGGTGGCTTTCTCCCCTTCTACCCTCGGCCAATCCCTGAGCGGCGGCGTGACCACCGTGGGCATGCTGGTGGGTGTCGTGATCGTCGGGCTGGCCTTCGCGCTGACCGGCTTCTATGTCTATCGCGCCAACAACGTGATCGATCCTTTGAATGAAAAACTCAAGCAGGAGTGCGCCCGATGAACCGCCTTCTCGCCTTGTTCCTGCTGCCGCTGGCGGTGGTCACTGATATCGCGGTGGCCGCCGACGGCGTCTCCCGCCCGCTGAACTGGAACGCCATCGGCATGTTCCTGGTGTTCGTCCTATTCACACTCGGCGTGACACGCTGGGCGGCACTTCGCACCCGCTCCGCCGCCGATTTCTACACCGCCGGTGGCGGCATGACCGGTTTCCAGAACGGTCTGGCGATTGCCGGCGACATGATCTCGGCCGCCTCGTTCCTCGGCATATCCGCGATGATGTTCCTCAATGGCTACGACGGACTGCTCTATGCATTGGGCGTGCTGGCCGGCTGGCCGATCATCCTGTTCCTGATTGCCGAACGCCTGCGCAACCTGGGCAAATACACCTTTGCCGACGTGGTGTCCTATCGCCTGGAACAGACCCCGGTGCGCCTGACCTCGGCCTTCGGCACCCTGACCGTGGCGCTGATGTACCTGGTGGCGCAGATGGTTGGTGCCGGCAAGCTGATCGAATTGCTGTTCGGTATCGACTACCTCTATGCGGTGATGCTGGTCGGCGTGCTGATGGTGTTCTACGTCACCTTCGGCGGCATGCTCGCCACCACCTGGGTGCAGATCATCAAGGCGGTGATGCTGTTGTTCGGCACCAGCTTCATGGCGTTCATGGTGCTCAAGCACTTCGGCTTCAGCACCGAGGCGATGTTTGCCGGCGCCACCGCCGTGCATGCCAAGGGCAACGCGATCATGGCCCCCGGCGGCTTGCTGTCCAACCCGGTCGATGCGATTTCCCTGGGGCTTGGCATGATGTTCGGCACCGCCGGCCTGCCGCATATCCTGATGCGCTTCTTCACCGTCAGCGATGCCAAGGAAGCGCGTAAAAGCGTGTTCTACGCCACCGGTTTCATCGGCTACTTCTACTTGCTGCTGATCATCGTCGGCTTCGGCGCCATCGTCATGGTCGGCACCGATCCGGCGTTCCGCGACGCCAGCGGTGCGATCATCGGCGGCGGCAACATGATCGCCGTGCACCTGGCCCAAGCGGTAGGCGGCAACCTGTTCCTCGGCTTCATCTCGGCGGTCGCCTTCGCCACCATTCTGGCGGTGGTTGCCGGGCTGGCCCTGTCCGGCGCCTCGGCGGTGTCCCATGACCTGTATGCCTGCGTGATGCGCAAGGGCCAGGCCACGGAACAGCAGGAAATGCGCGTGTCGCGAATCGCCACCCTGTGCATCGGTGTGCTGGCAATCATCCTCGGCCTGCTGTTCGAGTCGCAGAACATTGCCTTCCTCTCGGGCCTGGTACTGGCCATCGCCGCGTCGGTGAATTTCCCGGTGCTGTTCCTCTCGATGTACTGGAAAGGTCTGACCACCCGCGGCGCCGTCCTCGGCAGTCTGTCCGGCCTGGTCTCGGCGATTGTCCTTCTGGTGCTGAGCCCGGCGGTGTGGGTCAACGTGATGCATCACGACAAGGCGTTGTTCCCGTATTCCAACCCGGCGCTGTTTTCCATGAGCCTGGCGTTCTTCAGTGCATGGCTGTTTTCCGTCACCGACACCTCGCCCCGTGCAGCCCTCGAGCGCGGTCGTTATCTGGCGCAGTTCATCCGTTCGATGACCGGCATCGGTGCCACCGGCGCCAGCAAACACTGAATATTGGCTGGGAATAAAAATAATGAAGCCCGCACGTAACGCACCTCGTGAATCGCTGTTTTCGCTGGCCGCCGCATTAAGCCTGCCCATGTTCGCCCCTAGCGCCATGGCCGACTTCATCGGCGACAGCAAGGCCCGCATTGATATGCGCAACCACTACATCAACCGCGACTTCCGTCAGCACAACGCGCCGCAATCCAGGGCCGAGGAATGGGCCCAGGGTTTCACGGCGCGTGTCGAATCCGGATTTACCGACGGCACCTTCGGTTTCGGCCTCGACGCATTGGGGGAGCTGGGGCTGAAGCTCGACTCCAGCCCGGATCGCCGTGGCACCGGGCTGCTGCCGTTTGGCCCGCAGAGCCATGAGCCCGACGACGAGTACAGCGAACTGGGACTGACCGGCAAATTGAAAGTATCCAAAAGCGTGTTGAAGCTCGGCACCCTGCAACCCTTGTTGCCCGTGGCCACTTACAACGACACGCGCCTGCTGGGTTCGACCTTTGAAGGTGGCTTGCTCACCAGCCAGGAAATCGACGGCCTGACGGTGAATGCCGGACGCCTGACCAAGGCCAACCTGCGGGACTCCTCCAGCAACGATGACATCGGCTACGGCGCCGCCACCAGCGACCACTTCGATTTCGGTGGTGGCAGCTATGCGTTCAGTCCGCAACTGAACCTGAGCTACTACTACGGCAAGCTCGACCAGATCTATCGCCAGCAATTCGCCGGACTGCTGCATACGCAAGCGCTGGGCAACGGCTTCAACCTGCGCAGCGATGTGCGCTACTTCGACAGCCGGGGCGACGGTGCCGATCAGGCCGGGCGTATCGACAACCGCAACTTCAACAGCATGTTCACGCTGTCCCACGGTGCCCACAAGGTCAGTGCCGCCTACCAGCAATTGTCCGGCGACAGCGCCTTTCCGTTCCTCAACGGCGGTGACCCCTACGTGGTCAACCTGGTGACGTTCAACACCTTTACCCGCGCCGAGGAGGATTCCTGGCAGCTGCGTTACGACTATGACTTCGCGGCGCAAGGCATTCCCGGCCTGACCTTCATGACCCGCTACACCGACGGCCGCCACGTCAAGGCGGGCAGCGTCGACAACGGTCGCGAATGGGAGCGCGACACAGATATCAGCTACGTCATCCAGAGCGGTGTGCTCAAGAACGTCAGCCTGCGCTGGCGCAACGTGACCTTCCGTTCCGGCAATGGCTTGACGACCGACCTCGATGAGAACCGCTTGATCGTCGGCTACACCCTGGCGCTTTGGTAATTCCGAAAGGGCGCGGTCGCGGCCGCGCCACAACCCTTCATCACCTGGAGCAATCGTGATGCCCTCTTCACCTGCAACTCTGCAAAGCTTCATCGCCGGCCGCTGGATCGGCCAACACGGCGCACAAATCCTGCGCAGCGCCATCGACGGCCATGAAATCTTCCGTACCCATGAAGAACGCCCGGACTTCGCCGAAGCCATCGAGCACGGCCGTCGCCAGGGCATCAGCGGCTTGATGGCGCTGGACTTCCAGCAGCGCGCCCAGCGTCTCAAGGCCCTGGCCCTGTACCTGAGCGAGCGCAAGGAACAGCTCTACGCAATCTCCCACCACAGCGGCGCGACCCGTGCCGACAGCTGGATCGACATCGAAGGCGGCAACAGCACACTGTTCACCTACGCCAGCCTCGGTTCGCGGGAACTGCCGTCGGGCAACGTCGTCCACGAAGGTCCGGCGCTGCAACTGAGCAAAATGGGCACCTTCGCCGGTACCCACATCCTCGTGCCGCGCGGTGGCGTGGCCGTACATATCAATGCCTTCAACTTCCCGATCTGGGGCATGCTGGAGAAGTTCGCGCCGAGCTTCCTCGCCGGCATGCCGTGCATCGTCAAACCGGCCAGCGCCACCAGCTACCTGACCGAAGCCGTGGTGCGCCTGATGGATGAGTCCGGCCTGCTCCCGGCGGGCAGCCTGCAACTGATCATCGGCGGCACCGGCGACCTGCTCGACCGCCTGCAGGGCCAGGACGTGGTGACCTTCACCGGTTCCGCCGACACGGCGGCCAAGCTACGGGTCAACCCGAACCTGATCCGCAACTCGGTGCCGTTCACCGCCGAAGCCGACTCGCTGAACTGCGCGATCCTCGCCCCGGACGTGACCCCGGACGACGAGGAATTCGAGCTGTTCATCAAGGAAGTCGCCCGGGAAATGACCACCAAGGCCGGGCAGAAATGCACCGCCATCCGCCGCGCCATCGTGCCGGCCAAACACATCGACGCAGTCGCTACCCGTCTGCGTGATCGCCTGGCCAAAGTGGTGGTCGGCGACCCGTCGGTGGAAGGCGTGCGCATGGGCGCACTGGCCTCCCACGACCAGCAGAAAGACGTGGCCGAGCGCCTGGAAGCCCTGTTGCAGAGCAGCGACATGCTGTTCGGTGCGCGTGACGGTTTCGAACCGCGCGGTGAACATGTCGACAAAGGCGCGTTCTTCGCCCCGACCCTGTTGCAGGCCCGCGACCCGCATGCCGAGGGCGGTGCCCATGACATCGAAGCGTTCGGCCCGGTCAGCACCCTGATGGCCTACGACGATCTCGACGAAGCCCTGGCCCTGGCCGCGCGCGGCAAAGGCAGCCTGGTGGCCAGCCTGGTGACCAAGGATCCGCAGATCGCTGCCAAGGCGATTCCGGTGGCCGCAGCCTGGCACGGGCGCCTGCTGGTGCTGGATCGCCACTGCGCCGGCGAATCCACCGGTCACGGCTCGCCACTGCCACAACTCAAGCACGGCGGCCCGGGCCGTGCCGGCGGCGGTGAAGAACTCGGCGGCCTGCGCGCGGTGAAACACTACCTGCAACGCGCGGCGGTGCAAGGTTCGCCGACCATGCTGGCGGCGGTCACCGGCGAATACGTGCGCGGCGCCAAGGTCATCGAAACCGACGTGCATCCGTTCCGTCGCCATTTCCAGGACCTGCAGATCGGCGAATCGCTGCTGACTCACCGCCGCACCGTCACCGAAGCGGACCTGGTGAACTTCGGCTGCCTGTCGGGCGACCACTTCTACATGCACTTCGACGACATCGCGGCCAAGGAATCGCAATTCGGCAAGCGCATCGCCCACGGTTACTTCGTACTGTCGGCAGCGGCCGGGTTGTTCGTATCCCCCGGCGTCGGCCCGGTGCTGGCCAACTACGGCCTGGACACCCTGCGCTTCATCAACCCGGTGGGCATCGGCGACACCATCCAGGCGCGCCTGACCTGCAAACGCAAGATCGACCAGGGCAAGAAGAGCCCGCAGGGCATTCCGCAAGGGGTGGTGGCGTGGGATGTGGAGGTCACCAACCAGTTGGGTGAGCTGGTGGCCAGCTATGACATTTTGACCCTGGTGGTCAAGCGCGAAGAGTAAGGGTCAAGCGCAAAAGATCGCAGCCTTCGGCAGCTCCTACAGGGATCGGGTACATCCGGGTGTACGCCACCCCTGTAGGAGCTGCCGCAGGCTGCGATCTTTTGACTTTTGATGCGTGTCTCCCTGACGTACCACCGGCTTCTTCACTTCACCTCTCGATGGTTGATGAGATCAATTTGGGCATGATTGCGGCTGCGGCAAATGGGGTTTGCGCGCCTTTATTCGCGGCGTTTTTATGGGCAAGTTACTGCTTGTTTAAAAGGCTGCGAGGTTACTTCCCGAAAGCCACAGTGCCTTGCGTCGTTGCCTACACATACCCCAGAATCCGCCGGCTTGTGCGCCTTGGGGCCGCTCGGTAACTTGATTCGCGTCACTGATTGTCAGTGATCGGGTTTAGTCGCCCGGGCAAGGTTAAGCGGTCGCATGAGTATCATCAGTCAGGTATCAGCCTGCGCTCGATGGTGGCTGTGCGCTTGGCGTCTTCGGACGCGCCGGTTTTTGCTTTCCTTGCCGGTCGACTAACTTGCGCACAGCCGCCACCCCTACGTTTAGTCGCGAAATGGTGCGGCCCTACTATGAAAGGGAAGCATTTATGATCAAACCCACACCGAATCCGCCGAACAACTATTCGGAAACACCTTCCGAGCACATCCCCTCATTCGCCGACATACAGTCCACTCCACGCAAACTGTGCACGATGTTTTTCGTTAATCCTGAACTCGATACCGAAAGCCTCCTGACCCATGCCTGCGAATCGCTGGCTTCAGCCAATGTCATGACCATGGATCTGGCGGATCGGACGGAGGGATCGAGTCGCAATACGCTGCTGGGTATTGCGCAAGTCATCATGCTGGGGGAATTGGCGGTCAATCGGGCGTTGGATCGCGTCGATCCGTCTGAGTAGATGATCAAAAGATCGCAGCCTGCGGCAGCTCCCAAAGGGTTTCAGGGATGCCCATGAATTTGTAAGCCAACCTCGAACCACTGTGGGAGCGAGCTTGCTCCGGGCGGCGTTCCGACGATGGCGTCCTGACTGGCGACATTGATGTTGGCTGTACCGGCCTCATCGCGAGCAAGCTCGCTCCCACAGGTTATTGGGAAACCTGAAAAGTCAGTGCTTGCGCAACCACTCGATAAACAGCGCAAACAACTCCGACTGCGACCCCACCTCCAATTTCAGGTACAGATTCTTGCGGTGCATGCGCACGGTTTCCGGCGAGATGTTCATCTGGCTGGCCGTGGACTTCACCGAATGCCCGCGCAATACCATGTGCGCCACTTCCCGCTCGCGCTCGGTGAGCAATTCACAACCGAAGTTCTCGAACGCCGCCTGCACGCGATGCTTGAGATCGTCGCGCAGGCCTTGCTCGTCATCACGCTCGATCCCGGCACTGCGCAGCAGTCCACGCTGGCTGAATTCGCTGATGAATTCACGCACCAGCGGTTCGACGGCTCGCAGCAGGTTCAACTGTTCGTCGCTCAGGCATTCACCGCCGAAACCCTGATAGAGGCTGACGGAAATCTTCGTGTCGTTGCCGGTATCGACGATGTAGTAGCTGTCTTCCGAACAGCCCGCCTTCAGGTAATAGGATTTGTAGTAGTCACTGTCGAAGAAGTTGTCCGGGGCGATTTCCTCCAGGTGATAGAAGCCTTGCGCCAACCCCTGCTCCACCGCCAGGCAGAACGGGTCGAGCAAATAGCCCCCGGAAAAATAGCGTTCAAGAATCGAAACCTGATACTCCTGGGCAATCCCGCGCTGATGCAGCAGCTGTGGTGCGCGGTCCTTGCGCTCCAGGCTGATCATCATCGACTCCACGGACACCAGCTGCGCCAACGCCGACGCCAGGTACTGCAGGGCGTCAGGCTCATCGACATGGGCGAATGCCTCGCGCATTCCCCCATGCCATTTGTGCAGCGCCCCGAAGGGCATCGCGATCAGCGTATCGTCGTCTGGTTTGCTCATGCCCCGCAGTCTAGCGGGTGCGCAGGCCCTTGGTAAAAGCCTGTTTAGCGAGTTCATTGGCCGCCATACTGACCGCTGGCCTGAAGCTCAGCGGCCACTTCGACAATGCAGTCGCGCAAGGTCTCGACGATCTCATCGACCTGGGCAAACGTCAGGATCAACGGTGGCGACATCACGTTGAGGTGCATGATCGGCCGCACCAGCAAACCCCGGGCCTGCGCCCGCACGTGGATCTTCTCGCCGATGTTGATCTCGTCGGGGAACAGCGCCTTGGTGTGTTTATCGGCGACGAACTCCACGCAGGCCATGAGTTTCTGGCAGCGCACATCCCCCACCAGCGGCAAGTCCCGCAGGGTGGCCAGGCGCTCTTCCAGATAAGCGCCCACCGTGTCGACATGGGCCAGCAGGTTTTCCCGCTCGATGATTTCGATGTTCTTCAGCGCCGCCGTGCAGCACACCGGGTGGCCGCTGTAGGTGAAGCCGTGGGTGAAGCAGCGGCCCTTGCCCGGCTCGGCGATGACCTTCCAGATACGCTCGGAAAAGATGCACGCGCCCAGCGGCAGGTAGGCCGAGGTCAGGCCTTTGGCCGTGGTGATGATGTCGGGCTGCACGTCGAACACATCCCGGGAAGCGAAGAACTTGCCGAGGCGCCCGAACGAGGTCACCACTTCGTCGGCGACGAACAGGATGTCGTAGCGCTGGCAGACGTCCCACATGCGCTTGAGATAACCCCGAGGCGGAATGATCACCCCGCCCGAGCCCATGATCGGTTCGGCAAAGAAAGCGGCGACCTTGTCCGCGCCAATCGACAGGATCTTGTCTTCGAACTCCTTGACCAGGAACTCGAGGAACTGTGCCTCGTCCATGCCGTCGGGCGCGCGGTACGGGTTGGGGTTGGAGACGTGGTGGATCAGCGGGTTGGCGTAATCGAACTCCGGCACCCGGTCGGCGGCCTTGTTGCCGATCGACATGGTCAGGGTGGTGGAGCCGTGATAGGCGTTGAACCGGGCGATGACGTGTTTCTTTTCCGGCTTGCCGCGGCAGTTCTGGTAGTACTGGATCAGCCGGTACGCGGTGTCCACGGCGGTGGAGCCGCCGGTGGTCAGGAACACATGGTCGAGGTCGCCGGGGGCCAGGCTGGCGAGTTTTTCGCACAGCTGGATGGCGACGTTGTTCGACATGTCGGAAAACGGATTCGAATAGGCCAGCTGGCGCACCTGGTCGGCGATGGCCTCGGCCATTTCCTCGCGGCCCAGGCCGATGTTGGTGCACCACATGCCGCCCACCGCATCGAGAAAGCGGTTGCCCTGGGTGTCGTAGATGTAGGCGCCATCGCCGGCAACGATGTTCAACGAGCCTTGTTCGGCGTGTTCGTCGAACATGTGGTAGCCGTGCATGTGATGGGCCTTGTCGGCCTTGACCAGCCGGGACTCGTCCGCTGGGGAAAAAACGCTGTGTGTTGGCGTCGCCATAAATGAACCTCTAACCGAAATGACTCACGATCGAACAAATCAGATGCCGCTTTTCACGGTGCTCCAGACCCGGGTAATCGCCCGCATGTCCTTGGCGTCCTGGGTCTTCTGCGGGAACAGGCGCTTGCGGGTCTGTGCATCGGGGTAGATCGCCGGGTTGTCGCGTACTTCGGCGTTCAACAAGGGCGTGGCCGCCGCGTTACTGTTGGCATAGTTGATGTAGTCACTCACATCCGCCATCACCTGCGGCTGCATCAGGTATTCCAGGAATTTGTGCGCATTGGCGACGTGCGTCGCATCGGCCGGGATGTACAGGTTGTCGAACCAGATCAGCGAGCCTTCCTTGGGGATGAAGTACGCCAGGTTGATCTGCTTCTTGGCTTCTGCGGCGCGGGCCATGGCCGTGGCGTAGTCGCCGGACCAGGTCATGGCCATGCACACATCGCCGTTGGGCAGGCTGGTCAGGTAGTTGACCGAGTCGAACTTGCGCACGTAGGGCCGCACGGACAGCAGCAGGTCCTGGGCGGCTTTCAGATCCTCCGGGGCGGCGCTTGTGGGGTCGCGTCCCAGGTACGTCAAGGCCATGGGGATGACTTCGGTCGGCGCATCGAGCAGGGTCACGCCACAGTCGGCGAAGCGCGAGACGATCTTCGGATCGAAGATCATCGCCAGCGAACCGATCGGCGCGTCCGGCATGCGTTCCTTGATCTTGTCGACGTTGTAAGTCACGCCGTTGCTGCCCCAGGTGTAGGGCGCCGAGTACTGGGTGCCGGGGTCATAGCCCTGTAGATCCTCGAGGATTTGCGGGTCGAGGTTGGTCCAGCCCGGCAGCTGTTTTTTGTCCAGTGGCTGGAACACCTTGGCCTTGATCAGGGGTGGCGCGAGCGAGGCGTTCAACACGATCAGGTCATAACCGGAATGGCCGGTGAGCAACTTGGCCTGCACCGTTTCATAAGAGTCGAAGGTGTCGTAGACCACCTTGATACCGGTGGCCTTTTCGAAGTCGGCGATGGTTTTTTCACCGATGTAATCCGCCCAGTTATAGAGCCGCAACGTATTGCTCTCGTCCATTTGTGCGGCGTAGGCATGAAAGGTCAGCGGTACAACAAACAGACTGGAAATCACCTTAAGCAGTGTCTTGCCCATAGCAAATGCACCTTATAGCGAGTTCGGCTCTGGATGAGCGGATGCCTCCACTATTGGTCGATTGGCCGGGCGGAACCATACCCCGAATGGGTGTGTGTCGTTTTTGGCACACCGGCATGGCAAAAAGCGGCAGCGCAGTTGACCCGTTTTGCCATAGATCGGGATTTGTCCGGCGCTTAAAGTGGCAGCCTGAACCGACCCTGCGGAGCCTGCGATGACAGATTTGATCAAACACGAGCAACGCGACGGCGTGTTGACGCTGACCATCGACCGACCGGACAAGCTCAACGCGCTGAACAACGCCATGTACACGCAACTGGCCGAGCTGTTGCTGGCCGCCAACGAAGACCCGCAGACCGGCGTGATCATCCTCACCGGCGGCCCGGCCTGCTTCACCAGTGGCAATGACCTGGTGGATTTCCTCCAGAATCCGCCGACGCATCTGGACGCCCCGGCGTTTCGCCTGATGAAAGTCGTCACGCGCCTGCAAAAGCCGCTGATCGCGGCAGTCTGCGGGGCGGCCATCGGCATTGGTACTACGTTGCTGCTGCATTGCGACCAGGTGCTGGTCACCCGCAACGCCAAGCTGCGCATGCCGTTCGTCAATATCGGCCTGTGCCCCGAATTCGGTGCCAGCCTGTTGCTGCCACGCCTACTCGGCCACGCCCGCGCCGCGAGCCTGCTCCTGCTGGGCAACGGCCTGGACGGCAACGACGCGGTGAACTGGGGCATTGCCAACGAAGCCTTCGATGACGGCGAGCAATGCCTGGTTGCGGCCAGAAAAATCGCCCAGCGCTTTTTGGCCCTGCCCCAGGAGGCCTTGCGCCAGTCCCGGCAGTTGATGAAACAGGCGACGTTGCCAGAACTGGAAGCCACCCTGCGCGAAGAAAACACGCTGTTCATCCAGCGCCTGAATACCGACGAGGCGAAAAACGCCTTGAACGCCCTGCTCAATCGCAGTACAGACAAGAATCCACCGAAAGGAAACCAGCCATGAACACTCCAGAAATCTACGTCGTCAGCGCCGCCCGTACCGCCATCGGTACGTTCGGCGGTTCGCTCAAGGACGTGCCCCTGGCCGACCTCGCGACCACGGCCGTGAAAGCCGCCCTGGAACGAGCCGCCGTGGACCCGGCGCTCGTTGGCCATCTGGTGATGGGCAACGTGATCCCGACCGAAACCCGCGACGCCTACATCTCCCGCGTCGCCGCGATGAACGCCGGCATCCCGAAGGAAACCCCGGCCTACAACGTCAACCGCCTGTGTGGTTCGGGCCTGCAAGCGATCATCAACGCCGCCCAGACCCTGATGCTCGGCGATGCCGACATCGTCGTCGGCGCCGGTGCCGAATCCATGAGCCGTGGCCCCTACCTGATGCCTTCGGCCCGTTGGGGTTCGCGCATGGGCAACGCCCAGGTCATCGACTACATGCTCGGCATCCTGCATGACCCCTTCCATGGCATCCACATGGGCATCACCGCCGAAAACGTCGCCGCGCGCAACGGCATCACCCGCGAAATGCAGGACGCCCTGGCCCTGGAAGACCAGAAACGCGCGGCCCACGCGATTGCCAACGGCTACTTCAGCGAGCAGATCGCGACCGTGGAAATCCAGGATCGCAAAGGCGTCAAACTGTTCAGCGTCGACGAACACCCGCGCGCCACGTCCCTGGAACAGCTGGCAGCCATGAAGCCGGCGTTCAAGAAGGACGGTTCGGTCACCGCCGGCAACGCCTCGGGCCTCAACGACGGTGCCGCCGCGCTGGTCATGGCCAGCGGCAACGCGGTCCAGGCCAACAACCTGAAGCCACTGGCCCGCCTGGTCAGCTACGCCCACGCCGGCGTCGAACCGGAATTCATGGGCCTGGGCCCGATCCCGGCCACCCGCCTGGCACTCAAGCGCGCCGGCCTGACCGTCGCCGACCTGGACGTGATCGAAGCCAACATCGCCTTCGCCGCCCAGGCCTGCGCCGTCAGCCAGGAACTGGACCTCGACCCGGCCAAGGTCAACCCGAACGGTTCGGGCATCGCCCTGGGCCACCCGGTGGGCGCGACCGGCGCGATCATCGCCACCAAGGCCATCCACGAACTGCACCGCACCGGCGGCCGTTACGCGCTGGTGACCATGTGCATCGGCGGCGGCCAGGGGATTGCGGCGATTTTCGAACGCGTCTAAGCAATCGCCGCAAAAAAGGCCGGTGATCGCGCAGATCACCGGCCTTTTTCATTTCGGTAAACCAGTAGCGATCCCCTGTGGGAGCGAGCTTGCTCGCGATGGCGGCGTGTCAGGCACCATCATTGTTGACTGGACCACCGCTATCGCGAACAAGCTCGCTCCCACAATGGTTCTCTTGCGCATGCAGAATCTCCTTCTCTCTGAACAAAGCACCTGACGACCGGCAGCAAAAACCATTTGCCACAAAATATTACATGCATCATATTACAAGCATCATAATTAAACACCGCCTGACAGGTATCCCTCCATGACCAGCATGTCCGCCGTTGAACCCGACCTGGACGCCCAAGTGCAACCGGCAAAACGTCCCCTGCTCAAGCGCCTGCTTCTGCCAACAATGGGCATCGCAGCGTTGGTATTGGCCGGGATGTACGGCGCGCATTGGTGGACGGCCGGGCGTTTCATCGAAGAAACCGACGATGCCTACATCGGCGGTGATGTAACGGTGATCGGGCCAAAGGTGGCGGGTTATATCGACGAAGTGCTGGTGACCGATAACCAGAAGGTCAAGGCCGGCGATGTGCTGATCCGTCTCGATTCGCGCGACTACCGCGCCAACCTGGCCAAGGCCGAAGGCGCAGTGGCCGCCCAGGAAGCCTTGCTGGCCAACCTCGACGCCACCGAACAACTGCAACAGGCCGTCATCGGCCAGGCCCGCGCCGGCATCGACGCCGCCGGTGCCGAAGCCACCCGTTCGCGGGATGACGATGCCCGCTACAAAAAACTGGTGTCCACCAACGCCGTCTCGGTGGAAAGCGCCCAGCGCGCCAATGCCACATTCAAGCAGGCCCAGGCCCAAAGCAACCGTGCCCAGGCGGAATTACTGGCCGCTCAGCGCCAGTTGAATGTGATCGACACTCAGAAACAACAGGCCCGGGCCGCCTTGATCCAGGCCAGGGCCGAGCGCGACCTGGCGCAGTTGAATGTCGGCTACACCGAACTGAAGGCACCGGTTGACGGCGTGATCGGCAACCGTCGGGCACGGGTCGGCGCCTATGCCCAGGCCGGCTCGCAATTGCTCTCGGTGGTGCCGGCCAGCGGCCTGTGGGTCGACGCCAACTTCAAGGAAGACCAACTGGCGCACATGGTGCCGGGGCAACGGGTGGTGATCCGTGCCGACGTGCTGTCGGGGCAGGAGTTCCACGGTCACCTGGACAGCCTCGCCCCCGCCAGCGGTTCGCAGTTCAGTGTGTTGCCACCGGAAAACGCCACCGGCAACTTCACCAAGATCGTGCAGCGGGTACCGGTGCGGATTCACCTCGACCCGGCCGACAGTGTGCTCGGACACCTGCGTCCGGGGTTGTCGGTCACCGCTGAAGTGGACACGCGCAAGGCGCCTGATGCGCCAGCCGTAGCCAGCACGCCATGAGCCGCGCCCTCGCCGCCCAGGCGCAACCGTTCAATGCCGCGGACATGGCAACGGCCACCAAGGTCTTCGCCTTTGCCAGCATGTGCATCGGCATGTTCATTGCGCTGCTGGATATCCAGATTGTCTCGGCCTCGTTGCGTGACATCGGCGGCGGACTCTCCGCCGGCACCGACGAAACCGCGTGGGTGCAAACCAGTTACCTGATCGCCGAGATCATCGTGATTCCGCTGTCGGGTTGGTTGTCCCGGGTGTGTTCCACGCGCTGGCTGTTCTGCGCATCGGCGGTCGGCTTTACCCTGACCAGCCTGCTGTGCGGCGTGGCCTGGAACATCCAGAGCATGATCGCCTTCCGTGCCCTGCAAGGCTTTCTCGGCGGTTCGATGATCCCGATGGTGTTCACCACGGCCTTCGTGTTCTTCACCGGCAAGCAACGGGTGATCGCCGCCGCGACCATAGGCGCGGTGGCGTCCCTGGCACCGACCCTGGGACCGGTGATCGGTGGCTGGATCACCGACATCTCGTCCTGGCACTGGCTGTTCTACATCAACCTGGTGCCGGGGATATTCGTCGCGGTGGCCGTGCCGATGCTGGTGAAAATCGACCAGCCGGAACTGTCGCTGCTCAAAGGCGCGGATTACTTGAGCATGGTGTTTCTGGCGCTGTTCCTCGGCTGCCTGGAATACACCCTCGAAGAAGGCCCGCGCTGGAACTGGTTCAGCGACCGCACGATCCTGACCACCGCGTGGATCAGCGGCCTGGCCGGGCTGGCGTTCATTGGCCGGACCCTGCATGTCGCCAATCCGATTGTCGATCTGCGCGCCCTGAAGGATCGCAATTTTGCCCTGGGCTGCTTCTTCTCATTCGTCACCGGCATCGGCCTGTTCGCCACCATTTACCTGACGCCGCTGTTCCTCGGCCGAGTGCGTGGCTACGGTGCACTGGACATTGGTCTGGCAGTTTTCTCCACCGGGGTGTTCCAGATCATGGCGATTCCGCTGTACGCCTTTCTGGCCAACCGCGTCGACCTGCGCTGGATCATGATGACCGGCCTCGGACTGTTCGCGTTATCGATGTGGGATTTCAGCCCGATCACCCATGACTGGGGGGCCAGGGAGTTGATGTTGCCGCAAGCCTTGCGCGGGATTGCCCAGCAACTGGCGGTGCCGCCTGCGGTAACGCTGACCCTCGGCGGCCTGGCACCGGCACGGCTCAAACATGCCTCGGGGCTGTTCAACCTGATGCGTAACCTCGGCGGGGCCATCGGCATCGCCGCCTGTGCGACCATTCTCAATGACCGCACCAACCTGCATTTCACCCGGCTGGCGGAAAACCTCAACAGCACCAACGAGGCACTCAACCAATGGCTGTCCCAGGTCGGCAACAACTTCGCCGCCCTCGGCCAGAGCGGTGACGCCGGCGTCACCGCCAGCCTGCATCAACTCTGGTTGCTGACCTACCGCGAAGCCCAGACACAAACCTATGGCGACGCGTTTCTGATGATCGGGGTGTGTTTCGTCATCGCCACGGCGATGGTGCCCTTGATGCGCAAGGTGCAACCACCGGCCGCGCCGAGTGCCGATGCCCATTGAGGCATCGGCGGTTTGTGGAACATCAGGCCTGAGGTGTTTTACGGAAGCCGACCGCCAGGCGGTTCCAGCTGTTGATGGTGCTGATGGCGACTGTGAGGTCGACCATTTCCTTGGGCGTGAATTGCGCGCTGACCACTTCGTAGTCTTCGTCCGGGGCGTGGGTCAGGCTGAGCTGGGTCAGGGACTCGGTCCACAGCAGTGCCGCGCGTTCACGCTCGGTGAAAAATGGCGCCTCGCGCCAGGCCGTCACGGCGAACAGACGACGCGGGGTTTCGCCACCCTTGATCGCATCGGCGGTGTGCATGTCGATGCAGAAGGCACAGCCGTTGATCTGCGAAGCGCGAAGCTTGACCAGTTCAATCAGGTTTTTTTCCAGCGGCAGCTTCGACACTGCGGTTTCCATGGCGATCATCGCCTTGAGGGCGTCGGGGCTGGCAGTGTAGAAATCGATACGGGGTTGCATGACGTGCTCCAGGGCAAGTGGGTGTGTCGCTACGTTAGTCCCTCGGTTGGTCTGCACAAATAGCCAATATTCCAGAAGTCGAGGAGGCCATTGGCGCGGGTGTGATGGGTTTCACTCTTCACTTTTGGTGAATTCACTGCCGTCATCGCGAGCAAGCTCGCTCCCACAGGGAAATGCACTCAAATGTGGGAGCGAGCTTGCTCGCGATCCGCGCAGCGGCCATTCACCACCGAGCTCAAACCCGATTGCGCAACCACCGCAGAAAGCCCTTTTTCTCCACCGCCACCGGCAGCTCCTGAGTCAGGGTTTTCGCTTTTTGCAGCCGGTAATCGAGCAAGGCTTTCATTGCATTGTTGATGTCGTGACGGGCATCCAGGCACGGCTTGAGGTAGGACTTTTCGATGCGGTACAGGCCGCAGAATGTCTTGGCGGTGAACTGCGCAGGCAGCGCGCTGTCGGTGAGAATACCCGCCTCGCCGATCACCTCCCCCGGCCCCATGCGTCCGGATTCGAAGGGCGTTCCGTGGCGCATCAAGGTCACCGAGATCACGCCGGATTCGATAATGAACAAGTGATCGCTGACCTCCTCCGCTTCCAGGATCACCTCCCCGGCGCGAAAGGTTTGCAGGGTCATGTTCTGGCTGAACGTATCTTTCTCTTCCTGACGCAGGGTGGAGAAAATCGGCGAGCTGTTCAGCAAGGCCCGTTTGCGTGTCGAGTTGATCGGCGGGCTGGGCTCCACGCTCGACAACAAATTGACCCCGGACGCCTGCAAGTGCCGGTAGGCCAGGTCGTACAGCTGATTGCGCACCGAGCGCTTCTCGTCCATCGACGCGACAAAACCGTTGATTTCGTAGACCGCGCCGGTGTTGCTGGCACTTTTGAGACCGACGCTGGGCGACGGTGTATCCAGCAGCGCGCGGCAACCTTGCATGGCCCGCTCCAACGCGTCGATCACCGTGTTCGGCCTCGCATGGGGGCTCACTTCCAGGGAGACGGAGATACCGAACATGTCGTTCGGCCGGCTGAAATTGATGATCTTGGCCTTGGCCGCCAGGGAGTTGGGAATCACCGCCATGCAGCCCTGGGAGGTCTGCAAGCGGGTGGCGCGCCAGTCGATGTCGGTCACCTTGCCCTCCATGCCGTCGATGGAGATGTAGTCATCCAGTTGATAAGGCTTGGTGGTGTTGAGGACGATCCCGGAGAACACGTCGCTGAGGGTACTTTGCAACGCCAGACCGACGATGATCGCCAACGCGCCGGACGTCGCCAGCACGCCCTTGACCGGCAGTTCCAGCACATAGGCCAGGGCCGCAATCACCGCGATCAGGAAAATCACCGCGCCGAGCAAATCCTGGAGCAAGCGCCCGGTATGCCCGACCCGTTGCATCATCACCGCGCCGATCAGCACGGTCAGGGTCCGCGCACCGAACAACCACCAGCCGATCTGCAAGCCGGTGGCGGCCAGGTGCAGCGGCACGTTATCGGCCCAGGGCGGCGGCTCCATCGGGTTCAGGCCTTCGTTGAACAACAGGAGGCTGAACAACGAGAAAATCACCACCCGCACCAGCAGCCGCCAGGCACTGCCCGCGGCGCTGAGCAAGTACCACAACCCGAGATCGATCAGGATCAGCGCCATGGCGCAGATCAATGGGTGTTCAGTGAGCAATGACAGCATCAAGCAACTCCATCCAGGGCCAATGACGCGAAGATCGCATGGATTGGCACTAGTGTAGGAGCAATTGATTTCGCTGGATGAACACGTCTGGCAGAACACACTGAAAAACCTGTGGGAGCGGGCTTGCCCGCGAAAGCGGTATAACAGTCAACAAATAGGTTGAATGTTAAGCAGCCTTCGCGGGCAAGCCCGCTCCCACAGGGATCGTCGTGGCTGGACTATTTGCTGTTGGTCAGCGTGCTGTAGCTGGTCATCAGGTTGCGGTAGTCCGGAATATGGTTGGAGAACAGCGTGCCCAACCCTTCGATATCGTTGCGCCAGTCGCGGTGCAGTTCACAGGCCAGGCCGAACCAGGTCATCAATTGCGCGCCCTGGGCGGTCATGCGGCTCCATGCCGATTCGCGGGTCAGTTCGTTGAAGGTACCGGACGCGTCGGTGACCACGAACACATCAAAGCCTTCGGCCAGCGCCGACAGTGCCGGGAACGCCACGCAGACTTCGGTCACTACGCCGGCGATGATCAATTGCTTCTTGCCGGTGGCCTTGATTGCCTTGACGAAGTCTTCGTTGTCCCAGGCGTTGATCTGGCCAGGGCGAGCGATGTACGGCGCATCAGGGAACTGCGCCTTGAGCTCGGGCACCAGCGGGCCGTTGGGGCCGGTTTCGAAACTGGTGGTGAGGATGGTCGGCAGCTTGAAGTACTTGGCCAGGTCGGCCAGGGCCAGCACATTGTTCTTGAAGCGATCAGGATCGATGTCGCGGACCAGTGACAGCAGGCCGGTCTGATGATCCACCAGCAGAACGGCGGCGTTGTCCTTGTCCAGACGCTTGTAGGAAGTGGTCATTGCAGTAATCCTCGCAGGTTATCGATGCCGATTGGAGATCGGCGTGGGGCAGCCGGTTAGCGCTGGGAATCCAGCGCCTCGTGTTCGTTCGCCACTTGCTGGGCCTTGAGGTAGCTCTCGATCAGCAATTGATAATGCGGCATGGCCTGGGCGTAGACAGCGGCCCACTGCTCGGCATCGGGGCGGTTCCACGAGCCTTGCAGCTCGGAGAGCGTCGCCATGATGTCGATCGGCACCACCCCGGCCTGGGCCAGGCGGGCAATGGTCAGGTCAGTGGCCAGTTTCGAGTGGTTGCCGGAGGCGTCGACCACCGCAAACACCTTGTAGCCTTCATGCACGGCGGCGATGGACGGGAACGCCAGGCACACGCTGGTCAGGGTGCCGGCGATCACCAGGGTTTTCTTGCCGGTGGCTTTGACCGCCGCGTGAAACTCCGGGTTGTCCCAGGCGTTGATTTCGCCTTTGCGCGCCACGTACTGCGCATGGGGTGCGGCCTCGTGGATTTCCGGGATCAACGGCCCGTTCGGTCCTTGCGGAACGGAAGCGGTGGTGATCACTGGCATCTTCAGCAAGGTGGCGGCCTTGGCCAGGGCAATGGCGTTGGCGCGCAGTTGTGGCACGTCCATGTCCTTGACGATCTGGAACAGTCCGCTCTGGTGATCGATCAACAGCATCGCGCTGTCATTAGGATCGATGGTCGGTTTCTGGCCGTTGAAGTTGGCCGCGTAGACAGTACTCATGTGCGTTTCCTCTTTCTTTTGGGCAACAGCCATCCCTGGCCCGAAAACCGGCCTACTCATCCTGTGTAGAGTCGGGTGTTTAAGCGCTGCGAATTAAGCGTGCATCCGACCGAAGCGGCCGGACTGGAAGTCGGCGAAGGCCTGGTGGATTTCTTGCTCGGTGTTCATCACGAACGGCCCGTGACCGACGATCGGCTCGTCGATCGGCTCGCCACTGAGCAACAGCACCACCGCGTCTTCGCTGGCTTCGAGGGTCAACTGATCGCCCTTGCGATCGAACAGGGCCAGTTGCCCCTGGCGCACCGGCTCCAGGCCATTGACCTGGACCGTGCCACGCAAGACCACCAGTGCGGTGTTGCGCCCTTCATGCAGGTCCAGGGTCAGCGACTTGCCGGCATTCAATCGAATGTCCCACAGGTCGACCGGGGTAAAGGTGCGTGCCGGGCCCTTGTGGCCGTCGAACTCACCGGCGATCAGGCGCAGGCTGCCGGCGCTGTCCTTCAAGGCGATGCTCGGGATGTCAGCATCGAGAATCGTCTGGTAGCCGGGGTCGGCCATTTTGTCCCTGGCCGGCAGGTTGACCCACAGTTGCACCATTTCCAGGGTGCCGCCGCTTTTGGCGAAACCGTCGGAGTGAAACTCTTCGTGCAGGATCCCCGAGGCCGCGGTCATCCATTGCACATCGCCGGGGCCGATCTTGCCGCCGCTGCCGGTGGAATCCCGGTGCTCCAGTTCGCCCTTGTAAACGATAGTCACGGTTTCGAAGCCACGATGAGGATGCTGACCAACGCCACGTCGCTCGGTGGTCGGGGTGAATTCAGCGGGGCCGGCGTGATCGAGCAACAGGAACGGGCTGATGTGTTTGCCCAGGTTGTCGTAGGAAAACAGCGTGCGAACCGGAAAACCGTCGCCCACCCAATGGGTCCGTGGACGGGTGTAGATACCGATGATGTTTTTCATGGTGTCTCCTGATGAGGGGGTGAAGCCATGGACAAAGCTTAAAACCGTGACCTTTGCTGCGCTAGACTGCAAAAATCAGCTTTAGCGTTCTATTTGGAGAACGATGGTGGAAGACCTCAACACCCTCTACTACTTCACCCAAGTGGTGGAGCATCACGGTTTCGCCGCGGCCGGCCGGGCACTGGACATGCCCAAGTCGAAGCTCAGCCGACGCATTGCCGAGCTTGAAGAACGCCTCGGCGTGCGCCTGCTGCACCGCACCAGCCGGCATTGCTCATTGACGGAAATCGGCCAGGCGTATTACCAGCGCTGCCTGGCCATGCGGGTGGAGGCTGAAAGCGCCGCCGAACTGATCGAACGCAACCGCTCCGAGCCTCAGGGCATAGTGCGTATCAGTTGTCCGACGGCGCTGCTCAACACCTGGGTCGGGCCGATGCTGACCCGCTACATGCTCAAGTACCCGTTGGTGGAAGTGTTCATCGAGAGCACCAACCGCCGGGTCGACCTGATTCACGAAGGCTTCGACATTGCCCTGCGGGTACGCTTTCCTCCGCTGGAAAACACCGACATGGTGATGAAGGTGCTGGGCAACAGCACCCAGAGCGTGGTCGGCAGCCCGGCCTTTCTATCGCGCCTGTCGACACCGGCCTCCCCTGCCGACCTCAGCGGTCTGCCGAGCCTGCACTGGGGCGCGGCGCAGCGCGAATATCAGTGGGAACTGTTCGGCGCCGATGGCAGCACGGCGATGATCCGGCATGCCCCGCGCATGGTCACCGATGACCTGTTGGCCTTGCGCCATGCGGCGGTCGCCGGGATCGGCATCGTGCACCTGCCCAGCGTGGTGGTGCGCGATGAAATCGCTGCCGGACAACTGGTGGAACTGGTGCCCGGCTGGGCACCGAAGAGCGGTGTGATCCATGCGATCTTCCCCTCGCGTCGGGGGTTGCTGCCGTCGGTGCGCACCTTGATCGATTTTCTCGGGGAGGAATTCAGCCGCAGTGATATTGCCTGATGGCAGCGGCAAGTTGATTGGGGCGCAAGGGTAAGGTTTCAAAACCGCGGCGCCCCTTTCGCGAGCAAGCCCGCTCCCACAGGGAAATGCATTCCAAATGTGGGAGCGGGCTTGCTCGCGAAGGCGTCGGATCAGACACCCTAACCCAACCAGACTGCCGATGATTCTTGATTTACGGTAAACATTGCTTTGCCGCTCCAGCGGTTTTTCTCACGGATGCAGGCGCGGATACTGCCGCCCATTCCCACTGCAACCTCTGGAGTCATCAATGTCCATTCCCGCCTTCGGCCTGGGTACGTTTCGCCTGCAAGGCCAGGTGCTCATCGATTCGGTGAGCACCGGCCTGGCACTCGGTTACCGGGTGATCGATACCGCACAAATCTACGAGAACGAAGCCGAGGTCGGCGAGGCTATCGCCGCCAGCGGCATCGCCCGGGAAGACCTGTTCATCACCAGCAAGATCTGGGTCGCCAACCTGGCCGGCGATCGACTGATCGACAGCCTGAAGGAAAGCCTGGACAAACTGCAGACCGATTACCTGGACCTGACCCTGATCCACTGGCCGTCGCCGGACGATCAAGTGCCTGTCGCAGAGTTCATGGGCGCCCTGCTCGAAGCCAAACGCATGGGCCTGACCCGGCAGATCGGCGTGTCCAACTTCACCCTCGACCTGATGAAACAGGCGATTGCGGCCATCGGCGCCGAGCACATCGCCACGAACCAGATCGAACTGCACCCGTACCTGCAGAACCGCAAGGTCGTCGCGCTCGCGCAGAGCCAGGGCATCGGCATCACGTCCTACATGACCCTGGCGTACGGTGAAGTCCTCAAGGACCCGCTCATCCAGCAGATCGCCGAACGCCTGCAAGTGACGCCGGCTCAGGTCACCCTGGCGTGGGCCATGCAATCAGGCTACTCGGTGATCCCGTCGTCCACTCGCCGGGCCAACCTGGAAAGCAACCTGAAGGCTCGCGAACTGACCTTGAGCGAGGCCGACATGGCCTTGATCGCAACACTGGATCGCGGCCACCGTTTGACCAGCCCCAAAGGCATCGCACCGAACTGGGATTGATCCTCAGTCCTGCTCGAGACGCTGGTCCAGGCGGGCCATGGCTTGCTGCAACTGGTCGACAGCGGCGTCGATCAGTGCCGCGCGGCCGTCATTGCACGCCCGCTCCAGTTGTTCGCAACACTCGACCAGGGCAAGCGCTCGCACCATCAGCGCCCCGCCCTTGATCCGGTGTGCGAGTGTCTGCAAACCCGGGCGATTGCCGCTGGTGTGCAAGGCCAGCAAATGCACGCGGTCCTCGCGGTTGGTCAGCGCCAGATCGTGCAGCAGTTGATCGATCAGCTCACGATCCGATTCCGCATAGCGCTCCAGTCCGCTCAAGTCGAACTCGGCCAAACCTGGATCGTCATTTGCCGCCGGGGGAGCGCTGGAAAACCGCTGGGCCAGCCACGCCTGCAGATCCACCAGGCGAATGGGTTTGAACAGGCAATCGTCCATGCCCGCCGCCTGACACCGGGCTTTCTCCTCGGCCTGCGCATTGGCGGTAAAGCCCAGGATCAGCGTCGGCGACAGCCCCTGCAGCCGCTCTTGCTCACGTATCGCGCCGGCCAATTCGTAACCGCTGAGCACCGGCATGTTGCAGTCGGTAATGACCAGTTCGAAACCCTGTCCGAAACCCTGTCCGCGCCACTGTTCAAGCCCCTGCGCCCCGTTCTCCGCCAGCACCACACTGTGGCCCAGATAGCTCAGCTGCCGCGAGAGCAGCAGGCGATTGGCCGGGTAATCGTCGACCACCAGGATCGACAACGCCCGGGTCGTGAGCCGTGCCGAGTCCTGGGCCATCTCCCCCGCGGGCAACGCTGGCAGGGCGGGCAGCACCAGGCTGATGTCCACCCGAGTGCCGCGCCCAAGCTCACTGTCGAGATGCAACTGCCCGCCCATCATTTCGCACAGGGTGCGACTGATCACCAGACCCAGGCCGGACCCTTGCCGGGCAGTCTGCTGATTGTTATCGGCCTGCACGAACGGGCTGAACAGGCGTTGCTGGTCAAAAGCGCTGATGCCGATGCCGCTGTCCTCGATCCGCACGCTGACGGCGAGATGCGCCGGAGCTTGCGGCCGCACTCGCAGTGTCAGGCTCACCTGGCCCTCACGGGTGAACTTGATGGCGTTGCTCAGCAGATTGGACAGCACTTGTTTGAAGCGCACGGGATCGAGC
Organism: Pseudomonas sp. PDM28; assembly: GCF_019219115.1. NCBI lineage: Bacteria > Pseudomonadati > Pseudomonadota > Gammaproteobacteria > Pseudomonadales > Pseudomonadaceae > Pseudomonas > Pseudomonas sp. PDM28. Next base: position 291,900 of record NZ_JAHUWG010000008.1, read on the forward strand.
ATCACATCGCGGTCACTGTGTTCGGCGAGCTCGACCCGCCATTGCAGATTCTTCTGAATCGCCAGCCCTTCGAAAACCCGGCAGACCGACGCCACCAGCGCATGCAGGTTGACCCGCTCCGGCGCCAGCGACAAATGCCCCGATTCGATCCGGGCGACGTCCAGAATGTCGCCGATCAAATCCAGCAATTGCTGCCCGGCGTTGGACGCCACCTCGATGGCGGCGCGATCGGTCACCCCTTCATCGGCCCGCTTCAGCGCCAGTTCGAGCATGCCGATCAAGGCGTTCATCGGCGTGCGGATCTCATGGCTCATGGTGGCCAGGAACGTGGTCTTGGCCCGGTTGGCGTCGTCCGCCGCGTCCTTGGCTTCCTGCAATTGCCCGAGCAATTGCTGACGCTGGCGAATCTGCCGCCGTTGCCAGACGATCCCGGCCAACGCGAGCAACAGCAAGACACCCGCCAGCGCAAACGCCTGCACGATCGCCTGTCGGTGTCGCAGCCAGTAACTCTGCTCGACCATCGAGTCATACCGCCAGGGTTGAGTCAGCTCGTCGATTTCTTCGGGCGGAATGCTAAGCAGCGCCTTGTCCAGGATCGAATGCAGTTCAGTGGCCTCGCGACTGGTTGCCAGGGTGCTGCGGGCGGGGTCGGTGCCCACGGTACTGGTCACTTGCAGGCGATCGCGATACTGCCGGGAAATCAGATAACGGGCGCTGATCAACGAGTTGATGCCGCCGTGGGCCTTGCCCTGGGCGACCATTTCCATGGCGTCCGTCGACAGTGGCGCATCCACCATCTGGATCTGCGGGTAATGCTTGCGAAGGTACTCACCCGCAATGTTGCCTTGAGTCAGCGCCAGCGTCCTTCCCGCCATGTCATCCAGCGTCCTGGGGCTGTCCGCGGTTACGCGAGTCACCAATACCGAAGGGCTGCTCAGAAACGCCCGGGTGAACAACAGTTCATCTTCACGCTGGGAGCTGAGGCCGATACCGGCCAGCACATCGATCTGCCCGTTCGTGATGGCGGCCATCATCTCGGATACCGACTTCATGCCGCGGATGTCAAATTGCAGCCCGGTGCGCACACTGATTTTCGCCAACAGATCGACGCCGATGCCGCGAAACTTGCCTTCGCTGTCGACAAATGAAATCGGCGGGATATTTTCATTGATCGCGACCCTCACGCGCGGGTGGCGCTCGAGCCAGAGCTGTTCGGCCACGCTCAGTTGCAATGACTGGGTGCCGGGGATAGACACCCCGTTTGCCCCCCAACGACGCAGGATGTTCATTTGTTTATTGGTGGTGATGGCCGCCAGCGCCTTGTTGACGATGTGCAACAGCGAATCGTTGTCGCGGGCCATCGCAAAGGCAAAACGCCCGGGCTCCATGGGCGAGAAGTCGGTCAGTTGCACGTTGTTCAGGTAGTTTTTGCTGATCAGATAGTGGGCATTGATCGCATCGCCCAGGTAGACATCGGCCTGGCCGAAAGCCACGGCCCCCATCGCCGCCAATGTCGAGGGAAACAGCTGGACCTGCGCCCTGGAATAGAACTGTTGCACGCTGTATTCGGGCAAGTAGTGATACAGCATCACCAACCGCTTGCCGGCCAGTGTCGGGTCGAGCACCGGAGGGAAATCGGTACGCGTGACCAGCACCGGCTGATCGACCGCATACGCGCTGGACATCTGTAGCTGCGGATCTTCGGCCTCAAATCGATTGGCCGTTCCCAGCAGGTCCGCCCGCCCCTCCTTGATGGCCTGCACCGCGTCGGCTCGCGACGGATAACGTTGCACCTCTACGACGACGTTCAACAATTGTTCGAGCAACCCGGCGTAATCGGCTGTGAGGCCTTCGAACACCTTGCCCGCCGTATTGAACTCGAAGGGGGGATAGTCAGGCGCCGAGACAGCCAGCACCAATCGGCCCTTTTGCTGCAGCCAGCGCAACTCGGTGTCCGACAACCCGGCGCTCAGGCCTTCGGCACTCGAGCGTCCCAACAAGGTCAACGACTGTTGCGCACAGACAGTCGATGCCCAGAGAAGCAGGCCCGTCAGCGCCCAACCAGCCAGCCGTCGGAATACGTTCATTCAGATCAGATGATTGCGCAGGGCGAAATCCCTCAGGTGCACCGACGAGCTCATGTTGAGCTTGAGGGTGAGTCGGGTCTTGTAGGTACTGACGGTCTTGTAGCTCAGGTGCATGATCTCGGCGATTTCCAGGTTTTTCGAACCCCGGGCCAGGTACTGCAGAATGGTCAGTTCGCGATTCGAGAGCTTGTCGATCAGCTGCTTTTCACTGCGTTGCAACTCCCCCATCGCCACGGAACTCGAAGGGAGCTGGGCGAAATAGGTATAGCCGGCCATCACCGAATTCACCGCCGCCTTCAGGTCATCCAGGTCCTTGCTCTTGGAAACATAGGCCACAGCCCCGGCACGCATGCAGCGGTCCTGATAAAACTGCGCCTCCAGCGAGGTGAACACCACCACGCGGCATCGGGTGTTTTCGGCCTTGATGCGATCCATCACCTCAAGCCCCGCCACACCGGGAAGGCCCAGATCAAGCAGCACGACATCCGGTTGATGCTCCCGGATCAACGACAGGACCTCGTCACCACGGGAGGCCTCGTAAATCTGCTTGAATCCTTCGCCCTTGAGTACGAGTTTGATCATGGAGCGAACCACCGGATGATCTTCCACAATCAGTGCTGACTTCATGACAACTCCCGTGCAAAACAACACGATCGGGCAAAAATGCCCTCCAGGCACCGCAGCAGCTGGGCACAACGCTGCGCATAGACTTTTGCATGGAAGGCTGGAAAGAACTACCTGACAGAAATGACAGTTCCGACGAACGGTACCCCACAATCAATGACGCTCATCAACTGTGTAATCGACGCCAGGTCAGGCAAAGCGGCCTGGCTGAACTGGACCTTGCCCGCGATGGGCGGCACCCGCGCCTGCTGGTCATTGAAGATAAACCCGTGATGAACCTGCGGGTTGTCGGCCAGGAAACTGAGCAGGTCCAGCCCTTCGCTGGCCATCGCCCCATTGACGAGCACCAGATCCAGAGGCTCGCCAGCGTACTCCACCAGTGGGAGGAGCTCGTCGAGGCTGTGCACCGGTGCCACCCGAAAGTAGCCGAGCTGGTTGAACAGCCGCTCGATCCGCAAGCGATTGAAGTGCTGCGCATCGGCGATCAGGATGCGCAAGGATTTATCCGGCAAGGTGACCTCCAAAAGGATGTCGGTTTCAAGAGGTCGCAAAGCCTACGGAAGACCCTCCTAAGTTTATGTAGGAATATTCCTAAATAAGTGCCGGTTAGTCTGACGCTTGCCAAGGAAACCTTGGCCTTCATTCCGTAGTACTCGGACTCCAGAACGCCTGCACCACCAGGGTCGAGGTCGAAATCCGTGCCACCAGCGCATCCAGCTCATCCCCGTCGACCGAGGTGGTCGCCAGGGTGGCCTCGATTTCAATTTCATCCGTGCCGAAGGCATGCACATCGACATCGCTGGCCGGATAGTTGCTGCGCTCCAGCTCGGCTTCGAGCAAGGCCAGCACGGTTTTCTGCTGCGTACGCCGGGCGATGACATAGACGATGTTGGTGACTTCCGCCGAAATCACGTCCAGCGGTTGACGGTTGATGTTGTTGACGATCGGTCGCAGCAAGGTGTTGGCCGCGAGCACGAACAGCGTGCCGAGCAAGGCCTCGGCCAGCAGGTCGGCACCGGCACAGGCACCGACCGCCGCCGAGGTCCAGAGGGTGGCAGCCGTATTGAGGCCGCGCACATTGCCCTCCTCGCGCATGATCACCCCGGCACCGAGAAAGCCGATGCCGGAAACCACGTAGGCAACGACCCGCACGGCGCCGTCGGCACCGCCGAGCCGGTTGGCCATGTCGACGAAAATCGCCGCGCCCACCGCCACCAGCACGTTGGTGCGCAGGCCGGCGGTGCGCTGCCGGTACTGGCGCTCGAAACCGATCAGGCCACCGAGGATGAAGGCCGCGCTGAGGCTGACCAGGGTGTCGAGCAGGGAGGTCAGGTTGAGGTTGTTGATAGCTTGCATAAAAACTCCTTAAGAAACCCACGATCCCCTGTGGCGAGGGGGCTTGCCCCCGTTGGGTTGCGAAGCGACCCCAAGACTGAAAAACGCGGTGCTTCCAGTAAACCGTGCTCTCAGGTTTTGCGGTTGCTGCGCAACCGAACGGGGGCAAGCCCCCTCGCCACAAGGGTTATGCGGACACTCCTTATTGCCAGCCAAACCGCCGAATGTAGAACCCCTTCACCGCCTGGGTCAGCGCCATGTACGCCAGCAGGATCACCGGCAGGAACGCGAAGTACAGCGATGGCAATGCCTGCAGCTTGAAGTAATGCGCCAGCGGTCCCATCGGCAGGAAAATCCCCACGGCCATGATCAACCCGGTCATCACCAGCAACGGCATGGCCGCGCGGCTTTGCAGGAACGGGATCTTCGGCGTGCGGATCATGTGCACGATCAGTGTCTGGGTCAGCAGCCCGACCACGAACCAGCCGGACTGGAACAGGGTCTGGTGATCCGGGGTGTTGGCATCGAACACGTACCACATCAAGGCGAACGTGGTGATGTCGAAGATCGAACTGATCGGCCCGAAAAACAGCATGAAGCGCCCGACATCCGCCGGCTGCCAGCGCTGCGGTTGCTTGAGCATCTCGTCGTCGACGTTATCGAACGGAATGGCAATCTGCGAAATGTCATAGAGCAGGTTCTGCACCAGCAGGTGCATCGGCAGCATCGGCAGGAAGGGGATGAACGCACTGGCCACCAGCACCGAGAACACGTTGCCGAAGTTCGAACTGGCGGTCATCTTGATGTACTTGAGCATGTTGGCGAAGGTGCGGCGCCCTTCCAGCACACCCTCCTCCAGCACCATCAGGCTCTTTTCCAGCAGGATGATGTCGGCCGCCTCCTTGGCGATGTCCACGGCGCTGTCCACGGAAATACCGATGTCGGCCGTGCGCAGGGCCGGGGCGTCGTTGATCCCGTCGCCCATGAAACCGACCACATGGCCGTTGCCCTTGAGCAGTCGGACGATGCGTTCCTTGTGCGACGGCGTCAGTTTGGCGAAGACGTTGGTGGTTTCCACGGCTTTCGCCAGTTCGGTGTCGCTCATGCGTTCGATGTCGTTGCCCATCAGCAGACCCTGCTGCTCCAGGCCGACTTCGCGGCAGATCTTCGCCGTCACCAGCTCGTTGTCGCCGGTCAGCACTTTCACCGCCACGCCGTGGGCCGCCAGCGCCTTGAGGGCCGGCGCGGTGCTTTCTTTCGGCGGATCGAGAAAGGCTACGTAACCGATCAGCGTCAGGGCCTGTTCATCGGCCAGGCTGTAGGTGTCGCGACCTTCGATCATCGGCCGCGCTGCGACCGCCACCACCCGCAGGCCCTCGGCGTTGAACGTGGCCGTAACCTGACGGATTCGCGCCAGCAGTTCTTCGGTCAAGACATCATCGACTTCGCCGTGACGCACCCGCGAGCACACCGCCAGCACCTCTTCTACCGCCCCCTTGCAGATCAGCAGGTGCGGCTGATCGCGCTCGGCGACCACCACCGACATGAGCCGGCGAGTGAAGTCGAACGGAATCTCGTCGACCTTGCGAAACGCCGTGCCGACTTTCAATTCACGATGGATTTCGACGTGTTCGAGCACCGCCACATCCAGCAGGTTTTTCAAGCCGGTCTGGTAGTAGCTGTTGAGGTAGGCCATTTCCAGCACGTCATCGGAATCGTTGCCCCAGACGTCGACGTTGCGCGCCAGGAAGATCTTGTCCTGGGTCAGGGTGCCGGTCTTGTCGGTGCACAGCACGTCCATGGCGCCAAAGTTCTGGATCGCGTCGAGGCGTTTGACGATGACTTTCTTGCGCGACAGGAACACCGCGCCCTTGGCCAGGGTCGAGGTGACGATCATCGGCAGCATTTCCGGGGTCAGACCCACGGCAATCGACAGCGCGAACAGCAGCGCTTCGGTCCAGTCGCCCTTGGTGAAACCGTTGATAAACAACACCAGCGGCGCCATCACGAACATGAAGCGGATCAACAGCCAGCTGACTTTGTTGACGCCGGTCTGGAACGAAGTCGGCGCGCGATCCGTCGCACCGACCCGCTGAGCCAGGGCACCGAAATAGGTGCTGTTGCCGGTGGTGAGGATCACCGCCATGGCCGTGCCGGACACCACGTTGGTGCCCATGAACAGGATGTTGTCCAGGTCCAGCGGGTTGAGCGTGTCGCGGTCCTGCTGCCGGGAAAATTTTTCCACCGGCATCGATTCGCCGGTCATGGCCGCCTGACTGACGAACAGGTCCTTGGCGCTGAGCACCCGGCAATCGGCGGGAATCATGTCCCCGGCAGACAACACGATCAGGTCGCCCGGCACCAGTTGTTTGATCGGCAATTCGATGCGCTGCGCGCGGTGCTCCTCAAGGTCCCGGCGCATCACCGTGGCCGTGTTGCTGACCATGGCCTTGAGGGCATCGGCGGCCTGGTTGGATTTGGTTTCCTGCCAGAAACGCAGCAAGGTCGAGAGCACCACCATGGAGAAAATCACGATGGCGGCTTTCATGTCCTCGGTCAGCCAGGAGATGACCGCCAGCAGCGTCAGCAGCAGGTTGAACGGATTCTTGTAGCAGTGCCACAGGTGCGTCCACCAGGGCAGCGGTTGTTCGTGCTCGACTTCATTGAGGCCGAACTGCTCGCGCAGGGCATCGGCTTCAGGTTCGCTCAAGCCATCGGTGTGGGAGCCGAGTGTGTTGAGCAACTGGCCGGTGTCGCTGCCGGCAGCGGCCACCAGGGTTTGCGCCAGGGTGGGCGGGACTTCACGGCTGACCGTGGTGTCGGTGAAGGTTTCCAGCAACGCCAGGCGACGGAAGTGCCGGGCGATGTGGCGGTTACGCAGGAAGCCTGCGAAGAATTCCTTGAGGGTAAGTTTCATGGCTGGTGCCCCTTTGGTCAGCCGGGAAACCGTCGAGCAGGCAGGTCCACGCCTTTGCCGCCGGAACAACCGGCAAGGCAAGGCCTGGCGCGCCGGTCACGAATGACAGGCGTGTCGATAGAGCGGCGGCCACGACAAAAAAATCGAAACCACGCACTGTTCAGTGTCGATGAGAGGGTCGTCGGGACACGGCCGGGACTGGCCATGATCAGGATGCCGCTGCTCGCTTGTCGGCGAGACAACGGCACAGGAGACTGCGCGTTATCTTGCCGAGAAAATGCCGGTTACCGAGACCGGCCGACAACTGTCACTCGAACAAGTACCCACTGTGGGTCTCCGTAATGGATGAAAACGCGCGAAGCTTACGCCCCGATGTTTGGAGAGTAAACCCGTTACAAAACCTTGCAGGGGGAAACGCGGGGTTCTTCAGGAAGGGTTCAGGAAAAGCAAAAGATCGCAGCCTTCGGCAGCTCCTACAGGGTGATGTGTACACCTGTAGGAGCTGCCGCAGGCTGCGATCTTTTCAACAATCAGCTGGCCGTAGCCAACAACAGATCCACCACCGACCGCCCATGCCCGCGATGCTTGCCATGCTCATACAACGACCCGGCAATCTCATCGGCACGGATCGGCAGGATCGACAGCAAGGTGTCGCTCAGCCCGTGGCTGGCCTGGCAAAAGCCCTGCATATAGAGGCCGGCCTTGCAGCGCTCGTCGGTGATCAGTTTGTAGTTGCGGTCGACTTCAAAGTCACCGAGGTATTCCTCCAGCGGCGCCAGCAGCTTGCGGTGCATCTGCCGCTCGTAACCGGTGGCCAGGACCACGGCGTCGTAGTGACGCACCGAGACTTCACCGGTGGCGTTGTTGCGCAGCACCAGTTCGACGCCGCGTTCGTTGGCGGTGGCCTTTTCGATCGTGGTCAGGGTATGGAACGCATGACGGGCGATGCCCGAGACCTTCTGCCGGTAGAAGATGCCGTAGATGCGCTCGATCAGATCGATGTCCACCACCGAATAGTTGGTGTTGTGGTACTCGTTGACCAGGCGCTCGCGCTCGCTGTCGGGCTGCTGGAACACCAGGTCGGTGAACTCCGGCGAGAACACTTCGTTGACGAAGGGGCTGTCGTCGGCCGGCTTGAGTGCCGAGCCGCGCAGGATCATGTTCACCTGCACCGATGGGAAGCTGTCGTTCAAATCGATGAAGGCCTCGGCGGCGCTCTGCCCGCCACCGATGATCGCAATGTTCATCGGCTGGTTGTTCACGCACGGCTGCTTGGCCATCTGCGCCAGGTACTGGGAATGGTGGAACACCCGGCCGTCGTCCTTGAGCGCCTTGAACACTTCGGGAATACGCGGCGTGCCACCGGCGCTGACCACCACCGAACGGGTGGTGCGTACCTGTTGATGACCACTCGCATCGCGGGAAATCACCCGCAATGCCTCGACCTGATGGTTGTGCAGCACCGGCTCGATGGTCAGCACTTCTTCACCGTAGCGGCTTTGCGCCGCGAACTGCCCGGCAACCCAGCGCAGGTAGTCGTTGTACTCCATGCGGCACGGATAGAAGGTGCCCAGGTTGATGAAGTCCACCAGGCGCCCGTGGGCCTTGAGGTAATTGACGAACGAATAAGGACTGGTCGGATTGCGCAGGGTCACCAGGTCCTTGAGGAAGGAAATCTGCAACTCGCTCTGGGTCACCAGGGTGTTGCCGTGCCAACGGTAGTCGGCCTGCTTGTCGAGAAACAGCACATCCAGGTTGCCCTGGCTCGCCCCGCGCTCTTGCAGCGCGATGGCCAATGCCAGGTTCGACGGGCCGAAACCGACGCCGATCAGGTCGTGAACGAGGGGCGATGCAATAGCCTGTGTCATTTCCAGTGTCCTCTGGATGTTCCCCGCAACAGCGGGACATTGAACCTAAGTGACCTGACAGGCCTTGGGCCGCACAACAGGTCGTCTGTTGAGTAGGAACGAGGACAATGGAACTAAATTTAACGGGGCTTGATGAATCCCGGAGGATCAGTGGCCTTCCCACTGACGCATCCGCAGACGGCAATGCTTCATGGCATTGACGATGTGCTTTTCCACCAGCGCACGGGAAATGCCCAGTTGCCCGGCGATTTCCAGATGGGACAGGCCCTCGATCTTGCGCAGCAGAAAACTCTCGCGGCACAGCCGTGGCAGTTCCGCCAGGGCACGCTGGAGCATGTCCAGGCGCTGGCCGTGATCGAGGACCTTGTGCGGTGAAGGTATGAAGCTGCCTTCTTCGCTGTCGAGTACGTCCAGTGGCTCGGTGCGCCGCAAGGCGTTGCGCCGATGGTCATCGACGACCAGGTTGAGAGCGGTGCGATAAAGGAATGCCCGGGGCTGCTCGATCGGTGTATCGCTGGAACGCTCCAGGACCCGCAGGTAAGCGTCATGCACCACATCTTCGGCCACCTGACGGTTGCCCAGCCTGGCGTTCAGGAAACACACCAGCTCGCGATAGTAGTTTTCCAACATGACTCCCGTCCGCACGGGGGTGCGGTTGCTGTCCTTGAGCCGTCTCGGCGACCGCTGGAACACGCAGTGGCACGATAGTGGCAGTTTGAGAAGTGTAATTTATAGTAATTCTCATATAGATTTAAAGTATTGCTTCACCTCGCCCGATAAATAGCCCCCCGTAGGTGTTACGTCGTGTGTCTGGGGCTAAATTCCCGGGGGCTTTCATCGTCCTAAGGACAGCTCCCCGTCTCTGCCCGGACGGGCCGATTTCCCAAGGCCGGAACCCTGCATGAAACGCCCCCGACAGACCCGACGCGCCCTGCTTGCAGCACTTTGTCTGATCCCCGTGGTGGCCGTCGCCGCCTGGCAGTTCATCCCACCGGGCCGCGACCAGTTCACCACCGTCCAGGTCAGCCGTGCCGACATTGAAAGCAGCGTCACCGCCCTGGGCACCCTGCAACCGCGACGCTATGTCGACGTCGGCGCCCAGGCCTCCGGGCAAATCCACAAGATCCACGTGGAAGTCGGCGACCGGGTCAAGGAAGGCCAGTTGCTGGTGGAAATCGACCCGTCCACGCAACAGGCCAAACTCGATGCCGGACGCTTCTCCATCGAAAACCTCAAGGCGCAGCTGCAGGAGCAGCGGGCGCAACACGAACTGGCCCGGCAGAAATACCAGCGCCAGCAGAACCTCGCCGCTGGCGGCGCCACCCGCGAAGAAGACGTGCAGACCGCCCAGGCCGAACTGCGCGTGACCCAGGCGCGCATCGACATGTTCCAGGCGCAGATCCGCCAGGCCGAAGCCAGCCTGCGCAGCGATCAGGCGGAGCTCGGCTACACGCGGATTTATGCACCGATGGCCGGCACAGTGGTCGCGCTGGATGCCCGCGAGGGCCAGACCCTCAACGCCCAGCAGCAGACACCGCTGATCCTGCGCATCGCCAAGCTGTCGCCGATGACCGTGTGGGCCGAGGTCTCGGAGGCCGACATCGGCCACGTCAAACCCGGCATGCACGCCTGGTTCACCACCCTGAGCGGCGGCACCCGGCGCTGGACCAGCACCGTGCGGCAAATCCTCCCCGTGCCGCCCAAGCCGCTGGACCAGACCAGCCAGGGCGGCGGCAGCCCTGCCAGCACCAGCAAAAGCGGGAGTGCCCGCGTGGTGCTGTACACCGTGTTGCTGGATGTCGACAACGCCGACAACGCGCTGATGGCGGAAATGACCACCCAGGTGTTCTTCGTCGCCAACCAGGCGCAAAACGTCCTCACCGCACCCATCGCCGCCCTGCAAACCGGCGCACAGCCAGACCTGCAGACCGCGCAAGTGGTCGCCAAAAACGGCAGCATCGAACAGCGCAACGTGCGCACCGGCATCAGTGACCGCCTGCGGGTGCAGATCCTCGACGGCCTGCAAGAAGGCGATCACCTGTTGATCGGCCCGGTCGACGGGAGTGGCGGCTGAATGCAGACGCCCCTGATCGAACTTTCGGACATCCGCAAAGCCTACGGCGGTGGCGACGCGCCTGAAGTTCACGTATTGCGCGGCATCGACCTGTCGATCCATGCCGGGGAGTTCGTGGCGATTGTCGGCGCTTCCGGTTCCGGCAAGTCGACGCTGATGAACATCCTCGGCTGCCTCGACCGTCCGACCTCGGGCGAATACCGTTTCGCCGGGGAAAACGTCGCCGCCCTCGACAGCGACGAACTGGCCTGGCTGCGGCGCGAAGCCTTCGGTTTCGTGTTCCAGGGCTACCACCTGATTCCATCCGGTTCGGCCCAGGAAAACGTCGAGATGCCGGCGATCTACGCAGGCACCCCGGCCGCCGAACGCCACGCCCGCGCCGCCGCCCTGCTCGACCGCCTCGGCCTGGCTTCGCGCACCGGCAACCGCCCCCACCAGCTCTCCGGCGGCCAGCAGCAACGGGTGTCGATCGCCCGTGCGCTGATGAACGGCGGCCACATCATCCTTGCCGACGAACCCACCGGCGCCCTCGACAGCCACAGCGGCGCCGAGGTCATGAGCCTGCTCGACGAACTGGCGAGCCAGGGCCACGTGGTGATCCTCATCACCCACGACCGCGAAGTGGCGACCCGGGCCAAACGCATCATCGAGATCCGCGACGGCCTGATCATCAGCGACAGCGCCGCTGAAAACCCGACCGCGCAACATTCGGCCACCCCCGGTGCACTACAAGCCGTCGACCTGCGCAAGCGCTTGAGTGAAGGCGCCGAAGCCACCGGCGCCTGGAAGGGCGAATTGGTCGACGCCGTGCACGCGGCGTGGCGGGTGATGTGGATCAACAAGTTCCGCACCGCGCTGACCTTGCTCGGGATCATCATCGGCGTCGCCTCGGTGGTGGTCATGCTGGCCGTCGGTGAAGGCAGCAAGCGTCAAGTGATGGCGCAGATGGGCGCGTTCGGTTCCAACATCATTTACCTCAGCGGCTCGGCGCCCAATCCGCGCACGCCGATGGGCATCATCACCCTCGATGAGGTCGCGGCGATTGCCAGCCTGCCCCAGGTCACGCGGATCATGCCGGTCAACGGCCAGGAGGCCGGGGTGCGCTTCGGCAACCTGGATCACATGAGCTATGTCGGTGGCAACGACACCAACTTCCCGGCGATCTTCAACTGGCCGGTGGTCGAAGGCAGCTACTTCACCCACGCCGATGAACAGAACGCCGCGGCGGTCGCGGTGATCGGGCACAAGGTGCGGACCAAGTTGCTCAAGGACGTGGCCAACCCGATCGGCCAGTACATCCTGATCGAAAACGTACCTTTCCAGGTGGTCGGCGTGCTCGCCGAAAAAGGCGCCAGCTCCGGCGACTCCGACAGCGACGACCGCATTGCCATCCCCTACTCCGCCGCCAGTGTGCGCCTGTTCGGCACGCACAATCCCGAGTACATCGCCATCGCCGCCGCCGACGCGCGCAAGGTCAAGGACACCGAAAAAGCCATCGAGCAATTGATGCTGCGCCTGCACGACGGCAAGCACGATTTCGAACTGACCAACAACGCCGCGATGATCCAGGCCGAGGCACGCACGCAAAACACCCTGTCGCTGATGCTCGGTTCGATTGCCGCCATTTCGCTGCTGGTGGGCGGGATCGGCGTGATGAACATCATGCTCATGACCGTGCGCGAACGGACTCGTGAGATCGGTATCCGCATGGCCACCGGCGCGCGCCAGCGCGACATCCTGCGCCAGTTCCTCACCGAGGCGGTGATGCTCTCGGTGGTGGGCGGCCTCACCGGGATCGCCCTGGCGCTGATCGTCGGTGGCGTGCTGATTTTCAGTGAAGTGGCTGTCGCGTTCTCCCTGATAGCGGTACTGGGCGCCTTCGGCTGCGCCCTGGTCACCGGTGTTGTTTTCGGCTTTATGCCGGCCCGCAAAGCTGCCCGACTCGACCCGGTCACGGCCCTTACCAGTGAATGATCGATTGATGAAGCCGCCACTCAGTGTGTTAACCCTGTGCCTGTTGCTCGGTGCCTGCGGCACCCCGGCCCAGCGCCCCGACAGCGGCATCCAGCCGCCGGCCGCCTGGCAATCGCCGCACACTGCAGCCGCAGTCCATGACAACCAACAATGGTGGAATCGCTTCGGCAGTCCGCAGCTGGGTCGCCTGATCGAACAGGCGCGGCTCGGCAGTTACGATTTGGCCGCCGCCATCGCCAGAGTGCGCCAGGCCCAGGCCGATACGGTCATCGCCGGCGGCTCGCAACTGCCGGAGGTCAAGGCCGCGGCCAATGCCAATCGCCAGAAGCTGATACGGGGCAACGGCTACAGTCAGCTCGATGCCGACAGCGATAACGACGCCGTCGACTACTTCAATGCGAACCTGGTGGCCAGCTACGAAATCGATTTCTGGGGCGGCCAGCAGGCCAGCCGCGACAGTGCGCAGTTCAGTCTGAACGCCAGCGAGTTTGATCAGGCCATCGTGGAGTTGACCTTGCTCAGCGGCGTGGCCAACAGTTACGCGCAAGCCTTGTCGTTGCAGGAACAAAGCCGCATCGCCGAGTTGAACCTGGCCAATGCGCAAAGCGTGCTGAAACTGGTACAGACCCGCTTCGATTCAGGCTCGGCCACGGCCCTGGAACTGGCGCAGCAAAAAAGCCTGGTGGCGGCGCAGCAACGCCAGCTGCCGCTGGTGCGGCAACAGGCCGAGGAGGCGCGAATCAGCCTCGCCGCCCTGCTCGGCCGTCCAGTACAGGCACTGTCCCTGGGTCAGGAACGCTTCGATCAACTGACCTGGCCGGCCATCGACGCCGGGGTGCCCAGCCAGTTGCTCAGCCGCCGTCCGGACATTGCCCGGGCCGAGGCGCAACTGGCCGCCGCCCAGGCCGACGTCACCGTCGCCCGGGCCGCGATGCTACCGACCGTGACCCTCACCGCCGAAATCGGCTCCGGGGCCGACCGGGCCGACGATATCCTGCGCAGTCCCTTCTACAACCTCACCGCCGGGCTGCTTGCACCGGTGTTCAACAACGGCCGCCTCGGCGCCCAGCGCGACAAGGCCACGGCGCGCCAGCAAGAACTGCTGGAAACCTATCGCGGCGCGATCATCAATGGCTTCGCCGACGTCGAAAAAGCCCTCAACAGCATTCGCGGGCTGGATGAACAGCGCGGCTGGCAGAGTGAAGAACTGAGCCAGGCACAGACCGCGTTCAACATCGCGCAAAGCCGTTACCAGGCCGGGGCCGAGGATTTGCTGACGGTCCTGGAAACCCAACGCACGCTGTATGCGGCGCAGGATTTGAATGTGCAACTGCGCTTGTCGCGGATGCAGGCGAGTATTGCGTTGTACAAGGCGTTGGGTGGGGGGTGGCAGGCGCTCTGAGGCTGCGATCTTTTGCTTTCACGGCCGCTGCGTACGCCATCGCTGGCAAGCCAGCTCCCACAGGTTATGCGTCGTGCCCGGATCATGCGGCAAACACAAAACCTTGTGGGAGCTGGCTTGCCAGCGAAGAGGCCGGCACACCCAACATCAACTTTGCCTGCCAGTCAGCCATCGCGAACAAGCTCGCTCCCACAGGGGTGGTGGGTGCCGCATGATTCAGGCACAACACATGACCTGTGGGAGCTGGCTTGCCAGCGAAGAGGCCGGCACATCCAACATCAACTTTGCCTGCCAGTCAGCCATCGCGAGCAAGCTCGCTCCCACAGGGGGTGGTGGGTGCCGCATGATTCAGGCACAACACATGACCTGTGGGAGCTGGCTTGCCAGCGATTGAACGATAACGCGATATCAAACCTGGCTCTGTTTAGCCTTCAGATTGCGCGCATACCACGGCCGCTGCGGCACCTTGCGGAACAAATCCTTCAGCTTCTTCTCGTCCTCGCCAAAGGTGATGCGCAACGCCAGCTTCATGGTTTCCGGGTCCATTTCCACTGACTTGCCCGCCTGCAACCCCGGCGTGGTGCTGCAGCCATGGGTGACCGGGCCGAGCCACGGGTCATCGATCTCGACCCAGCGCCCCGGCGCAAACCAGGGCACGCCATTGACCTGCAGCCGACTGACCTGCCCCGGGTGGAAGCGCTCATGGGCGCGGAACCAGTCCTCCAGACGATCGTCGATCCAGCCGTGGAAATGCCAGAACACCGGGTTCACATGGGAGGAAAACGGGTCGCCGAGAAAGTCGTTTTCCGCAGCGAACCAGCGCGCGGAAAAGTCCGCCGGATCACGGGCAAACGGCACCGGCTGACCGTTGGACGGATCACGCGGTACCGAAGCCCAGCGCATGTGCAGCCAGTCGTGCAGGCCCAACTCAACCTCCGAGCCGAACTGGCCGAGGGTCAGCGTCGACAGGTAACGCGGATCACGGTAGCGCGATTCCCAGACCTGGAAATTGCTGTGATACGTCTCGCCGGTCTTGATGTCACTGACCCATTGCGTGTACTCGTCATCGTCCTCGGCCAGCCAGGTCGGCGGCAACGCGGTGCCATCGTGGTTGTCGAAGTATCGGGCGAAGCCGGGCCGGTCCCGCGCCAGTTCCGGTTGCGGCAACGGGAAGTGCGTCCAGGACGGCAAGTCCTGCATCGAACGCGCCGTGCCAAGCATGTGCCGGTGCATGAAGAAAAAGTCCACGCCCGAACCGTTGCGATCCTTGCGTACACCTCGGCCATCGCGCTCCCTGTCTCGCGGACCGGGTTGCCAACCGAGCCCGCGCAGGGCGCCGCGCTGGTCTTCGGACAGCTTGTGCCACTTGTCCCGGGAGGCATGCCAGAGCTGGTGAAACAGACGGTGCTCCGGCGATACCAGCCAGGCCAGCAGGGCCGGATTGAGGCCGGTGCGTTCGCGCGCTTCAGGGAACACCTGTTTGACGGCAATGAAACGATTGTCCTGGGCCGTCAGCATCAGCGGGCGCTTGAGGTCCAGCACGCGCCCACTGAGACTGCCGCTGCCGGCGTTACCGAAACCGGCCCAGACCTCATCCAGGGTCATGTCGAACTCGTACTCGCAACAGCCGCTGGCGCCCAGCAGTCGCCAACCGAGCTGCTTCGGGTTGGCCTCGGACAGATCGCCGAGCACCCGGTAACGGGGCTCCTCGGCGGAGCGCAAACGCTCGGCGGTGTCGAAGAAACCGACGACGCCACGACCTTTGTGACCGATGTCGAGAAAGACCTCCAGCCCCTCCAAGGGCAAGCCTTCGATACCGGCGTCACGCCCTTCGAACCGAATCTGCCAGACCCCGCGCAAGGCGTCCGCCAACCGCTGGCCGGCCACGTCCGCCACGTCGAACGAGGCTTCGTCCGGGGTGATCGTCGGGTCCGGTTTGGTCAGTTCGCGATGCCCGTAGTAGACCGCAGGCACGGCAGCACCGGTCAGCGCCAGACCCGCGAGGAACCATCGTCGAGAAATCGTCATTGCCCTACCTGTGTCAGCCATGGAGCAGGCTTTATCCAAGCTAGAACGAGTGTTGCGCCGACAAATTTAAAGGCATCGCTGGCAAGCCAGCTCCCACAGGAACTGCGATACCCCTGTGGGAGCTGGCTTGCCAGCGATGAGGCCGGCACAAACACTAAATTCCTGTCCCAGCCACTCGTTCCCCCCAGATAGCAAAGGCCCCCGCGCCTGCCCCCCGACGGCGAACCTGACTGAGACGGCAATGACAAAACCACGTTCGAAAAAGGCTCTTTTCATCGGCTTGCCGCTGGCCCTGGCGATCAGCGCGGGGGCAGGCTTCGCGGTTTGGGACTACTGGTTCAGGGACAATCCCGGCTACCCGGTGAAGGTGATGAAACAGGCCGATCAACTGCAGGAACGTATCCTCTCGTTCGACAGCCACATCACCGTACCGATGGACTTCGGCACCGCCGGCAACGAAGTCGACAAGGACGGCGAGGGCCAGTTTGACCTGGTCAAGATCGGACGCGGGCGCCTGTCCGGGGCGGCGCTGACGATTTTCGGCTGGCCGGAAATCTGGAACGGCCCCAACGCGCCCCATCGCCCGACCGCCGGTTTCGTCGACGAGGCCCGACACGAGCAGGAAACCCGCTACAAGATCATCAGCGCGATGGTGCGCGACTTCCCCCATCAAGTCGCCATCGCCTACACCCCCGACGACTTCCGTCGCCTGCACGGCGAAGGCAAGTTCGCGATTTTCATCAGCATGCTCAACGCCTACCCGCTGGGCAATGACCTCAACGCCCTGGACAAGTGGGCGGCGCGCGGCATGCGCATGTTCGGCTTCAGCTACGTGGGCAACAACGCCTGGGCCGACTCGTCGCGGCCCCTGCCGTTCTTCAATGATTCGCGGGACGCCCTCGGCGGGCTGTCGGACATCGGCAAGCAAGCGGTGCAGCGTCTCAATGACCTGGGCGTGATCATCGATGTGTCGCAGATGTCGACCAAGGCCCTGGAGCAGGTCGCGCACCTGAGCCGCACGCCGATGGTCGCCTCGCACTCGGCGCCGCGGGCCCTGGTGGACATCCCGCGCAACCTCAGCGATGCGGAAATGCAGTTGATCAAGAACAGCGGCGGCGTGGTGCAGATTGTCGGTTTCCCGACCTACATCCGCCCGCTGAGCCAGGCCACCCAGGACAAGCTCAACGCCCTGCGCGCGCGCTTCGACCTGCAACCGCTACAAGGCCTGGAGATGGCGCTGATGCCGGGTGACCCGGTGATCACCGTCTGGCCCGAGCAGCGTTTCGGCGAATACGCCAGCCAGCTCTATTCGATCCTCGACGAAGAACCCAAGGCCAGCCTCAAGGATTACGGCGACGCGATCGATTACGCCGTGAAAAAAATCGGCATCGACCACGTCGGCATCAGTTCCGACTTCAACGATGGCGGCGGCCTCGACGGCTGGAAAGACGTCAGTGAAGCCCGCAACGTGACCGCCGAACTGATCAGCCGCGGCTACAGCGAGGCCGACATCGCCAAGCTCTGGGGCGGCAATTTCCTGCGGGTCTGGGACCAGGTGCAAAAGTCCTCCCGGCCCGTGGTCCAGAACTGATTTTTCCTTTTGCCAAAGCGAACCGAATCCATGACCAACCGTCGTTCATTCCTCAAGCAGGCCGGCATTCTGGCGGCCGGCATTCCTCTGGCCTCGACCGTGAACCTGCCGGCACTGGCCGCTGCCCCGGCGCCCTTGCCCAAGGACAAATGGGACCAGTTGCGTCAGCTGTTCACGCAGGACCCGAACTACCTGCACTTCGCCAACTTCCTGGTGACCTCTCACCCGCGTCCGGTGCGTGAAGCCATCGAGATGCACCGCGCCAACCTCGATCGCAACCCCGGCCTGGCCATGGACTGGCATCGCGGCGAAACCGAACGCCGCGAAGAAGAGGTACGCGTCTGGGCCGGGCGCTATTTGAAAGCCAAACCGTCGCAGATCGCCCTGACCGGCAGCACCACCGAAGGCCTGGCGATGATCTACGCCGGCATCCACGTGCGCCCGGACCAAGAAATCCTCACCAGCGAACACGAGCACTACGCGGCCAACAGCGTGTTCGAATACCGCACCCAGAAAGACGGCACCCAGGTTCGCAAGATCAAATTGTTCGAAGACCCGTACAAGGTCTCGACCGCCGAAGTGCTGGCCGCGATTGAACGCAACATCCGCCCCGAGACCCGCGTACTGGGCATGACTTGGGTGCACTCCGGCAGCGGCGTGAAGCTGCCCATCGGCGAGATCGGCAAACTGGTGGAAGAGAAAAACCGTGGCCGCGAGGACAAGGACCGCATCCTCTACGTGATCGATGGCGTCCACGGTTTCGGTGTGGAGAACGTCGACTTCCCGGACATGCACTGCGATTTCTTCATCGCCGGCACCCACAAATGGATGTTCGGCCCACGGGGCACCGGGATCATCTGCGCCCGTTCCGACGAGCTCAAGGACGTGACCCCGACCATCCCGACGTTCTCCGAAGCCACGCAGTTTTCCACGGTGATGACCTACGGCGGCTATCACTCGTTCGAACACCGCTGGGCATTGACCGAAGCCTTCAAGTTGCACCTGGACCTGGGCAAGGCCGAGGTCGCGGCACGCATCCATGACATCAACAGCTACCTGAAAAAACGCTTGCAGCAGCACCCGTCGGTGGAGTTGGTCACACCACTGTCACCGGAGTATTCCGCCGGTTTCACCTTCTTCCGCATCAAGAACCGCGACTGCGAAGAAGTCGCCAATTACCTGATGGATCAGCGCGTGGTGTGCGATGCCGTGGACCGTGATGTCGGGCCGATCATTCGAGTGTCGCCGGGGTTGCTCAATACCGAAGCGCACATCGACAGGTTGATGGAACTGATGGCCAGCCGGCTCTGACCCACCGATTTCAAGAAGCGAGAACCTCTATGAAAAGCCCCCTCAAAAACCTCGGCGCCCTGATGCTACTGGGATTGCTCGGCAGTACCGTGCCAGGCTTGGCCCAGGCCTATACGGCGCCATTACCGGGCAAAGTGTTCAAGGATTGTCGTGACTGCCCGGAAATGGTCGTGCTGTCCGCCGGCACCTTCACCATGGGCACCCCGGACGACGAAGTCGGCCGCGAGCCTGATGAAGGCCCGATGCATGAGGTGACGTTCGACAAACCCTTCGCCATGAGCCGCTACCAGATCACCGCCGGCGAATGGAACCAATACATGAAGGAAACCGGCATCACCCTGCCCGATGGCGACACCCGCCCCGGCCGCGCGTGCAGCAACGGCAAGCCGAGTTACCCCCAGGGCCCGCGCCAGCCGGCGGTGTGCATGAACTTCGCCGAGGTCAGCGCCTACGTCGCCTGGCTGTCGATGAAAACCGGCCAGCACTACCACATCGTCAGCGAAGCCCAGCGCGAGTACGCGGCCCGTGGCGGATCGACGGGAGCATTCCCCTTCCCGTTCGACCCCGGCACCGAATACAGCATCGCCACCCACGCCAACACCTACGGCCCGACCGACGGCTACAGCTACAGTTCGCCGGTCGGCAGCTACCCAGCGAATGCCTTCGGCCTATATGACATGCACGGCAACGTCTACGAGTGGATCGCCGACTGCTACCACCCGGACTACGTCGGCGCGCCCACCGACGGCAGCGCCTGGACCGAGCCCGACTGCGACACCCTGCGCATCCGTGGCAACGACTGGGGCGAAGCACCGGTGTTTTCCCGTTCGGGCAACCGCAACGACATCGACCCGCAGACCCGTGGCGACTGGATCGGGTTTCGTGTAGTACGCGACCTGACGCCCAACCTCTGAGCCCTTCCACAATCCCTGTGGGAGCGAGCTTGCTCGCGAAGGCGTCGTGTCAGCCAACATAAAATTTTCTGACCCGCCGCTTTCGCGAGCAAGCTCGCTCCCACAGGGGGTTATGTAACTCCCCAGCCACCAGTCGCCCCGCCTATAAATTAAGCCCTCCATCAGACGTTCTACTGGGTATCTGCCTCAAGACCCAAGGAACCTTCTGCTCATGACCCAGCCAACGCGCGGTGCAATTCATGAATTGTTCAGCCTCCTGAAACCGTTCCGGCTCGTCGTCAGTCTGTCGATCCTCCTGGGCATGGTCGGCGGCCTCAGCGTCACGGTGCTGCTGGCCACCATCAACAACGCACTGCATTCGCCGGACGGCCTGACCCAGGGCGTGGTCGCGCTGTTCGGTGGCCTGTGCCTGCTGGCCCTGGGCAGTTCGATCTGCTCGGACATCGGCACCAACTACGTCGGCCAGCACATCATTGCCAAACTGCGCAAAGAGCTGGGGGAAAAAGTACTCTCGGCGCCCATCGAGCAGATCGAGCGCTACCGCAGCCACCGACTGATCCCGGTGCTGACCCACGACGTCGACACCATCAGCGACTTCGCCTTCGCCTTCGCGCCGCTCGCCATTTCCCTGACCGTGACCCTCGGCTGCATGGGTTACCTGGCGATGCTGTCGTGGCCGATGTTCCTGATGATGGTGCTGGCGATTGCCATCGGCACCGGCATCCAGTTCTACGCGCAGGGCAAGGGTATCCAGGGGTTCATGGCTGCCCGCGACGCCGAAGACGAATTGCAGAAGCACTACAACGCCATTGCCGGCGGCGCCAAGGAATTGCGCATCCACCGTCCGCGCCGCCAGCGCATGTTCGTCAAGGGCATCCAGGGCACTGCCGATTTCATCTGCGACACCCAGGTGCGTTCGATCAACACCTTCGTGATCGCCAAGACCCTCGGCTCGATGCTGTTCTTCGTGGTCATCGGCCTGGCGCTGGCCCTGCAATCCTTCTGGCCCAGCGCCGACCAAGCGGTGATGAGCGGATTCGTGCTGGTGTTGCTGTACATGAAAGGCCCGATCGAACACCTGGTCAGCACCTTACCGATCGTGAGTCGGGCGCGCATCGCCTTTCGCCGCATCGCCGAACTGTCGAGCCGGTTTTCCTCGCCGGAACCGCACCTGCTGCTCAACGACCCAGGCACCCCGCCGGCCGTGGTCAACAGCCTGCAACTGAACAACGTCAGCTACGCCTTCCCCGCCGCTCCGGGCAGCGACGCGTTTCGCTTGGGCCCGGTGAACCTGAGCATCGCGCAAGGCGACATCATTTTCATCGTCGGCGAAAACGGCTGCGGCAAGACCACGCTGATCAAGTTGCTGCTGGGCCTCTACGCCCCGCAACACGGCGAAATCCTGCTCAACGGCCAAGGCATCGACGCACACAATCGAGACGACTACCGCCAGTTGTTCACCACGATCTTTGCCGACTACTACCTGTTCGATGATGTGGTGCAGGGTGACCAGCACATCCCCGAAGATGCCAATGCCTACCTGCAACGCCTGGAAATTGCGCACAAGGTCAGCGTCAGGGACGGCAGTTTCACCACCACCGACCTGTCCACCGGCCAGCGCAAGCGCCTGGCGCTGGTCAATGCCTGGCTGGAAGAACGCCCGGTACTGGTGTTCGACGAATGGGCCGCCGACCAGGACCCGACCTTCCGCCGCATCTTCTACACCGAGCTGCTGCCGGACCTCAAACGCCTGGGCAAGACCATCATCGTCATCTCCCACGACGACCGCTATTTCGACATGGCCGATCAACTGGTGCGCATGGAGTCGGGCCGGGTCATCACCGAGCGCGCGACCGCCTGACAGCGCTGGTTGCACGCAGGTTGTTGTTTTTTGAAGTTTGTTTTCCGGTTTAGGCAAAGTGGTCCGTCTAATAATAATTATCATTAACTAAAAAACTGCACACACCCTTCTGGAGCGATTCGAGCAATGCAAAGCCTTACTCTGTCCCGCGCCCCCTTGGCATTAGCCATCGATCGGCAAAAGAAATTCCGAACGGTCGTGCCGGGCGCGCTGTTGACCCTGTTGCTGCTGGGCACTTCCCAGGTCGAGGCGGCCCCGGTGAACGTCAACGTGCCGGCCCAGTCGCTGGCCAGTGCATTGCGCGAACTGGGCCAGCAGACCAACCTGCAGATTCTCTACAGCCAGGACATGGTCAACGGCATCAAGTCCACGGCGGTGTCCGGCAACATGGAACCGGAACAGGCACTGAAAACCTTGCTGCTGGGGAGCGGCATCAATTTTCAGTTGAATGGCAACACTGTGTCGCTGGTGCCAGCGGTCGGTGACTCCAGTGCATTGCAGCTGGGTGCGACCTCCATCACCGGCGTGGCGTTGGGGCCGACCACCGAGGGCACGCACTCCTACACCAGTGATGAAGTGACCATCGGCAAAGGCAACATCAAGGTCAAGGACATCCCGCAGTCGGTGTCCGTCGTCACGCGCCAGCGCATGGACGACCAGAACATGAACAGCCTGCAGGACGCCATGCGCCAGGTCACCGGCACGACCATCAAGACCTACAACTCCGGCTCCAGCCTCAACGACGTCTACATGCGCGGCTTCCTCGTCGACCAGGTGCAGGTCGACGGCGTCTCGCAACCCACCGGCCAGGGCGACATGGCCACCAGTTTCGACCTGGCGATGTACGACCGCATCGAAGTGCTGCGCGGTCCGTCGGGCCTGTACCAGGGCGCGGGTGAACCCGGCGGTACGATCAACGTGGTGCGCAAGCGCGCCCTGGGCAAATTCGCCCTCGGTGGCGAACTGGCCGCTGGCTCCTACGATCACTACCGTTCCATGGTCGATGTCACCGGCCCGCTGAACGACCAGGGCACCGTGCGCGGCCGCTTCATCACCGCCTACGAGAACAACCAGTCCTACGTCGACTACGCGCAGAACGAACGCCCGATGGTCTACGGTCGCCTGGAGTTCGACCTCGACCCGGCCACCACCCTGTCGGTCGGCGGCGCTTACCAGAAGAACAACTCCACCCCGGCCTTCGGCTTGCCGGCCTATGCCGACGGCACCTTGCTGGACGTTCCGCGCTCGACCTTCGTCGACGCCAAGTGGAACACCCTGAACGAGAAGGTCTGGGAATCCTTTGCCGAAGTTGATCACGAACTGGACAACGGCGGTCAGTTCAAGACCACCCTGACCTACCGCGATGCCGAAACCCCGGAGCGTAACTTCACCTGGGCCGACGGCGCGGTCGATCCGGCCACCGGTGACAGCTGGGCCGTGGCCTACGACTACTACACCCACATCAAGACCATCGGCGTCGACAGCTTCGTCACCACGCCCTTCGAGTTCGCCGATCGCCGCCACGAGTTCACCCTGGGCGCCGAGTACCAGCACCTGGACAAGGACTTCACCTACGGCGGCGGCGAGTACTTCCCGATCAACGTGTGGGATCCGGGCAGCATCGACATTCCCCGCAACGACTATGCGCACGTCAACGGCAACTGGTCCAAGTCCGACCAGTACGGGGTCTATACCCGTGCCAAGTTCAACGTCACCGACTGGCTCGATGTCATCGGCGGCAGCCGCGTAACCTGGTACGAAGCCGACGCGAAGAACGCCAACGCCTTCTTCAACAACTTCGGCGAAGCCCACACCAGCATCAACCGCAAGGTCGTGCCGTACGGCGCCCTCATCGGCAAGATCACCCCGGAACTGTCGACCTACTTCAGCTACACCGGCGTATTCAAACCGCAGAGCGAAATCGGCGCGGACGGCGAGCCGGTCGGCCCGCGCGAAGGCAAGCAATACGAGATCGGCCTCAAGCGCGAATTCTACGACGGTCGCCTGAACGCCAGCATCGCGGCCTTTCGCATCTACGATGAAAACCGTGCCGAATACGACAACAACTCCGGTGCCTACATGACCGAAGGCAAGGCACGCAGCGAAGGCTGGGAAACCGAGCTGAGCGGCAACCTGACCGAAAACTGGAGCATCGTCACCGGTTACGCCTACACCTCCACCAAGTTCCTGGACGGCGACGCGGCCAACAAAGGCAATACTTTCAGCACCATCACGCCCAAGCACAACTTCAACCTGTGGACCAAGTACGAGTTCACCGACGGTCCGCTCAAGGACTTCAGCGTCGGCGGTGGCGTGCGGGCGGTCAGCGACACCTACTACCAGCGTGACGTGAAGTTCCAGCAAGGCGGCTATGCCATCACCACAGCGCAGGTCGGCTACAAGTTCAACGAAAACCTGTCGTCGACACTGACCGCCAACAACCTGTTCGACCGCAAGTACTACGATCGCGTCGATGCGTCCTGGGGCACCAACTTCTACGGCGACCCGCGCACCGTGACCCTGAGCCTGCGCGCACAGTACTGATTGCCGGTAGCTAATGCCTGTCAGCCGAGGCGCAGAACCTGTGGGAGCGAGCTTGCTCGCGATGACGATTGCACAGTCAACATCATCGTTGACTGACATTGCGCTATCGCGAGCAAGCTCGCTCCCACAGAAGTTGCAGCGGCCAAAGCCTTGCCCGGTTCTGTTTTCTGTGGCGTGTATGTGACAACTCGGCGCTCTCTGCCTATCCTGCAAGGCAGTCTTTGCCCCCCTCACAACACACCATTCATGGATCGAAAATGGCGACGCCAGCGGATGACCCCAACAGCGCCATCAATGAGCAAGGTAGCCGCGCGAAGCTGTCCAGGCCCCTGCCCATCGACCTGCGCGGACTGATTCTTTTCTTCGTCCTGCTGTCGGTCCTCGCGACGTTGTGCAACAGCCTTTACGTCGCTTACCGGGTGCAGCGTCAATCCCTGATCCATACGACGCTTGAGGCCAACGCAGCCTATGCCGCAAAAGTCGCTTCCAGCATCGGTGAGTTCCTGAATTCGGCGCACAGTCGCTTGAACTACAGCGCCAACACACTTGGCCGGCACTGGAACGACCCCGAAGTGCTGCGCAAAGAAGCCATCCGCCTGCAAGCCCAGGATGCCGACTTCAACTCCATTGCCATTGTGGATGCGGCAGGCAAAGTCCTGCAGGCCTATCCGGATACCTCGCAGATTGTCGGCGCCACGTTGACGTCGGAAGGCATCCAGCAGGCGCTCAAGGAGCGTCGTCCATCGGTCAGCGCCGCTTACGTTTCCGCGGCGGGCAACCTGGTGGTGTTCATTTCACAACCGGTTTTCAACCCGTCAGGGGCGCTCCTCGGCGTCGTCGGCGGCTCGGTCTACCTGCTCAAGCAAAGCACCTTTCATACGATCATCAGCCGTCACTTCCATCACGAAGGGACCTTTGCGTTCATCGCCGACGGTAATCGGCGGCTGCTGTATCACCCGGACCAGAAGCGCATCGGTGAGGTCCTGGGCTGGAGCCTGACGGTCGATGCGGCCTTGCGCGGCGAACGTGGCTCCCTGGAAGGCCCGAACTACAAAGGTGTGCCCATGCTCGCCGGTTTTGCCCAGGTGCCGGACGCCAACTGGGCGGTTGTCGCGCAACAACCCCGGGACCTCAGCCTGGCGCCGCTGGGACAACTCATGCGCGACATGGTCCTGGGCATGATCCCTGCCGGGCTGTTGGGCCTGGGGCTGATTTTGCTCGGGACCGCCCTGATCGCCCGCCCGTTGCGCCAGTTATCGGCAGCCGCCGACCAGTTGGCCGCCCCGCAAACGACCGAGCAACTGCGGCAAGTCCATGCCTGGTACCGCGACGCATCGGCCATTCGCCAGGCCATGCTGACCGGTGTGCAGCTGCTCCAGCAAAAGCTTGGCCAGCTCAGCCACGAAGCGCAAAGCGATCCCCTGACCGGCCTGGCCAATCGAAGGGCCATGGGCGGCGTACTGGATCTGCTGGCAAAAACCGGGCAAGCCTATTCGGTGCTGGCGCTGGATATCGATCACTTCAAAAAGGTCAACGACACCTTCGGGCATGACGCCGGTGACGTGGCCCTGAAAGAGGTCGCCGGCATACTCAAGCAGAACTCCCGGACCGGCGACCTCGCCTGCCGCTCCGGTGGTGAAGAGTTCGCGCTGATCCTTCCGGATACGCCGCTGGATACCGCCAGGGTCATTGCCGAGCGGATACGCGAGCACATCGCACAGACCGAGGTGCCGCAGGTTGGAAAGCTGACGATGTCCATCGGCGTGGCTTGCCGGAGTGCGGACACCCCGATGCCCGAAAGCGTACTGAAACTGGCCGATGAGCGTCTCTATCGGGCCAAGCAGAGCGGGCGCAACCGGGTGATGGCGTAGACGTCGCGTGATGGCCGGGAAAAACCGGTCGATTCAGGCCGTCACTGCGTGGGCTCCTTTACTTCGTCCTTCGAACCACTTGAGGTCGCGGCATCCTTTTCTGCCGCTTGCGAATCGGCGCCGGAGTTTGAGCCCGCGGCCTCCTCGCCCTTCTTGTCGGCCTTCTCGTCTTTGGATTCAGCAACCTGCGGCTGGTTGATGCCAGGAACGGCAGCAGGCGGGACAGCGGAACCCGCCGTCGCGTTCTCGGCGACCAGCGCAAAAAACCAGCCCGTCGACAGCAGACCCGCAGCCATGAGGGCGAGCATTTTCCTGTTCATTATTTGGGTCTCCCCGGTGAGGTATAAAACCTTGGAAGACCCGACATCGGGAAAGGTGCTGGCTCGCTGACGAACGGTGAGGCGCCGGGGTCAGGAACCGACCTTGTTGTCGTGAGCGGCGGCCCGTAGTTGCTCGGTATCGACGCGGACAAACGTGGAGTCCCCGACAGCGGTCAGGACGTCCCCGGCGAAAATCTCACAGATGACGCGACTTTTGCGCCCGACATCACCCTCGACTCTTGCCCGCAATGTCAGGCGTACGCCCATCGGGGTAGGCTTGATGTACTTGATGCCCAGGTTACCGGTGACGCAGGTGACGTGGGGCAAACTGCCCACTTCGCGCTGTTCGGCGCGGTAGTGATAAGCCATCGCGGCCCAGTTGGAGTGGCAATCGACCAGCATCGCGATCAAACCGCCGTAAACCAGACCCGGCCAGCCGCAATACTTGTCATCGGGCATATGCTCGGCCATGACATGCACCCCGTCTTCATGCCAGAAGCTCTTGATGTGCAGCCCGTGCGGGTTCTGGCTGCCGCAGCCATAACAAACGCCTTCAGGTGCGGCGATGTCTTGAAGCGAAATGTCCTGCGTGGTCATGGCGTGTTCATCCTAGTAGCAGGTGGTTCAAAGCGGGTCAGGTCGCACCGGATCGCAACGGCTGATCAATAAGGAGGAGACGCTTTTCTCTTTCCCGGCGGGAGTGAACGGCGGGTAGCATCGGGCCGATGTCGATATTACATAGCCGATACGCGATGCGGAAGATAGCTCGGCAACCCCCTCCGTGGCTTGAGAACTATTCCTTCAGGCGTGAGAATTGCTGAACCACAAATGCTCCTACGGTGACCGCGCAGGCTACCCACGCACACGCCACCTGCCAATGCCTGAAAGGGCCGAGTACATCCCCCATCAGAAAACCGGTCGAAAGCAAAAACATAAACAATGGAATGGCCGCCAGGATGACACGTGGAATCGCCATGCCCCACCGCCACCAGGCACCAGGTGCAAAGCGCCGCGCGCCCCAACGAGTCAACACGGTCAGCCCCGCCAGCAAAGGGGCAAAAATAATCAGCAGCAGCGGAAAGATGTAGAGCGTCAACGTGAGTTCGACTTCCCCGCCATCCTCGCCGGGCGTGTAGAAACTTTCCACCCAGATGTCCCTGCACAGGGCGGCGGTGAGATAAATGACGGCGACTGGGGCGATGGGGAATATCAGGCAACTGATGAGGTTTTTTCTAAAAGTTCGCATCGGCTATGTCACTCCACCAACGACTTCATATGCGTGGCGAAATCATCCTGTATCGGCTGGAACCCGCAGCGAAGGTAAAAGGCAGCGCCTTCGGGTGTGTCCGTGGACAGTCGCACAACGCGGAAATGCCTGGACGCCAGTTCCAGCAGTTGCTGCACCAACGCTTTGCCCACATTCTGGCCCCTTGATGCACGTGCGACGTAGACCCGCCGTAATCGCCCTACATCCGATTCGGCAAATTGGTCTGACGAAAGACCGCCTATGGCAACCAGCCGCCCGTTGCGAAACGCCCCGAAAAGACACTCACCCTGCTGATCGAATCGATTGGCACCGCTTTCCCATTCCTCGATCAACCGGGAGAGGAACCTGAAGCCCTCTGCAACGGCCTCCGTTTCCAACTCCCGGATTTGCGGCGTAATCCCTGAGATTTTAAGTATCGCCAATGGGTTCGTTGACGTGACCACTTGCAGGTTACTGCCAGACTTATCTGCGTGGTTCGCTTCGCGCCCGGCTTTCAAGACTCACTCTCGGTAGCGTTTACGGGTGTGCACAGCTCAACCAGCGTTCCGTCAGGGCATCGAACGTAAGACACGGTTTGCCCCCAGGGCTTGGTAGTCGGGGCAGCGATTTCGCTAGCGCCTGTTCGGATCGCTTTGGCATGGGCCGCGGGGACATCCTCGGTTACCAGCCCGACTTCGATGCCTAACGGTTTGAGGGATGAGTGCGCCGGGACATGACCGGTGCTGAAGTTCGATGCGGCCAGTTCATCGGCGGCGAATGCCAGCGCGGTTTCGCCGGTTTCCAGTTCGCCATAAGTGCCTGACTCATGGAGGAATCGAACGCTGAGCCCGAAGGCCGATGAGAAGAACTTGAGAGAGGCCTCTACATCCTTGACGTAGATGATCAGGTAGCCAAATTTCATGAACGAACACTCCTTGTCGTGCCAATCGGGCGATGAATTTAGCAGTTTTGAGTGAAGTGTCGAGGGACTGCTTTTTTTGGTTCTTCACGCAGTACCTGTAGGAGCAGCCGGTCGACGCTCGATTGCTGGCGATGTTCTCAAGTGCGCCGCGTTTATCCAGTTCTCACGCGTCATCGTTAACGACCATCGCTGCGATGCGGCGACCCGACAAGCCAGCTCCTACAGGTATTGCGTTATCCGTGTTAAGCGGCCTACAGGTTACTTCATGAAAGCCACAACGCCTTGCGTCGTTGCCTACAGGTACGCCAGAATCCGCCGGCTTGTGCGCCTTGGGGGTGGTCGGTAACTTGGTTCGGGTCACTGATTGTCAGTGATCGGGTTTAGTAGCCCGTGGTTACCCAGGGTGTATAGCCCATCAAATAGTCAGGTATCCATCCCTGCACTTTATGGTGGCTGTGTGCAGGGCGCCCTCGGGCGCGCCGGCTCCCTGGGTCCCCGGTCTACTAACCTGCGCACAGCTACCGCCCTTCTTATTAGTAGAGAGGCGGTGGTAGCTCACTAACAGGACCCAAATCTATGTTCAAGGTAACTCCGAATCCGCCGGACACCGACCCGGCCTCCCCACACGAAAGTCCCGAATCAAGACGAGTCCACGAAACCGCCGAATGCGCCTTCGATCCAGGCCCCAACATCATGGCCACCCCGCGCACACTCAGTACCATGTTCATCGTGAACCCCGAACTCAGTACCGAAACCCTGTTGGTGCACGCTTGTGAGTCGTTGGCGTCGGCCAATGTCATGGCCAACGATCTGGTGGATCATTTACAGGGGACAAGTCGCAATGTGCTGTTGGGGATTGCGCAGGTGATCATGCTGGGGGAACTGGCGGTGAATCGGGCGCTGGATCGGCTTGATCCGCCCTGACCACAATATCCAGATCACCGATAGACCTGTGGGAGCGAGCTTGCTCGCGATGGCGTTGGGTCAGACACATAGATGTTGAATGTACGACCGCTATCGCGAGCAAGCTCGCTCCCACAGGGGTTGTGCTTAACTGATCGACCTCAGGGCAATTCCCACAAATCAGACCAGGCTTTCGCTGATCTGCGCCGCCAGTTGCACCAGCATCCCCGGCACTTCCTGGACCATCTCGCCCATGCGCGCAAAGTCGTGAGTCATGCCGGTCTTCACCTCCAGCACCAGAGGTTGCCCTGCGGCCCGCAGTTTTTCGGCCCAGGCCAAACCTTCATCGAGCAATGGATCGTACTCGGCCAGCCACAGCACCGTCGGCGTCAGGCTTTCCACGCGCTCCGCGTACAGCGGTGAAAAACGCCAGTCGGCACGATCCGCTTCGCTGCGTTGGTATTGCTGGTAGAACCATTCCAGCGTGGTGGCTTCCAGCAGATAGCCTTCGGCGAATCGCTCAAGCGACGGTCGTTTTTTTACCGCGTCGATCACCGGGTAGAGCAACACTTGCAGGCGCGGCACCAGCGGCCATCCCAGCGGGTCCTGGGCCATGGCGATGCACAGCGATGCCACCAGGCTGCCGCCGACGCTATCCCCTGCCAGCGCAATGCGCCTCGCGTCCAGTCCCAAGGCTTGGGCACCGGTAACAGCCAGCCAACGCGTTACGTCTTCGGCATCGTTGTAAGCGGTGGGGAAACGGTGTTCCGGCGCCAGCCGATAATCCGCCGACAAGACGGCAAATTCCCCAGCCAGCGCCAGACGCCGGCACAGGGTGTCGTGGGAATCGAGGCTGCCCACCACGTAGCCGCCGCCATGGAAGTACAACAACACCGGGCGCGGCTCGTTGTGCGGTTGCGGTTTGGCGTACAGCCGCGCGTTGAGCACATGCCCGTCCCGCGCGGGCAGGCTGACCGCCGTCACAATCAATGCGCCCGTCGGGGTGGCATCGAGCAACTGCGACGTTTGTTCGAATTGTTGTCGGGCTTCGCCAGGCGTCAGCTCGTGCATGGGTTGGCTTTTGCCGCTGAGGCGGCCGAACTCGGCCAGCTCCAGAAAACCTTCGATGTCCGGGTGCAGTGCCATGGGCGGTAGTCTCCAAAAAATAAACAGGCTTGCCCTGGTAAACGAACCGGGAGGGTCGTTCATTAGGGGGAGCTCAAGAACTGCTCAAACCGAATGACAATCTGTGGCCAGGACCACTTCCCTGTGGTGAGGGGGCTTGCCTGTGGCGAGGGGGCTTGCCCCCGTTCGGCTGCGAAGCAGTCGTAAACCAGAACAATGCGGTATGCCTGAATAACCGCAGTGGCTGGTTTTGGGGCCGCTTCGCAGCCCAACGGGGGCAAGCCCCCTCGCCACAGGCAAGCCCCAAATCACAGGCAAGCCCCTGACCACAGGCAAGCCCCAGACCACAGGCAAGCCCCACATCACAGGCAAGCCCTCCACAAATTATCGGCTTAGACCTGCGGCACCACCTCCCGGCCAAGCAGCGCCACCACGGCATCCAGGCACTCATTCTGCTGCAGGATATCGAAGTGCCCGGCCGTCACCCTTTGCACCTCACGCAGCCGCGGTTGCTGGCGTTCGAGCGTGGCGCGTTCGGCTGTCGGGTTGCCATCGGCCCACCAGCAATGCAGCCCGGCTTGCGGAATCGGCAGGGTGTCGACCTGCCGTGACAGCGCCTTCAAGCGTGTGCTGACCATGAACGTCTGAGCCAGCTCATCGGCACCGAGCAGCGCATAACCACTGGCCTGATCGCTTTGGCTGTCGATCACCGCGCGGATGATCCGCGCCACGGCATCGTGGTCCCCCACCGACTCGGTACTCAACGCCCGGGCGATCACCTCGCCATCCATGCCCAAGGTTGCACCGAGGAACTCGGCCAGATCCACTCGCCACTCATCCGCACTGACAACGGCATTGGCCTGGGTCGGTACAAAGCTGTCCACCAGACCGACGAACGCCACACGCTGGCCCTGCTGTTCGAACAGCTCACTCACCAGCAACGCCAACGCCCCGCCCAGCGACCAGCCCAATACGTGGTACGGCCCCTGGGGTTGTCTGGCACGGATCGCCTCGACGTAGTCGGCGGCCATCTGCGAAAGCGAGGTGTCGTGCCATTGCCGGTCGAGCAGCATCCGGCATTGCACGCCGTACACCGTGCGCTCACCGTCCAGGCGCCGGGCCAACGGCTCGTAATCGAACACCGTGCCGAAACCGGCGTGCAGGCAGAACAATGCCGGTTGATCCGCCACCAGCTGATTGAGCAGCAACAGCGGTTGCGGACTCTGGCGCACGGGCTGCTCGTCGACACCGGACAACCCGGCAATCGTCGGTTTGGCCATCATGTCGCGCAGCTTGATCTGGAAATCCGGCTCGTTCAGCGCGCGCACTTTCGAGATTACCTTGAGGGTGCGCAGCGAATCGCCGCCCAACTCGAAGAAGTTGTCGGTGATACCGACCTTCTCGATGCCCAGCACCTGTTGCCAGATGTCCGCCAGCGCCCATTCCAGCGGCGTGCGCGGGGCCACGTAGTCGCGGCCGGTGAAGGCCGGATCCGGCAGGGCCTTGCGGTCGAGCTTGCCGTTGGGTGTCAGCGGGAAGCGTGGCAGCACCACGACCTGCGTCGGCACCATGTAGTCGGGCAGGCTTTCGCGCAATGCCGCCTGGCAACGCGGGCCGAGGCCATCGTCTTGCGCCGCCACCACATAGCCCACCAGTTGCGGCCCCTGGCCGTTGTCCCGCACGACCACCAGCGCATCGTTGACCCCGGCCTGCTCGCGCAAGCGGGCTTCGATTTCGCCCAGTTCGATGCGGAAGCCGCGCACCTTGACCTGATGGTCGATGCGCCCGACGTAGTCGAACACGCCATCTTCGCGACGGCGCACCAGGTCACCGGTACGGTACAGGCGTCCGCCTTCAGGGCTGAACGGGTCGGCGACGAAGCGCTCGGCGCTCTGCCACGGATGACGATGGTAACCGCGCGCGACACCCCGTCCGCCGATGTACAGCTCGCCGACCATGCCCACCGGCAGCGGGTTGAGGTCCATGTCCAGCACGTGCAGGCTGCGGCTGCCGACGCGTTGGCCAATCGGCGCGTACATTGCCTGGCAGTGGCCGTCGGCGGCGATCTTCCACAGCAGCGGTGTGACCACGGTTTCCGTCGGGCCGTAGCCGTTGACCAGGTATTGCGGCTTGAGTGTGTGCTTGACCCGCTCGAACGTGGCGTCCGGCACCGCATCGCCACCGAAGCAGTAGATGCGCACCGGCGGCGGATCACCGCCCTGCAGTTCGGCGTGCTCGGCCAGTTGCAGCAGGTACGCCGGGGGGAAGCAGGCGACGCTGATGCGCTGGCGGTGCAGCACGGCCAGGGTCTGCTCGGCGGTCCACAACGTATTGTCGCGAATGACCAGGGTCGAGCCGCTGATCAGCGCGGTGATCCAGCGTTCATGGGCGCCATCGAAGGCGAACGACATGAAGTGCAGTTCGCGATTGCCCGGGTCCATTTCGTACAGCTCGGCGATGGCCTGTACGTGCATGCTCAGGGGTCCGTGGGCGACGGCGACGCTCTTCGGTTTGCCGGTCGAACCGGAGGTGTAGATCAGGTAGGCCAGTTGCTCGGCGTGCACTGCACGTTGCGGTGCCGGCACCTCGACGTCGAGGTTCAATCGGTCCACCGCGACCATCGCCGTGCCCGGATTCAACTGCGCTGTGTCGCGCAGCCGTTCCTGGGTCAGCAGCAGGCGCATGTCGCTGTCGGCCATCATGTAGCGCAGGCGTTCCTGCGGGTATTGCGGGTCCAGCGGCACGTAGGCGGCGCCGCATTTCATCACTGCCAGCAACGACACCACCAGCTCCAGCGAACGCTCCATGAACACGCCGATCACGTCTTCGGCCTGCACGCCTTGTTCCAGCAGATGCACCGCCAACGCATCGGAGCGCCGGTCCAGCTCGGCGTAGCTCAGGTGCTCGGCGTCGCGCTCGGCATAACTGAGCACCAACGCCGTGTGATCCGGTTGCAGTCGCGCACGCTGACGGATCAGCTCGTGCACCGGTGTCTCGTCACCGTCCGCCACCACTTGCAGTTCGCCGTCCAGCGCCCGGCCTTCGTCCAGGGTCAGCAGGCCCAGCTCACCGACGGCACGCCCGGCGTCGTCGCACAGGCGCTGCATCAGGCTTTCCATGTGGCCGCGCAGGACTTCGACGGTCGCCAGATCGAACTGGTCGCGCTGGTGCATGTACTCGATGCGCAGCCCCTCGTCGAGGCTGACCATCAGGTCCATGGCGAAGCTGGTCAGGCCGAAATCGGACACGTCTTCAAAGCGCAGCGAGTCGCCGTTCCATTCGCGCAGGGTGCGGTCCACCGGCTGGTTTTCGAACACGATGATGCTGTCGAACAACGACTGCCCGCCCTGCCCGGCCCAGCGCTGGATATCGCTCAGCGGGGTTTGCTGGAAGTCGCGGATGTCGAGGTTGCAGGCCTGGATCTCGCGCAGCCAGTCACCGACGCGGGCCTCGGTCGGCACGCTGTTGACCACCGGCAAGGTGTTGATGAACAGCCCGAGCATGTTCTCGGAGCCGTTGAGGATTTCCGGACGCCCGGACACGGTGGCGCCGAACGTCACCGTGCGCTGGCCGGTGTAGCGCTGCAACAGCAGCAACCACGCGGCTTGCACCAGAGTGTTGAGCGTCACCTGCTGTTGCTGGGCAAACGCCTGCAAACGCGCGGTCTGCCCGGCATTCAGGTGCGTATAGATCGCGTGGTAACCCGCTTGCGGCGCCTTGACCGGCAAGGCGCGGGCCAGGTGCGTGGCGCCTTCGAGGTTGGCGAGTTGGCCTTTCCAGAACGCCTCGCTGGCCTCGGCGACTTGCTGGCCGAGCCAGTCGATGTAGTCGCGATAGGCGGCCACCGGCTCGTGCTCATCGCCGCTGTAATGGCGCAGCACTTCACCGATCAGGCGCGACACGCTCCAGCCGTCCATGAGGATGTGGTGGTAGGTCCAGATCAGGCGATAGCGGTCGTCTTCCAGACGCACCAGCAACAAGCGCAACAAGGGCGCGCGATTGAGCGAGAAGCCGCGTTCGCGCTCCTCCAGGGCCAGTTGGCGGACGCGTTCAGGCTGATCATCCAGCCCGCGCCAGTCCAGCTCGGTCAGCAGCGCAGGCGCATCGCGCCGCACCACTTGCAGCGGTTCCTTGTCGCCTTCCCAGAGGAAGGCAGTGCGCAGAATCCCGTGACGCCGGGCAGCATCGGCCCAGGCTTCGCGGAAGCGCGCGCCATCCACGCCGCGCACGCCCACTTCGATCTGGTTGACGTACAGCCCAGAATCGCCGTCCTGCACCGAGTGGAAGAGCATGCCTTGCTGCATCGGCGACAGCGGATAAACGTCCTCGACTTCGTCCGCTGTCAGTTCCAGCGCCTGATATTGCGCTTCACTCAGCTCGATTTTTGCTGCCGGTGCAACCACAGTCGGCACGGCTTGATCCGCCGCGACGGGTTGGGCGACCGTCGCCAGTTCGGCGAGGGTCGGATGGCTGAACACATGCTTGGGCGAAATGCTCAAGCCGGCCTTGCGTGCGCGGCTGACGGCCTGGATCGAGACGATGGAATCGCCGCCCAGCTCGAAGAAGTTGTCGTGCATGCCCACTTGCGGCACTTCGAACAACGCCTGCCACACCGCTTGCAGCGTCGCTTCCACGGCACTGCGCGGCGCAACGTATTCGCGTACTTGCTGGTCCGGTTGCGGCAATGCGCGGCGGTCGAGCTTGCCGTTGGGTGTCACCGGCAACTGATCGAGCAGCAACAGGTGGCTTGGCTGCATATGCTCGGGCAGCGCGTTGCGCAGGTGTTGCTTGAGTGGCTCAAGGTCCGCATGACCGACAACGTAAGCCACCAATTGCTTGGACTTGCCGACATCGAGGGCGATCACCACGGCTTCGCGCACCTGTGGATGCTCAAGCAGGCAGGCTTCGATTTCCCCCAGCTCTATGCGCAAGCCGCGGATCTTCACTTGATGGTCGATGCGGCCGACGTATTCGATCACGCCGTCTTCGCGGTAGCGCGCCAGATCGCCGGTGCGGTACAGGCGCTCGCCCTGCTCACCGAACGGGCTGGCGACGAAGCGCTCGGCGGTCAGGTCCGGACGGTTGTGGTAACCACGGGCCAGGCCGATGCCGCCCAGGTACAGCTCGCCCACACAACCCTGCACCTGCGGTTGCAGGCTGTCGTCGAGGATGTAGATCACCAGGTTGGCAATCGGATAACCGATCGGCACGCTGAACCCGCCGTCATCGACACAGGTCCAGTGGGTCACGTCGATCGCTGCTTCGGTCGGGCCGTACAGGTTGTACAGGCCGACGTCCGGCAGGACGCGAAACAGGCTGTGCTGCAGGTCTGCCGACAAGGCTTCGCCACTGCACATGATCTGCCGCAGGCTGGCGCAACGCTCGAAGCCTTCGCCCTGGACAAACGCCTGCAACATCGACGGCACGAAATGCAGGGTGCTGACCCGGTACTGCTCGATCAGGCTGACCAGTTGCGCCGGATCGCGATGAGCACCCGGTTCGGCCACGGCCAGCCGTGCGCCGGTCATCAGCGGCCAGAAGAACTCCCAGACCGACACGTCGAAACTGAACGGGGTTTTCTGCAAGACGGTGTCGCGCCCGTCCAGCGGATAGGCGCCCTGCATCCACGCCAGGCGGTTGTACAAGGCATCGTGACGGTTGGCCGCGCCCTTGGGTTTGCCGGTGGAGCCGGAGGTGTAGATCATGTAGGCCAGCGATTGCAGCTCGACCACGCAGGGCAGGTTTTCGTCGCTCAGCCCTTCGAGCAGCGGCGCCATGTCGTCCAGGCAGATCGCCGTGGTGGCGGCCGGAATCGGCAACTGCTCAAGCAGATGCCGCTGGGTCAGCAGCAGGTGCACGCCACTGTCGTCGAACATGTGTTCCAGGCGCTCGCGCGGGTAGTCAGGGTCCAGCGGCACGTAGGCACCACCAGCCTTCATGATCGCCAGCAAGCCGATCACCAGTTCCAGCGAGCGCTCGGCAGCGATGCCCACCAACACTTCGGCGCTGACGCCCTGGCTGCGCAGGTGGTGCGCCAGTTGGTTGGCCTGTTGATTGAGTTCTCGATAGCTGAGGGTCCGGCCGGCAAACACCAGGGCCGGGGTCTCCGGGGTTTGCAGTACCTGGGCTTCGAAGCACTGGTAGACCGGGCGCACATCCGCCCAGACCTGTGCGGTCCGGTTGAAGCCTTCGACCTGCTGCGCCGTTTGCGCGGCATCGAGCAGGCTCAAGCGCCCCAAGGGTTGCTGCGGCGCGCAGACCATGGCATCGAGCAACGCCACCAGCCGAGTGCTCAAACCCTTGATGGCTTCGGCACTGAACAGTGCCACGTCGTAGTTGAAACGCAGGTCCAGGCATTCGCCCAGCTCGGCGGCAATGGCCAGCGGGAAACTGGTCTGGTCGTGGTCATTGATGCCGGAGAATTTCAGCACGCTGCTGTTGCCCTCCTCCAACGCTTGCGCCACCGGGTAGTTTTCGAACACCAGCAGGGTGTCGAACAGCGCCTCGCCGGAATGACCGGCCCAGCGCTGCACGTCCGC
Source organism: Pseudomonas sp. PDM28 (assembly GCF_019219115.1). Classification (NCBI taxonomy): domain Bacteria; kingdom Pseudomonadati; phylum Pseudomonadota; class Gammaproteobacteria; order Pseudomonadales; family Pseudomonadaceae; genus Pseudomonas; species Pseudomonas sp. PDM28. The sequence goes on from NZ_JAHUWG010000008.1 coordinate 329,356, forward strand.
CAGCGGCGTGTACTCGACTTCGCGCAACCTGAGGTTGAGCGCCTGGACTTCATCGACCCATTGGCTGACCGTGCGCTCGGGGTGCGGCGTGGCGATCACTGGCAAGGTGTTGATGAACAACCCGATCTGCTGCTCGATGCCTTGCAACTCACTCGGACGCCCCGACACCGTGGCGCCGAACGCCACCGTCGACTGGCCGGTGTAGCGCTGCAATATCAACAGCCAGGCGGCTTGCAGCAGGGTGTTGGGCGTGACGCGGGCCTGGCGGGCGAAACCGCTGAGGCGCTCGGTGGCCGCGCGGTCCAGGCTCAGGTGCAGGGTGCGATGACCGTCGCCCTGCCCTGCGACCGGCCCCGGCAAGGCGCCGGCCAGACGGGTCGGCTCGGTGAAGGCGTGCAATTGCTCCAGCCAGAACGCTTCGCACGCAGCGCGGTCACGGGTGCCCAGCCAGCTCATGTAATCGCGATAACGACCGACGCTCGGCGCGGGCATGATTCCGGAATACCGCTGCAGCACTTCGCCGAACAACTGCGAGGTGCTCCAGCCATCCAGCAGGATGTGGTGGTTGGTGAAGATCAGGTGATGGCTGTCATCGGCGGTCTGCACCAGGGTCAGGCGCAGCAGCGGTGCCGCCGTCAGGTCGAAACCGCGCAGGCGATCGTCCTCGGCCAGTCGCTCCAGCGCGTGCGGCAGATCAGGCCGGTCGCGCCAGTCGAGCAGGCTCATCGGCAGCGTGGCGTCGGCCAGGATCACTTGCAGTGGCCGCGAGCCGTTGCTTTCGCTGAAGAACGCCGCGCGCAGCACTTCATGACGCTGCAGCGTCTGCTGCCAGGCGTTGCGGAACGCCTCGACGTCCAGCCCCTGCACATCCACGCGCATCTGCGGCACGTAGGCACCGGCATCCGGGGCGAACAGGCTGTGGAACAACATGCCTTGCTGCATCGGCGACAGCGGCAGGATGTCTTCGATGCGGCTGGCCGCCAGCGGCAGGGCATCGAGCTGCGCCTGATCGACGCGCACCAGCGGTACGTCGTTCGGGGTCAAGCCGCCGGCACCGCTCAGGCAATGTTCGATCAGCCGTTGCAACTCCATGGCATAGGCATCGGCCAGGTGCTGCACGGTTTGCGCTTTGAACAGGTCGCTACTGAAGGTCCAGCTCAAGCGCAGTTGGCCAGCGTAGACCTGGCCGTTGATGCTCAGGCCCCGGTCCAGCTCGGCCGAGGCGCCCTGCTCGGCGCCGCCGCTTTCCTTCGCCGGACGCCACGGCGCCTGCTCGTCGAAGCTGGCGTCGAACTGGCCCATGTAGTTGAAGGTGACCTGGGGTGACGACAGCGCCTCAAGGCCAACGTCGGCCAGATAGCGTAGGATGCCGAAGCCGATGCCTTTGTCGGGCACGGCGCGCAGCTGTTCCTTGACCGCCTTGATGCTCGCGGCCAGGTCGTCGGCCGGGGTGAGCTTGACCGGGAAAATCGAGGTGAACCAGCCCAGGGTGCGGGTCAGGTCGATGTCGTCGAACAGGTCTTCACGGCCGTGGCCTTCCAGTTTGACCAGGGTCGAGGATTGACCGGTCCACTGGCCCAGTACCCGCGCCAGCGCCGTCAGCAACAGGTCGTTGACCTGGGTGCGGTAAGCCGCGGGGGCGTCTTGCAACAGTTGGCGGGTCAAGGTGCTGTCGAGCACGGTTTCTACGCTGATGGCGTGCCGGCTGGCCAGACTGCCTTGCGGGTTGTCCGCCGGCAGTTGCACCGCAACGTCCTGGTATTGGGCTTGCCAGTAAGCGGCTTGCTGCGCCAGCGCCGGGCTTTGCGCATGCAGTTGCAAACGTGCGGCCCAGGCCTGATAGGCGCTGGTCTTGGCCGGCAGGCGCAGCGGCTCGGCCCGACGTGCCTGAGCGTAGGCAGCTTGCAGGTCTTCGAGCAGCAGACGCCAGGAAACGCCGTCCACCGCCAGGTGATGCACCACCAGCAACAGGCGCTGGCCTGCCGCGCCCATGTCCACCAGCAAGGCACGCAGCAACGGGCCGTCCTGCAAATTCAGGCTCGCCTGTGCGGCGTTGCACAGTTCAAGCAGCTCATCGGCCTCGGCGGCTTGGCGCTGCCACAGTATATCGGCGCTGCTCCACTGCTCGGCTTGTGCCTGTTGCCAGACAACATCGACCTGACGCAAACGCAGGCGCAATGCATCGTGATGTTCCAGCAACGCCGCCAGCGCCTGTTGCAGGCAGCCGCTGTCCAGTGGCTCGCGCAGTTCCAGCAATACCGACTGGTTCCAGTGATGACGGGCTTCGATGGATTGTTCGAAGAACCAGTGCTGGATCGGCGTCAGCAACACGTCACCGCGCACCGGCCCCTGATCGATGACCAGCCCGGCGCTGCGCACAGCAACCTTCGCCAGGCTCTGCACGGTCTGGTGCTGGAACAGGTCGCGCGGGGTGATGCGAATCCCGGCCTGACGCGCGCGGCTGACTACCTGGATGGAGATAATCGAGTCACCGCCCAGTTCGAAGAAGTTGTCGTCGATGCCTACGCGCTCGAGCTTGAGCACGTCTTGCCATATCGCCGCCAACTCGCTTTGCAGCTCATCCATCGGCGCCGTGTAAGCCTGCTGCGCCAGCGCCGCATCAGGCTTGGGCAGTGCGTTGCGATCCAGCTTGCCGTTGCTGGTCAGCGGCCAGTGCTCGAGTCTGATCAGGTGCGCCGGCACCATGTAGTCCGGCAGACCGCCCTGCAAATGTTCGCGCAGGGACTGGCGCAAATCCTTGTCGTCGTTGGTCGCAGTGAACCACGCCACCAGTTGCTGGCTGCCGTTGACCTGCGGTGCCAGGACCAGCGCTTGCTCGATGGCCGGGTGGCTTTGCAGGCGGTCCTGGATTTCCCCCAGTTCGATGCGAAAGCCACGGATCTTCACCTGATGGTCGATACGCCCGGCGTACTCGATGCTGCCATCGGCGCAATACCGCGCCAGGTCGCCGGTGCGATACAGGCGTGCGCCCGGCTCAGCGGCGAACAGGTCCGGCACAAAGCGCGTCGCGGTCAGGTCGGCACGCTGGTGATAACCCCGGGCCAGGCCGGCACCGCCGACGTACAGCTCACCGACGCAGCCCTTGGCCACCGGGTTCAGGCGCGGGTCGAGCACGTACCAGCGCAGGTCGGCGATCGGCTCGCCCAGCGGCGAGCTGTTGGCGCCATCGAGGTCGGCGCGGGACAGCGGGCGGTAGGTCACGTGCACCGTGGTTTCAGTGATGCCGTACATGTTGATCAGCAACGGCTGCCGGTCATCGAAAGCGTCGTACCACGGCCGCAGGCTGGCCACGTCCAGCGCCTCGCCACCGAACACCACGTAACGCAGGGCCATGCCTTGCGCGTTGGCGCAGGCGAACGGCATCAACTGGCGGAAGGCCGAGGGGGTCTGGTTGAGTACCGTGACACCTTCATCACTGAGCAAGCGGGCGAAGTCTTCCGGGGAGCGGCTGACCGCGTGCGGCACGACCACCAGCTTGCCGCCGTAGAACAGCGCGCCAAAGATTTCCCATACGGAAAAGTCGAAGGCGTAGGAATGGAACAGGCTCCAGACATCGTCCGCATTGAAACCGAACCAGTGCCCGGTGGCGCTGAACAGGCGGGTCAGGTTGCTGTGGGGCAGTAGCGTGCCCTTGGGTTTGCCGGTGGAACCGGAGGTGTAGATGACGTAGGCCAGGTTCGCGGCAGCGGTCAGGTTCGGCAGGTTGTCAGTACTGACCTCATCGAGCCAGTCGCTGGCGTGATCGAGGCAGATCACTTCAATGCCTTCGTTCAACGGCAGGCGCGGCATCAGGGCCGAATCGGTCAGCAACAGGCGCGTACCGCTGTCGGCGAGCATGTAGGCCAGGCGATCCTGCGGGTAATCCGGGTCCAGCGGCACATAGGCGCCACCGGCCTTGAGGATCGCCAGCAGGCTGACGATCATCTCCAGCGAGCGCTCCAGGGCGATGCCCACCAACACGTCCGGGCCGACCCCGCGCTCGCGCAGACGATGGGCAATGCGGTTGGCGCGGCTGTTCAGTTCTGCGTAAGTGAGGGTGATGCCTTCGCAGGTCACGGCAATGTTGTGCGGGTGCGCGGCGGCCTGGGCTTCAATCAGTTGATGGGCACACAGGGCATTCGCGGTTTCAGCCGCGTTGATTTCGGCGCTGCGATTCCAGTCCAGCAAGGTGGCCTGCTGTTCGGCAGCGTCGAGCATGCTCAGGTCGGCCAAGGCCACACCTGGGTCGCTGCAGATGGCCTGCAACAGGTTCAGCCAGTGGCGGCCGAGACGCTCAATGGTCGCGGCGTCGAACAGTTCGGTGGCGTAGACGAACGATGCGTGGATGCCCTCGTCGCTTTCGACGGTGTCGAGCATCAGGTCGAACTTGGTGGTCTTTTCGTCCCAGATCAGCGGTTCGACGCTCAGGCCCGGCAAGTCCCAGCGTTGCGGGTCGCCACTGTCGCGCTGGTGGTTGAACATCACCTGGAACAGCGGCGTGTGGCTCAGGCTGCGCTCCACGCCCAGGCCATCGACCAGTTGCTCGAACGGCAGGTCCTGATGGGCCTGCGCGCCGAGCGCTGCGGCCTTGACCTCGGCCAGCAATTGCACGAACGGCTGGTCGGCCCGGGGCTGGCTGCGCAGCACCTGGGTGTTGACGAAAAAGCCCAGCAGGTTTTCCACGTCCTGGCGGGTGCGGTTGGCAATCGGCACGCCGACACGGATGTCCTGTTCGCCGCTGTAGCGATGCAACAGCGTCTGCAGCGCGGCCATCAGCAGCATGAACAGGGTGCAGCCTTCGCGGCGGGCCAGCTCGCGCAGTTGCGCGGTCAACGCAGCGGGGATTTTCAGCTCGACGCTGGCGCCCTGCTGGCTCGGGATCGCCGGGCGACGGCGGTCGGTCGGCAGGTTCAGTGGCGGGTGCTCGCTGCCCAACTGCCCGCGCCAGTAATCGAGCTGACGCTCGGCCTCGCCGGCCTCCAGCCACAGGCGCTGCCAGCGGGCGAAGTCAGCGTATTGAATGCCTGGTTCCGGTAGTTGCGCGGCCTGCCCGGCACTGAGTTGTCCATAGAGTTGGGTGAACTCCTGCAACAGGATCGGCAGCGAGCCGCCATCGGTGACGATGTGATGGAAGGTCAGCACCAGCACATGCTGCCGGGCATCGAGGCGGATCAAGCGGCAGCGCATCAACGGGCCGTGCTGCAGGTCGAACGGCTGCTCGGCGTTGAGGGCGATCTGGCGTTGCAGTTCGATGTCGTCGGCGGCAGTGACCTCGACCAGCGGGGTGTCCATCTGCGGGTGGATGTGCTGCAGCACTTGCTGTTCGTCGAAGACGAACGTGGTGCGCAACACCTCATGACGTTGCACCAGTGTCGCCAGGGTCTGCGCCAATGCATCGCGGTTCAGCTCGCCATTGAGGCGGAAGGCACCGGTCAGGTTGTAGGCCGTGGCCTGGGGTTGCATCTGCCAGAGGAACCACAAGCGCTGCTGCGCGTAGGACGCCGGCAGCGTGTCGACGGTGCGGTCCCGTGGCGGGATCGGCAGCAATTCCAGGGTCAGCCCCTGAGCGTGCATCTTTTGTTGCAACGCACGCCGGGCGTCCGCGCTCAAGCCGCAGAAACGCTGGGCCAGGGTCATCATTCTGTCCGGTGCAGCACTCATTGCGCGTGTTCCTCATCCACTTCGTCGAACAACGCTTCGAGGGCGTCTACATCGTTTTCCTGGTGTTCACTTTGCTGGCGGAACTGCTCGATCTGCGCCGCCAGGCGTTCCAGGGTGTCGCCGTCGAAAAACAGCTTGAGCGGGATCGCCAGGTTCAGTTCGTCCTGAATCCGCGCGCGAATGCGCGTGGCCAGCAACGAGTGCCCGCCGAGTTCGAAGAAGCTGTCGTGCACGCCGACGCGCTCGACATGCAGCGCCTCGGCCCAGATCGCCGCCAGGGTTTTTTCCAGGTCGTTGCGCGGCGCGACGAAGGCGCTGCGGCGCACATCGAGATCGAGCAAGGCCTGGCGATTGAGCTTGCCATTGGGCATCAGCGGGAAACCTTCCAGCACCTGCAAGCGCGCCGGCTGCATGTGCTCGGGCAGCGCCTCGGCCAGATGGCTGCGCAATTCGTTGAGGCGGATGTCGGCGGTGTCCGCCGGGGACACCACGAAGCCCAGCAGTTGCGGGCCGGTCGGGGTTTCCCGGGCGATGACGGCGGCGTCCTCGATGCCCGGTGCGTTGCGCATGGCCGCTTCGATTTCGCCCAGCTCGATGCGGAAGCCGCGGATTTTCACCTGGTGATCGACCCGGCCCAGATACTCCAGCACGCCATCGGCGCGATAGCGCGCCAGGTCACCGGTACGGTACAGGCGTTGGCCCGCCGCGTTCGCGAACAGGTCGGGGACAAAACGCTCGGCCGTCAGCGTGGCACGCTGCAGGTAACCCCGGGCAATGCCGGCACCACCGACGTAGAGTTCACCCTCGACGCCCACGGCCACCGGTTGCAGGTCCGGGCCGAGCACGTGAATACGCATGCCGGCAATCGGCCGGCCGATCGGAATGCTGTCGGCGTCCTGGCCGAGCGGCAATTCCCAGGCCGAGCACCACACGGTGCCTTCGGTGGGGCCGTATTCGTTGACCAGTGCCACCCCCGGCAATGCCTCGCGATGTCGCTGCACCAGTGCGTTGCTGCAGGCTTCGCCGGCAACGATGACGCAGGCCAGGGTCTGCTGATCGAGGTGTTCGAGAATCTGTGCGTGGTAGGACGGCAGAGTCAGGTAGTGGGAAATCTCTTCGCGCTGGATCAGCGCCGCGAGTTGCGCCGGATCCTTGTAGCTGTCCTCGTCCGGCAGGCACAGGGTCGCGCCCTGCCCCAGCGCCCAGAACACCCCGGCCACCGAGCTGTCGAAGGAGAACGACGAGAGCATCAGGAACGCGCGCAGCGGCTGGCGATAAAACCCAGTGCGCGCGAGGGTCGAGGCCACGGCGTTGGCATGGCTGATCATCACGCCCTTGGGTTTGCCGGTGGAGCCGGAGGTGTAGATGACGTAGGCCAGGTTGGCTCTGTCGCCCTGAGGCGCAGGTGCGGTTTGCTCGGCGGCCCAGACCTCGGCCCCGGGCATCAGGGAAATTATCCGCTCATGACTCAATGCGTCGGGCAGCGGCTGGCAGGCCAGCAGCTGGCGCGCGCCGGTATCGGCGAGCATGAACGCCAGGCGCTCGATCGGGTAGTTCGGGTCCAGCGGCAAGTACGCAGCGCCGGCCTTGAGCGTACCCAACAAGGCAATGACGATTTCCAGCGAGCGCTGGCCGTAGACCGCGACGATTTCATCCGCCGCCACACCTTGGGCGCGCAAGGTATTGGCCACCTGGTTGGCGCGCGCATCCAGCTCGGCATAGGTCAGGCGCTGACCGTTGATACTCAGGGCGATGCGTTGCGGATGCAGGCGCGCCTGTTCGCAGAATAATTCCTGCAGGAAACGGCACGGCAAGGCCTGCCCGGTGGCGTTCGGGTTGAAGCCCTCGATCAGGCGGGTCAGTTGTGCCGCATTGACCAGACTCGCCTGAGCCAGGGTCAGCTCGGGCGATGCCAGCAATTGACGGCTGAACTCGACAAACTGCTCCAGCCATTCGGCCAGCATCGACTCCGGCAGCGCACCGTCGAGACACGACAGCTGCAACTGCTCGCCCTGGACACGCAGGCGCAGGACTTCGGGGTTGGCGTCGTCCACCTCGATGTCGGCATCAATGGCGGCTTGATAGACAAAGCCGTAACGCAGCGGCGCGCTGCCTTCGGCGCTCAGTTCGAACTCGTTGAGGCAGTCGAGCCAGGACAGCGACTGCTCAACGCTGGCCGCAAAGGTGGCCAAGGCTTGCGCCAGTGTCTGCTGGCTACGGTGCTCGAAGGCCACCGGCAGACGCCGGGCGAACCGGCCGAGGGTGGCGGCGGTCTGCTCGTTGCGACCGTCCACTTGCCAGCCCATCAGCAGTTTTTCCTGTTGGCCGATGCGTGCAACGAATGCGGTCCACAGCAACAGCGCCAATTGCTCCGGCTCAACGCCCGCGTCAACAGCGGCCCGTTGCACGCCAGCCAACCATGGGCCGTCAATCAAGGTGGCCTGACGACGGACCAAGGTGACATCGAGCGCTTTTTCGAAGGGCAAGCGGTGGGTCACGGCGAACTGCTGTTGCAGGTTGCGCCAGAACGCGGCGCCCTGGTGACCGATGTCTTCTTCGCGCAGCTCTTGCTGCCAGGCGCTGTAGTCCAGGTATTGCAGCGCGTCCTCGTCTTCGACCAGGGCTTCGCCGCGCAACAGACTGGCGAGTTCAGCCGACAGCACCCGCAGCGAGGCCTCGTCGAAGCTGCACGCCGGGGTCAGCAGAGTGACGATGGATTGCCCTGCTTCGCCCTCGAACTGTGCCACCACCAGCACTTGATTCGAATCTTCAACCAAGACTTCACGGCTGCGGCTCAAGGCCTCGGCCACCGAAGGCTGGTCGCCCAGCACTGTCAGTGGCAGCGCCTCGCACAGGCTCTGCACCGGCCACTTCATGCCCGGCAAGCGGCGGTACACCGTGCGCAGGGTTTCGTGACGCTGGCCCAGTGTCTCCAGCGCCGCCCGCAACGCCCGGGCATCCACCGGCCTGGCGACCGGCAATGTCAGGGCGGCGAACAGCGGCTGGGCGCCCAGTTCCTGGACGCGCAAATAAAAGGCCTGCTGGGCCGAAGTCTGGAAGACGTCTACCGAAGGTTCGAGGGCGGTGGTGTTCATGTCGGGTGTCCTTATTCCTGATCCAGGTCGGCGCTTTTCTGCGCGATGGCCATGGCCGTGAGGATTTTTCTGTAGCCGGTGAATTCGTTGCGCGCATGCACGCTGAGGATGTTGTCGAGCAGGACCACGTCGCCCTTCTCCCAGGCGAACTCGACCATTACCTCGCGGTAGATGCCTTGCAGGTGACGGATCACGTCGTCGGGAATCGGCGAGCCGTCGCCGAAAAAGGTGTTCTGCGGCAGGTCTTGCGGGCCGAATTCACGCAGCAGGTTGTCGCGGATGCTGTCCGGCAGGGTCAGCGCGTTGAAGAAGGTGCCGTGGTTGAACCAGATGCGCTCGCCGGTCAGCGGGTGGCGCACGATGGCCGGACCGTTCTGCCGGGTGCGCAGGCGGTTGCCGAACTTCCACTCGGCCTGGATGCCGATCTTGGCGCAGTAGGCTTCGACCTCGGCGCGGTCCTCGCTCTGGAACACGGTCTGCCACGGCAGGCCCATGCCGTCGCCGTAGTTGCGCACGTACATGATGCGTTTACGGGCGAATTCTTCGCGCACCGCCGGGTCGATCCGCGCGAGGATCTGGCGGGTATCGCCGAAGGGTGTTTCGCCGCCGGTGGTCGATGGGGTGTCGCAGTAGAAATACAGGTGACGCGGGAACACCGGCGAATAGGAGTGTTCGTTGTGCGGGAAGATTTTCTCCGGCGCCGGGTAATCGGTGGAGCTGTAGATCTTGAACTGACCGGTGATCTGGGTGCGTGGCGAGGCGCGGAACAGGTACTCCAGCGCGCCGCCGGAAATCGCATCGACGCAGCGGTTGAACTCGCCGATATCGGCCACCTGGAAGCCACGGAACAGGATCACCGCGTGCTCCAGCAGCTTGCTTTCGATCAGCGCGCGATTCTGGCTTGCCCATTCCACCAGGTTCACGCCGGACACGGCCGGACGGCACACCAGCGGCATGCTGTGGCCTTCGAACATCGGCGCAAAACTCACCAGCCGCGTCGGATCGGTGGACAGGCTTTTGCGGGCACCACGACCCATCTTGGGAATGGACTTGGTCGTTGAAACGGTCATAAACCCCTCCAGAAAATGTTGACGGCGGCGCTATAGGGCGCCGCTGCCTGAATCAGTCCGCTGCGGTTGGCACTGTCGGCGCGCCCCGGTTCGCCGAGCGGCGCTTGATCGCCATGGCACCGCCGAGCAGGGCCTTGCGTTGCTCGTTCAAGCGCGCCTCGGCACGGCGCTGGACATCGCTGGCCAGGTTCAGCAACTCACCGACCTGCAAAGGATCAGCGCTTACCAACGCCTCGAGCACCGCCCGGATCTGTTCGAACAGACATTCCAGCGTGCTCGGCAGGTACTGGCCGGCGGGTGTCTCGAAGCTCAGGTGGATGTGCTGCGCGTCGTTGTAGAACGCAGCGACCATGCCGATCTCGGCGGCCTGACGCCCGGACGGGAAATCCTCCACGTGCAACCCATCCATCGAGGGCAAGCGACCGACGCCTTCCTGGTAAATCAGCTTGATGTCGAACAGCGGCGAACGTCCGGCCCGGCGCGGCAAGCGCAAGGCTTCCACCAGGCGCTCGAACGGCAGGTCCTGGTGGTCCGAAGCCTCCAGCACCGCCCGGCGACAGGCCTCCAGCAATTGCGCGGCCGGCTGCCCGGCATCGACTTCCACTTGCAGTACTAGTTGGTTAACGAAGAAGCCGACCATTTCTTCAAGCTCGGCTTGATTTCGGTTGGCGATATCGGTGCCGATGCGCACCCGACTGACCTCGGTACGCTGGCGCAACACCAGGGTGAAACCGGCCAGCAGCAGCATGAACAGCGACAGATCGCGCTGCTGGGCAAAGTCGCGCAACTGCTGGCTGAGTTCGGCACTGAAGGTGAAATGTGCGCTGGCACCTTCCTGCGCGGTGCGCCGGTCGCCATCGGCGGGCAACTCCAGCACCGCTTGCGGCTCGGCAAGGCGCTGCTGCCAGTAGTCGAGTTGGCGTTGCAACTCGCCGCCCTGCTCCAACCACTGTCGCTGCCATTTGGCGAAGTCGGCGTACTGCACGCTGTGCGCCGGCAGTTGCGGGGTCTGGCCACGGTTGAGGGTTGGATACAGCGCGACGAATTCATTGATCAGCACGCGGAACGACCAGTCATCGGCGACGATGTGATGCACCGTCAACAACAGCACATGCTGGTCATCCGCGACCCGCAGCACCCGCACCCGCAGCAACGGACCGTGGCGCAGGTCGAATGGCCGCGCGACTTCCTCGCGGGCCAGGTGTTGCGCCTCGACGTCCGGCGCCGGCAGATGCCGCAGGTCGCCGGCCTCGAAGCTCAACGGCAATTGCCCGTGTACCCGCTGCCAGGTCTGGCCGTCTTCTTCGTAGAAGGTGGTGCGCAACACCGCATGACGCTGTACCAGGGTTTCGAAGGTCTGGCGCAGGGCGTCGAGGTTCAGCTCGCCGCGCAGGCGCAAGGCACCCGGCATGTTGTACATCGAACTGTCCGGTTCCAGGTTCCACAGGAACCACAGGCGCTGCTGGGCAAAGGACAGCGGCTGGCGTTCGCCAGAGGTGTCCGCCACCAGCGCCGGTCGTTCACAACGGAGTTGCAATGTCTGTACCTGTGCGGCGAAATCCTCAAGGCGCGGGTGTTCGAACAGGCTGCGCAGGCTCACCGACAGGCCAATGCGCTGGCGGATCTGCGAGACGATTTGCGTCGCCAGCAACGAGTGCCCGCCCAATTCGAAGAAGCTGTTCTCGCGGTCGACGCGACTGACCTGCAACACCTGTTGCCAGATCTGCGCCAGCTGGATTTCCAGTGCCCCCTGCGGTGCGCTACCGGTTGCAGCCTCCCAGACTGGCGGGGCCGGCAACGCGGCGCGGTCGAGTTTGCCGTTGCGGTTGAGGGGCAACGCGGCCAGCACCACCAGTTGCGTCGGCAGCATGTAGTCCGGCAGGCGCTCGCCCAAGGCGCGGCGTACGGTGTCGGTGAGTTGCCGCGCATCCGCGTCCAGCCACTCATCCGCGGCGGGCACCACGTAGCCGATCAATTGCTTGCCGCCGACGCCTTCGTGCACCAGCACTGCGGCTTCGCTGATCATCGGCAGGCCTTGCAGGTGCGCCTCCAGTTCACCCAGTTCGACGCGGAATCCGCGAATTTTCACCTGATGGTCGATACGCCCCAGGTATTCCAGTGCGCCGTCCTCGCGATAGCGCGCCAGGTCGCCGCTGCGGTACAGCCGTGCCCCCGGTGTGGCGGAGAACGGATCGGCAATGAATCGCTCGGCGCTCAAACCCGAACGCTGGTGATAACGCTGGGCGAGTCCCGCATCACCACCGATGCACAACTCGCCGACGCAACCGGTCGGCAGCAGGTGGCCTTCGCTGTCCAGCACATACAACGCACGCCCCGGCAGCGCGCGACCAATCGGCACGCCAATGAGGTTGCGGGTATCGGCCAGGGTGCATTCGTGGGTACTGGAAACGACCGTGGCTTCGGTCGGCCCATAGGTATTGAGCAGGCGCACATCGCCCAGACCGGCGGCATGCCACAACTTCAGGCCTTCCAGCGACATGGCCTCGCCACCGACGTGGACCTGACGCAAGCGCCCTTTCTCGCGCTGTGGTTGCGCGGCCCACTCTTGGGCCAGCAAGAACCAGTAGGCGGCCGGCAGGTCGGCCAGGGTCACGCCGTGCGCGATGATCTGCCGATAAAGCGTGTCGGTGTCCCACAACTCATCGCCACGCATCACCAGCGCCGCGCCCACGCACAGCGGCGGGTAGCACTGCTCGACAAAGCCGTCGAAGCTGAAGGTGGCGAATTGCAGCACACGGTCTTGCGCTGTGAGTTGTGAATAGTCCGCCGCGATCACGCAAAACTCGCGCAGCGCGGCGTGGGCCAGGCACACGCCTTTCGGGCGTCCGGTGGAGCCGGAGGTGTAGATCAGGTAGGCGAGGTCTTCGGCGCTGGCGAGGTTTTCCGGGTTTTCCGTGGAGTAACCGTCAACGCTAGCCTCCAGCGCCAGGCGCGGCAAACCTTGCGGCAGCGCTACATCGGTGAGCAAGCCCGGCTGCACCACCAGCAGATCCATGCCGCTGTCTTCGATCATGTAGGCCAGACGCTCGGCCGGGTAATCCGGATCGAGCGGTACATAACCGGCGCCGGACTTGAGGATGGCCATCAGGCTGACGATCATCTGCGCATTGCGTCGCACCGACAGGCCGACCCGCTGCCCCGGCGCCACACCCAGGGCGCGCAGGCGATGGGCGAGCTGGTTGGCTTGCGCATTGAGCTGGGCGTAGGTCAGGCACTCGTCGCCCACCATCACCGCCAGTGCATCGGGCGTGCGTGCCGCCTGTTGCTCGAAACGCTGATGGGCCAGCAACGGGCTGTCGAGTGGCGGCGCAGGTGGACGCGAACCGGTCAACACCTTTGCTTGAGCCTGTGCATCCAGCAAGCCGACCGCACCCAGTGCCTGCTGTGGCTGTGCGACGAACTGCTCCAGCACCTGCAACAGGCTGGCACCCAACTGGCTGATCTGCGCCGCGCTGAACCGGCTGCGGTCGAAGCTGAAATCCAGACGCAGGGTGGCGCCGACTTCGATGCCAAGGGTCAGCGGGTAGCTGGTGATTTCATGATTGCGCAGCGCGCCGAAGGTCAGGCCCGCCGGCGCCCCTTGTTTGAGGGCTTCGGCCACCGGGAAGTTCTCGAACACCAGCAGGCTGTCGAACAGTGCCCCCTGTTGCCCGGCCCAGCCCTGGATGTCGTACAGCGGCACGTGTTCGAACTCGCGCAGGCTCAGGTTCAGTGCTTGCAGGTGGTTGAGCCACTGGGCCACCGACTGCCTTGCCGGCGGTGCGGCAATGATCGGCAAGGTGTTGATGAACAGCCCCAATTGCTGCTCGATGCCCGGCAGCGGCGCGGAGCGTCCTGCCATGGTGGCGCCGAACGCCACGCAGGATTGGCCGGTGTAGCGCTGCAACAGCAGGCCCCAGGCGCCTTGCAGCAAGGTGTTGAGGGTGATTTTCTGTTGGCGGGCGAAATCGCACAGGCGCTGTAGCGCGGCGCTCTCAAGGGTCAATTGATGCTCGCCCATGCCGCGTCCTTCGACCGGTGCCGGCAAGGCTTGCGCCAGCAGCGTCGGCGTTTCCAGTGGCGTCAGCGCTTGCTTCCAGAACTGCTCGGCAGCCAGCAGCGGCTGCTGTTGAATCCAGCCCAGATAATCGCGGTATTGCCCCAACGGCCTGGCCAGCGTCTGGCCGGCGTAATGCTGAATCACTTCGCCGAGCAATTGCGCGTTGCTCCAGCCATCCATGAGGATGTGATGGCTGGTGTAGATCAGGTGCCAGTCTTCAGGGTTTCGACGCACCAGCGCCAGGCGGAACAACGGCGCGGCGCTGAGTTCGAAGCCGCGACTGCGCTCTTCGGCGGCCAGTGCATCGAGGTCGACATCGGCCGCTTCGATGACTTGCAGTTGCAGGTCGATCTGGCGATGAATCACCTGGTGCGCAGATTCCAGTCCCAACCAATGGAAGCTGCTGCGCAGGATGTCGTGTCGGTTGATCGCCGCCTGCCAGGCCCGGCCGAATACCGCCAGTTCCAGTCCCTGGATGTCCAGGCGCAATTGATTGATGTAAGCCTCGGCCTGGGGCTCGTACAGGGTGTGGAACAGCATGCCCTGTTGCATCGGCGTCAGCGGATACAGATCCTCGATGGCCGGTGCCGGGACAGGCAAGGCATCGAGTTGCGCCTGGGTGATGCGCGCCAGCGGGAAGTCCGACGGCGTGACCTGGCCTGGCGTTGTCGCGCAGCAATGTTCGATCAGTGCCTTGAGTTCTTCGGTGTAGGCATCGGCCAGTCGCTGCACCGTGGACTCGGCGAACATGTCACGGCTGAAACCCCATTGCAGCGAGAGCTGTCCGCCATACACCTGGCCTTCCACGGTCAGCCAGTTGGCCAGCGGCGCATCATCGCCCTGGGCCTGACCAGCGCTTTCCGGGGCCGGGATGAACAGCGCAGCCTCATCGAACTGACGGTCGAACTGCCCCAGGTAATTGAAGGTGATGCGTGGTGCCGGCAGGTCTTGCAGAAGCTGGCGCTGCGCCGGTTCGCCGAGATAGCGCAGCAGCCCATAACCCAGGCCTTTGCCGGGAATGGCGCGCAGTTGTTCCTTGATCGACTTGATCGAATTCGCCGCCCCGGCCTCGGGTTGCAGGCGCACGGGAAACAGGCTGGTGAACCAGCCGACGGTGCGGCTCAGGTCGAGGTCGTCGCCCAGGTCTTCGCGGCCGTGGCCTTCGAGCTGGATCAGCGTCGAGCCCTGCCCGCTCCAGCGGCAGATGACCCGCGCCAACGCCGTGAGCAACAGGTCATTGACCTGGGTGCGATAGGCCGCTGGCGCCTGTTGCAGCAACTGGCGGGTCAGTTCGGCGTCCAGTGTCGATTCGATCTTGTGCCCGTGGCGCTGCTGCAAGCTGCCCTGCGGATGGTCACACGGCAGGTCCCGGGCATCCGCCCGTTGCGCCTGCCAGTACGGCATTTGCCCAGACAAGGTGCCGGCATGCTGTTGCAGGTGCGCGGCCCAGGCTTGATAGGCGCTGGTTTTCTCGGGCAGCGCCACTTGCCGGTAAGCCTGCTGCAAGTCTTCGAGCAACACCCGCCACGACACGCCGTCCACCGCCAGGTGATGGACCACCAGCAACAGGCGCTGGCTGCCATCGTCGAGGTTGACCAGCAAGGCGCGCAGCAGCGGCCCGTTGGCCAGATCGAGGCTGCGTTGCGCTTCATCGCACAGCGCAGTCAGGGCTTCGGCGGAAGAGGCCCGACGCAGCCACAACCCAGCGGATTCGACCTGTGGCCCATGGTGTTGCTGCCAGCCTTGGGCACCGTCGATGAAGCGCAGGCGCAAGGCGTCGTGGTGGTTGATCATGGCGACCAACGCCCTTTCCAATGCTTGCGGTTCCAGCGCTTCCCGGGGCGTCAGCAGCAGCGACTGGTTCCAGTGCCGACGCTGGGCAATGGCCTGTTCGAAGAAGTAATGCTGCGCCGGGGTCAGGACCACCTCACCGCTGACCGGGCCTTGATCGATGTTGCTGCGACTGTCCAGCGTCGCGATCAATGCCAGGCTGCGCACGGTCTGGTACTGGAACAGATCCCGCGGAGTGAGACGAATGCCGGCCTGACGGGCGCGACTGACCACCTGGATGGAAATGATCGAGTCGCCGCCGAGTTCGAAGAAGTTGTCTTCAAGGCCCACCGGTTGCGTGCCCAATACGTCCTGCCAGATCTGCGCCAGCATGGTCTGCATGGCATCTTGTGGTGCGACGAACGCCTGTTGCGGCGCGGCGTCCGGTGGTGGCAAGGCCTTGCGGTCGAGCTTGCCGTTGGCGGTCACCGGCAAGGCATCCAGCGGCATCAGGTAGGTGGGCACCATGTATTCCGGCAGGCTGCCGAGCAGCCAGGCCTTGAGGGTTTGCGGCCACTGCGCATCGGCGTCGGCGCTTTCCAGCACCAGGTATGCCACCAGATGCTTGCCGCCCTGCACCAGCACCACGGCCTCGCGCACCAGATCGTGCTGCATCAGGCGGGTTTCGATCTCCCCCAGTTCGATGCGCAGGCCGCGCAATTTGACTTGGTGGTCGAGGCGCCCGAGGTATTCGATCACGCCATCGGCGCGTTGCCGGACGCGGTCACCGGTGCGGTACAAGCGTGCGCCGTCGTGGAACGGACACGGCACGAAGCGCTCGGCGGTGAGTGCCGGACGCCGGTGATAACTGCGCGCCAGCCCGGCGCCGCCGAGGTACAGCTCCCCCGCAACGCCGGCCGGGACCGGGAGCAATTGTGCATCCAGCACATGGGTGCGCAGGTTGGCGATGGGCCGGCCGATGGGCACGCTGTCGACGCCTTCGTCGACGCAGGTCCAGTGGGTCACGTCGATGGCAGCCTCGGTCGGGCCGTACAGGTTGTACAACCCGGCACCCGGCAGCTTTTTGAACACCTGCAATTGCGCATCCAGCGGCAAGGCTTCGCCACTGCAAGCAATGCGTTTGAGGCCCGTGCACGTCTCGACCCCCGGTTCGTGGATGAACGCCTGGAGCATCGATGGCACAAAGTGCAGCGTGCTGATGCCGTGGTCGGCGATGAGGCGGATCAACTGCGCCGGTTCCCGATGTGCGCCCGGTGGCGCCACCACCAGACGCGCGCCGGTCATCAGTGGCCAGAAGAACTCCCAGACCGACACGTCGAAACTGAACGGGGTTTTCTGCAATACCGAATCGCTGCCATCGAGCCCGTAGGCCTGCTGCATCCAGCACAAGCGGTTGACCAGCGCCGCGTGACTGTTGCCGGCGCCTTTGGGCTTACCGGTGGAACCGGAGGTGTAGATCACATAGGCCAGGTTCAGCGGATGCACCTCGACCTGCGGGCAGGCGTCGCTGTAGCCGTCGAGCCAGTCGTGCTGCCGGTCCAGGGCGATGACCTTGACGCCGTCGGTGGGCAGCGCGCCGAGCAGGGTGCTCTGCGTGAGCAGCACGCCAATCGCGCTGTCGTCGATCATGTAGGCCAGGCGTTCGGCCGGGTACTCCGGGTCCAGCGGTACGTAGGCACCCCCGGCCTTGTGAATGGCCAACAGGCCTATGACCATGTCCAGCGAACGCTCGACGCAGATCCCCACCAGTACATCCGGGCCAACACCCTGCTCGCGCAGGTAATTGGCCAGTCGATTGGTGCGGGCATCGAGTTGCGCGTAGCTGAGCTGGCGCTCGCCAAACACCAGGGCCGTTGCCTCGGGCGTGCGTCGGGCCTGGGCCTGGATCAGCTGATGCATGCACTGCTCGACGGGATAGACCTCGGCGGTGCGGTTCCAGTCCTGCACCAGCACCTGTTGCTCATCGGCGCTCAGCATCGGCAACTCACCGATTTTTTGCGTCGAGTCGTCGACTAACGCCTGCAGCAGGCGCGTCCAGTGCCGGGCCATGCGTGCGATGGTGTCGGCTTCGAACAGGTCGTTGGCATAGGTCAGCGCGGCGTGCAGCTTGCCGCCCTTCTCCCAGGTGTCGAGGGTGAGGTCGAACTGGGTGGTGCGGCTTTGCCAGTCGATGCTGCCCAGCACCAGGCCGGAGGCGGTGCTGACCGACGCCATGTCGGCCACGTGCGGCTGGTGGTTGTACATCACCTGGAACAACGGTGTGTGACTGAGGCTGCGCTCCAGTTTCAACGCTTCGACCAGGCGCTCGAACGGCAGGTCCTGATGGGCCTGGGCGCCGAGGGCGGTTTCCTTGACGGCGCGCAGCAGGTCGTCGACCCGGGTCTGGCCGTCCAGTTGGGTACGCAGCACCTGGGTGTTGACGAAGAAGCCGATCAGGCCTTCGATTTCCGCACGGTTGCGGTTGGCGATGGGCACGCCGACGCGGATGTCGGTCTGCCCGGTGTAGCGATGCAGCAACGCATTGAAGGCGCCGAGCAACAGCATGAACAGGGTGATGTTGTGCTTCTGCGCGGTGCTGCGCAGTTGTTCGGCCAGTTGCGCTTCGACCGCGAATTCGTAGCGAGTGCCGCGATAGCTCGGCATGGCCGGGCGCGAATGATCCAGGGGCAATTCCAGCACCGGATGCTCATCGCCCAGTTGTGCCTGCCAGTACGCCAGCTGCCGCGCCTGCTCGCCCGCCTCCAGCCATCGGCGCTGCCACAGGGCATAGTCGCTGTACTGGATCGGCAACGCTGCCAGCTGCGGTTGGGTGCCCGCATCGAAGGCGTCGTAGCAGCGGATGAATTCGTCGATCAGCACGTTCATCGACCAGCCGTCGGAGACGATGTGGTGCAGGGTCAGCAACAGTACGTGTTCTAGTTCGGCGAGCCTGAGCAAGGTGACCCGCAGCAGCGGACCGGTCGCCAGATCGAACGGCAGCATCGATTGCTGCTCGGCGGTGTGCGCCACGGCCCGCTCGCGTTCCTCGGCGGGCAGTGCGCTGAAATCCACCTGTTCGATCAGCAACGGCGCCGTGGCCGGCACTTGCTGCAAGCTGTCATCGACCTGACGCTGGAACAGCGTACGCAGGGTTTCATGCCGCGCCACGAGGCTGGCGAACGCCTGCTCCAGCGCCGACAGGTTCAAGTGCCCGGTCAACCGCACCGCGCCCGGCAGGTTGTAGGCGCCGCTGTGCGGGTCCAGTTGCCAGAGGAACCACATGCGTTGCTGGGCGTACGACAACGCCTGGCGATCCTCGGCCTCGATGCCGGCCGGGATCGGGAAACGGGCGAAATCCACGCCCTCCTTGTGCAAGGCCGCCAGGAACATCTGACGTTTTTCCAGGGGCAACCCGATAAACCGGCGAGCAAGTTTCAAGGAGTCTTCAGCATTCATCTATCGGCATCCGCATCAGTAGGCGCAAGGGCGCGTCGTGCCTATAAAACGAATGCAGGCGGGAAAAATTAGCGGATCAGGTAAAAGGCAAAACGCGGAAAAACAGGTTGATAAATACCCCTGTGGGAGCGGGCTTGCCCGCGAAGAGGGAGTGTCAGCAACATACTTATGCTTGACACACCGCCTTCGCGGGCAAGCCCGCTCCCACAGGGGGCTGGTGAAATTCGGGAGTAGTGTTAACCCACGGCAGCCATGGAATGCCGCCGATGATGCCCCTCAAGCTGGTCCTTGATCACCCGCAGCACCTTGGCCTCCTGCTCATGGATGAAGAAGTGCCCGCCGGCCAGCATGTCCACCGAGAAACTGCCGCGGGTTTCCTGGCTCCAGCCGATCAATTGCTCGGTGGTGGCGCGGTCGGTCTTGCCGCCGAGCACGTGCACCGGGCACTTGAGCGGCGGGCGCTGGATCGGCGCGAAACGCCCGCACAACAAGAAGTCCGCACGCAGCACCGGCAGGGTCAGGCTCATCAACTCTTGATTGGCCAGGATCTCTTCGCGGGTGCCGTTGAGGGTGCGCAATTGCTCGATCAGTTCGGCATCGGTTTTCGGCTGGGCAAAACCGCGGTCGTAGTCGGCGCGCAGGGTCGGCGCGGCGGTGCCCGAGGCGAACAGCGCGACCGGTTCCGGGCAACCCAGCGAGCGGAGCGCGTGGGCCATCTCGCAGGCCAGCAACGCCCCCATGCTATGGCCGAACAACGCATACGGGGCCTTGAGCGTGGCCTTCTGTTCGTGGGCCAGTTGCAGCGCCAGGCGGCGCATGTCGGTGTGCAGCGGCTCGCCATAGCGCGCACCCCGCCCCGGCAATTCCACCGGTTGCAGCTTGAGCCATTCCGGCAGTTTGCGCCGCCAGCGGCTATAGACCATGGCACTCGCGCCCGAATAGGGCAGGCACAGCAATGTCAGCGGGGTCACCGGGATTTCCTCGAAGGTTGTCTGCTTGGAGAACGGATGAGGTGCCCAAAGAATTAGCCATATGAATAACCCTGTGGGAGCGAGCTTGCTCGCGATGGGGGCGTGTCAGACACCAATGATGCCGACTGATACTGCGCCATCGCGAGCAAGCTCGCTCCCACAGGGAAATGCCCCACAGGTCGATCTTCATTTCAGATGGCGATAGCTCGGGATCGCCGAGCCGAGCACCACCGCCCCCGCCGCAATCGCCAGCCAGAACCCGCTGCGCGCGCCGAAGGCGTCCACCAGCCAGCCGGAGCCGGCGGCGCCGATCGCTACGCCGATGCTCAGCCCGGTGACCAGCCAGGTCAGGCCTTCGGTGAGTTTGGCCGGCGGCACGATCTGCTCCACCAGGGCCATGGCGACGATCAGCGTCGGAGCAAAAAACAGCCCCGCGACAAACACCGCCAGCGACAAGCCGAGAATGTTCGCCGCCAGCAACAACGGCAAGGTGGTCACCGCCGTTGCCACGCCGCCGTACAGGAACAGGCGCGCCAGCGGTACTTTCGAACGCAGTGCGCCGAAGGCCAGCCCGGCCAGGCACGAGCCGATGGCGTACACCGACAGCACGATGCTCGCCGCCGCCGGTTGACCCTGCTGCTGGGCGAAGGCCACGCTGACCACGTCCACCACGCCGACGATGGTGCCCATGGCGACCATCAACAGCATCAGCAATTGAATGTCGCGGGAACGGATGATCGAGCCTTGATGGTGATCTTCGTGGGGATGTACCGGCGGCTCCGTGCTGCGCTGCAACACGAACGCGGTGACGCCGACGGCCAGCGCCAGCAAGGCTGCCAATGGCCCGGCCTCGGGAAACGCCACCACACACAGGCCAACGGAAAGCGGCGGCCCGACGATGAAGCAGACTTCATCCAGTACCGATTCCAGGGCGTAGGCAGTCTGCAGCTCGGGGCGACCGCGATACACCTCGGTCCAGCGCGCCCGCACCATCGCCGACATGCTCGGCATGCAACCGGCCAGCGCAGCGAAGACAAACAGCGTCCAGTGCGGCGCCTGCAACCGCGTGCACAGCAACAGCAACAACAGGGCCCCACCGCCGAGCAGCGCCGCCACCGGCAGAATCCGTCCCTGGCCATACCGATCCACCAGCCGCGAGACCTGCGGTGCGCAAAACGCCGTGGCCAGGGCGAACGTCGCCGCCACCGCGCCCGCCAGACCGTAGCCACCCTGCAACTGCGAGAGCATGGTGATCAGGCCGATGCCGGTCATGGAAATCGGCATGCGCGCGAGCATGCCGGCCAGTACGAATGCGCCGCTGCCGGGGGCTTTGAACAACTCGCGGTAGGGGTTTGCCATGGGTCAGGTCTCATCAGGGGACTGCACGTTGCCATAACGGCTGATTGCGGGGGAAGCAGCAAATTGTTGATTGAATGTGAAGGCCCATTCGCGAGCAGGCTCGCTCCCACAGTTGATCGCTGTACGCCGTCCTTTGTGGGAGCGAGCCTGCTCGCGAAGGGGCCAGTACAGACAACGCACGCCCCCGCCAAATGAACTCTCGCCCCCCCAAACCAGTCAGCTACTTAGGCCCCCAGGTTCCCGGAGTTGCGCGACAATGGCTGATCACCCCGAACGCCAAAGCCCCATCGACGCCCACGGCATCATCGGCGACATGCGCAGCGCGGCGCTGGTCAACGACAAGGGCAGCGTGGATTTTTTCTGCTGGCCGGAGTTCGACAGTCCGTCGATTTTCTGCTCACTGCTGGACACCCCCGAGGCGGGGATTTTCCAGCTGTCGCCGGACTTGCCCGACGCCCGCCGCGAACAGATTTACCTGCCCGACACCAACGTGTTGCAAACCCGTTGGCTCAGTGACCAGGCGGTGGTCGAGCTCACCGACCTGCTGCCCGTCGGCGACACCGAAGACGACCTGCCACTGCTGATGCGGCGGATCCGCGTGGTCAACGGCCGCGCCACCTTCCACATGCGTTGCGCGGTGCGCCATGACTACGCCCGCGCCAGCACCCGCGCGAGCATGGATAAGAATGACGTGATCTTCGCGGCTGCCGACCAGCCGTCCCTGCGCCTGTGCGCCGATCAAGCCATGCACATTGATGCCAATGGGGCGGTCGCGCAGTTCACCCTTGAGCAAGACCAGACCGCCCAGCTCCTGCTCGGTGCGCCTGGCGACCCACGCTTCAAGGAGGGTGCCGCCGATCTGTGCCTGGAACGCACCCTGAAGTTCTGGCGCGACTGGATCGGCCAGTCCAACTACCGCGGGCGCTGGCGCGAGAGGGTTAACCGCTCGGCCCTGGCCATGAAGCTGCTGACCTCGCGCAAGCACGGCGCCATTCTCGCCGCGGCTACTTTCGGCCTGCCGGAGAGCCCCGGTGGCGAGCGCAACTGGGACTATCGCTTCACCTGGATCCGAGACGCTTCGTTCACGGTCTATGCGTTCATGCGCCTGGGCTTCGTCGAAGAGGCCAACGCCTACATGCGCTGGTTGCGCGGGCGGGTCAGCGACTGCCGGGGCAAGCCGATGAAACTCAACATCCTGTATGCCATCGACGGTCGCCAGGAGTTGCCGGAAATCGAGCTGACGCACCTGTCCGGTCACGGTGGCGCACAACCGGTGCGCATCGGCAACCAGGCGTACCAACAGGTCCAGCTCGACATCTTTGGCGAGCTGATGGACGCGATTTACCTGGTCAACAAGTACGGCGAAGCCATCTCCCATGAAGGCTGGAAACACACGGTGGAAGTCATCGACCAGGTTTGCCAGACCTGGGAACAAAAGGACGTCGGCATCTGGGAAATGCGCGGTGAGCAGTATCACTTCCTGCATTCACGGCTGATGTGCTGGGTCGCCCTGGACCGCGCCATCCGCCTCGCGTCCAAACGCTCACTGCCCGCCCCGTTCGCCCGCTGGGACCAGACCCGCCAGGCGATCCATGCCGACATCTGGGAAAACTTCTGGAATGAGGAGCACGGGCATTTCGTCCAGCACATCGGCGGCACCGGCCTGGACGGTTCGATGCTGCTGATGCCGCTGGTGCGCTTCGTCAGCGCCCGCGACCCGCGCTGGCTGGCAACCCTGCAAGCCATCGAAAAGAGCCTGGTGCGCGACGGCATGATCTACCGCTACCGCAACGACGACAGCCGGATCGACGGCCTGCCCGGCAGCGAAGGCGCCTTCGCCGCCTGCTCGTTCTGGTACGTCGAATGCCTGGCCCGCGCCGGCCAGCTCGACAAGGCCCACCTGGAGTTCGAACAGCTGCTCAGGTACGCCAACCCGCTGGGGTTGTATGCCGAAGAGTTCGACAGCCATGGGCGGCACATGGGCAACACGCCGCAGGCGCTGACGCACTTGGCGTTGATCAGTGCGGCGTGTTTTCTGGATAGAAGGTTGAGTGGGGAGAAGGTTGTTTGGCAGCCTTGAGTACGGGTCAAACAATGCTCGAATGCAGGCAGAAGGTGACTCAAGGCACTACTGGATCTACTCCGGCACTGACCGAAAACCGCTCCCGATAAGCCTGCGGCGTCACCCCCATGGCCCGCAGGAAGCTGCGGCGCAGGGTTTCTTCGCTGCCGAAGCCGCATTGCACCGCCACCCGTTTGATCGGCACTCCGGTATCGCTGAGCAGACGCCGTGCGGTTTCGACGCGGATCAGTTCGATGGCCCGGGCCGGGGTCTGGCCGGTGTCGGCGCGGTAGTGGCGCACGAAGCTGCGTTCGCTCATGCCGGCCTGCAAGGCCAGGGTCGGGATGCCGAGGTCCTTGGTCAGGTTTTCGCTGATCCAGGCGTGAAGTTCGTCGAATCGCTGGCCTTCCTGTTGCAGGGACAAGGTCACGCTGAATTGCGACTGGCCACCCGGACGCTTGAGAAACACCACCAGTTGCCGGGCGACGTCCAGGGCCATGTTGCGCCCCAGGTCCTGTTCGACCATGGCCAGCGCGAGGTCGATGCCGGCCGTCACGCCGGCCGAGGTCCAGACCGGGCCGTCGTTGATGAAGATCGGGTTGGGTTCGACCTGCAAGCGCGGGTGCTGTTGCGCCAGTTGCTCGCAGCGGGTCCAGTGGGTGACCACCCGCCGGCCATCGAGCCAGCCGCTGGCCGCCAGCAGAAACGCACCGGTACACACCGAGGAAACCCGTCGGCAGCCACGGGCATGCTCGCGCACCCAGGCGACCAACGACGCATCTTGCGCCGCCGCGTAGACACCCCAGCCACCGGCGATGATCAGGGTGTCAGTGCCGTCATCCGGTAAGGTTTCGGCCAACAGCGCCAGGCCGGCCGACGACATCACCGCCCCGCCGCCGCTGGCAATCACCGTCGGCGCGTAGGGTGGCGGCAGGCCTTGCTGACGGGCAATGTCGTTGGCCGAGGCGAAAACCTGCAATGGCCCGGTGACGTCGAGCAATTGCACGTTGGCGAACGCGAGTACATGGATGGTTTTCGACATTTGGCGTAATTCGTGGGGATATTGGCGTATACGCCAAATCCTACGAGCCTACAGTCAACCCGTCCACCCCACTTCACGAGAAAACACCATGACGTTGCAGATCGGCTTTCTGTTGTTTCCACAGGTTCAGCAACTGGACCTGACCGGCCCTTATGACGTACTGGCCTCGCTGCCGGATGTGAAAGTGCATCTGATCTGGAAGGACCTGATGCCGGTCACTGCCAGCACCGGCCTGCTGTTGAAACCGACGACCACTTTCGAGGATTGCCCGGCGCTGGACGTGATCTGCGTACCCGGTGGCAGTGGCGTCGGGCCGTTGATGGAAGATGACCAGACCCTGGACTTCCTCAGGGCCCAGGCCGCCAACGCCCGGTACATCACGTCAGTGTGCACCGGCGCACTGGTACTGGGCGCGGCGGGATTGCTCAAGGGCAAACGCGCCACCACTCACTGGGCCTATCACGAGTTGCTCAAGCCGCTGGGCGCAATCCCGGTAAAGGATCGGGTGGTTCGCGACGGCCATCTGTTGACCGGAGGCGGGATCACCGCCGGTATCGACTTCGCCCTGACCCTGGCCGCCGAGCTGTTCGACCCGGCCACCGCCGAGTTGGTGCAGTTGCAACTGGAGTACGCTCCGGCCCCGCCGTTTACGGCGGGCAGCCCCGAGACGGCGCCGGCCAGTGTGCTGGAGGAAGCTCGCCAGCGGGCTGCCGGCTCATTGAAGCTGCGGGCGGAAATCACCGAGCGCGCAGCGGCGAAACTCGATCGTCAGTAAAAAAGTGGCGGCAGGAACACGCTTCCTGCCGCCCCGACTTTTCCTGCGGCCACAAAAAAACCCGCCGAAGCGGGTTTTTCCAAGACCATGACGACTCCTTGTCGCAGCGTTCCTTGCATATGGTCGATCATCCGTGATCCTGAGCACATCCTGTGCTTCAGTGGGTGAGGCCAGAATACGCATCGGATCCAAATTGTAACAGGCGATATCGCTACCATCGCGTGTAAGACATTCGCTATAAGCCACCTTCCGAAAACCCTTAGAGGCCTCAGGCGTCGAGCCTGGAGGCCACGAGTTTCGCGACTTCCAGCTGACTTTCGACTGCCAGGCTCTGGTCAGTCACCCTGAAGCTCGTGGGCCTTGGCCTTTTCCACAAGAAACTGTTCGATGTTGCTCATCTGCTCATCCCAACCACGGCTGTCCATCCGGAACGCCTTGAGGCGACGATGCTGGGGAATGTGGTCGAAACCCGACTCGGACACCTTGAGAAGCGTGCCGTCATCCATGTCTTCGAGCTCGAACTTCACCAGGGTGGTGGGTTCCTGGGAGTAATCGAACTCCGGCTCTATCGCATAAGGGTGCCAGCGAAACGAAAACAGCCGTTCCGGCTCGACCCGCTCCACCAGTACATTCCAGCGCAAATGCTCATAACCGGGGTAGGTAATCTGCCCCTGGGTCCACTCGCCTGCGACAAAACGCTTGCCTTCCAGTTCCACGCCAAACCACTGTCCGAACTCTTCGGCATTGGCCAGCACGCGCCAGACCTGCGAACGCTTGGCCTTGAGCAGGATTTTCCTTTCGATGCGATCAGATGCGGGGTTCATAAGTCACCTCCTGTACTTGAACAGTAGGTCAGTAAGACCACAAGACCAACCCTAAAGTTGTACCAATCGGGATGGGCAATCAACCATGCCTGAGATATTCGGTTGCATTTGCGGGGATAAGTTCTGGGGCCGGAGAAAAGTCAGAGCCTGGAAACTGCTAACGTTCTCCCTCCAGATCGCCCCACGAAAGGAGTCGTCCATGAAAAACCTGCGCGGCAGTTGCCTGTGTAAAACCATCGAATACCAACTCGATAGCCTCGACATGCCCATCAGCCACTGCCATTGCCAAACCTGCCGCAAGGCTCACGCGGCAGCGTTTGCATCGACCGCCGGGGTCATGCGCGAGCACTTTCGCTGGATCAAAGGCCAGGATCGCCTGAGCCGCTACGAATCGTCGCCGGGCAAGTTTCGATATTTCTGTTCGGTCTGCGGTTCACACCTGATGGCCGAGCGGCCGGCCCAGCCTCACGTGATTGTTCGTGTGGCGACACTGGATGATGACCCGAAAATGACCCCCCAAGCGCATATCTGGACGTCTCATGATGTGCCTTGGCTTGAATACCCATCGGTGGAAAAGCATGCGCAGTGGCAAGCGTAGCGGACTGAATCCGTCACACGGCTACACTGCACCTCAACATTCGGTCACAGCGAGTAATCCGGCATGAACCCACGCTTACTATTGGCATTGACGCCCCTGCTGTTCACCCCCATGGCGGTCGCCGTGGACTGCGACAACGCCAGCGACCAGGCGACGATGAACCAGTGCGCGGCGCAGCAGAATGCGGCCGCCGACAAGGAATTGAATGCGCTGTACCAGCAGATCACTTCGCGATTCAAGGGCAACCCGGACAACAAGAAGCTGCTGGTGGGTGCGCAGCGGGCGTGGGTGGCGTTCCGCGATGCCGAGTGCAAGTTCTCGGCGTCCGGGGTGGAAGGCGGGAGTGTGTATCCGCTGATCTACAGTAATTGCGTGACGGAATTGACCAAGGCGCGGGTGCAGACGTTCAAGAACTATCTGAAGTGCCAGGAAGGGGATATGAGTTGTCCGGTGCCGGGGGGCTGAGATTTTCAGTGTTTTTGCGGGCCTCTTCGCGGGCAAGCCCGCTCCCACAGGGTTCAGCGGTGTTCACACAATAGTGAGCACACCACCAATCCACTGTGGGAGCGGGCTTGCCCGCGAAGGCTTCAGTTCAGTCGCCGCAATTACCGGACAAATATCTGCGCCGTGGTAATCGCCATGTCCCCGCCCGGCAATTTGATGCTGCCCGTCTGTTTCAGGCTGTCGGCATCGAAGATCGCCACGTCGTTGAACGTCCCGGCCAGGTAGATCTTGCTGCCGTCCTTGTTGAAGGAAATGCAGTAGTAGGAGTGATCAAGCGTCGCCGCCTGGAGCATTTTCTTCTCCTTGATGTCGTACTTGGCCAACCGATTGAGCACGCCAAACATCAGGTTCGGGTCCTTGGGCGAGCGCATGCCGCTGAAATAGATTTCCGTCAGTGGCCCGAAGTCGGTGGTTTCGGTCTTGCCGGTTTTCAGGTCGACGCTGAACAGGCCGTACAGGTATTCGGCGGTGGCCGGGTCCTGCTTCTTGTCCTTGAATTTCGCGGCGGTGTAGAGCAGCGAGAAATCATGCCGGTACGTCTGCTGGTTCCACACGTAGAGCACGTCCGGCGCGCTGTAGTTCGGGCGTTTCCAGTGACGGCTGGGGATCAGCACGTCGAACTTGCCGGTCTGCACATTGACCTTGTAGACGTCCGCCCCGGCTACATACAAGGTGCCGTCGTCGCCACTCTGCATGATGGTCAGCTGCCTTGGCGCCGGGAAGCTGCGCACCGGCTTGGCATCCATGCCGGCGTCGGTCTTGTACACGTCGAGCCGAGGCTGCTGCACTTCGTAGCGGTCGTTCATCATCAGCGTCGGGTTGGCGATGGTGAACAGTTCCTTGCCGTCATGGCTGAGGGTGAAGGCGAACATCGACTTGGCCTTCTCCCCCGGCTTCTGGGTGATGCTGGCGTGGAACACCTGTTTGCAGCTGTCCAGTTCGACGCCGTAGACATCCGCATAGTGGTTGTTCAGCACGTAGGCGGTCTTGCGATCCGGCGACAATTGCACGGTGCCGGGGCCGAAGGCGTCAGGCATCTTGCAGGTCTTGTACAAGGTGTCGGTGGCCAGGTCGATCACGTGCAGGTTGTTGGGGTAGTTGGTGGTCAACATGTATTCGTGACCGTCCTGCAGCGCGGTGTTTTCATCGGCCAGGACACTGACCGAACAACTGCTCAGGACGGCAAACGCGGCCAGGCCGCAGGCTTTGATGCTGTGCATGCTGGAATCCTTCTTGTTATACGCTGCTTTCAAGGGCATCACTTGTCCTTGGGGAAGACAGTGCCGAGGTTGCGCCAGTTTTCGTTGGACGCCTGGGCATCCTTGTTCCAGTCCGGGTAGGTGCTCATCATGTCGGGCACCTGGGCCGGCCACCAGCACGGATCGGAGCACCCGTAGAGGTCGGCCTCCATCGGCTGGCACAGTGACGACACACCGCCGAACGCATCGATTTCCCAGCCCGGGTCGGTGGTCGAGGCACAGCCCGCCACGGAGCTCATGGCCACCACTTCCTCAATGCGGTTCTCGTCCGCGGCCTGATCCAGCTTCAACGCTTTGTTATTGATTGCCTTGAGATGTTTCATATCAGTGAGCCTTGCGCGGAGTGATGTAACTGCTGATGAACGCAGGGTTATGGGCCATGATCCGGGTGTAGACCTCGATGCCGAAATCGACCCAGTCACGCATCAGTTCGCAGTAGTGATAGGTCGGGTGCGTCGGGTCGCCGTAGCGGGCGTAGCTCTCGTGGTAGCAACCGCCGGAGCACAGGTTGCGGATCTGACAGTCTTCGCAACCGGTGTTGGTGCGATCCAGGCGCTGGGACAGGAAGTCGTTCAACTCCACCTGCTTGACGCCGCTGTGCACGTTGCCGAAGGTCGGCAGGCTCGAACCGGTAAAGCGGTGGCACAGGTTCAACTCGCCCTTGTGATCGACCGCCAGCATCTTCAGGCCCGCACCGCACGGCAGGGCCTTTTTGTGGCCTTCGTGGATGTCGGTGATCAACTGGTGCAGGTTGGAGAAACCGATGTTGCGGTGCTCCAGCGCCGCTTCCAGATAGCGCCGACCGAGTTTTTTCATGTTGGCGAAGACTTCGATCAACTCGTCGCTGGTCAGGTTGAAGCTGCTGATATCGCCGGAAGTCACCGGGGCAAAGCCGACTTCAGCAAAACCCAGCTCGTTGAACAAATGATCCCAGATGGTCTCGACATCGGTGACGCCGGTGGTCAAGGTCACCCGCGCGCCCACCGGACGGCTGTTGTAGCGCGACAGCAGCATCTCGGCCTTGCGCCGCACCACGTCATAGGTGCCCTGCCCGCCCACGGTGATGCGGTTGCGGTCGTGCACGGTTTTCGGCCCATCGATGCTCACCGACAGCCCGAAACGGTGGGCATTGAGGTAGTCCACGGTTTCTTCGGTGAGCAGCGTGGCGTTGGTGGTCATGACGAATTCGACGAACTTGCCGGCCTCGCGAAAACGCTTCTCACAGTAATCGACCATGTACTCGATCAGCTTGCGGTTGCTCAGCGGTTCGCCGCCGAAGAACACCACGGTGAAACGCTCCTCGTCCGGCGATTCGCGCAGCAGCATTTCCACCGAGGCGATGGCCGTTTCGACGTCCATCTTCTTGCCGGCCGACGGCTTGTCGAGGTCTTCCTTGTAGCAGTAGGTGCAGCTCAGGTTGCAGCCGGTGTTGACGTTCAGCACCACGGTGTTGATCGCCGTGCGCTCGACCCGTTTGGTGGCGATGTCCGGGGTCAGCGGCGAACCGTCGCTGACCAGTTCCAGGGCCATCAGTTCGCGCAGGGTCTCGGTGATTTCCTCGCCGTTGAAGCGCGCCGCCAGGCGCTGGATCAGGTCGTCCGAGGAACAGCCGGGACCGCGCAGGGTATCGATGATGGTGCCCGTCAGTTCATCGCTGGCGAACAGCGAACTGCTGGGGATGTGAAACAGCATGCGGTCGGCATCGACCTGCACTTCGTGCAGGTTGCGTTCGACCAGATTCAAGATAGCGCCCATTGCCAACCTCCTGTGCAGGCCCCGCTTGGCGGGGCCTGCGGTCATTCCAAAAAGATGTCTGAAACCGTGAGAGATCAGTCAACTCATGGAATGGGTGGATTGTTCCAGCGTTGCACGGTCACGATCATGTGGCCTTCGCCGGTCAGGGATTTCCCTGCGTCGTCGACGGCGGCGATCACCTTGAGGTTGCCGGCATTGTTGGTGGACATCTTGCGCGCCGGGTTCGGCCCGGCATCGCCCGGGGTGAACACGCCGGTGTCGGCCTGCATGGTGCCGGCGAACTTGACGTCTTCGTCTTCCTTGGCACGGTCGTCGAAGGCTTCGACCTTCCATTGCGCCGGGAACACGCCGATGCGGTACGGCTTGCCATCGGCGCCTTTGCCCCAGGCCTCGGCATCGAAACGGCCCTGGACCTTCGGCGTCGAACCGCCACCCTCGCCAATCCGTGCCACCGAGAATTCAGGCACGACCTTGACTGCGTCGATCTTGCTGTACACCGACAGGCTCGGGCCTTTCAGCGTGCCGACGGTGACTGCACGCGCGCCCGGCTGGGCATTGGCGGCGGCCTTGAGCTTGACCTTGATCTGCTCCGGACTCTGCGAGACGACTTCGACCACTTCCACGCCTTTGCCGAAGTTCGGCTTGCCGGAAAGTCCGCTGCCGATCAGGGTCACTTCGGTCTCGCTGCCGGCCTTCACGTAGCCCGGTTGCACCGCCAGCAAACGTTGGGAGCCCTGTTTGGCGGCGACGAAGTCCAGGCCGCGCTCGTCGTGTTCGGCCTCGAACATCCGGCCCTGCATGGCATTGCCTTGCGCGGCGAACACCTGGCGCATGGTCACGCCATCGATGGTCACGTTGCCGCGCCATTCGTAGCCGGTGTAGAGAATCGCGCTGCCGTCGCCGTTGAATGGCGTGCCGTCGGCATACTGGCCTTTGACGCTGACCTTGAAGGTATCGCTGCCGTCGGCGGTTACGCTCATGACACCGGCCAGCTCGCCTTTGCCCGGTAAGTGACCGCTGAAGCTCCAGTCCCCCGCCAGCGCCTCGCTTTTCGGTGCGGCGCTCTGCCATTTTTTCCAGGCCGGGTTGTCTAGCGGGTAACGCTTGGCCAGCAGCGGCACCATCTCTTTGCGGGCCAGATCGAACCAGTCGCGGTCGCGGGACAGGGCCTGGTATTCGAGTGACGGCCATTGACCGAGGTGGAAGTTCACCAGGCGCTCCCACTCCTGGGCCGGCCGCCGTTGCAGGGCCACCCGCGCACCGGAGTGGCAACGGCCGCACATCTGGCTGGTCTGGTCATCGAATTGTTCGACGGTATTGAGCCGGCGCTCCAGCGCATAACGCACGCCGTCGGTTTCGCTCGGCGCCAGGCCCTGGGTATCGGCCAGGTATTTGACCAGCGTGCGACGGTCGTCGTCGCTGATCTGCAACCCGTGCATGGTCTGCATGCGGGCAATGCTCATCAGCCAGCCTTCCGGCGTCTTGCGCTGGTGGCTGATGCGGCTCAGGCCGTTATCGGCTTCGGGGGTATGACAGCCCTGACAGGTTTCCTTGAGGATGGTCTGGGCGTCGCGGGCTGCCAGGCTATAGGGCGAATGCAGCGCTACGCAAGCCGCTACGGCCAGCAGGCTGGCGCTCATGCCTGATCGGAGTTTTCTCTTCATCAACGTCGAACCTCGCACGGTGCGTTCTTATTGTTGTGACTTAGCGTTTTTATGGTTTCTGCCGCCGGCGGTGAACCGCTGACGGAGGCAAGAGAAACGTCTGCGATGAGCAATACACGGAGCGTGCCAGCTTATGAATACCTCAATGAATCAATGATTTGCCGATAATGGCCGGTGTTTTGCCAATCGTGTCGTCGGCGTTCCGCGTTTAATTTCGCGACAACTGTTTCAGCCTGAGACAAGCATAGCTTTCTGTAGGAGCGAGCTTGCTCGCGATGGTCGTTAACGATTACGCGTGCTTACAGGCTAAACGTGGTGCTCTTTCGTCCATCGCGAGCAAGCTCGCTCCTACACAGGGTGTTGTGTTCGGGACGTCTCACGTCGTCGCAATTTGCGACGTTTATCGTTCGCAGGGTGATCCGCAGAGAATCTGTCACGCCCCGGCAGATGGGGCCTACGGGCCGAAAAAACACAACTGGCACAGCCATTGCGAAAGACCTCGCCACACGAACAAGACGAGGTTTCATCATGTCGCTCCCACACCTGCTTCCCGCCACTTCGGCGTTCATCCAGCGCGCCCCGCGCATGCTCATCGGCGGTGACTGGGTCGAGGCCGCCGACGGCCAGACCATGCCCCTGCACAACCCGGCCACCGGTGAAGTGCTGTGCGTGGTGCCACGGGCAACGCCGGAGGATGTCGACCGCGCCGTACTCGCCGCCCGCCAGGCGTTCGACGATTCCTCCTGGACCCGCACCCGCCCCCGGGAGCGGCAGAACCTGCTGTGGAAACTCGCCGACCTGATGCAACGCGACGCCGAACTGTTGGCACAGCTGGAATGCCTGAACAACGGTAAAAGCGCGGCCGTGGCCCAGGTGATGGACGTACAACTGGCCATCGACTTCCTGCGCTACATGGCCGGCTGGGCGACCAAGATCGAAGGCTCGACGGTTGACGTGTCGGCACCGCTGATGCCCAACGATCAGTTCCACAGCTTCATCCGTCGTGAAGCGGTGGGCGTGGTCGGTGCCATCGTTGCCTGGAACTTCCCGCTGCTGCTGGCCTGCTGGAAACTCGGCCCGGCCCTGGCCACCGGTTGCACGGTTGTACTCAAACCGGCCGATGAAACCCCGCTGACCGCACTGAAACTCGCCGAGCTGGTGCTGGAGGCCGGTTATCCCGAAGGCGTGTTCAACGTGGTCACCGGCACCGGCATCACCGCAGGTTCCGCCCTGACCCACAATCCGCTGGTGGACAAGCTGACCTTCACCGGCTCCACCGCGGTGGGCAAGCAGATCGGCAAGATCGCCATGGACTCCATGACCCGGGTCACCCTGGAACTGGGCGGCAAGTCGCCGACCATCGTCATGGCCGACGCCGACCTGAGAACCGCGGCGGCCGGGGCCGCCAGCGCGATTTTCTTCAATCAGGGCCAGGTCTGCTGCGCAGGTTCGCGGCTGTATGTGCAGCGCAAGCATTTCGACAATGTGGTGGCGGACATCAGCGACATCGCCAACGCGATGAAACTCGGCAACGGCCTGGACCCGAGCGTCGACATGGGACCGTTGATCTCGGCGCGCCAGCAGGAGCGCGTGTACGGGTACATCGAAAAGGGCCGGGAAAGCGGCGCGACCATCGCCTGCGGCGGCGAGCAGTTTGGCCCGGGGTTCTTCGTCAAGCCGACGGTGATTGTCGATGTCGATCAGAAGCACTCACTGGTGCAGGAAGAAATCTTCGGCCCGGTGCTGGTGGCGATTCCGTTCGACGACGAGGCCGATGCCCTGCGCATGGCCAATGACAGCCCCTACGGCCTGGGGGCGAGCATCTGGTCGAATGATCTGGCGGCGGTGCACCGGATGATTCCGCGCATCAAGTCGGGGTCGGTGTGGGTCAACTGCCACAGCGCGCTGGACCCGGCGTTGCCGTTCGGCGGCTACAAGATGTCCGGGGTCGGGCGTGAGATGGGGTATGCGGCGATCGAGCATTACACCGAGTTGAAGTCGGTGTTGATCAAACTTTGATAGTCGGCGCTCTTTAGGCCGCCATCGCGAGCAAGCTCGCTCCCACAGGGTTTTGCGTCGATCTCAGGATCATGGCTCAACACCAGTCCACTGTGGGAGCGAGCTTGCTCGCGATGAGGCCGGTCGAGACAGCCCAAATATCAGGGTTTGTATCCCTGAGCCAACAACCAGCCCCGAACCATCCTCCCCTGTTCGACGGTCAACCCGGCCAATACCTGCTCAGCCGGCTCCGCGCGCAAGCGCCGCACCAGCGGCGCCACCTCCACCCCCTGCACATGCCAGATCCCCAGCGGTTGATCCACTGTGATCACCACCTCGGCCTCATCGACAAATCCGTCGCGCAGCACCGGTGCGAGTTCGATTCTCAGCGCATTGAAATCGGCCTCGGCATGAGCGATTTCAGCATCCGGCCATTGCCGCCGGGCCTGCCAGAATGGCTGATCCAGCCAACGCTGCTCATCGGCATAAAAATCCCGGCCGATCCGCGCGA
Source organism: Pseudomonas sp. PDM28 (assembly GCF_019219115.1). Taxonomy (NCBI): domain Bacteria; kingdom Pseudomonadati; phylum Pseudomonadota; class Gammaproteobacteria; order Pseudomonadales; family Pseudomonadaceae; genus Pseudomonas; species Pseudomonas sp. PDM28. The sequence goes on from NZ_JAHUWG010000008.1 coordinate 363,790, forward strand.
ACCGCAGGAACAGCTGTTCCACACGCTGCTGGTGGAAACGCCGGGCCAGAGCCGCTCGCTCAGGTTTGCACAACAGCGTGTTGATCACCGTCGGCGCCTGCAACGCCGAGGAGAGCGATTGAAAGATGCCATTGCCCGACAACGGGTCCACGGCCATCGCCGCATCGCCGACCCGAATCCAGTTATCGCCGCACACCTGCGGGTGGAGAATCGCCGTGCTGCTGCGGGCATGCAGCTGCACATCCAGCTCCGGTTCGCCGCCGAAAAAACCACGGGCCACTGCCGACTCCCCACGTTTTTGCCGGCAGTAATCGAGCAACATGGCCTTGCCCGGCAACCCGGCACTGGCCACGTCCACCGTCCATTGCCAGTAACACTGACCGTCGGCCCGCCGCGCCATCCATGCCCAGCCGTCTGCAAGGCTTTCCACGGCGCTGGCGGTGCTGCCCGGCGTACCTTGCCAGCGATTGAGCAGGCTGACGGTCTCGGGGCCACGCAAGCCCTTGCCGATAGCGGGTGCCTGCCGTCCTCGGGCTTCCACGAGAAACGGCGCGAGCAGCGCTTCGTGTCCGTCGATTTCGATTCGGTGGCCATTGGCCGATGACTGAACCCTGAGCACCCGGCCTTCGATCAGCTCGACCCCCGCCAGGCGCAAATCCTCACGCAGGCCTCGGTCAAACAGCGGACGGTCGAGCAAGTACTCGATGTTCTGCGCATGGTGCTGGCCGTTCCAGCTCACCTGGCGTTGAGAAGGCAGCGCCGCCTCCGTCAACGCCTGATGCAGGCCCGCGCTGCGCAAGGCATCCAGAACCCGCACGGACACGCCTTCAAGCGCCGCAAACCGGCGCCATTCGCTGATCAGCGTGACGCGATGGCCAAGCCGCCGTAGCCCCAGTGCGACAGCGGCTCCAGCCGGTCCCGCGCCAAGAATGACGATGTCCGTCATGGCCCGAAGCGCCGCTCAGGGCCACGGTAACGGGCATGATCGCGCAACCACGCGATGACTTGCTCATTGCTGGCATCAGGCTGCTCGACGAGGAACCCGGCGATGTGCCCGCTCAACGCGGCGCAACCGAGGCTCGCCCCGGATTGCCCCGGGTACGTGCCATGCACACAGGCGGCGAAATCCGCCTGGGCGCTGTTGAGCCACGACCATTCCTGTTCGGCGCAGCGCGCATCGCCGGTCACCCGCAACACCTGCGGATAATTCGCCGGAAACACCCCGCCCCCCTGGGCCGGGCTCGATGCACACAGCAGCACGCCCTGCGCCACCGCCGCCGCACAAGCTGTGCGCAACAGGCTGCGATCCTGGCGCAGGCCGAGGCTCAGATTGATCAGTCGCACGTTCTGCGCCACCAGCCAGTCAATCGCCGTGGCGATCTGCAAGGCGCTGGTGACACCGCGCTGGTCGAACACCTGGGCCACGCAAAACAGCGCCGAGGGTGCACGCCGGCCAATCGCCTCGATCACCGCGCTGCCATGCCCCAGCGGATCGTCGCGCAAGTCGCCCTCGGCCAGGCCATCTTCGAGCAATGAAAAGCGCCGGCCGGCGATCACTTGCACCCGTTGCGCCGCCGAATGGCCGCTGTCCACCACACCCACGCGCAACTCAGGTTTCATGCAGCACCGTTTTCGAGATCAGCACGCCGTCGAGCAATTCGAAACGCAGATCGGCATCGGCCAGGGTTGAAGGGCGATGGCTGATCAGGATGCGCGTGCGTGCGGCAAACAAGCGGTCGATGGCGTCGATGACTTCGCGCTCGGTGGCTTCGTCCACCGCTGAGGTCGCTTCATCGAGCACCAGAATCAAAGGGTCCTGCAACAGCGCCCGGGCAATCGCGATGCGCTGCTTCTGTCCACCGGACAACTGCTGGCCGCGCTCGCCCAGCGGACTGTCGAGGCCCTCGGGCAAGGACTCGATCAGGCTGTCGAGTTGCGCCAGGCGCGCCACTTCTGCAATCGCTTCGCGACTGGCGTCCGGCACCGCATAAGCCAGGTTGTCGGCGAGGCTGCCGCGAAACAGCACGATGTCCTGGCTGACGATGGCAATGCGCCGACGCAACTGGAACAGGTCCAGCTCGCGCACATCGACGTCGCCCAGCAGGACCCGGCCCGATTGCGGATCGTGATGCCGTTGCAGCAGGTCGATCAGGGTGGATTTACCGACGCCCGAACCGCCGCTGAGGGCCACTTTCAAACCGTAGGGAATCCGCGCTTCGATACCGCGCAGGGTCGATTGGCGGCCGGGATGGGCGAAGTGCACGTTGTCGAACCAGAGATCGCCGCCATTGGGCATCGGCTGAGGTCTGGCAGGCGTCGACACGGTCGGCTGTTCGCCGCGCAACTCCATGACCCGGCCGAGGCTGACGGTCATCCGCTGTATCGCCACGTAGAGCCCGAGCAGACTCTGTACCGGCCCCACTGCCATCCCCAGGTAGGTGGAAAACGCTATCAGCGCCCCGAGCTGCCAGGTGCCTTGCACCACCCAGTATCCGCCGATCAGGAAGGCGCAGGCCCGGGACAGCGAGGTCAGCGTGCCGGGCACGGCCTGGGTGAAAAACTCGGTGACTTGCAGGCGCAGCAACTGGCTCATGTAGCCCTGCCCCAGCGTTTCGAGGCGCCGCGCTTCGCGCTGTTGCTGGCCGGCGGACTGGATGAACTTCATCACCGGCAAGGTCTCGACCATGAACGACGACATGTCCGCCGAACGCTCGCGCAACTGCCGCACATCGCGCTCGACCTTGCGCCGCATCCAGCGCAGCCAGAGGACATCGAGGGGGATCAGTACCAGGGCCAGCAACGAAAGTTTCCAGGACAGCGTCACCAGCATCGCGATGGCAACCACCAGGCCAATCACGCTCGACACCGCCGAGAACAGCGAGTCCACGGCGAACCGCTGGATCTCCGCGACGTCGCCATCGAGGCGCGACATCAGGTCACCGATGCGCCGCTGACCGTAAAAGCTCGGCGACAGGGTTTGCAGATGCCGGTACAGGTCATCGCGCAGGGCAAACAGCATGCGCCCGGACAGGCGCGTGTGCAGGTAGCGGTTGATGCCCGAAAGCGCCGTGCCCAGCAACCCGGCAACGATCATCAGCCCGGCGATCAGCACCAGCATCGGGAAGTTGCGCGCCAGCAGGCCGTCGTCGATCAACAGTTTGGTCAGCCACGGCTGCACCAGCACCAACGCCGAAGCGCAGACCGACAGGCCCAGCAGCCCGGCAATCGCCAGGCGATGGGGGCGCACGAAGCCGTACAGCCAGCGCAGCGACGCCTGCAGGGCCTCGGGGTTCTGGCTGTCGATCAGCCGAACGATCAGGCGTTGCATCAGGAGCGCAACTGTTTGAGCTTGCGATACAGGGTCGCGCGGCTGATGCCCAGGGCGTCGGCGGCGGCCGAGACGTTGCCCTGATGCGTGTCCAGGGACTGGCGGATCAGCTCCAGTTCGTTTTCCCGGATGCTGCCGGCCTGGGGGCGTTCGCTGGCGGTCAATTCGTCGAGCATGCTGTCGGGCAGGTGGTCGAGGGTCAGCACGGTTTCACCCGGTTCGCGCATGGCCAGCGCGGTGCGCAGGACCATCTCCAGCTGGCGAATGTTGCCCGGCCAGTGATAACCGCTGAGTAAGCGATCGAGATCATCGTGCAGGACCACGGCGGGTGCGCCCAGTGTCGCCAGCAGGCGGCTGACCAGCGCGGCGAAATCTTCGCGTTCGCGCAGGGCCGGGAGCATCACGCTGATGCCGTTGACCCGGTAGAACAGGTCCTCGCGAAAGTGTTTATCTTCCACCAGACGCTTGAGGTCACGGTGGGTAGCGCAAATCAGTGCGACGTCGATGTCCTGCTCTTCGCCGGCGCCCAGGGGCGCGACCTTGCGATCCTGCAACACCCGCAACAGTCGGGCCTGCAAAGCCAAAGGCATGTCGCCGATTTCATCGAGAAACAGGGTGCCGCCATGGGCCTGTTGCAGGCGGCCGACCATACCGCCCCGGCGTGAACCGGTGAATGCGCCTTCGCGGTAGCCGAACAGTTCGGACTCGATCAGGCCTTCGGGAATGGCCGCGCAGTTCACTGCCACGAAGGGTTTGTCGCAGCGCGCGCCGGCCATGTGCAGGGCGCGGGCGATCACCTCTTTACCGGTGCCGGTTTCGCCCAATAACAACACCGGCAGTTCGTTCGCCAGCCCTTGACGGGCCATGCGCAAGGCACGGGCGTAGCGCGTATTGCTGCCGGCGAGCGCTTCCAGATCCGGTTGCGCCTTGGCCGGTTTCGCGACCGTGCGCGGCGGGCTGCCGACGTTGATCGAGCGTTGCGGCGCGCGCAGGGTTTTATAGAAGAATTCACCCTTGGCGGTCTGCAGGCTGCCGGTGCCGCCCTGATGCAGGCGCGCCAACAATTGCAGACCATCGACGCCGAGAAACTCCTCGCAGCGCCGACCGACCAGGGCCGAGCGTTCGGCGTGGAGCAACTGACAAGCCTGGGCGCTGACCGCGAGGATCTGCCCGCCGAGACTCACCGCCAGCAGGCCTTGCCACGGGGATTCGAGGTATTGGCGACGGCTGTGGAAGGCAAGGACGATTTCGTCCGGATAACTGGCGTTGAACACCCGGCTTTCGATCTGGCTGACGGCCATGGCCAGCAGCGCCGTGCTGTCATGGGCACGGCCGAGCGGGCCTTCGCGGGTCAGGTCGAGGACGCCGAGGATGTCGCCCTGTGGGCAATGGATCGGCACCGAAGTGCAGGAAAAATCACTGAGGCGATCCAGATAATGTTCGCCGCAATCGATCAGGGTCGGCCGGGCTTCCACCAGTGCCGTGCCGAGGGCGTTGGTGCCGCGAACCGCTTCGCTCCAGCAGGCGCCGAGGGTGATGTCCTGCAGGACACTGCCCTTGAGGCGATCGGCGCGGCCTTCGACGGCGAGGATGGTGGCGTCGGAGTTGGCGAGGATGATCAGCCCTTCCTTGCCCTGACGCTCGGCCAGGTAATCGATGGCCGGCAACGCGGCGTCGATCAGCAGGCGATTGCTGGCCAATAACAGGTCCAGGCTGGCGCTCGATTCCAGCGCCAGCTCGTGCTTGGCATTGAAATGCACGCCATGGCTCAGGCTGCGCCGCCATGAAGCATCGATTTCCGCACGCAGGACACCATCCGGCACTTCGCCGTCCAGGTGCAGCTTTTCCCGGGCCAGCCGGGCTTCGCGATGCAGTTTGGGGGAGTTTGTTTTTATCAGCGTCATCAAGCGCTCCGGGTCGTCCGCCCTTGCGCCTTCATACGTCGGCGCCCTGCCGCAATCTTTACGTTAACGTAAGGGCTATGGCAAGTGCCGTAGGGCGTTTGTGTTCCGTCAGGTGGACCGCGTTATCGTTCTTCGCGGGCAAGCCCGCTCCCACAGGTTCAGTGCCGTCCGCAAATCTGCGGTTTTACTCGGACACTGTGGGAGCAACCGTCTTCCCCCTGCCGCTCGTCACCGCCATTCGGTGCCGTCCCGCAACAATGCGCGGGCCAAACCAGGAGCTCGATTCCAACCTGCTTTAGTGAGCTCCAGTACGCTGCTGGCCCCCCGATGCCCATTGGGCAATTGAACGTAATGAGAAAGGGAGGGCATCCAGTGCCCTCCCCTCCGTCTTCCACACGCCTTGCGACAGGACTTGTCAGGCCCTCAAGAGGCCAGGATGAAGTCCGAGGCAGTAACGGTTGTTGCGTCGGCCACACCTACCAGGGTGATGGAGTCAGCGCCGAAGTTGACCAACGTATCCGCACCGAGATCGACGACGTTGACGCTACTGCCAAAGGTCGCTGCCGTGATGTTCAACGAGGCAATATTGAACAGATCCTGGCCTCCCGCCGCGTCGGTATCGAAGCCGATGATCCGGTCGTTGCCGAAGGCCGCTGCGAACACGAAGACATCGTTGCCAGTGCTGGCAAACATCGTGTCGTTGCCGGCACCACCCGTCATAGCGTCGTTGCCGGCACCGCCATCGAGGATGTCGTTGCCTGCACCGCCCAGCAAAGTGTCGCCACCGTCAGCGCCATTGAGGGTGTCGTTACCCACCCCGCCGGTGATGACGTTGTTCGACGCGTTGCCGGTGCCGACGAAGTTGCCGACGCCGGTGAAGATCATGTGCTCGACGTTGGCACCCAGTGTGTAGCTGTTGAGTGTCGTCTGTACGGAGTCCTCCCCCTCACCCGCCGTCTCGACCAACAGGTCTCCGCTCGAGTCGACGTGGAAGGTGTCGTTGCCGACGCCACCGACCATCCGGTCATTGCCCGCACCGCCAATGAGGAAGTCGTTGCCGGTTGCACCGAGCAAGGTGTCGTTGCCGTCAGCGCCGCTGATGGTGTCATTACCCGTCCCGCCGGTGATGACGTTGTTCGACGCGTTGCCGTTGCCGACGAAGTTGCCAATTCCGGTGAAGATCATGTGCTCGACATTGGCACCCAGCGTGTAGCTGTTGAGTGTCGTTTGTATGGAGTCCGCACCCTCACCTGCCACCTCGGTCACCAGGTCTCCGGTTGAATCGACGCGGAAAGTATCGTTGCCGACGCCGCCGACCATCCGGTCATTGCCCGCACCGCCCATGATGAAGTCGTTGCCGGCTCCACCGAGCAAAGTGTCGTTGCCGTCAGCGCCGTTGAGGGTGTCATTCCCCACCCCGCCGGTGATGACGTTGTTCAGCGCGTTGCCGATACCGACGAAGTTGCCGGTTCCGGTGAAGAGCATGTGCTCGACATTGGCACCCAGCGCGTAGCTGTTCAGCGTCGTTAGTACGGAGTCGGCTCCCCCACCCGCCGCCTCGGTCACCAGGTCCCCGGCTGAGTCGACGCGGAAGGTATCGTTGCCGGCTCCGCCGACCATTGCGTCATTGCCCGCACCGCCAGTGAGGACGTCGTTACCGACACCACCGATCAATGTGTCGTTGCCGTCACCGCCGTTGAGAATGTCATTACCCACCCCACCGGTGATGACGTTGTTCAGCGCGTTGCCGTTGCCGGTGAAGTTGCCGGCGCCGAGGTAGATCAGATGCTCGACATTAGTGCCCAGTGTGTAACTGCCCAACGTGGTCTGTACCGAATCCTGACCCTCGCCCGTCAACTCGGTCACTACGTCCCCGACCGAATCGACGCGGTAGGTGTCGTTGCCGGTTCCACCCGCCATCTGGTCATTACCCGTACCGCCATTGAGGAAGTCGTTGCCCGCATCGCCATTGAGGATGTCGTTGCCGCCCAAGGCGTTCAGGATGTCGTTGCCAGCACCTCCGCTGGCCACGTCGTCGCCCGCCGTGCCGGTCCATACGTCGACACCGGCGGTACCGACAAACACATCACTGACCACTGTCGTTGCAGCCGAGGTGACTCGCTCCAGTGTGCCGAGGTCATCGGTGTAACTGGCGACGACACGCAGTTGCTGGCCGACCTGTGCCTGGTCGGGCGTGAAGGTTGCGCCCGTCGCGCCGGCGATGTCGGTAAAGATCGCGCCGCTCCCCACCTGCCACTGATGGGCAATCACCGAGGTGGTGGTCCCGTTGGCGTCGGTGAACGCATCCGTAGCGGTGAGTACCGAGCCTTTCGCCGGGGTCGTATCGCTGATCAGCACCGTTCCGACCGGCAGGACATTGACAGTGCCGGTACCGGCCGCCGCAATCGGTGCAGTCGGCGCCGAGAACACCTCTTCCAGCACGCCATTGGCGTCCCTGTAGACCGCCCTGACGCGCAGGGCCAGACCCGCTGCCACGACGAGTTCCGGGATAGCCGGTACGGCGCCGATGAGGGTCGCCGGTGGTGGGACCCTGAGTTCCGAGCCCACCGTGACAGTCGTGCCCTCTGCGCGCGCGACCTCGCCGGCAGCAAAGAAGGTGATGTCTTCGAAGACACCCGAGCCCGGGCGCGCTTCGAACTGCCAGAAGTAACTGATCGGCCCGGTGATCGCGCCACCGGTCGCGGTATTGTTGGCATCGGTGATGTCTGCCGCCGATACCGTCAGCCGCTGGCCGACGGAGGGCGTGGGATCGTCGATCCTCAGCGAACCGACTGGCTCCGCGTTCAAACCACCGAGCACGAGCGCCTGATCGGAGAACTGCAACCGCTCGATATGGCTGAGGGTGTCGGTCCCGTCCCTGCCGGCGACACTGTCGGTGACCGTAAAGGTGCCGTTGACGTTTTCCACCACGGTGTAATCCGCCAGATTGCCGGAGAACAGCGCCGTGTCGAAGTCGGGACCGGTCGCCGTCAGGATTTCGCGCACGATCTGGAGCTGGCCGGGGTTATAGGTGCCGTTCAACATGAGCGGGACCAGGGGCGTCATGCTGTCGAAGGTAGCGATTTCCGGACCGGTGCCATCGATGTTCTGCCGCACGCTGATGCGCACGTTGAGCCACTTGTCGCCGTCAATCACGTCGTCGCCGCCGCGGCCCTGGATGATGTCGCTGCCGGCGCCACCCAGGAGGATGTTGCCCCCGTCGAACTTGTCGTCGGCCGTGCCGGCGATGCCATCCGCGCCGTTACCGGCGCTGCCGACCAGGTCCCGCAGACCGCTGATGAGGTCGAAGTTGGTGAGCACGCTGCCCTTGGCGCCAGCGACGGCGAGCAAGTCGGCAGTGGAGTCATCGCCGCTGAGGAAGTCGGCATGGGCCGACCCCGACAGCCCTTCCACCAGGTCCAGCCGGGCAAGGATCGACGCGTTGGAACCAGGCACCGCCGGTTGATCGAAGAAGCGCAGCCTGGAGTTGAGGTCCATGGTCACGCCGCTCGGATCATCCTTGTAGGTCGCCCAGTCGTACCCGGAGAACCCGATGAAACGGTCTGCCTCGCTGGGGCTGCCGACCATGATGTCATCACCGCCCTCCCCGTCGAAGTTGTCCGGTCCGCCATCGCCCAGGAAGACGTCGTTGCCATTGATCGGATCGTTGCCGAAGGGGTCGAAGTTGTCACCGGCAACGCCATCGGCGGATCCGCCCTGGATCCAGTCATCGCCTTCACCGCCGCGCGCGAATTCATTCGCCTTGGTGCCGAGGATGAAGTCGTTGCCCAGGCCACCGCTGGAGTCGGCCGCGTCCTCGCCGGTGATGATGAAGTCCTGACCGGCCTGGCCGAGGATCAGGTTGAGGCCGTTACCGCCCTGGATGACGTCGTTGCCGTCCTCGCCGTGGATGACATCGTCGCCACCCATGTCGGTGATGATGTCGTCACCGGTACCACCTAAGAGTTGGTCGTTGCCGTAGCCGCCATCGATCCGGTCGTTACCGGCATCGCCGTAGACCGTGTCGTCGTCCGAGTCGCCGGCAATGAGGATGTCGTTGCCGGCCGTACCGCCCAGCACGACCGTATCGGCACCTGTGTAGTGCAGGTAGTTGGTATCCGGGCCCGTCGTGGCGGGGTTATCGCGGATCACCAGCGGCGTGAGGAAGTCAGTGCGCGGTGAGCCGATCGGGTGGTCCGACGGACCAAATGGATCGGCATTGGCCGGCAGATCGTCGACGGTGCCGACAATGCCGTCGGGTCCGGCAATCACACTGGGGTTGTACTGGTTCGCCTGGTTGACCTCCAACGTGTAGGCCGGCGTCAGGAAGACCCTGGCCGAAAGGTGTGTGGCATCGGTATTGGCCATCACCAACGAGGCGAACGTGTTGTTCTCCAGTTCGGCGCCAAAGTCCATCGAGGCGGTGCGCTCCAGATAGTAGAAGCGGTCACCGTCCTGGAGTTTCTCCATCTGGTTCTCGAAGACAAAGTTGAAGGTCGAGCCGAGCATGCCGCCAAAGGGCATCTTCTCCTCGGCCAGCCCGCCAACCCAGAAGTCGACCGCATCCAGGCCGGTGATGGTCACATCGTCTGCCGTGTGCAAAACGCCGTCCGTACCCGCGGTGCTGGTCCAGGCGCCGGTGCTGTTGAGGAAGTCGATGCGATCGGCCGGCGCACCCGCACCGCCGAGCACCAGCAGCGAGGCCGCCGCGCGCTTGTCCGCCAGCGTAATGGCATCGGTGATGCTCGAATGCGTGCCGTAGGCGGCGATGAAGTTGATCAGCGATTCCGGGTGTTTTATGTGCTGCACGAAATCAGCCCAGCTCGTGTAGGGCTTGAGCTCTGCGTCGCCGGTCGGCCCATAGAACTCCCGCCGCGCCGCGTTCAGGGACGGAACGCCGGTATCGCGGCCACGCGCCAGGTTGATGGCGGGCAGATCAAGTGGCAGGCCCAGCAGGTTGTTGCGCAGGGCTTCGGTCACGAACTCATCGATCTCGTTGCCGACCTGGCGGGTCACGCCGCGCACGATGGCACCGGCTGCCTCTTCCGGAGTGGGGCCGCTGCCCGCGAACTCGAGCGGGTTGAGGAAGGCCTGGATCAGCCCGATATCGCTCGAGGCAAAGTTCGGATCAAGCCGGTCGACCTGCTCCAGCAGCATCGAGTGCCCGAAGCGATAGACGGTGTGTGCGAACTCGGCAACGATGCTCGGATCGATCGCGGTGTCGTACACCTGGCCCGGGGCGAAGAAGGGATCGACCATCGGCTGGATGGTCCGCGCGAACTCCTCGAACACCAGGTGCTGGTACTGCATCTCGGTACCGAACTTCGCCGTCTGGAACAGGCGCTCGCCGTTCCAGTCCAGGGTCGAGGTGTCGGCCGGAACGGCAGTGACGGGCGTCAGCAGCCACTCGTTGAGGAACGACACATCGCCGCTTGCCGCTGTCGCCAGGACCACCTCCTTGGTGTGATCGACCAGGCGGTTGTGCTCATGGTGGAAGATGGAGTGGACGGTGGTCAGGCCGATGTTCTCGTTCACCCGGCCGTCGCCGGCGATGTAGTGCGCGTCCAGCAGTTCGTTGTCGTAGAAACCCGGCGCAGGTGTACCGCCAACGACATTGTCGGCATCGGGCAGGAGTGCCGCGCCGGTCTGGTCGTCCACCGGAACGGCGGTGTGCGCAATGTCGTTGAGGAAAGCATGGCCAGTGCGCGCGGCGTTGGCCAGGCTGATGGGCGCCGCCGGATTGCCTTCAACGAGCACATCGTCGGCCGTGCCGGCAATGCCGTCCACGCCCTTCATCACCACCTGCGGAAAACCGTTCGGCCCCTTGATGAAATTGCCGTAGGCGTCGGTCGCCAGCAGCGGCACGTTGTCGAAATCGGCATCCGTGAGGTTGATCCCGAGCAGATCATGGGCTTGCGCCTTGACCACCTTCCAGGTGGCCATGCCGCCGATCTGGACGTCGTCGGCAGAGCCGAACACGCCATCGGCGCCCAGATCACGATTTTCGATCAACTTGCCGGTGGCCACCGGATCGCCCGCTGCGTTGAGCTCATAGGCACGCAGGAACACCTGGTGCGAAGGATGCGAGCTGTAGGTCTGGTTCTGGTCGACAAACGGCGAGGTGGTGTTGGTGTTCTCGTGGATGTCGTCGGCCGTGCCCAGGATGCCATCGGGGCCGGGCTGATTGGTGGCGCGCGTCAGCACCATGAAGTTGGTCGGGCTACCGGGCACGAACAGCGGGTCATCCGGCTGCAGCGGAATGAACACGGTGCCCGAACCGCCCTTGGTGACGAGGTCCAGGCCATGGTCGAAGAACTGGCCGAAGAAGGTCATCCATTGGTTGAAGGGCGCGGTCAGGCCCGCGTCGGGACTCACGTTCGGGTCGAAGAAGGTCTCGAATGTCGAGCCGTCGGTGCGGGTTCCGGTCACCACCTGCGCGCCGGCCTTGAGGACATCGTCAGCCGTGCCGAGGATGCCATCCAGGCCGGGATCGAAGGTGGCCGCGACCGCCGCCGGGTTGTTGGCGGTCTGGTCGACGATAAGGTTGCTGATAGTGCGCGGTTGCGAGTCGATCACCAGGCCACTGGCCTGGGTGTAACTCGTGCCGGCGTCGGCCGGGCGGAAGTCCGGCGTGGTCAGGCGCGGGAATACGTTATCGGCGGCACCGTACTCGGGATGGAGCAGGTTGTTTTCTGTCCCTTCGACCGTGCGCAAACCGTAGGGCACGCGTATGTTCGGCAGCAGAGAAACCAGGTTCTCACCGGCCGCGTGGTGTTCGGCGATCTTGATCTGGTCAAGGATGAACGACAGGTCGGATTGCGTGTAACGAACACCGTTGCTGGGGGCACTGGTCTGCGGATCGATCAGCGAAGGCGCTGGTGCGGGAGTTGGCGCCGCGGCCACTACTGCCGTAGTCGGTGCCGAGAATACCTGCTCGGTCACGCCATGATCGTCCGCATAAATGCCTTTGACGCGCACGGCCAGGCCGGCAAGATCCGGGGTCACCGTGAGCGTGGGCGCGTCCGCCCTGGTAAATCCGATACCGATGCGGCCTGGCCCGAGGATGATGTCCTCGAACACGCCCGAACCCGGTGTCGCTTCAAACTGCCATATGTAACTGATCGAGTTGTGGATCGCCCCGCCCACGTTGTCGGCATCGCTGAGGCCTGCCGCCGACACGGTCAGCGTCTGGCCAACGGTCGGCGCGGTGTTATCCACCGTCAGCGCACCCACCGGCTCAGCGTTGAGCCCGGGTACGAGGACCATGGATTGATCGGAGAACTGCAGCCGTTCGATGTGGGTGAGACGGTCGGTTTCTTCCTTGCCGACATTGTCGGTCACGCTGACGATGTCGTCGCTGAAATCGAGCGCCGTGCCGTTATCGTTGACGGAGACGGTGTAGTTTGCCAGTGGGCCCAGGAAGTTGACGGTGTCGAAGCCACCCACGCCCGGCAGGATCTCCCGCACGGCGACGAGCTGGCCCGGGTTGTAGGTGCCGTTCAACATCAGCGGGATCATCGGCGTCATGCTGTCGAAGCTGGCGATCTCCGGCCCCGTGCCATCCAGATTCTGATGCACGCTGATGCGCACGTTGAGCCACTTGTCGCCGTCGATGAGGTCACTGCCGCCACGGCCTTCGATGATGTCGCTGCCATCGCCGCCGAGGATGATGTTGCCCGCGCCGAACTGATCGTCGGCCGTGCCCCCGACACCGTCGGCTCCGAAACCGGCGCTGCCGACAAAGTCCCGCAGGCCGCTGACGAGGTCGAAGTTGGTGAGGATGCTGCCCCTGGCCGTGATGTTGGCGATGATGGCCGCGTTTTGTTCATCGCCGCGCAGGAAGTCGGAGAAGGCCGAGCCCGACAGGCCCTCCACTTCCGCGAACCGGTCATAGACCGCATCGGGCGATTGCCCCACTGCGCCCACGATATCGCCCGCCGCATTGGGCACCGCGTGATAGGGGCTGAAGAAGGGAACGACCATGTCGACGGTCACGCCGTACTTGTCATTCTTGTAGGTGGTCCAGTCGAACCCGGACATGCCGTCCATCTTGTCCTGGGCATCGCTGGCGACGAAGGTGTCGTCGCCACCTTCACCGATCATTTCATCGAATCCGCCGGTGCCGATGAAGATGTCGTTGCCGGGCACATCGTCGGTCAGAGTCGGGCTCATGTTATCGCCAGGCGCACCGTCCTGGGTGCCGCCCTCGATCCAGTCGTCGCCTTCGTTGCCGGTCGGTGCGAGGTTGACCTTGGCGCCGAGGATGAAGTCGTCACCCGCACCGGCGAAGGTCATCGTGATGTCTTCGGTGGTGATGATGAAGTCTTTGCCAGCGCCGCCGAAGACCAGGTTATTGAGACCGAAGGTCGAGTTGCCGGCCTGGATGACGTCGTTGCCGTCCTCGCCGCGCAGGGTGTCGCTGCCACCGATGTCGGTGATGATGTCGTCACCGGCACCGCCAAAGACGTTGTCGTTGCCGTAGCCACCGTCGAGCCGATCGTTGCCGGCGTCGCCATAGACAGTGTCGTCGTCCGAGTCACCGGCAATGAGGATATCGTTGCCGGCCGTACCGCCCAACACGACCGTGTCGCCGCCGGTGTAGTGCAGGTAATTGGTATCGGGGCCCACTGTGTCGGGGTTGTCGCGGATCACCAGCGGCGTGATATGGTCAATCCGAGGTGAGCCGATCGGGTGATCCGACGGGCCAAACGGGTCGGCGTTGGCGGGCAGGTCGTCGGCCGTGCCGACGATGCCGTCCGGACCGGCCACCACACTCGGGTTGAATTGCTGCGTCTGGTCGACCTCCAGGGTGAAGGCCGGTGTCTGGAATATGTTGGCCGCCAGGTGCGTTGCGTCGCTGTTGAGCATCACCAGATTGGAGAACGAATTGTTCTCGAGTTCTGTGCCGAAGTTGAGCCCTGCTGTGCGGGCCAGATAGTACAGACGGTCGCCGTTCTGCAGGTTTTCCAACTGGGTTTCGAAGACGAAGTTGAAGCTCGAACCCAGCTGGCCGCCAAAGGGCATTTTCTCTTCGGCCAGGCCACCGATCCAGAAGTCGATGGAGTCCAGGCCGGTGGTGGTCACATCATCTGCGGTGTGCAGAATGCCGTCCGCACCGGCGTTGCTGGCCCAGACACCCGTACTGTTCAGGAAGTCCAGGCGATCTGCCGGGGCCGTGGCGCTGCCGAGCACCAGATCCGCAGCCGCGGCGCGCTTGTCCGCCAGCGTCGTAGCGCCAGTGATGGTTGAATGCGTACCGTAGGCGGCGATGAAGTTGATCAGCGATTCCGGGTGTTTCATGTGCTGCACGAAATCGGCCCAGCTCGTGTAAGGGGTCAACTGGCTGTCGCCGGTCATGTGGTAGAACTCGCGCCGCGCCGCGTTCAGCGACGGGATGCCGGTTTCGCGGCCACGCGCCAGGTTGAGCGCGGCAAGGTCGAGCGGCAGGCCGACCAGGTTGTTGCGCAGAGCGTCGGTGACAAACTCGTCGATCTCGTTGCCGACCTGCCGTGTGACACCGCGCACGATGGCGCCAGCCGCCTGCTCAGGGGTCGGGCCGCTATCAGCAAACGCGAGAGGGTTGAGGAAGGCCGCGATCAGGCCGGTCTGTTGATTGCCCGGGTCAACCGGATTGCCATCGCCGACGACGTTGAAGTTGGGGTCGAAACGATCGACCGTCTCCAGCAGCATCGAATGGCCGAAACGAAAGACCGTGTGCGCGAACTCGGCGACGATCGCCGGATTGACGGTGGTGTCGTTGCCCATGGGCGCCAGGAACACGTCCACTTGCGGCTGGATGGTGCGCGCGAACTCCTCGAACACCAGGTGCTGGTACTGCATCTCGGTGCCGAACTTGGCGGCCTGGAACAACCGCTCGCCGTTCCAGTGCAGGCCTGCGATGTCGGTCGGCGTCACGGGCAGCGCTGTCACTTGGGCGTCGGGCATCAGCCACTTGTTCAGGAAATCAAGGTCGGCGGAAGCCAGCACCGTCTCCTTGGTCTGTTCAACCAGCCGGTTGTGCTCGCTGTGGAAGATGGAGTGCACCGTGGTCAGGCCGATGTTCTCGTTAACGCGGCCATCACCGGCGATGTAGTGCTTGTCGAGCAGCTCGTTGTCGTAGGTGCCGGGGGCTTGCGGGCCGCCAATGACGGTGTCCGCATCAGCCGTCAGACCGCCGGTGGGGTCGGCGCTGTGGGCGATGTCGATAAGGAATTGGTGGCCGGTGCGAACAGCGTTCGTCAGGCTGATCGGCGCGGCCCGGTTACCCTCGACCAGCACGTCATCGGCGGTGCCGGCGATGCCGTCCACGCCCTTCATCACGACTTGAGGGAGACCGTTGGGCCCTTTGATGAAGTTGCCGTAGGCATCGGTCGCCAGCAGCGGTACGTCGAACACGTCTGCATCGGTCAAGTTGATGCCGAGCAGATCACGGGCCTGGGCCTTGACGACGGCCCAGGTGGCCATGCCGCCGATTTCGACGTCATCGGCAGTGCCGAAATGCCCATCGACGCCCAGGTCACGATTGGTGATCAGCTTGCCGGTGGCGACCGGGTCGCCGGCGGCGTTGAGCTCATAGGCACGCAGGAACACCTGGTGCGACGGATGCGAGCTGTAGGTCTGGTTCTGGTCGACAAACGGCGAGGTGGTATTGCTCTGCTCGTGGATGTCATCGGCGGTGCCCAGGATGCCGTCGGGGCCGGGCAGATTGGTGGCGCGCGTCAGCACCATGAAGTTGGTCGGGCTGCCCGGCACGAAAAGCGGATCGTCCGGCTGCAACGGAATGAACACGGTGCCACTGCCGCCCTTGGTCACGAGGTCAAGGCCATGGTCGAAGAACTGGCCAAAGAACGTCATCCACTGGTTGAACGGCGCGGTCAGGCCCGCGTCCGGCGTAATGTTGGGGATCTGGAAGACGGAAACGTCGTCGGCGGTGCCGAACAGACCATCCAGGCCTGGGCTGGTGACGACCTGCGAATCCGGATTGGCCGCTGCGGCCGCAACTGCCGCCGGGTTGTTGGCGGTCTGGTCCACGATCAGGTTGCTGATGGTGCGCGGCTGCGAGTCGAAGACGGCACCGCTGGTCTGCAGGTAGGAGGTCGGCGTGGTTCCGCCAGGGTCGGCGGGCCCGAAGAAGCCGACCGGCTGGACCTGCGCGGTATTGAACACTGGCGTCGTCATGCGCGGGAAGAAGTTGTCGGCGGCACCGAACTGGGGATTGGCCAGGTTGTTGTAGATACCGGTTACGGTGCGCAGGCCGAAGGGGACCTCTACGTTCGGCAGCATGTCAATCAGACTCTCGCCTGCCGCATGCCGTTCGGAGATGAAGATTTGTTCGAGAATGAACTCTAGATCGGACTTGATGAAGCTGGCCATGGCTGTTTCCTCGATGCTTGGCAATCAGGAAACCACACGCATAAAACACCGCTGCAAACGCGTGGTTTAGTGCTGAACCCCATAAACAAAAAATCGAAAATTGCACGACGTGACCTGGTACCACGGCCGCACCGAACCCTTGCCCGATTGCGTGCAATCAGCAGTGCTCGACTGGGGATTGATTCCCCGTGACAACCGTATCTACAGGCGGGTATTGCGTCTCAAGGAGGCGACGGCCCATGAACGCAGGTCGAATAGAAGGTGTGACTTGCTAATGGCCCCGTCACGTATCGGGGCTTTATGCATCTGTCCATGGAGCACTCTCAGGCATGGGGGGCTTGTCACAGATGCCACACATCCAGCGATCAGAGTCCGGGACTTCCTGAGGGGTGATGGCACGGTTCTGCGTCCATGCGGCTTCGTCAACAAGCCTTTTATCCATGAGAAAACTGGCATCGACTACGAATTGACTAGTATGTATGGGAGAGTGGTTGCTCACGCCTGCTGGAGGCGTCATGAAATCATTCAAACCATTGGTTTGGTTTTGATTGAGCTGAGCACTATGGGTAATAACCCCCGGTTGTTGTGGCCGGAAGTAGCGATTACCCAGTCTGTTTGAGAATCTTTTTAAAATACTCATCGCGCCTCCCGCCCTCAACCTCAAACACCAGTTTTACACTCCATTGAAAATGAGTATTGAAGGGCTACCCGGATGTGTACAGAGACGAAAGCCCAGCCAAATTCCGAGACCTTGGTCAACGAATCGGATCAGACCTTGGTCGAATCGGACACTGGCCTAAAGTCCCATGGAACAGGGCCCGGGAGACCGGGCACCGGTGCGAAACTGCGCCATTTGAGCCGCTCAACCCAGTTCGTGATCTGCGCCACAATCATCCTGGGCTTGACCATGACGTTCGTTGGCAATCTCGTAAGCCAGAGCATCGAAGATGCAACGGTTCAAACGGCGGCAGAGACGGGCGCGCGTTACATGCAGAACTTTCTCGAACCTTTCGTCCAGGGATTAACCACGACAAAGGAACTCCCCGATGAAACCATTCAGACCATTGACCACCTGCTGTCCAGCACCTCACTCAGTACGCATGTTGTCTCGGTAAAGATCTGGTTGCCAGACGGCACCATTGTCTACAGCACCGACAAATCCACGGTGCAGAAAACCTTTCCGACAGAGGAGATCTCACAGGCGCTGACCGGCAAGATCCATACAGAGTTCGACAATGATCCTGGAAGTTATGCGGTGGACGATATTGAAGATGCTTTTGAGCGAAGCCTGAATATTCCGCTCTATGAAATATTTGCTCCACTGCGCGAAGCGGGCACTGGAAAGATTATTGCGGTGGGTGAGTTCTACGAAACCGCGGAGGCGTTACAGCGCGAAATCAATAACGTTCGCAAGAAAGTGTGGACAATTGTCGGGGCAGCAACGACAGCCATGATTTTACTGTTGTTTTTTATCGTTCGGCGTGGTGACAAGATAATAAAACAGCATGAAACAGCACTTAAATGGCGAATGGATGAGCAAACCAGATTGCACTCAAACAATGCCGCCCTTCAGCGCAAAGTCACTAAAGCCAATCGCGAGTTCTCCAGAATCAATGAACTCACTCTGCGGCGGATTGGGGCAGATCTGCATGATGGTCCTGCCCAGTTGTTGGCACTTATTCTCCTTCGCCTTGAAGAGCTCGAATCTTCGGAAGGCCCCTCGGATGTAGAAGCTCTGGAAATGATCAGGCGTGCCGGCGAGGATGCTTTAAACGAAGTGCGGGAAATATCACTTGGCCTGGCACTTCCGGAAGTCAACGACCTGACCCTGCACGATGCCCTGGTATTGCTGGCCGAGCGGCAC
Source organism: Pseudomonas sp. PDM28 (assembly GCF_019219115.1). Lineage (NCBI taxonomy): Bacteria > Pseudomonadati > Pseudomonadota > Gammaproteobacteria > Pseudomonadales > Pseudomonadaceae > Pseudomonas > Pseudomonas sp. PDM28. Next base: position 382,259 of record NZ_JAHUWG010000008.1, read on the forward strand.
GAAGAGCGAACCGAGACGCGAGTCGAGCTGCAGCTTGATACGCTTGGGGACGATGTACCGATAGCGCTTAAAATCGGTATTTACCGCTTCGCCCAGGAAGCGTTGAACAATGCCTATGTTCACGCCGGGGGAAAAGGCCAAAAACTCAGCGCCTCGCACTCTGAAGGATTGCTGGAAGTGCAAGTCGAGGATGCGGGGATGGGTATTTCAACCGAGAAACCAAGTGTGCCAGGTCGAGGTAGAACTCGTCTGGGTCTTGTCGGCATGCGCTATCGCGTCGAATCCCTCGGCGGCGTATTCAGCATTGAATCGGCTCCCCATGCCGGAACCAAAGCCAGGGCGCAGTTCAAAACCTGATAACCCGTACCAGATTGATCGTTGCGCCCAAGTCACCGCAGCACTTATGGCTCGTTATTCGACTTCCTGTTGTCATTCCAGTCGCGCCGTTGAAGAGCACCACACAGGCTGGATATATGGTCACTCTCCCAATGCCGTATCACTGCGGCCACCGCCTGCGTCCGGTTACGAACGCGCAGCTTGTACATGACATTCGTCATGTAGTGCTTGATGGTCTTCTCGCAGAGCTCAAGCTTGATAGCCACCTCGCGGTTGGTCAGGCCCTTCGATACCTCTCGGATAACCTGTTCTTCACGATGGGTCAGCTCAACCTTTGGCTTGTCACCCGCATTCTTTCTGATATTGCTTAACAGCCTGCCGGCAAGTTTAGGGGTAATGAAAGTTTCACCCCCGGCAACATTTCTGATGGCTTGCACAAGCTCAAGGCCGCTGATGCCTTTCAACGCATATCCCTGCGCGCCCGCTTCGAGGGCGGAATAGGCGTCCTCGATGGACTCGGATACCGTCAGCATCAATATTTTAACGGCCGGTGAAGACGCCGAGATCGCTCGCACGGCGGCAAAGCTGTCGCCCGGCATATTGACATCCATCAGCAACACATCGGGAGCAAAACGAGCGGCAATTTCCATGGCATCATCGGCAGACCCACCCTGCTCGACCACCTGAAAGTCAGCTATTTTCTTCAGCGCCATTGTGACCCCATCCCTTAACAGTGGGTGATCGTCAACAATGCCAATCTTGATCGTGGGACTCATAAGAAGCTCCTCATGAGAGGCGATGGAGCTCAAAGTTGATGTCGCATGTTTCATTTTTCACCCCTCGCGTCCGGCCGAATCCGACAAGCCCTGCCGTCTCCATGATGTCCGGGACGACAGCTGTTGCGGGTGCCTGAGGTGGTGCAACAAATGAGCCATTACCCAGGGCGAAGAAAAAGCTCAGATTAATGAACAGGCTGTTTCAGAATGTTTCAAGCGAGAGAAAGCATGAGGAGGGAATATTCCTCAACTTTGGTGGTAACCGCCCAGTTGGGTGGGTGTAATGCCCCATTTATGGAGAGAGCGGCGGCCCTGTTGCACCGGCCGCTTTTGCCAAGGGCTGCTTGCCCACGCAGCCTGACGGGCTTTGCTGATCCGGCTTGATGCGATGCTACGGGACGGCATCCATGGCGGTGCCTGACGGCCTGTTGCAGACCGTCACTCTCACCGTTGGCTAATCAGGGTTTACGCGCAATGATCACCTGGCTTTTGGCTACCACCGCATCCAGCGCCTGCTTGATCTGTGTACCCCGTGGCGAAGCCAGGATCGCCTGCCAGGTGTCCGCCCAGTGGTTGAGCAACGGATGGTCCGGGTTGCTGAAGTCGACCTTGGCTTCCCAGAACAGCAGCATCCACATCGACCAGTAGAATCCATACTGGCTGTGGCTGATCACTTCCAGGCCGGCATCGCTGACCATGGCCTTGAACTGCGCTTCGCTGATGATGCGAATGTGGTTGGGCTTCTGGAAGTACTCGGCCGCCGCGATGTCTTTCTGCAGGTCTTCGGAGCTGGGGTGTGGGACGCTCAGCAGATACAACGCTCCCGGTTTACCCACTCGCACCAGTTCAGCAAGGAACTGGGCCGGATCGTCCACATGCTCGATGACCTCGGTCGACACCACCCGCGTGGCGGTCGCATCGGCAATCGGCAGCGGGTTGCAGTCGGTGACGTGGCATTCGACGTCGCGGGCCGGTGTATCGCTCAGGCGCTGGCGGGTCGCTTCGACCTTGGCCGCGTCGATATCGGCGATGATGATCTTCGCCCCGCGCATCCCGCAGAAATGCACGTTGCCGCCGTCGCCACAGCCCACATCCAGCAGTGTGTCCTCGGGAGTCACGGGGAAACCGCTGAACAGTTCGCCGGTCTGCTGATTGAACCAGCCGCTGAGCATGGCGTCATGCAGGCCGAGCATATAGGGGTCGACCTTCTCCGCCACGGGTGGCGCAGGCGCAATCTCTGGCTGCACAGGCGCGGGCGTGCCCGCCGTGAGTTTCTTCAAAAGGCTCAGCATGAGGTGGCTCCAGAGGATGAGACGGCTGTTCGGGAGGTGCCCAGGCGTTTGACCAGCGAGGCGCCGCGGTTGCGCATGGGCATTTCGATGTAGCGATAGTTGAGTTCGCTCAGCAGCACGATCAGGCCGCCAGCCATCAGCAACATCAGTATCGGATGGCCAGCCGGGCTGGGCAGCCCGGCAGCCTGCAAACGGAAAATGAATTCACGTACCAGCAAGTAGGCCGGGATATGGATCAGGTAGATCCCGTAGGAACGGCTGCCGACCCACGTCATCAGGTGCTTGAACACGCCGCGCGGCAACAGGTAATCGCGGTTGTAGGAAGCGATCCAGACCAGCACTGCGCACAGCACCGCGATCACACCGATCCGGTAATGGGTAAAGGTAAAGCGATCCGTGGCCATGTAGCTGAGCAGCAGCGACACCGTGATCAGTGCGGCAACACCCGCCCATGGACGACGCAGGAATGTGGGCTCCCAGCGCAGGTACGACGGTTGCGTACTCCACATCGCCAACAGCACGCCAAGGGCCAGCGCGTCGGTGCGCACCACCATCAGGATCGGCGTGCGCAAAGTGAACAACTGCACCGCAACCAGCGCCAGCAAAGCCCACACTAGGTGTTTGCGAAACAGCACAATCATCAGCGGGAACAGCAGATAGAACTGTTCTTCCAGCGACAGGCTCCAGTACACGAAACTGGTGCCGTACTCGTAGCGATAGAAACTGTCGGCAAAGCGGAAATTGGCGTACTGCGCGACGCCGGCCAGGGTTGCCTGAATGTTCGCGTGCAGGGTGCCGAAGGCGCCGGAGCGGTTGAGAAAAAGGCACGCCAGCAACATCAGCGCCAGCCACAACCAGGCCGACGGCAGCAATCGAAAGGCCCGGCGCAACCAGAAATTGCGCGTCTGTTGCCAATACTCCCGGCGCGTTGCGCAGCGGCGCATGGCCGGGATCAGGCTGCGGGCAATGACAAAGCCCGAGATCGCGAAAAACAGATCCACGCCCCACCACGGCTGGCAGTACAGCGTGATGGCCTGCAGCAAGGGCACAGCCGCCGCGAACAGGCTGTCCTGCAAATGATGAAACAGCACGCCAAGCACCGCGATGCCGCGCAACAGCTCGATGTCCATGATCCGTTTTTCGTTGCTCATGCGCCCTCCCGGACATGAGGTTTTCGAGCAATGATCACCTGGCTCTTGGGCATGAATCGGTCCAGCATCTGCTTGATCGCCAACCCGTCGGGCTGTGCCAGCAAGTCCTGCCAGGTTTTTGCCCAGCTCTCCATCAGCGGCGGGTACGGCGCCTGGATCCGGTCGCGAACCGCACCCCCCAGGTCGCGCCCGGCGGCCCGTTCACTGGCCCAGAAAAAAATCATGCCCATGACCCAGAAAAACCCGGTGGCCTGGCGATGTTCGATGACCAGGCCTGCGTCCTCCACCAGCGCGGCGAACCGCTCGGGGGTGAATATCTGCACATGATTGGGCGATTGAAAGTAGCTGGCCGGGGCGATGCCTTTCTGCAAATGCTCGCCCACCGGCGACGGTACGCTCAGCAGGTACTGCGCGCCGGGGCGGCCCATACGCACCAGCTCGGCCATGAAGGGTTCCGGCTGGTCGATATGCTCGAGCACTTCCATGCACACGACTTTGCTCGCGCAACCATCGGCCAATGGCAGCGGCAGGCTGTTGCTGACCAGACCGAGATTCGCTTTATCCGACTGCGCTTGCACTTGCAGCGCCAGGTCGCGGACCTTGTCGTGTTCACTGTCGGTAAAGATCACCGAAGCGCCTTGACGCACCGCAAACAAGGTCGCGACCCCTTCGCCACAGCCGACATCCAGCAAGGTGTCGTCGGCGGTGATGGCAAACCCTTTGAGCAGTTCGCCGCTGTCGCCCAGAAACCAGCCGTCGAGCAGGGCATCGTACAAACCGATGTCCCTGGGCGAGACTCGCGTTTCTGGTGGGGCGACCACCACCGGTGCGGGCCGCAACTTCGCAAGCAGGCGTCGGATCATGTGCCCGACGCTTGTGCGCAGTTTGCTTCACGCCGTTGCAGCAACTGCTCGAACACCGCCTTAAGGTGCTGCTCGGCAACGGCCTGGCTGCAGAATCCCTGCAGGCTGCGCACGGCATGGGCCGACATCCGTTGATAGCGCTCGACGTCCTGTTTGGCAACGTCATGGCTGGCGGAGAAAGCCGTACACAGCGAGTCCCAGTCCGTGACGTAGCGCAGGGTACGATAGGCTGCGCGAGGATCGTGGGGCCAGGATGTCAGCTCGTCGGTGCCTTCGACGATAAACGCGTTGTCATGGTCGATGTAGTCGGCCATCGCGGTATTCAGCGGCGCAATCGCCGGCTTGCCGCAGGACATGAACTCCATCAACGGCAGGCACTGCCCTTCGCCGTAGGAGCAGTTGACGACGTAACTGGTGGCCTCGACCAGGCGCTCGTAGTCGATATCGGCCAGATAGCCGTGGATCAACACGATGCGGCACTGGTAGGACTGGTTCTTGTAGACGTGGTGCATCATGTCGGACAGTGCGTTGGCGATGTCATGGTGCGTGAGCTTGAGCACCAGGGTCGCGTCGGGCGTATCGCGGAAGGCGCTGCAGAACGCACTGATCATGTCCTTCCAGTTCTTGCGGCCGTCGTACGGATTGAACACCGAGGTGTAGACCACGCCCTCGAGCAACAGCTCGCAGTCGCGCGGTGGTTGATCGAAGGCGATCGGCGTGCCCTCGCGCAAACGCTCGGGGCCATAGGGGCGCAAGTCCGCCGCGCGACTGTCGATCAACAGCCCGCGCAGGTTCAGGCGTGTGGGGCCCACGACCGGACGTTTGTCCAGCAGCTCACCGCGGGCGGCAAAACGGTCCCAGACGGGGGCCGCGATGGCACTGATCGGGTAATCGCGGCCCATCACATCGTGCACGGCATTCACGGTGAAGCTGGAGTGGGTGATCGCCGTCCCGCAGGTGCCCAACACCATCCGCCAGTCATGTCGCGGTTCGCCCTGCCAACTCTCGGTGGGAATGGTGCTGAACTCCCAGGCGAACACCGGAATCGTCGGGCACGCGTAGTGGACCGGCGTGCGATGCGGCGGGGAGAAGGACAGGAACACGCAGTCTTCGCCCCGGCTCAGGCAATCGAAATACAGCCGGTCGACCAGTTCGTCCGGGTTGCTGACCTCGATCACCTGCCCCAGCCGTTCGAGCACCGGGCGGAACTCCTTGAGGACGAAGTAATAGCTGTACTCGGGCCGTCCCAGGTTCTGCTGGATGTTGCTCTTGTTGGTTTCCGAATGAATGATGATCAGCACGATGCAGCCCCCGTTTCGGCACCCACCGGCACGACGTCACGGACCGATTCCTGTTTGAAGAACAGCGCCAGCCGCTGCTGCACGGGCGCGAAGCTGCAGTATTCGTGCATGCGTTCGCTGGCCGCGTCCGCCATGGCCTGCCAGACGTCCGGCCGGTTTTTTGCCATGGCGTAGCTGTTCTCGTAAGCCGTTTTCAACGAGCCCCAATCCGGACGGTGGCGCAGGGTGCGATACAGGATTCGCGCGTCTTCCGGCCAGATCGTCGGTTCCTGGCTGGACTTGACGACGAAGGCCACACGTTCGTCGATGTAGTCGCGCATCGCCGTGTGGTTCGGGGCGATCACCGGCCGGGCGCACGACATGAACTCCATCAGCGGCAGGCACAGCCCTTCGCAGCGTGAAGCGTTGACGTAGTAACTCGCCGCGCCATAGAGACGGGCGAACTGTTCGTCCTGCAGATAACCGTGCATGACCACCACGCGACAGGCGAAGGGCGAGAGCTGGGACAGCAAGGTCATGAGCTCGACGTAATAGGTCGACAGGTCGTTCTGGGTCATCTTCAACACGAGCGTGGCGTCCTCCACATCACGCAGCGCCCAGCAGAACGCGGTGATCAGGTGGTGCCAGTTCTTGCGCCCGTCATCAGGGTTGAACACGCTCACGTAGATGACGCCGTCGACCACGATTTCGACCGTTTGGCTGGTGTCGGGGAAAACCGCTTGTGGATGCTCGTCCTGCGCGCAAGCTGCGCTGATGACGGGTTCCTCCGGCACGGAGGGTGCGCTGACGACGGGTTCGATCGGCAACGGCTGAGGTCTGCGAAACCTGGCCAGCCATGGGCGAACGGCATCCGGCACCAGATCGCGAATGGCTTCGCAATACCACAGCAGCACGTAATGCCTGGTGATGAAGAGGCGTCGCCGCAGGGTCAACGGCGGCGCGGGTTGCGGTTCTGGTTGTGGTTCCGGTATTGACTCCGGCTCAACGATTTCCACGGGTGGTTGCTCGATGATCGGCGCGATCAGGCCATCGGCGGACAACCCCATCACGCGGCTGTCCAGGATGCAACCCTTGATCTGCAGCGTTGCACCGGCGTTCACCGGCGTACCGGGATACTGCTGGCGAATGTCGGCGAAGCGTTCCCACAAAGGCGTCGGCAGCACCAGCACCGGGAAGTCGTCACCCAGGGTCTGGTGGATGGCTTCGGCGGTATGGGTGGACAAGGTGATCACCCGCCCCAGACGTGCCAGTGTCCGGCTCCAGTCATGCCGTGGATCGTTGTCCCAGTGCTCGGCGGGAATGGTGTCGAATTCCCAGGCGACCACGCACACCATCGGGCATTCCAGGTCGGTGGGGGTCTTGTGCGGTGGCGCGAACGAAATGAACAGGCAGTCCTGGCCGGCCTGCTGCAACTGCCGGTACAGCGGGTCGACCTCGGCGGCCGATGACACGACGTGCACCGGTCCCAGGCTTTCGAACAGCGGCCGATACGCCTTGAGCACGAAGTAGTAACTGTACTCGGGACGGCCGAGACTCTGGCTGATGGAGCTGTCGTTGACGTCGGAGTAAAGAATGAAATTCATGGCATCCCACGGTGACGCCGCCATCCCGGCAGCCTCACGCTATGACGGGGAGGACACGGTTCGAGCCCGTGTTTACCGGCGCTCGCCCATCGTCTTCCTGCCCGTCTACGTTCTTGTTTTAGTGGTCAGTTTCTCGCAGTTTCGAAGCGACGCTGCCGAACCCCGGTAATCGTGACGAGGGGCATTCTAACCACATCCGTTGAGGATTCGTGAACCGCCCGACGAGAATAAATCGGGCTACGCTGACGAGAACTGACCAGTCACGGTTGGACCTGTTGAAATTGCCGAGCAAATGGCACAGATTGGCTACCAAACAACTACAACAAACATTTCACCCGCCATTCGAGCGATCATGTCGCTCGCAAGTTTTTCCATGGAGCCTGTGGGAAATGGATGAAATGCAAGACCAAGGGGTCGCTGTTTGAAAAAACGTCTGTTTGTCACGGGTCTGAGCGGATTCGTAGGACAACACATCCAATCGCGTTTGCAGGCTGATACCTCGGAATGGGAGCTGCTGCCTGTTCCCGACCGCTACGATCTTGCTGCGCCGCAGAGCCTCGAAGGCTTGTGGCCGCAAATGCCCGATGCGGTGATTCACCTGGCCGGCCAGACGTTCGTCCCGGAGGCCTTTCGTGATCCGGCCGGCACCCTGAACATCAATCTGTTGGGCACCCTGAACCTGCTGCAGGCCCTCAAGGCGCGCGGCTTCAGCGGCACGTTTCTGTACGTCAGCTCCGGTGATGTCTATGGCCAGGTCGCTGAAGAGCATCTGCCCATCACTGAATTGCAGCCCCCCTGCCCGCGCAATCCCTACGCCGTGAGCAAACTGTCGGCCGAGTTCCTGAGTCTGCAATGGGGCCTGAGCGAAGGCTGGCCCGTACTGGTCGCCCGCCCGTTCAACCATATCGGCAGCGGGCAGAAGGACAGCTTCGTCATCGCCAGCGCCGCCCGTCAGATCTGCCGGATCAAGCAAGGCCTGCAAGCGCCACAACTGGAGGTCGGGGACATCGACGTCACGCGCGACTTCCTCGATGTCGCGGACGTGGTCTCGGCCTACCTGGCCTTGCTGGAAAAAGGCACACCGGGGCAGGTCTACAACATTTGCTCGGGACGCGAGCAGAGCATTCGCAGTCTGATCGAACAATTGGCAGATCTTGCCCAGGTCGACCTGCAACTGGTCCAGGACCCTGCGCGACTTCGCCGCGCGGATCAGCGTCGGGTGTGTGGCAGCCCTGACAGACTGGCCCAGACCACCGGATGGAAGTCTGAAATCACAACACAACAATCCCTGCGGGCGATCCTGTCCGACTGGGAGAAGCGAGTACGACAAGTATGACTAAAAGTGCATTGATCACAGGTATCACCGGCCAGGATGGCGCCTATCTGGCCAAATTGCTGCTCGACAAGGGTTACAAAGTCCACGGCCTGGTCGCGCGTCGCAGCAGCGACTCGCGCTGGCGTCTGCGTGAGATGGGGGTCGAGGCGGACATCGTCTACCTGGATGGCGACATGGCCGATGCCTGTTCAGTGCAGCGTGCGGTGATCAAGTCGGCGCCGGACGAGGTCTACAATCTCGCCGCGCAAAGCTTTGTCGCGGCCTCCTGGGATCAACCGGTGACCACCGGCATCGTCGACGGACTGGGCGTTACCCACCTGCTCGAAGCGATCCGCCAGTTCAGTGCGCACACGCGTTTCTATCAGGCGTCCACCAGCGAGATGTTCGGCCTGATCCAGGCCGAGCAGCAGGACGAGAACACGCCGTTCTATCCGCGCAGCCCTTATGGCGTGGCCAAGCTGTATGGCCACTGGATTACCGTGAACTACCGCGAAAGCTTCAACCTGCACGCCAGCAGCGGGATTCTGTTCAACCATGAATCACCGCTGCGCGGCATCGAGTTCGTGACACGCAAAGTCACCGACGCCGCCGCCCGGATCAAACAGGGCAAACAGCAGGAACTGCGCCTGGGCAACATCGACGCCAAGCGCGACTGGGGTTTTGCCGGCGACTACGTCGAAGCCATGTGGCTGATGCTGCAACAGGACAAACCCGACGACTTCGTGGTGGCCACCGGCGTGACCACCACCGTACGCGAGATGTGCCGGATCGCCTTCGATCATGTGGGCCTGAACTACCGCGACTACGTGAAGATCGACCCGGCGTTCTTCCGCCCGGCCGAAGTGGAAGTGCTGCTCGGCAACCCGGCCAAGGCCCAGCGTGTGCTGGGCTGGAAGCCAAAAACCGACCTGGATGCCTTGATCCGCATGATGATGGAAGCGGACATGAAACGCGTTGCCAAGGAGTAGGCCATGCTGATTCCCGTGATTCTCTCCGGCGGTGCCGGGACAAGGTTGTGGCCGGTGTCGCGTGAAGGCCATCCCAAACCGTTCATGGCCTTGCCTGACGGCCAGTCGCTGCTGGGCAAGACCTATCGGCGTGCCGCCGACTTGCTCGACGGCTGGGGCGATATCGTCACGGTGACCAACCGCGAATACTACTTCCAGAGCAAGGATCACTTTCGGGACGCGCACCTTGGCCGTCATCGTGGGCACTTCCTGCTCGAGCCAACGGGGCGCAATACGGCGCCGGCCATTGCGGCGGCTGCCCTCTCCCTCCAGGCCCTGCATGGCGACGACGCGATCATGCTGGTCATGCCGGCCGACCATCTGATCGTCAATGTCGACGCACTCAAGGACGCAGTCGAGCATGCCGTGACATTGGCCAGGAGCGGTCACCTGGTGACCTTCGGTGTCGTGCCGACTGCTCCGGAAACCGGTTTTGGCTACATCGAGGCCGGCACACCACTGGACGACAAGGGCGCTGCCAGCGTGCGGCGCTTCGTCGAAAAACCCGACTTGCAAACCGCCACGCATTACGTGGAAAGCGGCAACTTCCTGTGGAACTCCGGGATGTTCTGCTTCTCGGTCGCCACCCTGCTGGCCGAACTGCAAACCCACGCGCCCGATTTGCTGGAGCAGACGCAAACCTGCATGGCCGCCAGCGCTGCGGTGGAAAACGCCGGGAGCGTGCAACAGGAACTGTCACCGGCGCTGTTTGGCGAAATCATGGACATTTCCATCGACTACGCGTTGATGGAGCGCTCCGACAAGGTGGTCGTCGTGCCCGCCCGTTTCGACTGGAGCGACATCGGCTCCTGGGGGGCGGTGGCCGCCCTGGTACCGGCGGATGCACAGAACAACCGCGCCGTCGGCGAAGCGATTTTCATCGACAGCCACAACAACTTTGTCCAGAGCGACAACCGCCTGGTAGCGACCGTGGGCGTGGATAACCTGATCATCGTCGACACCGCCGACGCGGTGCTGGTGGCCCACGCCGACCGCGCCCAGGATGTGCGCCGGGTGGCCAGGCAACTCAAGGACAAAGAGCACGAGGCCTATCGCCTGCACCGTACGGTCAGCCGGCCATGGGGCACCTACACCGTGCTCGAGGAGGGTCCGCGCTTCAAGATCAAACGTATCGTGGTCAAGCCCGGCGCCAAGCTGTCATTGCAGATGCACCACCATCGCAATGAACACTGGGTGGTGGTCGAAGGCATGGCCAAGGTCACCAACAACGGCACCGGCACGCACCTGGTGGCCAAGAACGAATCGACCTTCATTGCCGCCGGTCACAAGCATCGCCTGGAGAATCCCGGTGTGATCGACCTTGTGATCATCGAAGTGCAAAGCGGCGAATACCTGGGAGAGGACGACATCGTCCGCTTCGAAGACCAATACGGGCGGACGGTTTGAATGCTGCGTAATCTTTACCAATCGCTGTGGAGTTACCGGGGTTTTATCCTCGGCAGCGTCAAACGGGAGTTTCAGGCGCGTTATCGCAACTCGCTGTTCGGTGCCTTGTGGACCGTGCTCAATCCGCTGTCGATGATCCTGGTCTACACGGTGATCTTTTCCACCATCATGCGCGCCCGCTTGCCGGGGGTGGATGACGGGTTGGCGTACAGTGTCTACCTGTGCGCCGGCCTGCTGACCTGGGGCCTGTTCGCCGAGATCACCACGCGCAGCCAGAGCATGTTCCTGGAAAACGCCAACCTGCTGAAGAAAATCAGCTTCCCGCGCATCTGCCTGCCGGTCATCGTGCTGCTCAATGCCGGGATCAATTTCGCGATCATCCTGGGCTTGTTCCTCGGCTTCCTGCTGATCACCGGGCGGCTGCCCGGCATGGCGTTGCTGGCGCTGGTGCCATTGCTGATCCTGCAAGTGATGTTCGCCGCGGGACTGGGGATGATCCTGGGTGTGCTCAATGTGTTCTTTCGCGACGTCGGGCAGTTTTTCGGCATCTGCCTGCAATTCTGGTTCTGGCTGACGCCGATCGTTTATCCGCTGTCGATCCTGCCGACGGGCATCCAGAGCTTTATCGAACTGAACCCGATGACGGCACTGATGAACAGCTACCAGAACCTGTTTCTCTACAACCAATGGCCGAACTGGAGCTCGCTGGTCCCCTTGCTGGTGATCGGCCTGTTGTTCTGCGGCATGGCGCTGCGGCTGTTCCGCCAGCGTGTCGGTGAAATGGTGGACGAGCTCTGATGGGACATATACGTGTCAGTGGCCTGGGCAAGGCCTACAAGCAGTACCCCAATCGCTGGAGCCGGTTGTTCGAATGGCTGGTGCCCTTTTCCCCTACCCGGCATCACCTGCATTGGGTACTGCAAGGGGTCGATTTCGAGATTCAGCCGGGCGAAGCCGTGGGCATCGTCGGGGTCAACGGTGCCGGCAAAAGCACGCTGTTGAAGATGATCACCGGCACCACCCAACCGACCTGCGGCGACATCCAGCTGCAAGGTCGCGTGGCCGCGCTGCTTGAACTGGGCATGGGTTTCCACCCGGACTTCACCGGTCGGCAGAACACCTTCATGGCCGGCCAGTTGCTCGGCATGCAGGTGGAAGAAATCGAAGCGCTGATGCCGGAGATCGAGAGCTTCGCCGAAATCGGCGAGGCCATCGACCATCCGGTTCGCACCTACTCCAGCGGCATGCAGATGCGCCTGGCGTTCAGTGTCGCCACCGCGCGGCGGCCGGATATCCTGATCGTCGACGAAGCGCTGTCCGTGGGCGACGCCTACTTCCAGCACAAAAGCTTCGATCGCATCCGCAACTTCCGCAAGGCCGGCACCACGTTGCTGATCGTGTCCCATGACCGCTCCGCGATCCAGTCGATCTGCGACACCGCCATCCTCCTGGAAAACGGGCGCATGGCCATGCGCGGCAAGCCCGAAGAAGTGATGGACTACTACAACGCCATGCTCGCCCAGCGCGAGGGCCAGACGGTGCGCCAGGAAATGCTCGCCAACGGGCAGGTGCAAACCATTTCCGGGACAGGCGAAGCGGGCATTCTCAGCGTCCGCCTGCTTGACCCCAAGGGCCGTTCGGTGGAAGTGGCAGAAGTCGGCCAGGCGATGGTCCTGGAAGTACAGGTCGAGGTGCGCCAGGACATCGAGCGGCTGATTCTCGGTTTCATGATCAAGGATCGCCTCGGCCAACCCATGTACGGCATCAATACCCACCGGGTCGACAAAGCCCTCACCGACCTGAGCGCCGGCGAACGCATCACCTACCGTTTTGCCTTCGACATGCGCCTGGGCAAGGGCAATTATTCGGTGGCCCTGAGCCTGTCGCGACTGGATTCGCACCTGGATCGCAATTTCGAATGGCGAGACTACGGGCTGGTCTTCCACGTGATCAACAATCGCCAGGAAGACTTCGTGGGCTGCTCCTGGCTCGAAGCGCAGACCAGCGTGACCCGTTCCAGTGAGAATCGGGTGGAATCCATTGGGGAAACGCGATGACCAGATTGTTGGTGGAATGTACCTACGTCTTCGAACACCCGGATGCCAACTCGGGCATTCAACGGGTCGTTCGTAATGTAATTCAGCAATTGCCGGCCGCAGACACCCAACGTGAATGCATTCCGGTGGTGATGCTCAATGGCGCGTTGTTCGAGGTGAAAAGCCTGGCGCCCTTGCCGACCGTCAAAGTGGACCTGACGAGCCTGCGGGTGAAGATCGAGCAGGTCGCCAATCAGTTCTGGCTGCGCCACCGCACGCTGGAACGACGTCGTCCTTTCAGCCAATCGAAGTTTGCCCGCGGGGTGCTTTACGTCGGTTGCCGTCTCACCGCGTTCGCCTTCCTGAGCCTGCCGATTCGCCTGCTGGACCGGGTACTCAAGGGCAAGCCGGTTCCCGAGCGCTGCGTGCCATTGCAACATCGCGCTGGCGACCAGTTGGTGCTGCTGGACTCGTCCTGGCACGCCAATTTTTTCCCCCTGGCCGAGCAACTCAAGCGTGACGGGGTCGGCATCGTGTCGGTGATCTACGACCTGATTCCCCTGACCCACCCGCAGTTCTGCGACTCCGGGCTGGTGAAGGTATTCAACGAATGGTTCGACTGGATCGCCCGCACCGCCGATGGCTACGTGGCGATCTCGACCACCATCCGCGACCAGGTGCGCCAGGAGATGACCCGCAGGATCGGCACCGCGCAGGTCCAGCAACGCTGGTTCGACTACTTTCACCTCGGCTCCGAACTCGACCTGAGCGACGCCCGCTCCGCCGTCGACCCGGGGCTGCTGCAGATGTTCAAGTCGGCGGACCCTGTATTCCTGATGGTCAGCACCATCGAGCCGCGCAAGAACCATGCGTATCTGCTCGACGCGTTCGAGCGCGCCTGGGCGGCCGGGTCCAGGGCCCGGTTGTGCATCGTCGGCAAGATCGGCTGGAAGTGCGAGTCGCTGATTGAGCGTATCCGCCAGCATCCAGCGTTGAACCAGCGCCTGTTCATGTTCAACACGCTCTCGGACAAGAGCCTGGAACACGCCTATTCCCACGCAACCTCGCTGGTGTTCCCGTCCTACGTCGAAGGGTTCGGGTTGCCGCTGGTGGAAGCCATGCAGCGTGGCCTGCCGGCAATGGCCAGCGACATCCCGGTGTTTCGCGAAATCGGTGGCGAGTACATGGCGTACTTCAACCTCGCCGATCCGCAGAACCTGGCCGATCTGGTCATCGACATGGAAACGAGCGGCGCATTTCCCGCGCCCCTCAATCTGGAAAACTGGCGCTGGCTGAGCTGGCGCGAGGCGAGTGCGCAACTGGTCGATCGAATCCAGCGCAACCTCCACAGCGATGCGAAGGTGCCTGAGAGTCAGCATGCGAATTGCCCTTAACGCCCGCATCCTCCAGGCCCCGCGCACGGGCATCGGCCACTACGTCGCCGAACTGGCGACGGCCCTGGCCCGGGAACCGGACGTCGAGTTGTCGTTGTTCCACGGCTGGGGCTGGAGTTCGGTCCTGCCTGAAGCGGCGATGCCCGGTTACTCGCGCTTGACGCCATTGCTGCGACAGATCCCGGGGGCCTATCAGGCGCGGCGCTGGCTGGAACAGAAGCGCTTCGACCAGCGCCCCGCCCAGTCCATCGATCTGTATCACGAGCCGAGCCTGTGGCCGCTGTCGTTCAACGGCCCGACCATCATCACGCTGCATGACCTCACCCACCTGCACTATCCCGACACCCAACCACCGGCCCGTCTGCGCGAAATCGAGCGACGACTGGCCGACGGCGTACAACGGGCTCGGCTGATTCTGACAGACTCGCAGCACATCGCCGATGAAGCGCAGGCCTGGTTCGCCCTGCCGGCCGAGCGCTTCGTGGTGGCACCGCTGGGTGTGGCCGCACGATTCCACCCGCGTGAACCCGAGTCCATCGATCGCGTCCTCAAGACCCACGGCGTCGAGGCGCGGGAGTATTTTCTCTGCGTCGGCACCCTGGAGCCGCGCAAGAACCTGACCCAGGCCCTGCGCGCCCATGCCCGACTACCGGAAACCGTGCGCCAGCGTTTTCCCTTGCTGATCGCCGGTATGGCCGGCTGGCAGCGTCAGCAGTTCAACGACGAGTTGCGTTCGGCCCTCGCCTCAGGTCACGTGTGCCTGCTGGGTTACCTGCCCGACGAGGATCTGGCGCAATTGCTGGCCGGCGCCCGGGCGCTGGTCTTCCCTTCGTTGTACGAGGGCTTCGGCCTGCCGGTGCTGGAGGCCATGGCCAGTGGCACCCCGGTGATTCTGTCGAGCATATCGGCGATGCCGGAGGTGGCTGGCGAGGCCGGCAACTACATCGAGGCGCACGACCCTGACACCTTGCGCGATGCCATGCTGCGGTTGATCGACGACCCGGCACACTGGCAGGCCTGTCGCGAGACGGGTTTGCAGCGGGCGAAGCTTTTTTCCTGGGAGCGTTGTGCGACGGTGACCGCCCGCGCCTACCGCCAGGCTATGGAGAACTGATATGCGCGTTCTGCACTTTTACAAAACCTATTTGCCCGACTCCATGGGCGGCATCGCGCAAGTCATTTTCCAGATGAGCGAAATTGGCGTGCGCCATGGTGTCGACAGCACGGTACTGACCCTGAGCAACAACCCGGCGCCGGGCGTGTTGCAGATCCGCGAGCACCAGGTGCATCAGGCCAGGATGGCTTTTCAATTCGCCTCCACCGGTTTTTCCTACAGCGTGTTCAAGCAGTTTCGTGAGCTCGCGGCTGAGGCCGACGTGGTCAACTACCACTTCCCCTGGCCTTTCATGGACCTGGTGCATTTTGCAAGCTCCACCAAAAAGCCCAGCGTGGTGAGTTACCACTCCGACATCATTCGCCAGCGTTATTTGCTCAAGCTGTACCGTCCGCTGATGCGCCGGTTCCTGGACAGCGCGGATCGAATCACCGTGGCGTCCCCCAACTACTTTCACACCAGCGACGTGCTCAAGGACTACCGGGACAAGACCCGGGTCATCACCTACGGCCTGGACAAGTCGGGTTATCCGAAGTATGACGCGGCACGGACCGATCGTTGGCGCCAGAAGCTGGGAGACAAGTTCTTCCTGTTCGTCGGTGTCATGCGCTACTACAAGGGGTTGCACATCCTGCTCGAAGCGATGCGGGGGCTGAACTATCCCGTGGTGATCGTCGGTGCCGGCCCGCTGGAAGCAGAGCTGCATGCCCAGGCCAGGACACTGGGGCTGCAGAACCTGCACTTTCTCGGCTTCCTCGGTGATGAAGACAAGGTTGCCTTGCTCGAGTTGAGTTATGCGGTGGTGTTTCCGTCGCACCTGCGTTCCGAAGCCTTCGGCATTTCACTGCTTGAAGGCGCGATGTATGGCAAACCGATGATCTCCAGTGAGATTGGCACGGGCACCAGTTACATCAACATCCATAACGAAACCGGGCTGGTGGTGCCGCCCAGTGATCCACTGGCGTTTCGTCAGGCGATGCGCACGCTTTGGGAAAACCCGGTGCTGGCGGCACAAATGGGCGAGAAGGCGCAGGCCCGCTATCAGAATCTGTTTACGGCGGACGAAATGGGTCGCAAATGGGCGGCGTTGTATGAGGAACTGCTGGAAGAAAAAAACCTCGCCTACGCATGAGGCTTTTTTGCAGGATCCGACTTGCTTCGGCTGCGGCGTGCCAATAGCGTTACGAACTCGTGATTGTAGATTTTCCATGGCTTGCGCACGGCGCTTGCAAGCCATGGACTTTCCCCATCGCCCCCTGACTTGCAGATAAACGTCTATGCAATGCCTGCGCAATGACCGTCTGGACTGGAACCTGCTGCGCACCTTTTGGCTGATTGGCCAGGAGCTGAGCATGCAGCGGACGTCGACGCCGGATTACTCTGGCGCCTGCCGCCCCACGAAGGGATTGCCGATGTCGACATTCATTTGCTGTGGAACCGCGAACAGAAGATGAGCCCGGCCGAAACGGTGTTCCTGGAGAGCTTCCAGCACATGCTCAGCATTCGCGAGCCTGTGCTGTGAAGCCATGAGGGTTCAGACGTGAGGATCGCCCGGCGCCTTGCTCGGCGCTGCGTATTGCGGCTTCAGGTGCCCGTCCTGATCGAGTAGCCAGGCGTCCATGATCTGTCGTACGACCGGTCCGGCGACGCGGCCACCTGCCTCACCGTTTTCGATCATCACCGAAATCACGATCTTCGGGTGCTCGGCCGGGGCGAAACCGACGAACAAGGCATTGTCGCGGTTACGCTCACGGGTTTTCTCCCGGTTGTAACGTTCGCCCTGCTTGATCGCCACCACTTGCGCGGTACCACTCTTGCCGGCAATACGGTATTGCGCACCCGCCGCTGCGGCCCGGGCAATACCGCGGGCATCGTGCATCACCATCTGCATGCCATGGTTGACCTGCTCCCAGTCGCGTGGATCCTTGAGCAGAATATTGGGCATTGGATGCTCATCCACCGGCGCGACGCCGTCCACGGTTTTGGCCAGGTGCGGGCGATTCCACACGCCCTTGTTGGCAATCAGCGCCGTAGCCTGGGCCAATTGCAGCGGCGTGACTTGCATGTAGCCCTGGCCAATACCGAGAATCACCGTCTCGCCAGGAAACCAGGCCTGCCGACGCGTGGCGCGCTTCCATGCCTGGGATGGCATCAGGCCGGGGGATTCTTCGTTCATGTCCAGGGAAACTTTCTCACCCAGTCCGAACATCGCCATGTAGTCGTGCAGACGATCGATCCCCAGCTTGTGTGCGAGGTCATAGAAATAGGTGTCGTTGGAACGCATGATCGCTGCATCCATATCCACCCAGCCATCGCCGCTGTGGTTCCAGTTGCGGTACTTGTGATCGAAATCCGGCAGCTGGTAATAACCGGGGTCGAACACACGGGTCTGTGGCGTGACGACACCCGCGTCGAGGCCGGCGATTGCCACTTCCGGCTTGATGGTCGAACCCGGCGCGTAGAGGCCGCGCAGCACACGGTTGAACAGCGGTCGATCGACGGAGTCGCGTAGCGTGGAGTACTCCCTGGAACTGATGCCGGTGACGAACAGATTAGGATCGAAACTCGGGTTGCTGACCATGGCCAGCACTTCGCCGGTCGATGGATCGAGCGCAACCACCGAGCCGCGACGATCGCCCAAGGCTTGCTCGGCGGCTTCCTGCAGCTTGACATCGAGGCTCAGGACAATGTTTTCACCCGGCACCGGATCCGTGTGCTTGAGCACTCGCAGCACGCGGCCCTGGGCATTGGTTTCGACTTCCTCATAACCGACATGGCCGTGCAGTTGCGCCTCGTAGAATTTTTCGATGCCGGTCTTGCCAATGGATTGGGTGCCACGGTACTCGACCGTATCCAGGGCCTTCGACTCTTTCTCGTTGATGCGTCCGACGTAGCCGACCGAATGCGCGAAGTGCGCGCCCAACGGATAGTGCCGAACGAACTGCGGCTCGACATCGATGCCCGGCAAGCGGAACTCGTTGACGGCGAGTACGGCGATCTGTTCTTCGCTCAGTTCATAGAACAGCGTCACCGGTACGAAGGGGTGACGTGCCTGCTTCATCACCTTGTCGAATTGCGAGCGGTCTTCAGCGGACAAGTGCAGGAGATTGACCACCTCATCCAGCTCTTCGTTGACATTGGAAGCACGTTCGCGAGTGATGGTCAGGTTGAAGCTGGGGCGGTTGTCCGCAAGGAGTACACCGTTGCGGTCATAGATCAATCCGCGGGTAGGCGTAATCGGCAGAACATGTACGCGATTGTTTTCGGAGATGGTCGAGTGATAGTCGAACTCGACGACCTGCAGGACATATAGGCGTACCACCAGAGCACAGGTAATGGCGGCAACGAACAAGGCGCAGGCCAGGAGCCTCTTGTTGACCAGGCGTGTTTCTTTTTCGTGGTCCTTGATCGGTATCGGTTCAGGCACTTGTGCAGCAACTCTTTGAAAAGAATGCCGATCCGTGAGCGCAGACTCAGTCCATTAAAAATGAGCTGCACCTTACCAAACCCGGGAAGTCAGGTTTGTGTGATTTTTTTCACAATTGACCTTGAATGGGTCGTTCCCTGTTTTTTCGCGCGCAAAAACAAAACCCCAACTGCTTTCGCAATTGGGGTTTCGGAATTTAATCTTGACGATGACCTACTCTCACATGGGGAAACCCCACACTACCATCGGCGATGCATCGTTTCACTGCTGAGTTCGGGATGGGATCAGGTGGTTCCAACGCTCTATGGTCGTCAAGAAATTCGGGTACCGAGTCGTGGCCGGTTGGCCGCGCTTCAGCAAATTGGGTATGTGACAGCTGGTGTTTTGTGAGTATCTCGAACTTTCGGTTCGTTTCGTCTTCACACACCGCAATCTGGCCTTTCGACGCAAATTGCTTGGGTGTTATATGGTCAAGCCTCACGGGCAATTAGTATTGGTTAGCTCAACGCCTCACAGCGCTTACACACCCAACCTATCAACGTCGTAGTCTTCGACGGCCCTTCAGGGAACTCAAGGTTCCAGTGAGATCTCATCTTGAGGCAAGTTTCCCGCTTAGATGCTTTCAGCGGTTATCTTTTCCGAACATAGCTACCCGGCAATGCCACTGGCGTGACAACCGGAACACCAGAGGTTCGTCCACTCCGG
>NZ_JAHUWG010000009.1:0-380391 GCF_019219115.1 Pseudomonas sp. PDM28
GCGTTATCGTTAACGACCATCGCTGGCAAGCCAGCTCCCACAAGGGGCCGTGCCCACGCTGAAACTGTAGGAGCCAGCCTGCTGGCGATGGACTCAAGCGCGCCGCGTTTATCCAGTTTGCCTGCGTTATCGTTAACGACCATCGCTGGCAAGCCAGCTCCCACAAGGGGCCGTGCCCACGCTGAAACTGTAGGAGCCAGCCTGCTGGCGATGGACTCAAGCGCGCCGCGTTTATCCAGTTTGCCTGCGTTATCGTTAACGACCATCGCTGGCAAGCTGGCTCCCACAATGGACCGCGTCTGTAGGAGCCCATGCTCAGGCCAGTGAAATAGCCAAAAAAAAAGCCAGCGATCAGGCTGGCTTGAGCTTTCTGGCTGAATCAGGACGCGTCGGCGGCCATTTCAGCGTCATGAGCGATCAGCGAAACCAGAGCGTTCTGCTGTCGATGTGAGAGTTGGCGGAAGCGTTGCAGCAGCTCCCGTTCGTGCAAGGAAAGCTCCGGGCTGTCCAGGCGCATGCTCAACTCTTCTCCCAGTGCGCCTTCCTGAATAAGACTCTGCTCAAGGCGCGCAATGATTTCGGAGTTCATGCTGCGATGATGATTGCGAGCCACTTCGGCAATGCGTTCACGCATTCCGTCTGGCAGACGTACGACGAACTTGTCAGCCGTACGGCTGGAATAAATTGCCTGTTTCAATGGGCGCATATATTTAACCGGTTAGTTCAGGGGAGCGGTTTTCGGGATTGGCCGCAGGATGTCTGATAGGACAAGCTCTCTGACCAAATGTTCAACCTGAATTGATAGAGGCGCGCATCATGCCTCAAACAAGCCAGATCCTTGGCGTCAATTCTGTGACAAATATTGAACTGGATAAAGGCGTTCTGCCAGCACCAATTATCAGAAATGCGCACTGGTTTGAAAAGTTTGACCGGGCCGTTTCGCTTGGTGCTCTCTCCGACCGACGAAAGGTCTCTGGCGGGAAGAAAAAGCGGACTCGATCCCTGCTCCTTGCCTTTACAGAATAGTGGCAAATGGCCGATTTACTAGGGGAGGTGGTATTGAGGGGCTGAATTCAGGATGGAAGACAGGCCCTTGCACTGAATCTGCCAAGCCAGGGTCAACGCAGGACCGGATCAAACTTGATCTTGCGTCCGGCAATCAATGCGAGCACGAATAGAGCGGTGAATACACCACAGACGATCAGGGGGAGGGTGACGACCATGTCCTGGGTCAATGACAAATGAAAAATGCCGCTCAACAAGGCGAGGATGAAAAAACTCGCGGCTGATCTGGACATGCGGTGCTCCTGGTGGGGGATTCAAAATACCAAACGTTCGGCCGGCGGGTTCGGCACCGGGATGTTTTCCTGGCTGACCTCCTGGCTGACAAAGCCGTGCTGGTCGCTTATCGCTGCCAGCTGCGGAGCCTTTTGCAATTGAAGGTAATGCGGGATGCGTTGGGCAATCTGCGTAGCGCTGCTTTCGGGAAAAAAATGAAATCCCAGTAAAACTGCCAGTGCGAGTGCATTCGAGAGTAAAAGGGCGCATTTCATGGCGCGGACCTCGGTTGTTCTGTGAGAACAGCAGAAGCAGCTCGCATGCCAGAGTCTATCGACAATTAAATTCTTTAAAAACAATGAATTAAGTTATTTTTGGTAAGGCTCCATATTGCATTTTGCAATGATAGCTTTTTGCAGTGATGCAATTTGCACGGTAAACAAGTCCGCGCCCGGCCGAGGCGTCTGCCTACACTTAAAAAGCCCACGGACGACATGACAAAAGCCAGCCCGGCCGTTAACATGCACGCCGTCCATCGCACCGCGTTTCTTCGCGGTCGACTTGTGTCTCAGTAGCTCAATTGGATAGAGCATCCCCCTCCTAAGGGGAAGGTTGGCAGTTCGAACCTGCCCTGGGACACCATATTCTTCAGTTCCCCGCCTGTTTCAACGCTTCCTTTTCACGACTTGTAGATAAAACTCGACAGATTCAGGTGCCCTGGATTTATCGAAGCCATCAACCCTGTCTTCGCGACTTTCCGTCCTCCTCTCCCACGTAGTCTGAATCTCCCATTCCGTCTGGGAGTTTCCGCGGATGTGCGGCCTGCAGTGCTTGTTCATAGTTGGACCTATAGATCAGAAAATGGTCCAAGGTCGACCTCCGATGACTGGACCCCCGCTCAGGAGAAAGTCATGGCTATGCGCAAGAGAACCTCATCGCTAACGAATGACCTGACCAGTAACGCCGGTGACCATCCTTCACCCGTCAGCCACGACTGGACTTTTACCTACATTCCGACCGTCACCACCAACCTTAAAGACTACGCACCGGGCAGCACTGCCATCATCACGGCCAGCGGTTTCGCTGCCGGCAGCACAGTCACGCTCGAAGTGGACCACGCCGTCGGTGCTGGCGCGGATAGCGTGTGGGGCACGTCCGACGATGTGCTCGATACCAACACCGGCGCGGGTCACGAGCCCTGGTCCGTGACCGACGGCGGTGCCGGCGATCTCGACGGCCAGGTCAACGGCAGCGTCACCACTTCCTGGTACGTGAATCCCGACGACTCAGCGGGCGCAACGTTTCTGCTAACCGCGGCCTCTGCGGGCGTCGATGGAGTGATCGGCAGCGGTGACGACGCCATGGCGACAACTTCGTTTACGGACAGCGTTTTGGGCGTCGTGGCGACTGGCGAGGACGTGACACTGGACGAAACGGCCGGGTTGCAGAACGCCACTGCCACGCCAACCCCTGCGGGGGACGCTGACGACAACGACATTCTGGTGGCGTCCCTGCCTTCGACCTTCACAACCCGTTTAGCCGCACTGGGGGCAGGTACTGCCACGGGCGCGGCCTTGAGTGGCTATACCGGTGCCGCGGGCAACACGGGCAGCAATGCATTCACCATCACCGCTGACCCTGGAGCCACCATTACCGATATCAGCTTCGTCGGCAGTTCCGGTGCACCGCTCAATGGCGTGGACAGTGGACTGGATACCCTCGATGGCACCAGCATCCTTCTCTATACAGATACGAACAACAACATCGTCGTGGGCCGAGCCGGGAGCGCAACCGGCGCGATCGTGTTCGCCGCCTATATAGAGGAAACCGGATCGCCGGTCACGGGCGGCAAGATCTGGACCGTGGAGTACCAACCACTCAAACATCCCGTCGTGACGAATGCCGATGATTCGCTCAATCTGGCGGATAAGGTTTTCATCGGGGCCAGCCAGGACCTGGAATTCAGCCTGGCCAATGCGCCGTCCGGTCAGAACCTCTTCCTGATGTTCACGAAGGCGAACCCGAACGTTGTCGATGTCGCAGGTGTGTTGCGGATCACGGATCCCACCATCATCGCCACCGGCAAAGACCCCGCAGACCAGTCAAGCGGCGTCAATATAACGACTGGCGACACGATCAATACCAGTCAGGCGGGGGGGCCGACCACCTTCGGTACCAACAATCAGATGATTGTGGAGCAAGAGGGCATCCGCTTTTCGTTCGTCACGGGTGCCAGGCAGAATGTGACCATTCCCAACCTGGACCAGAACGAAGCCGATGTTGAATCCAACGTCGACTTTACCGGCGTCTTCAATGCGAAGTCGGCCAGTTTCGACGTTGTGCAGTTGCAAAGCGGCAAGAGTGCCGTGGTAAGGGTCAGCGCATTCAGCACCGCTGCTGAACCCGGCACGAATTTCATCAATGGGTATGGGAATGATGCGTCGGTGGCCATCAGCAATGTTCGCGTCTTCAACAGTACCGGGCAGGTGATCGAAAATTCAAACGGCTCGGTGAATGATCCGGCCATCACCATCAGCTTTGCAGCAGGGGTTGCAACCATCACCGGCGTTAAAGCCGGCTACCAGATTGAATACACCACGACGTCGGACCACAACCGCGTGCTTGTCGAGAACGGGGCGGCCGTCAATGCCAAGGGCAATGAGCACGCCGATTTTGATATCGGTGGTTTCACGCTGGTCCAGGCCTCTATTTCGAAAGCCGAAATCGGCTCCAGGATCATCTTCGACGACGATGGCCCGAGCATCAGCACCACTGGTACGGAACCGACGCTGACGGTGGACGAGACGGTGCTGGCGACCAACGATACCCAGAGCTTCGCCGCCAACTTCAACTCGGCGTTTGGTGCTGATGGTGCCGGGACGCTGACTTATGCGCTGGGCATGGTGGCCGGGGCTTGCGGGCTGACGGACACGGCCTCGGGCGAGGCAGTCAACCTGTCGCTCAATGGCGCCGTGGTCGAAGGGCGTACAGCCCTCGGCAACCTGCTGGTATTCACGGTCAGCGTGACCGCCGATGGCAGCGTCACGCTCGACCAGCTTCGCGCCGTGGTCCATCCCGACCCAACCAATCCGGATGATTCGACGAGCCTGACCTCGGACAACCTGGTGACGCTGATCGCGACCAAGACCGACGGGGACGGCGACAGCGCCCAGGCGACCCTGAACATCGGGCAGAACCTGGTGTTCAAGGACGATGGGCCGAGCATCACCACCACCGGCGCGGAGCCCACGCTGACAGTGGACGAGACGCTGCTGGCGACCGACGCCACTCAGAGCTTTGCCGCCAACTTCAACTCGGCGTTTGGCGCCGATGGGGCAGGCACCCTGACCTATGCGCTGGGCATGGTGGCCGGAGCCTGCGGGCTGACGGACACAGCCTCGGGCCAGGCGATCAATCTGTCGCTCAATGGCGCCGTGGTGGAAGGGCGTACAGCCCTCGGCAACCTGCTGGTGTTCACGGTCAGCGTCGCCGCCGATGGCAGCGTCACACTCGACCAACTCCGGGCCGTGGTCCATCCCAACACAACCAATCCGGATGATTCGACGACGTTGACCTCGGACAACCTGGTGACGCTGACGGCGACCATAACCGACAAGGAGGGCGACAGCGCCCAGGCGACGCTGAACATCGGGCAGAACCTGGTGTTCAAGGACGACGGGCCGAGCATCAGCACCACCGGCGCGGAGCCAACGCTGACAGTGGACGAGACGCTACTGACGACCGACGATACCCAGAGCTTCGCTGCCAACTTCACCTCGGCATTTGGCGCCGATGGGGCGGGCACGCTGAGCTATGCGCTGGGCGTGGCGGCCGGGGCCTCCGGGCTGACGGACACGGCCTCGGGCCAGGCGGTGACCCTGTCGCTCAATGGCACCGTGGTCGAAGGGCGTACGGCCACGAGCAACCTGCTGGTGTTCACGGTCGGCGTCGCTGCCAATGGTAGCGTCACGCTCGACCAGCTCCGCGCTGTGGTGCATTCCGACCCAAACAATCCCGATGATTCGAAGACGTTGACCTCGGACAACCTGGTGA
Organism: Pseudomonas sp. PDM28; assembly: GCF_019219115.1. NCBI lineage: Bacteria > Pseudomonadati > Pseudomonadota > Gammaproteobacteria > Pseudomonadales > Pseudomonadaceae > Pseudomonas > Pseudomonas sp. PDM28. The sequence continues at coordinate 5,332 of NZ_JAHUWG010000009.1, forward strand.
CACTGACCGCGACCAAGACCGACGGGGACGGCGACAGCGCCCAGGCGACGCTGAACATCGGGCAGAACCTGGTGTTCAAGGACGACGGGCCGGCACTCAGTTTCGGCAACCTGATCGGGACCGGTAGCGTCCTTGCGCAATCCGGGTTCTGGAATATGGCAACGGGAGCCGACGGGCTGGGAGCGGCCGGTCTGGATATCTCGTTGGTCAATAACCAGTTCACCCTCGTCAGGCCAGACAACACGACCACGACCGGGACCGGTACGCTCACCGAGCTGGCGCAGTCACCGGATGTCAATGGCGCGTACCAGTTCGCCGGAACCTTGACCGGTGATTTCGACAACAATGCCGCGACGGCGAATACCACCGTCGACTACACGTTGACCGCCTATGCCGATGGTCGCTATGCACTGGATCTGGTGCAGGGCTTCAGTTCGACGATCGTGCTCAGCAGTGCCGACGGCTCGCTCGCTGCCGGCGGCCCGGACTCGGTGCGCACATTGTTGATTCCTCAGACGAGTAACCCGGCTATTCCTTCGACATCCGAGGAGATCGTGTTCTTTTCCGCGAAGGCGCTTGCGTCTACTGCGGACATCCTGACCGGCATCGGGCTCGGAGCACCCGACCCCACCGAAGCCACGCTACAGACCAACCCCCTGCCGTCGTACATAGACCCGGCGGCGATGAACGTCAGCACGTCCGGCATCGGCGTCGGCAACAACGTTTTCCAGGGCGATAACCTGGCGGCAATCAGCACCGCCGATGAAAGTTTCGTCATCAATCCAGAGAGCCTGCTGACGGGCATGAAGGTCTTCATCGACAACTCCGTGGCGGGCTACAACACGGCGACCGAGGACCTGTACTACAGGATCTACTATGCCGATGGCTCGAATTCGAGCCTCGTCGAGGTGAACACCCTGACGCCGGAGGCTGGAGGGCAGGTGTCCTTCCTCGTGCAGAAGGAGGGCGCGACACTGATTGACGCTGTCCAGCTGACGATGGGTCGGGGCGATGTCAAGATCCCGGTGATCCAGTTCATTCAGCAGAGCGAGAGTCTGGCCAGCGATGTCCAGCTGGCGTTCAGTGCGACGTTGACGGACAAGGATGGGGACTCGGCGACGAGTACGTTTGCCGCCAACCTGTTCGCCAATGACCCGGCCAACGCAGCCTTCGACTTCTCGCTGGTGGGCACGATCGGTAAGCAGGATGCGTTCAACATCGATCTGTCAGTCAATGAGAATCTGTACCAGGTCAGCGGCTTCGATGTGGGCTCAGGCACGCAAGACAAGCTGGTGCTCAACGGTGATCCGAACGCTGTTGTCCAATCGATCAACAACGCCGGCGCAGACGGCGTCGTGACGGTTGCCGAGACGGGCGGTCAAACAACGACCATCACCTTGGTCGGGGTCGATGTTCAGAGTACCGATATCTTTTTTGGCAGCGCCTGAGGCTTTGCGCGCATGAAAGGATGCGGGGGTGGCGCAGGAAACCACCCTCGCAATCTCTTTGCAGTTCTGATGCGCGATTCCCATGATCCTATGCGCTGTGAGCTGGCGAGCAGCACAAGGCTTGAAGAGCGCGCAGGGTAGGTGCAGGTGGGCGAGGCAGGATTTACCGAGAACGACATCAGTCTTGCGGGGGCACTCTGTCCCGGGCCAGTGACAAGTATGGTGGAGCAGTGACGGCCTGGCCCCTGAAAGTGAGGGGCAGACCGCCTTGTATCGACCTGAAATTCAATCCAGTTCCACCCAGGCGGACTCTGTCGGCGCTTCGTTGGTGAGCCCATGTTTCAGCGCATACATCAGCAAGTCGATGCGGTTGATCAGATTAAGCTTTTGATAGATGTTGCTGAGGTGGTTGTGCACGGTGTGCTCGCTGATCCCCAGGCGCCCGGCGATGCTTACATATTTGGCGGACGGTTCGCCCACGATGGCGCGAATCAGCTCTCTCTCGCGCAGCGTCAACCGCGCCTGTTTTGCCTGCTCCAGATTGCACTTCATGGGTATATGCCCGTTCGCGGCATAGCCGGAAAGGCCGCCGGCCCAGGCTCTATCCATTGCGCAGTCGCTATGGTGGACCTTGAGGATGGCCTGGATAATCGATTCCGTCGGGTCTTCCGCCAACACGATGCCGCGAGCGCCGGCCTCTATCGCTTGGGCAGCGGGGACAACTTCGTACAGGCCCTTGAGCAGCAGCACTTTCATTGCGGCGCTACGGGTGAGTCCGGCGACGACATCCAGGGGATTCAGCGCATCCGGAAAGAAACTGAAAAAAATGACATCGGGCCGCAGCTGATCGGCAAGATCCAGCGCCTGGGTATAGGTGGTGGCCTGTCCTGTCACTTCCATCCGGGGCTTTCTGGCATTGATCAAGTCGTGAAGGCCCATGAGTACGAGGGGGCGACAATCGATCAGCATCACGCCAATTGGCTCTTTTGGGTCAGTCATGATCTTCCTGACCTCCTTGAAAAACCAATGATGGCCTCCACCGGCAGGCGGTGCGAACGTTTCCAGAAGGCAGCCAAGGCCCGGGAGAGCAGATAAATACGAATAATTATCAGTGGTTTGCGCATGATGATGTGCTCCCTCCCGCCTCTCAACTGATTCTAGGTCAAGCCGGAGCGCTACCTGCCCGGCCATCCATCAGTCCTCAATCCAGGTCGGGTGCGGACAGGCCTATCCGATGCTCTCGAGAAGGGAGAGTAGCCCTAGAAAATCAAGGTATTAGGCCTGCCATAGATGGCCAATGGCCAAGATCGGATCCACATCATGGTCGTCAATTAATCGACGAGTGGTGTTAACTTAGGAGCGCTAATATCAACATGGTCAATTAATCGGCGAAATCCGCCTGGCCAGCCGCTTGGTTATTGCGGTGTTCATGTATTGCCGCTGTTCATGAATCAGCACGTTTTTGTGCGCGATGTCTCGTTTCCAGAAACGCCTTCACCTATTCAGAGTGAGCATTGGGGGTAGTTCTCAAGGGAATGCCATGGCTGGCCGATAACCCGGACAGTGACGAGCTTCTTCATCTGTGGTGGTCAGTGCATGTGCTGACTGGCGATGAGAAGCTGTTTGATGGCTAATAGCTACCAGTTATCATCTGCGCGCCAAATCAAGGGCTGCGAAGCTGAGTCCGTCCGTGTATTTGCCTTTGGGTTCTCCTTCTTAAATTGCCTGGAAATCTTCGATGCTGTCGTATCACCAAAAGCGTTTTCTGATCGTCGATGATTTCTCGGACTTCCGCAGTTCGGTTCGCTCGATGCTGCGCGAACTGGGCGTCAAGGAAGTGGACACTGCCGATACCGGCGAACAGGCGCTGAAAATGTGTTCGCAGAAGGCCTACGATTTCATCCTGCAGGACTTTCACCTGGGCGACGGCAAGAAGAACGGCCAGCAGGTGCTCGAAGACCTGATGGAAGAAAAGTTGATCAGCCATGAAGCGGTGTTCGTGATGGTCACCGCCGAAACCAGCCAGGCCATGGTGCTCAGTGCGTTGGAGCATGAGCCCGATGCCTATCTGACCAAGCCGTTCAACCGTTCCAGCCTGGCCCAGCGCCTGGAGCGCCTGGAGCAGCGCAAGACCTTGCTCAAGCCGATCCTGCAGGCCCTCGACCGGGGCAAGCCGATGGAGGTGCTCAACGCCTGCATCGCCTTGTGCAAGCAAGACATCCGTTACTCGCCGTTGTGCCTGCGCTATCGCGCCGATGCCTTGCGCGACCTCAATCAGAACGAAGCGCTGGAGCGGCTGTACGACGGCATCATCGCCGACCGTCCGTTGCCTTGGGCATTTGCCGGGTTGGGCAAGTTGCTGTTCAAGCGCGGTCAGGTCGGGCAGGCCAAAGGTATTTACGAAAAAGCCCTGAAAGTGTTCCCGATGATGCCGTCGCTGTACGACGGCATGGCTGACGTGCTGGTCGCCGAAGGGGATACCAAGGGTGCGCAGCGCGTTCTCGAGGAAGCGATCCGCCTGTCGCCGCTGGCGGTGCGCCGGCAAGCGTTGCTGGGCAAGCTGGCAATGACCAACGAGGACTTCGATACCGCTTCCAAAGCCTATCGTCAGGCTGTGGCCCAAGGCGCGCAGTCACGTTTCAAGGACCCTGAAAGTAACCTCGGCCTGGCTCACGCCTTGATCAGCAAGGGCAGCGACAGGGGGCTGGATACCCGCACCCGGCTGGAAATCAACACCACGCTGAGCGCAGTGGCCAAGGACAACCCTGGCGACCCTGGCCTGCAAATTCGTGCACGCTTGATGAAGGCCACCAGTCTGCTGATCAACGATGCGGAAACGGCCGACAAGCTCACCGAGCAGGCCCTGTTGCGCCTCGATGGCATGGAGCAATTCATGAGCGCCGAAGCAGCGTTATTGGTGGCCAAGCAGCTGAAAATGCTCGGGCAGTCCGAGGCCGGCACCGCGATGCTGAAAAACTGCGTGGAAATTTATGGCGACGATCCGGCGGTCATGAAGGACATCGCCAAGCAGACCGACGACCCGAGCATCCTCAATTCCGGCAACGCCGCCGCAGAACTCAACCGTCAGGGCGTGCGCGTCTACAAGACCGGAAATCTGGTGGAGGCCCGGCAGGTCTTTCGCAAAGCCCTGGCCATGCAACCGAAGAACATCAGTATTGCCCTGAACATGGCGCAGTCGTTGTTGCACGGCACCGATACCAGCGTCGCTTCGGCGGAGCTGGAGGAATGCCGGACCTGCCTGAAAATGGTCGGCCTGATGCCCGACACCGACGCGCGTTTTCCACGTTACCAAAAGCTCAAAAGCAAGGCGTTTGGCCAATGAACGACAACGAACAGGCACTGGACTTCTCTACGGTGATCGCCTCCACCGTGCATGACATGAAGAACTCGCTGGCCATGCTGATGCAGGCCCACAGCCAGTGGCTGGCGCGATTGCCGGAGTCGGCGCAGCAGACGCCGGAGCAGGGCGTGATCGACTTCGAGTTCGCCCACCTCAACGGCATGCTGGTGCAGTTGCTGGGGCTGTATAAGCTCGGCGTCAACCAGATGCCGCTGCAACCGGCCTACCATGAGCTGGACGACTTCATCGAAGCGCAACTGGCGTGTCATCAAGAGGTGTTCGCCAGCCGCGGCATCATGGCCACCTATGAAGTGGACCCGCTGAGCCCGCTGGGTTTCTTCGACCGCGAGTTGATCGCGTCGGTATTGGCCAACTGCATCAACAACGCCATTCGTTTTGCACGGCATGCCGTTCTGATCAGTGTCAGTGACGAAGCCGGGCAACTGGTGTTGACCATCAATGACGATGGCGAGGGGTATCCGGCGCAGATGATCGAGCGTCAGGCCGATTACGCCCAGGGCATCAATCAAAGCACCGGCAGCACCGGCCTGGGCCTGTACTTTGCCGGACGAATTGCCGCACTGCATCAACGCAACGGCGTGGGCGGGCACACCGAAATCAGCAATGGCGGTCCGTTGGGCGGTGGGGTGTTTCGTCTTTACCTGCCCTGACAGGCCGCATATTTATCGACGCTGCTTGAAATTCCGAACACGCGGAGCCTATTTTGTACGGTCGCCGTTCGCGGCCCGCACAATAACAAGGATAGCGTCATGACGACCGTTGGCCTGAGTTCACTCGCGCAGCGATTGACGGGCATTGATGAAGTTGAATGTGTCACGCCGGATTTGAATGGCGTTCCACGGGGCAAAGTGATGACCTCCGAGGGTTTTCTCGACGGTCGACGTTTGCAGCTGGCGCGGGGTGTGCTGCTGCAATGCATCATGGGCGGATACCCGCCGGCGCGGTTTTACGGCAGCGATGATGGCGACCTGGCGCTGATTCCGGACCCTGCACAAATCCACCGCTTGCCCTGGAGCAACCCGCCGCGTGCTTTCGCCATTTGCGACGCGAACGAACTGGGCACTACCACCAGCTCCAACCTGTCGACCCGTGGCCAGCTCAAGGCGGTAATTGCCCGTTACGCGGCCCGCGGCCTGGCGCCCGTGGTGGCGACCGAGCTTGAGTTCTTCGTTTTTGCGCCTAACACCGACCCGACTCAGCCGTTCCAGCCACCGGTGGGGCAGGACGGTCGCCGCGAGGACGGTCAGTCGGCGTTCAGCGTCAGTTCCAATAACGGCTTGCGGCCGTTCTTCAACGAAGTCTACGCGTGCATGGCGGCGCTGGGATTGCCTCGCGATACCTTCATGCACGAGATGGGCGTCAGCCAGTTCGAGATCAACCTGCTGCATGGCGATCCATTGCTGCTGGCCGACCAGACGTTCCTGTTCAAGCACCTGCTCAAGGAAGTGGCTCTCAAGCATGGCCTGAGCGTGGTCTGCATGGCCAAGCCCTTGGCGCATACGCCGGGCAGTTCGATGCATATCCACCAGAGCGTGGTCGAGATCGATTCGGGGCGTAACGTGTTCAGTGACGAGGCGGGGCAGGAGACGGCCACCTTCCGCCATTTCATTGCCGGTCAGCAAATGTGCATGGCCGACTTCACCGCGTTGTTTGCGCCGAACGTGAACTCCTATCAGCGCTTGTGCCACCCTTACGCCTCGCCGAACAATGCCTGCTGGTCCCACGACAACCGGGCGGCCGGCCTGCGAATCCCGGCCAGTTTGCCGGTGGCCCGTCGGGTCGAGAACCGCTTGCCCGGGGCCGATGCCAACCCGTATCTGGCGATTGCCGCAAGCCTGGCGGCAGGGTTGCATGGCATCGAGAACGCATTGGAGCCGAGCGCACCGATCCAGGGTGAGTTCGAAGTACCGGACAATCTTTCATTGCCGTGTACCTTGCATGCGGCTCTTGAGCGTCTGAAACGTAGCCAGTTGGCCAAGGAACTGTTCGGCACGGAATTCATCGAAGGCTACATCGCTTCGAAGACCCTGGAGCTGACCAGTTTCCATGATGAAATTACGCCCTGGGAACGACGTGTTTTAGCCACCCAGGCCTGACGATCTGTCGACATCCGGCTATCGTTTAGCGATAGCCGATTCTCACTGCAAGGAGCCGCTCGGAACGCCGATGCGCCAAATCTGGAAATCCTTTCGAGCACTGTATTTCGCCTCGCTGATGATGTTGATCGGCTCGGGCCTGTTGAGTACTTACCTGGGCTTGCGCCTGGCGGCCGACCATGTCGACAGCCTGTGGGTCGGTGCGTTGATGGCCGCCAACTATTTCGGCCTGGTGCTGGGGGGCAAGATCGGACACCGCTTGATCGCCCGGGTAGGGCATATCCGGGCCTACTCGGCCTGTGCCGGGATCGTCGGCGCGGCGGTGCTCGGCCATGGCCTGGTCGATTGGCTGCCGGCCTGGCTGTTCCTGCGGGTCATAGTGGGTCTGGGCATGATGTGCCAGTACATGGTGATCGAGAGCTGGCTCAATGAGCAGGCCGATGCCAATCAGCGCGGCATGGTATTCAGCGGTTACATGATCGCTTCGTACCTGGGCCTGGTACTGGGGCAGCTGATTCTGGTCATGCACCCGGCGCTGGGGCTGGAACTGCTGATGCTGGTCGCCCTGTGTTTTGCGCTGTGCCTGGTGCCTGTGGCCCTGACCCGGCGGATTCACCCTGCACCCTTGCATCCTGCGCCGATGGAGCCACGGTTCTTTATCAAGCGTGTCCCGCAATCATTGAGTACGGTGCTCGGGGCGGGCCTGATTGTTGGTTCGTTCTACGGTCTGGCGCCGCTGTATGCCTCGCAGCAAGGGTTGTCCACGGAGCAGGTCGGTCTGTTCATGGGTAGCTGCATTTTTGCCGGGCTGCTGGTGCAGTGGCCGTTGGGCTGGTTGTCCGACCGCTACGATCGGGCCGTGCTGATCCGCAGTTTCGCGTTCAGCCTGGCACTGGCTGCACTGCCGCTGGCGATCATGCCGCAGGTGCCGCTGGAGGTATTGTTCATCGCCGGCTTCCTTTGCTCGCTGGTGCAGTTCTGCCTGTATCCGTTGGCGGTGGCGTTCTCCAATGACCACGTCGAAGGCGACCGCCGGGTGTCCCTGACGGCGATGTTGCTGGTCACCTATGGCGTGGGTGCGAGTATCGGACCGCTGGTGGCAGGTGTGCTGATGAAGCTGTTTGGCAGCCAGATGCTCTATGCGTTCTTCAGTTTCTTTGCGTTGGTGCTGGTGTGGCGGATTCGCCCGAAAGCGGTGACCAACCTGCATCAGGTCGACGATGCACCGCTGCATCACGTGGCCATGCCGGACAATATGACGAGTTCGCCACTGGTGGCCTGCCTCGACCCGCGTGTCGATGAGCAGGTGGTGCAGGAGCAGATGCACACTCCGGTGAGTACCGGGCCAGATCCTGAGCCAGCATCTGAACCTGAACCTGTCACCGAAACTGAAACCGATCAGCCGCCGCAGGACCCTGATACAGGGCGGGACCCTAACTTCAGCGAAGCCAGGCCTTAAAGCCGGGGCACAAAAAAACGGGCAGTCACCGCAAGGGACTGCCCGTTTTTTATTGATGCTGTATCAGATGTCGTCTTTGTCGAAGCGACGCGCTTCACGTTGCAGCTGGTAGACGAAACGTTCGACCTGACGCTGCACCAGTCCGCTCATGTTGTGGAAGCGAACGCCGGCAAAGGTGGTGGAGATCTTTTCTTCGAAGTGCAGATAACGCAACTCGACCGGCGCCGTCATCTTGCCAAAGGGCAGGTCGGCGTTGAAACGGTCGTACACCTGGCCCAGTTGCAGGCTGCCCGTGATGTCGCCGTCGAAACGCAGTTTGCAGCCGGTAGCGGAAATATCCAGCAGCTTGCCACTGATGGGGGTCTTGAGCTTTTCGCCGTCGAGATTGACGTTGACCAGTTGTGCCAGCTTCAATGCCGCGCGGAACGCATTGCGGCGCTGGTGGTACACCACTTCATCGGGCAGGGCGCCGCGATAGCAGCGGCTGCCACCGGATTCGTCGATGTTCAATTGGCCGTTGCTTTCCCAGGCAATGCGCACACCTTCGTGGAAGCCTTCGACCCTGAAGGGTTCGCCCGCCATCAGGTAGCGCTCGCCATCGCGAGGGATCATTTCGTCCAGGGCAATCATGTTGCTGTCACGGTCCAGTTCCACCAGATAGCTCTGGAAGCGCTGGCTGCGCTCGTGGAAGGTGATGATCAGTGGGTCATGGCTTTCGAGCAGCTGGCGCAGATTGCTGGAGATTTCCAAGGGCGTGGAGAGCACCTTGGGGGGCTGCGGAGCATCATCCACGGATAAGGCATTGGACACGGTTAATCAATCTCCAGACAAAATTTGACTACGACTGGCCAGCATTTTGCCAGCATCCTTCGCGTCTTGGATAGAGCGGGCGCATCAAGCGGCCTAAGCCTGACTGAGCGGGCGCGGCTTAGCAAGCTTGGAGAATGTTCCGCTGGCATCGTAGAGCGCCGGGGTTTCTCCACCGTTGAGAATTCTCAGCTGGGTGGCCGTAGCGGCCTGCTGAGTGAGGATCGATTGACCGTTGCTGGCATTGCTGGCCTGGCACTGGACCAGGAGATCGCTCAGCACGTCACTTTGCGCCAGCAACTGGTCGCCAATGCTCGACTGGCTGGCCAGTTGCTCCAGCCCGCCGCGGTTGGTCGGCAGGTTGAGGCTGGCGAGAATTTCACTGCGCTTGCGGCCATGCTGTTCGAGCAAGACGACCAATGCCTGTTTCTGCGCCAGGATACCCTCGAGCAATGGCATGTCACGGCCATGCAACGCGAGGGATTCGGTCTGCAGCAATTCCAGCAGGTGTTGCGCTGGAGCAAAGTCGTCGGTGATCAGTTGCAGTAGCTGAGTGTCGTGCATGGCTGGCCTTGGGTTTTAAGCGTCCAAAAGCCTGGCGCCGGCGGTGGCCTAGCGCTGGGCTTCGAAGTTGAGCAGTTTGCTGGCTACACGGTTGCTGTCGACTTTATAGCTGCCATCGGCAATCGCTGCTTTCAACTCGGCCACGCGGGCTTTGTCGACGGCAGGCTGATCGCGCAGCGTGTCAGTGACCTTCTGCAACTGTTGAGCCTCATTGCTGATATGTACCGATTCCCCGCTGTTGACGGTACCGGCCTGTTCGGCCGTGGATTCCAGCGGCGCGGTTTTGCCGGCTTCGGCGCTTTCCTTGCTGGCGCTGGTACGTGTACTGCCCGTAAGGGACGAGGAGCTGTTCAAACGGCTGAAATCGATGACCATGATAAAAAAAACCTCTGGGAATTTGGACGCTTGCCATGGTTTCGGCCATTCCCTGGAAAACTTTAGGCTCATTTATCAATGAACCTCGCGCGCGTCAGCGCTTGCCCTGCATGGAGCACAGTCTAGGGAACAGCCGCGGCGAGCGCCACATTCCGATGAGCAGAGCGCCTTACATGGACACTTCCACCTGCCCCGGCGCCATGACCTGCGCCTTGATGACTCGTTGGGAGTTGAGGTTTTTCACCCGGATCTGTTCGCTCAGGCTGCCGTTCGACAGGGCTTCGCCGGGCATGCGCACGCTGAGCGTACCGCTGCGGGCGGTAATCACGACCTGATCCCCCTTGCGGATCACCTCGGCCTGTTCGATATGTACCAGGGTAATCACCTGGTCGGTGACCATTGGTCGGGTCAATCGCTGCCCGATCGCCTGGTCGAGGGACGTCAGGTAGCCCTGGCTGATCAGGCTGATATCGCGCTCGCGCAGCACCACATCTTCAGGCTCGACAATGGCGGCACGGCGCAGTGGCCGGGCGCTGGTCACGACATCGCGAAACAGGCGGACTTGAGCGGGTACGAACACGGTCCAGGGAGAGGCGCCCTCGCAGCGGACCTTGACCGAGACCCGTCCCAGCGGCTTTGGAGACTCGAGCGTTGCTGTCAATTCCTTGTCGCACATCGGCATGTGCATGCGCGGGTCGAGCGGGTTGACCTGGAGCTCGTAGCGACCTTCGGTTTGACTGGTTGCCAGATAGTCTTCTACGGTGAATTCAAGAAAGCCCTGAGTGACGCCGATAAGCATGTCAGGCAAGGTAACCGCGTCAGCAAGGGCAGGGCTGCCAGCGTTGAACAGGCAAACAGCCGCCAGCACGCCGAGGAATTTGCGGTAGGGTGTGGTCAGGCGTCGAAAAAATGTCGGTTCTGTGTTCATAACGATTAAAAAAGCAAGCGCCGTGCCGTTTAGTGATGAAGGCGCGTCGCAACAACACTTGGCGTTGGTGTAGGAGTCTGGGCATGGCTGGTGTAATGGATTCGGTAAACCAGCGCACGCAACTGGTGGGGCAGAATCGCCTTGAGCTGTTGTTGTTCCGTCTCGACGGCCAGCAGCTGTACGGGATCAACGTATTCAAGGTTCGGGAGGTGCTGCAATGCCCCCAACTGACGTTGATGCCCAAGTCCAGTCCTGTCGTGTGCGGCGTGGCGAACATCCGGGGGGCGACCATTCCGATCCTTGATCTGGCGATGGCGACCGGCTCCGGTGCGTTGAAGGACAAGAACAATCCGTTCGTGATCATCACGGAGTACAACACCAAGACCCAGGGTTTCCTGGTGCGCTCGGTGGAGCGCATCGTCAACATGAACTGGGAGGAGATCCATCCGCCACCCAAGGGCACCGGGCGCGATCACTACCTGACGGCGGTGACGCGGGTCGACAATCAGTTGGTCGAAATCATCGATGTCGAGAAGGTGCTCGCGGAAGTGGCACCGACGCCGGAAGCGATTTCCGTCGGCGTGGTGGATGTCGAAACCCAGCACAAGGCGCTTTCGTTGCGCGTGCTGACGGTCGACGACTCCTCGGTGGCGCGCAAGCAGGTCACGCGTTGCCTGCAAACGGTCGGCGTCGAAGTGGTGGCGTTGAACGATGGTCGGCAAGCGCTGGATTACCTGCGCAAACTGGTCGACGAGGGCAAGAAGCCGGAAGAAGAGTTCCTGATGATGATCTCCGACATCGAGATGCCGGAGATGGACGGGTACACCCTGACGGCGGAAATCCGCAACGACCCGCGCATGCAAAAGCTTCATATCATCCTGCATACTTCGTTGTCGGGGGTATTCAATCAGGCGATGGTCAAGAAGGTCGGTGCCGATGACTTCCTGGCCAAGTTCCGTCCTGATGACCTGGCATCCCGGGTAGTCGACCGGATCAAAGCAGCAGATATCAGCTAGGGGCCTGCGCCCCTGGCAGTCAACACGATTTAAGAGGCGGCATCATTGTCTACGGGTAATTTGGATTTCGAACAGTTCCGGGTATTCCTGGAAAAAGCCTGTGGCATTTTGCTCGGTGAAAACAAGCAATACCTGGTCTCCAGCCGTCTCAACAAACTGATGGAACAGCAAGGCATCAAGTCTTTGGGTGAGCTGGTTCAGCGCATGCAGACCCAGCCGCGCAGCGGTTTGCGCGAGCAGGTGGTGGATGCCATGACCACCAACGAAACCCTGTGGTTTCGGGACACCTATCCGTTTGAAGTCTTGAAGAACAAGGTCTTGCCCGAAGCGATCAAGGCCAGCCCCGGCCAGCGCCTGCGTATCTGGTCGGCGGCGTGCTCGTCGGGCCAGGAACCGTATTCGCTGTCGATGTCCATCGACGAGTTCGAACGGGTCAACATGGGCCAGTTGAGGATGGGCGTACAGATCGTTGCCACCGACCTGTCCGGCACCATGTTGAACAACTGCAAGACCGGCGAGTACGACAGCCTGGCCATCGGCCGCGGTCTGTCGCCCGAGCGCCTGCAGCGATATTTCGACCCGAAAGGGCCGGGGCGCTGGGCAATCAAGGCGCCGATCAAGAGCCGGGTGGAATTCCGTTCCTTCAACCTGCTGGACAGTTACGCGAGTCTCGGCAAGTTCGACATCGTGTTCTGCCGCAACGTACTGATCTACTTTTCCGCCGAGGTGAAGAAGGACATCCTGTTGCGCATCCACAGCACGTTGAAGCCGGGGGGTTACCTGTTCCTCGGTGCTTCCGAAGCGTTGAACGGTTTGCCGGATCATTACCAGATGGTCCAGTGCAGCCCGGGGATCATTTACCAGGCGAAGTGATTTCGCTGGTGTTGTCAAAAAAACGGGAGCCCTCAGGGCTCCTGTTTTTTTATGTCTGCAAATGATCATTTGAAATCACCACACCCCTTGTGGGAGCGGGCTTGCCCGCGAAGGCGTCGTGTCAGTCGATATCAACTTTGCCTGACACACCGCTTTCGCGGGCAAGCCCGCTCCCACAGGGTCAGTTGGTGTCTTCGTAAGCGGTGCCAAGCGGCAGAAAAGCGGCAGGCGGCGGAAAACCGTTGCCGCTTTTCTGGCATTGCCGCGTTGCCATGTCCGGCAAAGCCCCGGTTTTCGGGGTTTTTTGAATTGGCATGGGGCTTGCTAAGTTGATCCTACGAAAAATCAGGTCACCCGAAGGTTTCCCGACATGAGCATCAGCTTCGATAAAGCGCTCGGTATCCACGAACAAGCCCTGGGCTTCCGCGCCCAGCGTGCTGAAGTCCTGGCCAATAACATCGCCAACGCCGATACCCCGAACTACAAGGCTCGGGACCTGGACTTCTCGAAAGTGCTCGCCGAGCAGAACGAGAAAACCAAAAGCGGCACCTTCGCCTTGAACATGACCAACAGCCGTCATATCGAAGCTGAAGGCCTGGGCAATGGCGACGAGTCGTTGCTGTATCGCACGCCGATGCAACCGTCGATCGACCAGAACACCGTGGACGCTCAGCTGGAACAGTCGAACTACGCGGAAAACGCGATCGGCTTCCAGGCCAGCTTCACCCTGCTCAACAGCAAATTCAAAGGGCTGGTGTCAGCCCTGCGCGGAGAGTAAGCCATGTCTCTATCCAGTGTTTTCAACATTGCCGGTAGCGGCATGAGTGCGCAAACCACGCGTTTGAACACCGTCGCCTCGAACATCGCCAACGCCGAGACCGTCTCGTCGAGCATCGACCAGACCTACCGCGCACGTCACCCGGTATTCGCCACCATGTTCCAGGGTGGCCAGAGCGGCGGCAGCGACTCGCTGTTCCAGAGCCAGGACGCCGCCGGCCAAGGCGTGCAGGTGCTGGGTGTGGTCGAAGACCAGAGCAATCTCGAGGCGCGCTACGAGCCGAACCATCCGGCCGCCGATGCCAAGGGCTACGTCTACTACCCGAACGTCAACGTGGTTGAAGAAATGGCCGACATGATTTCGGCGAGCCGTTCGTTCCAGACCAACGCCGAAATGATGAACACCGCCAAAACCATGATGCAGAAAGTCCTGACCCTCGGTCAGTGATAAGGGGCGACTCAGATGAGTGTTACCGATTCCACCAGTGGTTTGAGCCTCAACGACATCCTGGCCAACTCTTCGATCAAGACCAACACCACGACTGACGGCCTCGCCTCGGCAGCCGGCAGCGCCTCGGGCAACAAGGCCCTGGGCAAGGATGCGTTCCTGCAGTTGCTGGTAACCCAGCTGAAAAACCAGAACCCGCTGGAGCCTCAGGACAACGGTGCGTTCGTGGCCCAGCTGGCGCAGTTCAGCAGCCTGGAAGGCATCACCACGCTCAACGACACCGTAAGCGGCCTGGCCAGCAACTACAACTCGTCCCAGGCCTTGCAGGCGTCGTCGCTGGTGGGCCGTTCGGTCATCGCACCGGGCGACAAGGCCGTGGTCGATACCACCAAGAGCTTGAGCGGCACGGTGGTGGTGCCGTCTTCGGTGGCGTCCGCGACCCTGAAGATCACTGACTCAACCGGCAAGACCGTGCGCACCATCGACCTCGGTTCGCAGAAGGCCGGCAACGCCAGCTTCATCTGGGACGGCAAGAACGATGCGGGTGAGACGGTACCTGCGGGCACCTACACCTTCGGCGCCACGACCGAGATCGATGGCAAGTCCGTCGCGTTGATCACCAACCTGCCCGCGACCGTCAACAGCGTGACCATCAGCCAGACCGGCGGTGAGTTGATGCTCAATCTGGCCGGGCTGGGCAGCGTTGCCCTGTCCAAAGTACAAACCATTGGTATGTAAAGCCGACTAACCCGGCACAAAGGAGTGAAATATGTCTTTCAACATCGGTCTTAGCGGTCTCTTTGCATCCAACAAACAACTCGACGTTACCGGCAACAACATCGCCAACGTCGCGACCACGGGTTTCAAATCCTCCCGTGCAGAATTCGAAGACGTGTACTCGGCGACCCGCCTGGGCACCGGCAGCAAGACCATCGGCAACGGCGTGCGCCTGGCCAACGTTTCCCAGCAGTTCACCCAGGGTGACGTGAGCAACACCGGCAACGTGCTCGACATGGGTATCCAGGGCAACGGCTTTTTCGTCCTGAACAACAACGGTTCGCTGACCTACACCCGTGCCGGTACGTTCAAGACCGACAAGGAAGGCTACGTCACCAATAGCGACGGCACGGCCCGATTGCAGGGTTACGGTGTGGATGCCAATGGCAAGATTCTCAACGGCGTGTTGACCGACCTGCGGATCGATACCTCCAACCTGGCGCCGAAGGCCACCAACACCGTTTCGTCGACGATCAACCTGAACTCCACGGCGCCGGTGATCGATCAGACGGTGGCGACCAACAAGTTCGATCCGAGCAAGCCCGCCACTTACACCAAGCAGTTCACTACCCCGGTTTTCGATACGCAGGGTAACCAGCACCCCATGGACCAGTACATGGTCAAGACGGGGCCGAACACCTGGGATACCTACACCCTGATCGATGGTCGCAACCCGGATGGCAGTGATCCTGCCGTGACGGCTCCAATCCCTTCGACCATGGCTTTCGATTCGAGCGGCAAGCTGGTTTCGGTTACCACTCCAGGTACTCCGCCTGTCGTCAGCCCGGATCTGAAGATCACCAACTGGGTTCCAGGCAAAGTGACCAACGGTGTATGGGCAGCCAACGGCGCCGCCGCCGATCCGGCAGGTGTGACCACTTCCATGAGCAACACCACGCAGTTCAACGCCGACACTGCGCGTTCGATTCCTGCGCAGAACGGCTACGCCACCGGCCAGATTACCAACCTGACCATTGATGGCAGCGGTGTGCTGCTGGCCAACTTCAGCAACAACCAGACCAAGCCGATCGGCCAGATTTCCCTGGCCAGCTTCACCAACGAGCAAGGCCTGCAGCCGGTAGGCGGCACAAGCTGGAAAGAAACCTACACCTCGGGCATCCCGGGCTACGATGCGCCGCAGACTGGCACCCTGGGTTCGATCGTTTCCAACTCCCTGGAAGAGTCCAACGTCAACCTGACCAACGAACTGGTCGACCTGATCAAGGCGCAGAGCAACTACCAGGCGAACGCCAAGACCATCTCGACTCAGAGCACCATCATGCAGACCATCATTCAGATGACCTGATGCTGGATAGTGCTGCATAAAAAGCCCCTCGAGAGAGGGGCTTTTTTGTGCTCGAAAGAAAGACCTGTAGGAGCGAGCTTGCTCGCGATGTTCTTGAGAGCGACGCGTGTATTCAGGATGACCCCGTTATCGTTAACGACCATCGCGAGCAAGCTCGCTCCTACAGGGATCGCATTGAACCTGTGGGAGCGAGCTTGCTCGCGATGGCGTCAGACCGGGCACCATTTTCCATGAGGCAAAAGAAAACCCCCGACCCGCCAGAGGCAGATCGGGGGTTTCGAGCAAGCGCCTTGCGGTGCTTACCGGCTCAGCTTATTGGCAAGCTTCGCAATCCGGCTCGTCGATGGCGCAAGCCTTCGGCACTGGCGCAGGGCCGGCAGGCGCTGCCAGGACCGAATCTTCACCGTGGTTGCCGCCGCTGGAAACAGCGTTCAGCTTGCCGGTGTTGATGGTCGACTTCTCGGTGCTGGTTGCGGCCAGGGCACGGAGGTAGTAAGTGGTTTTCAGGCCACGGTACCAGGCCATGCGGTAGGTCACGTCCAGCTTCTTGCCCGAAGCGCCGGCGATGTACAGGTTCAGCGATTGAGCCTGGTCGATCCACTTCTGACGACGGCTGGCAGCGTCGACGATCCACTTGGTGTCCACTTCGAAGGCGGTCGCATAGAGCTCTTTGAGTTCTTGCGGGATACGCTCGATCTGCTGCACCGAACCGTCGTAGTACTTCAGGTCGTTGATCATGACCGAGTCCCACAGACCGCGAGCCTTGAGGTCGCGAACCAGGTACGGGTTGATCACGGTGAATTCGCCCGACAGGTTCGATTTCACATACAGGTTCTGGTAGGTCGGTTCGATCGACTGCGATACGCCGGTGATGTTGGCGATGGTCGCGGTCGGTGCGATGGCCATGATGTTGGAGTTACGAATGCCTTTCTGTACACGGGCGCGAACCGGTGCCCAGTCCAGGGTTTCGTTCAGGTCGACATCGATGTACTTCTGGCCACGGGCCTCGATCAGGATCTGTTGCGAATCCAGCGGCAGGATGCCTTTGGACCACAGCGAACCCTGGAACGTCTCGTACGAGCCGCGCTCGTCGGCCAGGTCGCAGGAAGCCTGGATCGCGTAGTAGCTGACCGCTTCCATCGACTTGTCGGCGAACTCGACGGCTGCGTCCGAACCGTACGGGATGTGCTGCAGGTACAAGGCGTCCTGGAAGCCCATGATGCCCAGGCCGACCGGACGGTGCTTGAAGTTGGAGTTCTTCGCTTGTGGCACCGAGTAGTAGTTGATGTCGATCACGTTGTCGAGCATGCGCACGGCAGTGTTCACGGTACGTTGCAGCTTGGCGGTGTCCAGCTTGCCGTCGACGATGTGGTTCGGCAGGTTGATCGAGCCCAGGTTGCAAACGGCGATCTCGTCCTTGTTGGTGTTCAAGGTGATCTCGGTGCACAGGTTCGAGCTGTGCACCACGCCGACGTGCTGCTGCGGGCTGCGCAGGTTGCACGGGTCTTTGAAAGTCAGCCATGGGTGGCCGGTTTCGAACAGCATCGACAGCATCTTGCGCCACAGGTCTTTGGCCTGGATGGTCTTGAACAGCTTGACCTTGCCCGGGTACTCGGTCAGGGCTTCGTAGTACTCGTAGCGCTCTTCGAAGGCCTTGCCGGTCAGGTCGTGCAGGTCCGGCACTTCGGATGGCGAGAACAGGGTCCACTTGCCGTCATCGAAGACGCGCTTCATGAACAGGTCAGGGATCCAGTTGGCGGTGTTCATGTCGTGGGTACGACGACGGTCATCACCGGTGTTCTTGCGCAGCTCGATGAACTCTTCGATGTCCATGTGCCAGGTTTCCAGGTAGGCACACACAGCGCCTTTGCGCTTGCCACCCTGGTTAACGGCAACGGCGGTGTCGTTCACGACTTTCAGGAACGGAACCACGCCCTGGGACTTGCCGTTGGTGCCCTTGATGTACGAACCCAGCGCACGAACCGGCGTCCAGTCGTTGCCCAGGCCGCCCGCGAATTTCGACAGCATGGCGTTGTCGTGGATCGCGTGGTAGATGCCCGACAGGTCATCCGGCACGGTGGTCAGGTAGCAGCTCGACAGCTGTGGACGCAGGGTACCGGCGTTGAACAGGGTCGGAGTCGAAGCCATGTAGTCGAAGGACGACAACAGGTTGTAGAACTCGATGGCACGGGCTTCGCGGTCTTTCTCTTCGATCGCCAGGCCCATGGCCACGCGCATGAAGAAGATCTGCGGCAGTTCGAAACGCACGCCATCCTTGTGGATGAAGTAACGGTCGTACAGGGTCTGCAGGCCCAGGTAGGTGAATTGCTGGTCGCGCTCGTGGTTGATCGCCTTGCCCAGTTTTTCCAGGTCGAAGGAGGCCAGCTCAGGGTTCAGCAGCTCGTATTCGATACCTTTGGCGATGTAGGCCGGCAGCGCCTTGGCGTACAGGTCGGCCATCTCGTGGTGGGTGGCGCTTTCGGCGACGCCGAGGAAGCCCAGGCCTTCGGCACGCAGGGTGTCCATCAGCAGGCGGGCGGTCACGAACGAGTAGTTCGGCTCGCGCTCGACCAGGGTACGGGCAGTCATCACCAGGGCGGTGTTGACGTCGGTCAGGGCCACGCCGTCGTACAGGTTCTTCAGGGTTTCGCGCTGGATCAGGTCGCCGTCGACTTCTTCCAGGCCTTCGCACGCTTCGGTGACGATGGTGTTCAGGCGGCCCATGTCCAGCGGCGCCAGGCTGCCGTCGGCACGGGTGATGCGAATCGAAGGGTGCGCTTGTACCGGTTCTTCGGTGGTACGAACGGCACGTTCCTTGGAACGGGCATCACGGTAGATCACGTAGTCGCGAGCGACTTTCTGCTCGCCGGCACGCATCAGGGCCAGTTCGACCTGGTCCTGGATTTCTTCGATGTGGATGGTGCCGCCCGATGGCATGCGACGCTTGAAGGTCGCGGTGACCTGTTCGGTCAGGCGGGCAACGGTGTCGTGGATTCGCGACGAGGCGGCAGCGGTGCCGCCCTCAACTGCGAGAAACGCTTTGGTGATGGCGACGGTGATTTTGTCATCGGTGTAGGGAACGACAGTGCCGTTACGCTTGATCACGCGCAGCTGGCCAGGCGCGGTGGCGGACAGATCCGAATTCGAATCAGCGGCCTGCGGCAAGGTGCCCTGCGGGTTCTCGCGAGTTGTGTCGGTTTGCATGGGGGAGTGTCTCCACATTCTCTATGTTTGTTTGGGCACCATCACGGTGCCCACCGTTCCGTCCTGAAGCACTACAACCGGCGAGCGCCGGGCATAACAACTTCGGGACAGTAGGAAGGGGGCTTTATGGGGCGCCGCTTCCATGCCGAAGTCTTTGGTCTCACGCCTTGGGCCTGAAACCGTGGTCCTTTGCAGGTGACAGTTGGGACTGCAACACCCGTACCGTTTTCACCACTCGGGGCCGAAACACAGTAGCCATCCGCATGCGCGGTTTGGTCTTTCGAAAATACGTTTGGTTCAACCGGACAGAGGCAATAAAAGCGCTTGAAATTGGTGTCTGGTTTGTGTTTGGTTTTTTGCGCAAAACCCTATATCTAGGGTTTTTTTAGCGCCGGGCTACAAGATAATGCGTTTTAGGGGAGGATTGCAACGTACTACCTGTGGATAAACCTGTGCGTAAATTGTGTGTGAAAGAGGGAACCGGCGTGTAGGCCGCGACGCTGCTGGACCGGACCTTTTTTCAGCGAATTTCTGCGCTCGAAAACGCTCGGTCAGATTTTTAAGGGCGCGAACCCTATCACAAAAAACCGCGTTGTCCGAACGCATTTACCCGCTTGTGTTCTCGACGAGCGGCGTTTATACATTCGGCCCAGCGTGTATACATATTTGTCCCCCCGAATCATTACAAAAAAACGGGCGGATCCTTCCTTATTAGTGTTTTTGGCAAGCAGAGGTCACCCGTGGAGCAAGAAGCCTGGCAGGTATTGATTGTGGAGGACGACCAGCGACTGGCCGAACTGACCCGCGATTACCTGGAAGCCAATGGCCTGCGTGTGTCGATCGAAGGGGATGGTGCCCTCGCTGCGAACCGCATTATCAAGGAGCAACCGGACCTGGTGATCCTCGACCTGATGCTCCCCGGTGAAGATGGCCTGAGCATCTGCCGCAAGGTCCGCGCCCGTTATGACGGCCCGATCCTGATGCTCACCGCTCGCACCGATGATACCGACCAGATTCTCGGCCTGGACCTGGGGGCTGACGACTACGTCTGCAAACCGGTACGCCCGCGCCTGCTGCTGGCGCGCATCCAGGCCCTGTTGCGCCGTAGCGAAACACCCGAAGTCGCCCCGGAAAAGCAGCGGCGTCTTCAGTTCGGCCCGCTGATCGTCGACAACGCCTTGCGCGAAGCCTGGTTGCAGGGCAACGGCATCGAGCTGACCAGCGCCGAATTCGACTTGCTCTGGCTGTTGGTGGCCAATGCCGGGCGCATTCTCTCCCGGGAAGAAATCTTCACTGCGTTGCGAGGTATCGGTTATGACGGTCAGGACCGCTCCATCGATGTGCGCATCTCGCGCATCCGTCCCAAGATCGGCGATGACCCGGAGCATCCACGGTTGATCAAGACTGTGCGCAGCAAAGGCTATCTGTTCGTTCCCGAGGCTTGCGTAGACCAGACCCTGTGAACTCGATCTTCCTGCGTATCTATGGCGGCATGTGTGCCGCGCTGATTCTGGTGGCGGTGCTCGGTGTGCTGGCGTTGCACCTGCTCAATCAGGTGCGCAGCGAGCAATACCGCGAGCGTCTGGCCCACGGCACGTTTTCGCTGATGGCCGATAACCTGCAACCGATGAACCAGACCGAGCGCCATCGGGCCTTGCTGGTGTGGGAGCGGTTGCTGGGCATTCCGCTGGCGCTGAAAACCTTTGCCGAGACTGACCTCGACCTTACCCAGCGCACTCGTGTGTTGCACGGCCAGGCATTGGTGGAGCAGACCGGCCCGCACGCGGCGAAGGTCTACAAGCTGGTCAGCGACAAGGAGCAGTTGATGCTGACCGGGGAAGTGCAGCAGATCAGCGAGCAACTGGCCCGGGCGACCATCTACCTGTTGACCGATGAGCTGGTACGCACCCCCGTAGCCGATCAGCCCATGCGTCTGGCGCAATTGAAGCAAGACAAGGGCTTTGGCTTCGACCTGCGGCTGGTCACGGTTGACGAGGCGGACATGGACGAAGACCAGAGCCGCCGGGTGTCCGAAGGCGACACCGTGATGGCGCTGGGCAAGGAAGGCGATTCGATCCGGGTGTTTGCCGGCATGGTCGGCACGCCGTGGGTCCTGGAAATCGGCCCGCTGTATCAGATGAATCCTTATCCCCCGCAATGGCTGGTGCTGATCGCCGCGCTGGGCCTGACGCTGATCGGCTTGATCGTTTATCTGTTGGTGCGCCAGCTCGAGCGCCGTTTGCGTGGCCTGGAGGCCGCCGCCACGCGCATAGCCCAGGGCAGCCTGGAAACCCGCGTGCCGGCGCGCGGCGCGGACTCGGTGGGACGGCTGGCCTCGGCGTTCAACGGGATGGCCGAGCACTTGCAGCAGTTGTTGGCGATCCAGCGCGAACTGGTGCGCGCGGTGTCCCACGAATTGCGCACGCCGGTGGCGCGCCTGCGCTTTGGCCTGGAGATGATCGGCTCGGCCACCACGCCGCAAGCCCTGGAAAAATACTGCCAGGGCATGGACAACGACATCGAGGATCTCGACCGCCTGGTGGACGAGATGCTGACTTACGCGCGGCTCGAACAGGGTTCTCCGGCACTGAATTTCCAGCGGATCGATCTGGATGCCTTGGTCAACCAGGTGATTGAGGAGCTGGCGCCGTTACGTGCCGACGTCACGGTACAGCGGGGTTTGTGCCTGTCGGCCGCTGATAACGACGATGCCTGGGTCGAGGCCGAACCGCGTTATCTGCACCGGGCGATCCAGAACCTGGTGAGCAATGCCATGCGCCATGCGCAATCACGGGTGACCATCAGCTATCAGGTGGGGCAGCAGCGCTGCCGGGTGGATATCGAGGATGACGGGCCGGGTGTGCCGGAGTCGGCGTGGGAGAAGATCTTTACGCCGTTCCTGCGTCTGGACGACAGCCGTACCCGTGCGTCAGGTGGGCATGGGCTGGGGTTGTCGATCGTCCGGCGCATCATCCACTGGCATGACGGGCGTGCGTTGATCGGCAAGAGCAAGAGTCTGGGCGGGGCGTGTTTCAGCCTGAGTTGGCCGCGCAATCAGGAGAAGCGTTGAGGTCTGTGTAGTCTGTTATGGCCCCTTCGCGGGCAAGCCCGCTCCCACAGGTTTTGTGTCGTACACAAGTCAACTGTGGGAGCGGGCTTGCCCGCGAAGGGGCCCTGCCAAACACCGAAAATCGTCAGGCCTTGATACTGACCAGACTCAACAACTGCCCATCCTTGACCCCGAACTGCGCATCCAACTCGGTGCCGTTGCGCCATTCGCGGGACAAATCCGTGAGCAGTCGCAGCCGCACCTCACCCGACTCACGCCACTCCAGCACTTCGGCGTGTTCGAAATAAAACCGTTGCTGAACGATCGGATAGAGTGCCTTGAACAGGCTTTCCTTGACCGAGAACGTCAGGGTCACCAGCAACGCCCGTTGCTCGCGAGGACCGGCCGCCATGCGTTGTAGCTCCGGCGGGTTGAGGATTTCCCCGGCCAGGCGTTCGGCGCGTTCGACATTGAGCAGGTTTTCCAGGTCCATACCCAGGCCGCGCCAATGGCTTTTGTTCGCGACAATCGCCGCGGCCCGGCCCGTGCTATGAGTGATCGAGCCCGTGATATGAGCAGGCCAGACCGGTGCCCGGTCTTCACCAATGGCCGGAATGACGCTCAATCCTTCCAGGCGCTGCAACGCGGCCCGGGCACACACCCGCCCGGCGAGAAACTCCGCCTGCCGTTTGGCGACAGAGCGCTGAATGCTCGCCGGTACCTCCACAGCGCTGCGCTGAAAGTCATCGCTGGCCAGTCGGGTGCTATCGAAGTGAGTGCTCAACAGGACCGTATCAGGCAGCACGAACGGCAGCGGCCAGTGGTCATCGAGGGGGGTGCAGCAGGCGGGCAGTGCTGGATTCATGTCGGCATTTTGCCGTTAAGCAGCAAGACTGGGTAGTGGCCGATAGCTTTTGTGGCGAGGGGGCTTGCCCCCGTTCGGCTGCGAAGCAGTCGTAAGTCCTGCAACCGCGCCCTATCTGGCCCAATGCGATTGCAGGTTTTGGGGTGGCTTCGCCACCCAACGGGGGCAAGCCCCCTCGCCACAGAGGACGGTGTCAACCAAAGATTTTTTTGAAGAAAACCTGCATGTCTGCCCAGGACTTTTCATCCGCCGCCTTGTTGTAACCAATGTCCGGCCCGCCATGATCGCCATGGCTCAACCGCTCGGCATCCGGATTGGTGAACCCATGCTTGGCGCCGTCGAGGCTGACAAATGTGTAGTCGGCCCCGGCCTTGTCCATCTCACTTTTGAAAGCCGTGATGTTTTCCGGGGTGACGATGCTGTCCAGCGCCCCGTGTTCCACCAGAATCTTCGCCTTGACGCTGCCTGGCGTTGCCGGCGTATTGGTCGCCAAGGCGCCATGGAAACTCACCACGCCTGCCAATGGCACGCCCTGTCTGGCGGCATTGAGCACCACGCCACCGCCGAAGCAGTAGCCGATGGCGGCGATTTTATGCGGATCGGTCTGCGGTTGTTTTTTCAACAGGTCGAGCCCGGCCTGAAACCTCGCGCTCGACACGGCACTGTCTTTTGTCACGGCTTGCATGAAGGCCATGGCGTCTTTGGGGTGCTCGGTATTTTTGCCGTCACCGTACATGTCGATGGCCAGGGCGCTGTAGCCCAGGCCGGCGAGATCCCGGGCGCGGCGCTTGGCGTAATCGTTCAGGCCCCAGAATTCATGCACCACCACGACCCCGGGGCGCGGGCCCTTGAGGGTGTCGTCGTAGGCGTAGTAGCCAATCATTTTCGTGCCGTCGGCACTTTGGTAGGGGATTTCCCGGGTCTGGATGGCAGCCTGGCTGAGCCCGCTCAAGGCCAGCAGGAGGACAGCGAAGAACATGCGCATGGTCGGATCTCCTGTTGAAACGTGTCGAAACATTCGGGAAAGGGCGGTTCAGCCCAGGTTCAGAGTGCGTTCAGGGGGAGTTCAGGGCGCGGTGCGTAACCTTGCCCCGTACCCAAAAAACAAACGGCACATGAGGAAACTCCCCAATGACTGCATTCAAAAAATTGCTTCTGGCATTCACGGTTCTGGGCGCAAGCACCGCAGCCTTCGCCTCCGACGACAACTTCGCCAGCCTCACTCTTGGACAGACCAGCGACAAGGTCAAAAAATCCCACGCCCTGAACGACAACCTCAATCACCCGAACGCCGATGGTGTGATCGGCAAGGACACCACCTGGGGTGTGCGTCTGGGCCCGCAGAATAGCCAGGGCCGTTACTACGCCACTTACGACAACGTGTCGGGCTCGCACAACGGCATTAAACTGCGTCAGGAAAACCTCCTGGGCAGCTACGATCTGTTCTACCCAGTGGGCGGCAGCACCAAATTGTTCGGCGGCGCCACGGCGGGCCTGACCAAAATGACCCAGGAGTCGCCAGGCTTCAGTCGCGACAGCGATATCGGCTACGCCATCGGTGGCCAGGTGGGTGTGCTGCAACAGGTTTCGCAGAACACCTCGGTTGAACTGGGTTACCGTTACCTGCGCAGCAACGCCAGCACCGAGATGAGTGAGCGTGGTGGCAACAAGCAGGGTTCGCTGGACCTGACCAGCAGCGCCCAGACCTACCTGTCCGCCAACTACGCTTTCTGACAAGCGTTTCGTGAGCGGCCTGCGCCGGATCGGTCCGAGTGACTGATCCGGCGTCGCCATGTTAGCTATCGAGGTGCGAGGTTGCGCCTCTGGAGATGTTGATTTGCCCGGGAGAGCGTTATGAAACTGCTGGTCGTCGAAGATGAAGCGTTGCTGCGTCATCACCTGAAAACCCGCCTGACGGAGAGCGGCCACGTGGTCGAGTCCGTGGCCAACGCCGAAGAGGCGCTTTACCAGACCGCGCAATTCAACTTTGACCTGGCGGTGATCGACCTCGGTCTGCCGGGCATGAGCGGGCTCGACCTGATCCGCCAGTTGCGTTCAGGTGGCAAGACCTTCCCGATCCTGATCCTCACCGCGCGCGGCAACTGGCAGGACAAGGTCGAAGGCCTGGCCGCCGGCGCCGACGATTACGTGGTTAAGCCGTTTCAGTTCGAAGAACTGGACGCTCGCCTGAATGCCTTGCTGCGCCGCTCCAGCGGTTTCACCCAGTCGACCATCGTCGCCGGTCCCTTGCTGCTGGACCTCAATCGCAAGCAGGCGTCCCTCGACGAACAGCCGCTCGCACTGACCGCGTATGAGTACCGCATTCTCGAATACCTGATGCGCCACCATCAGCAGGTGGTGCCCAAGGACCGCTTGATGGAACAGCTCTACCCGGATGACGACGAGCGTGATCCGAATGTGATCGAGGTGCTGGTCGGCCGTTTGCGCCGCAAACTGGAGGGGCCGGGTGGATTCAAGCCGATCGACACCGTGCGCGGCCTGGGCTACCTGTTCAATGAGCGTTGCACTTGATCCGTTCGCTGCGCATTCGCTTGATGCTCGCCGCCACGCTGTTGGCGGTGTTGTTCATGCTGGCGTTGCTGCCGGCGATGCAGGGTGCTTTCAGCCTGGCGTTGCAGGACTCCATCGAGCAACGTCTGGCATCGGACGTGACCACGTTGATCTCCGCCGCCCGGGTGGAGAACAACAGCCTGCAGATGCCGGCGCAATTGCCCGACGAGCGCTTCAACCTCACCGACAGCCGACTGCTCGGCTATATCTATGACCGCGAAGGGCATCTGGTCTGGCGCTCAAAGGCGACCCGGGAAGAGCGCATCAATTACAAGCCACGTTATGACGGACGTGGTAACGAGTTTGCGCGGATCCGCGAAGCCAATGGCCAGGAATTCTTCGTCTACGACGTCGAGGTCAAGTTGCTCGGCGGCAAAAGTGCAGCCTTCAGCATCGTGGCCCTGCAACCGGTTCGCGAGTACGAACTGACCCTCGAAGGTCTGCGGGAAAATCTCTATCTGGGTTTTGGTGCGGCACTCCTGGTACTGCTGGCGTTGCTGTGGATCGGCCTGACCTGGGGCTTGCAGGCATTGCGGCGCTTGAGTCAGGAGCTGGACCAGATTGAAGGTGGCACCCGTGAAAGCCTCAGCGAGGAGCATCCCCGGGAGTTGCTGCGCCTCACCGGTTCCCTCAACCGTTTGCTGCACAGTGAACGTGAGCAGCGCAGTCGCTACCGTGATTCCCTCGATGACCTGGCCCATAGCCTGAAAACGCCCCTGGCGGTGTTGCAGGGCGTCAGTGAAGACATGGCCCAGCGTCCCGAGGATCGCGATCAGGCCTGGGTGCTGCAAACCCAGATCGAGCGCATGAGCCAGCAGATCAGCTACCAATTGCAGCGCGCCAGCCTGCGCAAGAGCGGTCTGGTACGTCATCAGGTGCACTTGCACCCGGTGCTGAAAAGTCTGTGCGACACACTGGACAAGGTCTATCGCGACAAGCGCGTGCACGTTGCGTTCGACCTGCCCGACCCGTGCCATGTACCGATCGAGCAGGGCGCTTTGTTGGAAATGATGGGTAATCTGCTGGAAAACGCCTATCGCTTGTGCCTCGGCGAAATACGCATCAGCGTGCGTGAAACCCTTAGTGGCACCGAGTTGTGTGTCGAGGACGACGGCCCTGGCGTACCGCCGGATCAGCGCGCACGGATTCTCGAACGC
Organism: Pseudomonas sp. PDM28; assembly: GCF_019219115.1. Taxonomy (NCBI): domain Bacteria; kingdom Pseudomonadati; phylum Pseudomonadota; class Gammaproteobacteria; order Pseudomonadales; family Pseudomonadaceae; genus Pseudomonas; species Pseudomonas sp. PDM28. The sequence continues at coordinate 32,434 of NZ_JAHUWG010000009.1, forward strand.
GGTGAGCGCCTGGACCGTCAGCATCCGGGGCAGGGCATCGGCCTGGCGGTGGTCAAGGACATCATCGAGAGCTATAGCGCCCAGCTGACCCTGGGGGATTCACCGATGGGCGGGGCGGCGTTCCGGATTCATTTTCCGGTGGTTTGACCGGGAGTTTGATAGTGCTCTTTCGGGCCTCTTCGCGGGCAAGCCCGCTCCCACAGGGTTTTGAGTGAGTCAGATGATTTGTGAACAACTTCGGCCATTGTGGGAGCGGGCTTGCCCGCGAAGGGGCCGGTGATCACACCGAAAAAACAGGCATTGAAACTCAGTGTTCCTGCGCCCGATAAGCCCCCGGTGTCAGCCCGGTCCACTTCTTGAACGCCCGGTGAAACGCCGACGGTTCGGAAAACCCCAATTGCTCGGCGATCTGTTGCAACGACAGGTCGGCACGGCTCAGGTGGTAAATCGCGATGTCCCGGCGCAACTGGTCCTTCAATTCCTGAAAGCTCGTGCCCTCGTCACGCAAATGCCGGCGCAAGGTTTGCGGGCTGATGTGCAGGTGTGCGGCCACGGCTTCCAGGTCGGGCCAGCGTGAACTGTCTCGGCTCAGCAAGCGGCGTAAACGGCTGCTCAGGCTGTCGCCGTCATCCGGACGCGAAAGCAGGTTGGCCGGGGAGTGCTCAAGAAAATGCTTGAGAGTGCGCTCATCCTGCAACAGCGGCATGGCCAGGTAGCGGCTGTGAAACAACAGGCTGCTCCGGGGGCGTGAAAACTCAAGCGGGCAGGAAAACAGCAGGTCGTACTCGGCGCCGTGTTCCGGTCGGGGGTAGCTGAACGTGGCCTGTTCCAGGCGAATGCGCTGGCCGATCAGCCAACTGCCGAAACGGTGCCAGATCACCAGCAGAGCCTCGGTCAGAAAGTGGTCCGGGTCCCAAAGCTGCGAGTCGTCCAGGCTCAGGCGGACCCATTCGTCCTCGTGAGTCAGGGTCAAACGCGGAGTCCCGGGGAATAGGCTATAAAACAATAAGCCGCGATTGAGTGCCTTATCCAGGCTGCGGCAGTGGATCACGGCATGGCACATCATCGCGAAGCTGCCCGGTTTGCTCGGGGCTTGCCCGAACCCCAGGTACTCGTCGTCCAGTGCCAACCATAAGGCTTGAATCAGTTGGGTGAATTGCTCTGGAGTGATGCGCGCCCGGGGTTCGTCGAGCAACTCGGGGCTGATCCCCAGTTGTTGTAGCAGGCCCGAGTAATCGTAGCCGTGCCGACGCGCACCACCCAGGGCGGCGAGGGCGAAATGACTGGCGATGGTGCGTTCACGCATGGCTGCAGGCCTGACCGTTGAACGACGGATGGTAGCTGCGCACTGCGGGCATGAACAGGGCGGATATCCGCCAAATTGCAGGACGACTTTTAGTGGAAGGGCGGAAATCCGCCACATGTTTGTAACTGTCCGGTGACAGGGAATTTGCTGCGACCCCTGATATCAAAAGGCTTGCAGGGTTTTTACGGAAGGTGGCACGGGCCTTGCGATACAACGTGCAGAGGCCTGCCGTTGCGCAGCTCGAAAAAACAAATCCCTCCAGTGCAGGAGGGTTCGCAATTGCGGTGTTGCGGGCAACAGATGGATGTTGTCACCGGGCACCCTTGAGGAACTTTGCAATGACGACTCGTCAGCCGCTGTACAAATCCCTGTATTTCCAGGTGATCGTTGCAATTGTCATCGGTATCGCCCTCGGTCACTACTATCCGCAGCTCGGTGTGGCCGTTAAGCCACTGGGCGACGGGTTCATCAAGCTGATCAAAATGATCATCGCCCCGATCATCTTCTGTACCGTTGTCAGCGGCATCGCCGGCATGCAGAACATGAAGTCCGTCGGCAAGACCGGTGGTTATGCTCTGCTGTACTTCGAAATCGTGTCGACCATTGCCTTGCTGGTCGGTCTGGTCGTGGTCAACATCGTGCAGCCAGGTAATGGCATGCATATCGACGTCGCCACCCTCGATGCCTCCAAGATTGCCACTTATGTTGCAGCCGGTGCTGACCAAAGCGTCGTCGGCTTCCTGCTGAACGTGATCCCTAGCACCATCGTCGGCGCCTTCGCCACCGGCGACATCCTGCAAGTGCTGATGTTCTCGGTGATCTTCGGTTTCGCCCTGCATCGCCTGGGTGCCTACGGCAAGCCGCTGCTGGACTTCATCGATCGCTTCGCCCACGTGATGTTCAACATCATCAACATGATCATGAAGCTCGCGCCGATCGGTGCCTTCGGTGCCATGGCGTTCACCATCGGTGCCTACGGTGTTGGTTCGCTGGTGCAACTGGGTCAACTGATGGCGTGCTTCTACATCACTTGCCTGCTGTTCATCCTGATCGTGCTGGGCTCCATCGCCCGCATGCACGGCTTCAGCGTGTTGAAAATGATCCGCTACATCCGTGAGGAGCTGCTGATCGTGCTCGGTACTTCTTCTTCGGAATCGGTGCTGCCACGCATGCTGATCAAGATGGAGCGTCTGGGCGCGCAGAAATCCGTAGTAGGCCTGGTGATCCCGACTGGCTACTCGTTCAACCTCGACGGTACTGCGATCTACCTGACCATGGCCGCGGTGTTCATTGCCCAGGCAACCGATACGCCCATGGACATCACGCACCAGATCACCCTGCTGGTGGTGTTGCTGCTGTCCTCCAAAGGCGCTGCGGGTGTGACCGGTAGTGGTTTCATCGTATTGGCTGCAACACTGTCCGCCGTCGGCCACCTGCCAGTTGCCGGCCTGGCGCTGATCCTCGGTATCGACCGCTTCATGTCCGAAGCACGTGCCCTGACCAACCTGATCGGTAACGCCGTGGCGACTATCGTTGTGGCCAAGTGGGTCAAGGAGCTGGACACCGACGTGCTGCAAGCCGAACTGGCTTCGGGCGGTCGCGGCATTGCCGACGAGCCTAAAGACGATGTTTTGGGCCACGTCGAAGAGGTCGCCCCGGCTAACGCCAAGTAAGCCTTGTTCTGATGAAAAACCCGCTTCGGCGGGTTTTTTGTTGCCTGCGGTTTGAGCGTAACGGTCACTGCACGTGGCACATAAGGTGATTGCTGCAATGCGATCGGCTGCCTAGGCTGGAGGCATTGTTAACGGAGAACGTTCATGCTCGGTCCATTGGCATCACTTAAGGTTCTGGATTTTTCGACGCTGCTGCCGGGGCCGTTCGCCTCGTTGCTGTTGGCGGACATGGGCGCCGAAGTGCTGCGCATCGAATCACCGACCCGCCTGGATCTGCTGCGGGTGTTGCCGCCCCACGATCAAGGGGTGTCGGCCAGTCATGCCTACCTCAACCGCAACAAGCGCAGCCTGGCCCTGGACCTCAAACAGCCTGAGGCGCTGGATGTCATCAAGCAGCTGTTGCAGGACTACGACATCGTGCTGGAGCAATTCCGCCCCGGTGTCATGGAGCGACTGGGCCTGGGGTATGAGGCCCTGAAGGCGATCAACCCAAAACTGATTTATGTGTCGATCACCGGCTACGGCCAGACCGGCCCCTACAAGGACCGCGCCGGCCACGACATCAACTATCTGGCCTTGTCCGGGCTGGCGAGTTACACCGGCCGAGCCGACAGTGGGCCACTGCCGTTGGGCATGCAGGTAGCGGATGTCGCCGGTGGTTCGCTGCACGGGGTGATTGGCTTGCTGGCGGCGGTCATCGCCCGGCAGCAAACCGGCCAAGGCCAGCATCTGGATGTCAGCATGACCGACTGCGCGTTCAGCCTGAATGCACTGGCGGGTGCGGGATATCTGGCCTGTGGCGTCGAGCCGGGGCCGGAAAACCAGGTGCTCAATGGCGGCAGCTTTTACGATTACTACCGCTCCCGGGATGGGCGCTGGCTGTCGGTGGGCAGCCTGGAACCGGTGTTCATGAAGCAGTTGTGCGCAGCGTTGGGGCTGGAGGAACTGGCTGGCTTAGGCCTGTCACCGCAACCGGCGCATCAGAAAAAGCTGAAAGACGCGTTGAAGGTCGAATTCGAAAAGCATGATTTTGCCGAGTTGCGTGCGCTGTTCGCGGAACTGGATGCGTGCGTCGAACCGGTGTTGAGCCTGGGAGAGGCGCTGTGTCATCCGCAGTTGCAAGCGCGGGAGTTGGTGACCGACGTGCCGCGGGACGATGGTTCGGCTCAGGCGCAGATGGCTTGTCCGCTGAAGTTTTCAGAGGGGTTGCCTGAGCCGAAGCATATCGGCGCGGTGCTGGGGCAGCATACGGATCAGGTGTTGGGGGAGTTGGGGTTCAGTGCTGAGCGGATTGCTGAATTGCGGTTCGCCAAGGTAATTCTCTAGCGTCAGATCCGGCCTCTTCGCGGGCAAGCCCGCTCCCACAGTGGTCGGGGGTTGTCCACAGAACTTGTCATCGACGCGAATCCCTGTGGGAGCGGGCTTGCCCGCGAAGAGGCCAGTACAGCCACCGCAAATCTCGCTACTCGACCCGCATCTCCCCACTGAACACCAGGGTGTTGCGACACCGTCGGCACAGGTACCGCCGCCCTTGCCGCACCAGGCTGTGGCGCTGGGCCGAGAACGGGAAGTCGCTGTCGGCGCACGGGCATTTGTAGATGTAACGTGTCACGCTGCGGCGTTTGACGTCATAGGTGTGGCAGCGGTTGGGCGGCAGTTCGTACACGCCGCGCATGATCAATTGCCACTCTTCGCCATGGGGCTGGATGCGGTCGCCGAACAGCTGGTGGGCGATCAGGTGCGCGACTTCATGGGCCACGGTCTGCTTGAGGAAGTCCTCGGTATTCTCCCGGTACAGCTGCGGGTTGAAGCGCAGCAGGTTCTCGTGCAAATGCGCGACACCGGCTTTTTGTCCGCGCAGCTTGAGGCTCACCACGGGGCGTTTGAAAGGTCGTTTGAAAAAGGATTCGGCTAGTTGGAAACAGTCTTCGACGCGGGAATTGAGTTGCTCGGGCATGCTTGATGGATCTCCAGAGCGGTCGAGTATGCCGCAACCCTCGGACGTTGCGAATCACCAGGTTGCCGAATGGTCGTGGGCGTTCTCGTTGCTGAAGAATGAAAAGGCCGCTTCGCGGCGGCCTTTATCGGCATTTCTGATTTTCGATGATGTGCGGCTAGTTGGTGTAGACCGGCCCCACGCCGAGTCCCCAGACAATCACAGTGAACGCCATGATGGCGACCAGCACCACCAGGCCTACGGCGAGCACTGAACTTGAAAACAGGAAGCCCTCGTCAGATGGAATGTTCATGAACGTCGGTAAGCCCACATACAGCAAGTACACCGTGTAGCAGATGGCTGCGGTGCCGACGATCATCCCCAGCCACAGGTGCGGGTACAAGGCTGCGAGGCCGCCGATGAACAAGGGTGTCGCGGTGTAGGTTGCAAACGCAATGCAGCGGGCGAGGCTTGGGTTGGCGTCATAGGTGCGGGCCATCCAGTGAATGAATGCGCCCATTACCGCGACACCCCCGAGCATCGCCAGGTACGACATGACCGTCATCCATATCGCGCTTTCTACGGTCAACATCACGGGAGGCCGATTGCCGATGACCCAGCCGACCTGTGTGGTGCCTATGAAGGCAGACACGGCGGGGATGGCCGCCAGGATCAGCGTATGGGTCAGGTACATGTGGCTGATGCTTTCCTCCTGGTCGCCACGGATTTCTTTCCATTCTTGGTCAGGGTGGGTGAAGAGCCCCACTACGTGATGGATCATGCCAGTCACTCCTCTTGTCTTTACCGTCGCCCCCCAGTGGAGCGCCTACGGGCCAATGCGGCCAAGCAAGTCACAGGTCTGAAATATGTAAGCGACCTTATGTCGCAGTATAGGGAGGAGTTTCCATGGGTGGAGTAGGGGCTTTAGAGCAAATCGCGCTGTAAACACGAGGCCTAATCGCGGTTGCGTCTGTAGAGGCTGCCGAAGGCTGCGATCTTTTGATCTTTGGTGATTTCAGCGCCACCGAAGATCAAAATCAAAAGATCGCAGCCTTCGGCAGCTCCTACGGGTCGATTTTTTGCGTAAAATGCCCGCCTTTCGTCACACCTCACGGATTTCGCGTCATGGGCACTCTCACGGTCAACCAGAACAAACTGCAAAAGCGCCTTCGCCGACAGGCCGGTGAGGCGGTTGCCGATTTCAACATGATTGAAGACGGCGACAAGGTCATGGTCTGCCTGTCCGGTGGCAAGGACAGCTACACCATGCTCGATGTGCTGATGCACTTGCAGAAGGTCGCGCCGATCAAGTTCGAGATCGTGGCCGTGAACATGGATCAGAAGCAGCCGGGCTTCCCGGAGCACGTGCTGCCGGCCTACCTGAAAGAGCTGGGTATCGAGTACCACATCGTCGAGAAAGACACCTATTCGGTGGTCAAGGAGCTGATTCCGGAAGGCAAGACCACGTGCTCGCTGTGCTCGCGCCTGCGTCGCGGCACGCTTTACACCTTCGCTGATGAAATTGGCGCGACCAAGATGGCCTTGGGTCACCACCGCGACGACATCGTCGAAACGTTCTTCCTGAACATGTTCTTCAACGGTTCGCTCAAGGCCATGCCGCCGAAGCTGCGCGCCGACGATGGTCGTAACGTGGTGATTCGCCCGCTGGCCTACTGCAACGAAAAAGACATCCAGGCCTACTCGGACTTCAAGCAATTCCCGATCATTCCGTGCAACCTCTGTGGTTCCCAGGAAAACTTGCAGCGCCAGGTGGTCAAGGAAATGCTGCAGGATTGGGAACGCAAGACCCCGGGCCGTACCGAGAGCATTTTCCGCAGCCTGCAGAACGTGATCCCGTCGCAACTGGCGGACCGCAACCTGTTTGACTTCACCAGCCTCAAGATTGACGAAAGCGCCGCATCGCGCTTCGTCAACGTGGTCAACCTCTAACCACAACTACTGTGGGAGCGAGCTTGCTCGCGATTGCGCCATGTCAGTCGACTTCAATGTTGAATGACACACCGCTATCGCGAGCAAGCTCGCTCCCACAGGTTTTTTCGTTTTATTTCAGATTACTGGAGAGGGCATGCGCGATTACAAGTGGCTCAATGAATACTGTCTGAACCGCTTCGGTTCGGCGGCTGAACTGGAAGCCCATCTGCCCGTTCCCAAGACTCCCGCGCAGTTACGCAAGATCAGCGACGATCGCTACCTCTCGATGATGGCGCTACGGGTATTCCGCGCCGGGCTCAAGCACAGTCTGGTGGACGCCAAGTGGCCAGCCTTCGAAGAAGTGTTCTTCGGGTTCGATCCGGAAAAAGTCGTGCTGATGAGCGCCGAGCACCTTGAGCGGCTGATGCAGGACACGCGGATCATCCGGCACCTGGGCAAGCTCAAGAGTGTGCCGCGCAATGCACAGTTCGTACTGGACGTGGCCCATGAAAAGGGCAGCTTCGGCGAGCTGATCGCCGACTGGCCGGTGACCGATATCGTCGGGCTCTGGAGCTTCCTGAAAAAACGCGGTCATCAGTTGGGTGGCCTGTCAGCCCCGCGCTTCCTGCGGATGATCGGCAAGGACACCTTTGTGCCGAGCTACGACGTGGTCGCGGCGCTGAATGCGCAAGACATCATCGACAAGGTGCCGAGCAGTCTGCGCGACCTGGCGTTGGTGCAGGATGTGTTCAACCAGTGGCATGCGGAAAGTGGCGGGCGGCCGATGAGCCAGATTTCGATGATGCTGGCTTATACCGTCAATCATTGAGACCGCGTCGCCCCCTTCGCGAGCAAGCCCGCTCCCACATTGGATTGCATTTCAATGTGGGAGCGGGCTTGCTCGCGAAGGCGACTGATCAGGCGACGGAAGTCTCGCCCTCGCCAGCCAGCTTACGGTTCAACTGATAACGCCAGCGCACATACAACAGTGCCGAGCAAAACACCGCCAGGCTTGCGCCCATCTCCAGCAAACCGAAGATTTGCCGGTTCGGGTCATAAGCGGCCAGCGCGCCCTTGATGAAATACAGGTTCACCACAAAGCACATCCATGAATGCCCGCGAGGACTGCCGACGATCATGCCCGGCGCCAGTATCAGCAGTGGCACCAGTTCGATCAGCAGAATCACCCATGGCCGGGCGCCATGCAGGTCGGCGATCAGCAGGTAGTAGACGCACAGCAGGCCCACCAGCCCCAAAAAGCACAGCAGGCTGATGACACGCATCGCCCGCACTCGCGGCTCGAGCCAGTCAATGGCGGGGAGAATCTTCGGCTTCCTGGCCACTTCAGCTCTCCAGTTTCTGTGCAGTCTTGGCCAGGCGCATGCCCAACGCGCGGCACAGCGCCACTTCATGGCTATCCAGGCCGCTTTTGCCGTCGGCACCGGCGTGGTGGCTGGCGCCGTATGGCGTGCCGCCGCCCTGGGTTTCCAGCAGTGCCGATTCGCTGTACGGCAGGCCGGTGATCAGCATGCCGTGGTGCAACAACGGCAGCATCATCGACAGCAGGGTCGTCTCCTGGCCGCCGTGCAGGCTCGCGGTGGAGGTGAACACGCCGGCCGGTTTACCCACCAGGGCGCCGGTCAGCCACAGGTTGCTGGTGCCGTCGAGGAAGTACTTCAGCGGCGCGGCCATATTGCCGAAGCGGGTCGGGCTGCCGAGTGCCAGGCCGGCGCAGTTCTTCAGGTCGTCGAGGCTGGCATACAGCGCGCCTTCGTCGGGAATATCCGGCGCAACGGCTTCGCACTCGGTGGAAATCGCCGGCACCGTGCGCAGGCGGGCCTCAAGCCCGGCCTGTTCGACGCCACGGGCGATCTGCCGGGCCATTTCGTTGGTCGAGCCGCTGCGGCTGTAGTACAGAACCAGAATGTAAGGTGCACTCATGGCAACAGTTCCAGGATCTGCTCCGGTGGGCGGCCGATGATGGCTTTGTCACCGACTTCGAGAATCGGTCGCTCCATCAGTTTCGGGTGGGCGGCGATGGCGGCGATCAACTGCGCTTCGCTCAGGCTGCCGTCGGCCAGATTGAGGGTCTTGTACTCGTCCTCGCCGGTGCGCAGCAGTTGCCGCGCGCTGATCCCGAGTTTGCCCAGCAGGCGCTGGATTTGCGTGGCGTCCAGCGGAGTGTCCAGGTAACGCACCACGGTCGGGGCCAGGCCACGGGCTTCGAGCAATTCGAGCGCACCGCGGGATTTCGAGCAGCGCGGGTTGTGATAAAGCGTCAGATCGGTCATGAGCGGGTCGCATCTTGCGTAAGGTGGCGGCTATTCTAACTGTGCAGCGCGCAATCCAGAACCGTGAGAGGCGATGGGTCGCAGGCGTATTCAATTTTTGACAAGGAACACGACATGACAAGGCGACTGGCAGCAGCATTGGCGATCATCGGAGCGTTGATGCTGGGGGGGTGCGGGAATGACTATGGCATCGACCAGGACGGCCACAAGATCGCCGCCGACCGACTGGACGGAAAATGGCTGGTACTCAACTACTGGGCAGAATGGTGCGGACCCTGCCGTACCGAAATCCCGGAGTTGAACACCCTGGCCGAGCAGCTCAAGGACAAGAAAATCGGTGTGTTCGGGGTTAACTTCGACAACGTCCAGGGGCAGGAACTGAAGGGCGCGAGCGAGAAACTGGGGATCAAGTTCACGGTGTTGGCCCAGGATCCTGCCGAATTGTTCGAATTGCCGCGCAGCGAGGCATTGCCGGTGACGTACATCATCGATGACAAGGGCAAGGTGCGTGAGCAGTTGATGGGTGAGCAGACGGCAGCGGGGGTGATGGCGAAGCTTGAGGCGTTGCAGGCAAAAAACTAAGGCAAAAGATCGCAGCCTTCGGCAGCTCCTACAGGTTTACGTCTAGTCCTGTAGGAGCTGCCGAAGGCTGCGATCTTTTTTGCGGATCAACCCTCTTCAAGCCACCAACGCAGCGGCTTGCCTTCGGCTGGCCAGAAGCGGATCTGCTCGATCGGGGAGACGTCCCAGCGCTGGACGTTTTCCAGGGCCTGCAGGAAGCGTTTTTCCTGCTCCATCAGTGCCGGCGCGCACAGTTTGCGGGTGCTGCCGATTTTGCCGAAGGTCAGTTTGTCGCCCTCCAGGGTGTACGGCGCGAACCAGTGGTTGCAGCCGCCATTGCCGTAGGCCCGGCCATCTTCACCGAGCGTGATGGTCAGGTGGCTGTAGTCCATTAGCGGCCGCTCGCCGATCCACTCCAGGATGTAGCTGCGATTGTGTTCAAGCTGCACCGGCTCGGCGGCGCAGCCCAGCAGGCTGGCACCGGCCATCGCGCTCAGGGCGAGGCGTTTCATCACGCAGGCTCCTGGCATTTCGGGCACAGGTGTTTCTCGCCGACGGTAGTCCAGCCCAGCTCGGCAATTCTTGCGGTGGCGGCAGGTTTTTCCGCCTTGTTGCCCAGTTTGGCGTCGACGGCGAACTCGAAGCTCAGCGCTTTGGCGCAGCTGTCGCAGTTCACTTGCCAGGTATGGATCGCCAGTTCGCCGAACACCGGGCCGCTGGCCACCGCGACCCATTGGCCGGGCGGATTGATCAGGTGGCGAACCGTTTCGACGGTCAGGCGCATGGACAAGTCCTTGGCGCCCTTGAGGGTCACGACCAGCACGTCGTTGTTGCGAATCGAGCCACCGTTGCCGGTGACCTGATAGCGCCCCGGCACCAGGGCGCGGCATTCGGTGAGGGTGTGTTGCGGGTTCATCAGGCTGTAGCGGAAATCGTGTTCGACCATGGGTCCTCCAAATATGCGCGATATGCTAGCACGGGCTTGCATGCTGCATCGCGCAGGCCGATGACCTTCGATCCGTTTCAGTCGCCCGTGACCAGGTTTTCCGGTTTGCCCGCCACCCAGGCGGCGATGTTGCGCAACGTGGTGGCGGCAATCGCGTCCAGCGCTTCGTGGGTCAGAAAGGCCTGGTGCGCGGTGACGATCACGTTAGGAAAGGTCAGCAACCTGGCCAGCACATCGTCTTGCAGCGGCAGGTCGGAGCGGTCCTCGAAGAACAGTTGTGCCTCCTCCTCATATACGTCCAGCCCCAGATAGCCGAGGCGACCGTCTTTCAATGCGTCGATCAGCGCCGGGGTGTCCACCAGGCCGCCACGTCCGGTATTGATCAGCATCGCGCCCGGCTGCATGTGGGCCAGTGATTCACGGTTGATCAAGTGCTTGCTCTGCTCGTTGAGCGGGCAGTGCAGGCTGATGATCTGCGATTCGGCCAGCAGTTGCGGCAGGCTCAGGTAGCGCGCGCCCAAGGCTTCGACCTGCGGGTTGGGGTAGGGGTCATAGGCCAGTAGCCGGCAGCCAAAACCGTTCATGATTTTGGCGAAGGTGGCGCCGATCTGCCCGGTACCGACCACGCCGACCGTCTTGCCCACCAGGTCGAAACCGGTCAGCCCTTGCAGCCTGAAATCCCCGTCGCGGGTGCGGTTGTAGGCGCGGGGCAAGCGGCGGTTGAGTGCGAGGATCAGCGCCACTGCGTGTTCGGCCACGGCGTGGGGCGAATAGGCCGGGACGCGCACGATGGCCAGTCCCAGACGTTTTGCCGTTGGCAAGTCGACGTGGTTGTAACCCGCCGAGCGCAGGGCGATCAGGCGCGTGCCTCCAGCGGCCAGGCGCTCGAGCACTGCCGCGCCAAGGTCATCATTGATGAACGCGCAGACCGCTTCATACCCTTGGGCGAGCGCGACCGTGTCGAGGCTCAGGCGAGCAGGCTGAAATTGCAGCTCGATGCCGGCCGGTCGCCCGGCCGCGAGAAAGCTGTCGATGTCGTAGTTCTGGCTGCTGAAAAGAATCGTGCGCATGATTTCCTCTTTGCCTCGTTCCTGTAAGCGCTGGCAAGCCAGCTCCCACAGAGCAGGTGGTGAGCTTACGCTGAGATTTGATTCCCGCGATTGCGCTGCATCAAGCGTTCATTCGCGCGTGGGCTGCCAGGCGATTGATCGCCCGGTCGAGCTCGTCCAGTGCCACGCTGGCTTTCGGGTCCTGTTGCTTGAGCAGGGTTTCGCTGCGTTGGCAGGCCGCACGCAATTGCGGCACGCCGCAGTAGCGTGTCGCGCCATGCAGGCGATGGACCCGTTCGATCAGGGCGTTGTGGTCATTGCTTTGCTGAGCCAGGCGGATGGCTTCGCGGTCTGCTTCCAGGGATGCCAGCAGCATCGCCAGCATGTCTGCGGCCAGATCAGCCTTGCCGGCGGCCAGGCGCAAACCTTCCTCGTGGTCGAGCACCAACAAGTCATGGGCGCCACCGTGCCCATCGCCGGAGCGCTCCGGGCTGTGATTGCGCAGTGCCAGGCCGCTCCACTTCAGCACCACCTGAGCCAATTGTCGTTCACTGATCGGTTTGGTCAGGTAGTCGTCCATGCCGCTTTGCAGCAGTGCGCGTTTTTCGTTGGCCATGGCGTGGGCGGTGAGGGCCACGATCGGCAACGGCGTGCAATGCCGTTCGCTTTCCCACTGGCGAATCGCCTCGGTGCTCTGGCGGCCATCCATGCCGGGCATCTGCACGTCCATCAATACCAGATCGAATGTCTCGTTCTGTACCGCCTTGACGGCGGCATAACCACTTTCCACCGCGAGCACCTTGGCGCCCATGTCTTCGAGCAGGGTCTGCACCAGCATCAGGTTGGCCGGGTTGTCATCGACGCACAGCACCTTCGGTGCACGGCTGGACACCGGTTCGCCCGGCTCGCTGCGCATCGGGCGCGGGCTGACCAGGTCAGACAGGGAGCGTCGCAGCTTGCGGGTACAGGCCGGTTTCGCCTGGAGCTGGCTGTGGGGGTTGGGCACGGAAAGGTGGAACAGCGTCTGCTCCGTGGTCGGGCACAGCACCAGCACTTTGCAGCCAAGGTGTTCGAGGTCCCAGATGTACTGGTTGAGGCGTTCCGGCGGCATGTCGTTGCTGGTGATGCCGAGTACGGCGAGGTCGATCGCCTGATCGGTCTGGTGGGCGGCGGTGACGCCATTGGTCAGGCTTTCCAGGGTATTGAACGGCGTGGTGCTCAGGCCGCAGTCTTCCAGTTGATGCTGCAACGCCTGCCGGGCCAGTTCGTGGTTTTCCAGCACCGCCACCCGACGTCCGAGCAGGGGCGCGGCGGGCAGGTCTTCGGCATCGTCGCGGGCTTTCGGCAGGCTCAGGCTGATCCAGAATTCCGAGCCTTCCCCGGGCGTGCTATCGACGCCGATCTCGCCGCCCATCTGTTCGATCAGGCGCTTGGAAATCACCAGGCCCAGGCCCGTGCCGCCGGGTTGCCGCGACAGCGAGTTGTCGGCCTGGCTGAAGGCCTGGAACAGCGCGCGCACGTCCTGGTTCGACAGGCCGATGCCGGTGTCCTGGATGCTGATGCGCAGTTGCACGGTGTCTTCGTGCTCTTCTTCAAGCATGGCGCGGGCGACGATGGTGCCTTCGCGGGTGAACTTGATTGCGTTGCTTACCAGGTTCGTCAGGATCTGCTTGAGCCGCAGCGGGTCGCCGACCAGGGACAGCGGCGTGTCCCGGTACACCAGGCTCACCAGTTCCAGCTGCTTGGCGTGGGCGGCGGGGGCGAGGATGGTCAGGGTGTCTTGCAGCAGGTCGCGCAGGTTGAACGGAATATGGTCGAGCACCAGCTTGCCGGCCTCGATTTTCGAGAAGTCGAGAATCTCGTTGATGATGCCCAGCAGGCTGTCGGCGGATTTTTCGATGGTGCCCAGGTAGTCGAGCTGGCGTGGGGTGAGCTCGCTTTTTTGCAACAGGTGGGTGAAACCGAGAATGCCGTTGAGCGGCGTGCGGATTTCATGGCTCATGTTGGCCAGGAACTCGGACTTGATCCGGCTTGCTTCCAGGGCCTCCTTGCGCGCCAGGTCCAGCTCGATGTTCTGGATCTCGATGGTTTCCAGGTTCTGGCGCACGTCTTCGGTGGCCTGGTCGATGCTGTGCTGCAATTCTTCCTGGGCGTTTTGCAGGGTGCCGGCCATGCGATTGATGCCGGAGGCCAGTTCGTCCAGCTCCTGGCTGCCAAGGGGCGGCAAGCGGGTTTCCAGATGGCCGTCCTTGAGTTGGGCTACGGCCTGCTTGATCTGGCTCAGTGGCCGGTTGATCGTGCGACCCATGCGCAGGGCCAGCAGTGCCGCACCGATCAGTCCGGCTGCGATCAGCATCAGGCTGGCGAACAGGCTGCGGTAACCGCGCAACAGCATGCTGTTATGGGACAGCTCCAGTTCGACCCAGCCCAGCAGGCGGTCGGCTTCCTCGGGAATAACGTCTCCGGCCAGGTTGCGGTGCTTGCCGAACACCGGCAGCAGATAGCGGGTCGCATCGTTGCCACTGCGGCGCAGCATCTGCGTGCCACTGCCGGAAGGCGTCTGGTTAAGCATGGTCGGGCCGGCGTGGGCCAGCAGCGTGCGGTCGGGAGACAGGAAGGTCACGGCCCGTACGTCGGTTTGTTCCAGGGCCTGGGTGGCGATGCGTTCGAGCAGTTCGTTGTCCTGATGGCCCATGGCTGGCGCTGCCAGTGGGGCCAACTGCTCGGCGATCATTTCGCCGCGCTGCATGAGTTGGGTTTGCAGGTCAGCCTGTTGCATCCAGGTAAAATATCCCCCCAGCACCAACGCCATCAGGCTGGTTGGCAACAGGGTCAGCAACAGCACGCGGCCTTTGATTCCCAGTTTCTTGAGCACGCATCTCTCCTGCATCCCGCTATTCATGGATCTGCACATATATCCGTCATGCAGCACTTGCGCAGTGTAGCGATTTGCTCGCGGGCAATCTTCGTAAAAATGCGGCTGCCATTCGTCAGCCCGAGCAGCTCATTGGTGCTCCAGCCAAGCGGTGGGTTGCCCCTGGCGAGGCAATCTTGAATAATCGTTGAACTGAGAATTGTTTGCAGATAGTCATGACTCCCATCACTGCCAGCCTCCCCCGAATCCTGTCCATCGAAGACGACCTCGTGCTGGGCGCCTACGTGCATGAGCATCTGGACCGCAGCGGCTTCCAGGTGACCTGGTGCCAGAACGGCCAGGAAGGCCTGGACATGGCGCGGCGGCAATCTTTCGACGTGGTGCTGATGGATATTCTGCTGCCGGGCATGGACGGTCTGGCGGTGCTGACCCAATTGCGCCAGAGCCATTCCACCCCGGTGTTGTTGATGTCGGCCCTCGGTGCCGAGGCCGACCGCATCAGCGGCTTTCGCCTGGGTGCCGACGATTACCTGCCAAAGCCTTTCAGCATGATGGAATTGCGGGTGCGCATCGAAGCCATCCTGCGGCGGGTGGCTCTCGACCGCCGTCCCGTCCCCGCGGTGCCAGCCCCTTCGATGGACAGCCTGCGTTTCGACGATGAAAGCTTCGAGGTGTTTTATGGCGAACGGGCCGGCGGCCTGACCCGCAGCGAGTATCGATTGCTGGAGACACTGCACCGCAGCGCCGACGAAGTCTTGAGCAAAGCCTTCCTTTATCAGCAGGTTCTGCAGCGCGGTTACGCGGCCCATGACCGCAGCCTGGACATGCACATCAGCCAGATCCGCCGCAAGCTCAAGGCCATTGGCTACACCGAGCGCGAAGTGCGCACGGTCTGGGGCAAGGGTTACATCCTGAGCGCCGCCGATGAAATGTAACTTGCCGGGCAGGCATTCGCTGTTCTGGAAGCTTGCTTGCCTATTGGTGGCGTTCTGTCTGCTGATGATCTGGCTCAGTTGGTCCTGGGGACGCTACATGGAAGTGCGCAACCAGTTCCTCTCGGATGAAGCGCGGGGCACCCTGACGCGCTATGCCGCCGAGGCCGAGCAGGCATGGCAACAGACGCAGAGCGCGGGTGTCGATGAATGGTTGCAAGGCATGCATCAGCGGGAAAAAGGCTGGGTGGGTGTCATCGGCGCGGATTTGCAGTCCTTGAGCAACCAATCGCTGACGGACAAGGAAGTCGAACGCCTGACTTTTTTGCGCGGCCTGGATTGGCCCGTACACAAGAAGGGCCGGCCCTGGATGCGCGTGCCGTTTCCCGGTGACCCTTCCGTCGGCAGCCTGGTGATCGAGTTGCCCGAGCGCTTCGTTCCCGGGCACTACCGGCTGTTCTGGCGAGTGATCACCAACGGGCTGATTCCGGGGTTATTCACCCTGTTGCTGTGCGTCGGGCTGTACCGCCTGCTGGTGGTGCCGCTCAATCACTTGCGCGCGCAGGCCAATGCCTGGCGTGTCGATCAACTGAACGTACGGCTCTCGAGCCGCACCACCAATCGTTCGGATGAACTGGGCGAGCTGGGCAGGGCGTTCGATCACATGTCTGAACGGCTGCAAAGTACCGTGGCCTTGCAGCAGCAACTGCTGCGCGACCTGTCCCACGAATTGCGTACGCCCCTGAGCCGCTTGCGGGTGGCCAGTGAAAGTGAGCAGGGGTTGGAGCTATTGCGCGAGCGCATCGGCCGTGAGGTCGATGGCATGCAGCGCCTGGTGGAAGACACGCTGCAGTTGGCCTGGCTGGACACCGAGCGCACCCGCTTGCCCGACGAAGCGATCCAGATCCAGGCGCTGTGGGAGATGCTCACGGAGAATGCCTGCTATGAAAGCGGTTGGCCTGATACTCGGCTGCAATGCACGGTGGATGCGTCCTGCTGGGTGCGCGGTCATCTCAACACCCTGGCCCAGGCACTGGAAAACATTCTGCGTAATGCGATTCGGCATTCGCCCAGCGGTGGCGTTGTTCATCTCGGCGGACGGCGTGATGGTGATTACTGGCACCTGTGGCTGGAAGATCAGGGGAGTGGCGTGGCGGAAGAGGATCTGGAGCGGATTTTCCTGCCCTTCACTCGACTCGACGGCTCACGGCCGGGGGACGGTGGGTTTGGCCTGGGGCTGAGCATTGCGAGGAATGCGGTGCGGCGCCAAGGCGGGCAAATTTGGGCGCAGAACACCGGCACTGGCCTGCAGGTGAATATGCGGTTGTTGGTTCATGCATCACCGGTTTGATTCGATGATGTTCGCAATGCTTAGTTTGATATAACTTGCAACATGTTTTGGGTGGGGTTGGCGAGTTGGAGGCTAAAGATCTAAGTCTGGATACCGATACCTAGTTTGCGAATAAAATCGAAGAGAGGACGGTAGAGAATATGATAATAAATTATCCACCCCTGTCGATGAAAGTGGATCCTTATGTTGTCAATAATCCTGGGGAAACAAAGAATGCATACACAATAACAGAGGCAGATAAAGCCGAAAGCAAGCTGAATTTTACAGACAAATATTCAATTGATGATCTGAAAAATTCGCTGAAGGGTTATGATTTCACATCGGTCACTACCGATGAACTTGTAGAGATTGGCGCGATATTCTTCGAGAAAGGTTTGATTGATTCAGGTGTGTTTGGTTTTTTTATATCCGGGAATATGGCGTCTGATGAAAATGGTCATCAGGCGGCAAGAAACGTTAAGTATAACGCAATAGCCATGTTTAATCAGATGTTTGAGGAGCGATTGGCTATTAGTGGGTCGTATTCCAATCCGGGATTTCATGAGATAACCAAGGATTTGTTACGTACGAATCACACCATCGCCGCGCTCTCTTTTTTTGCAGGCTCGGATCAAAACGATCTGTCCGTAAGCATTAAAGCCTGAACTCACCAGTGCCCGAAAAACTACCGGGCACTGGCAATCTTACTGCTTATCGCCCATATCGCGTGGTGCCGGAGTAACCTTTGGCTACGTTGTGTTCATTTTTGAGGCGGACTCTGTAAGTGCCTAGTCGACCCAATGCTGAAACATTTTGGCGGTTGCCACCGTCGACTTTGGTCCAGTTTGAACCATCCAGTCTTTCAATAAACAGTTGTGGAGGAGAGCCAGAACCAAGACCTGTAATAGTGGATGAAATATTTGCCTGTTGGCATCCGTTTGCGCTGGTGATGGTAAACGGCCCCTGTACAGTTATTTCTGTGTTGGCAGGTACAGTGCCACTATAGGAGTTTTGAATGTAGATGCATGCTGCCGAAGCCTGGCCGGCAGCAAGTATCAGTCCCGCGAGAGAAAATGTAAGAAAAATTTTCATTTGGTTTCTTCCTTGAAGTAAATTCATTTTGACAAATTTGAAGGTGTGAGCCTCGCATACGAGCTGTCGCGTTTCCCTGCACCCTATGAAAAGTCAGACGTCTTGTTGACTGATCATGGAAAAGATTACCTGCCAACTCTGATACTCACTAGTTCATGCGTGTCGTTGCAATGCGCAGGAAACTTCCGATGAATACATTCTTTTTTCTTACAGAAAATTGCATTTTCTGGCAGCGATTTGTTACCCCTTTTTTTAAACAGGACGGAAAGCTGCGACAGGTGCTTATCTCCGTGTCGTGCGAGTTGGGTTGCAGGAGCGAGGCTTGCCCACGAACAGGCACGCACATTCGCCACGAATGTCTCCCTTATTCCCATAAACCATAAGCACCACACTTTGCGTGATATGGCCTGCGAACGTTTGCCGGTATGATAGGCGCCCCCGCAGTCTGGATTGCGAATACGCCATGACCTTGCAGTACCCAACCATCGCCGATTGCGTCGGCAACACTCCGCTGGTCCGTTTGCAGCGCCTGCCCGGCGCCACCAGCAATACCCTTTTGCTCAAGCTCGAAGGGAACAACCCGGCGGGTTCGGTCAAGGACCGTCCGGCGCTGTCGATGATCACCCGCGCCGAACTGCGCGGGCAGATCCATGCCGGCGATACGCTGATCGAAGCGACCTCGGGCAACACCGGGATCGCCCTGGCCATGGCCGCGGCGATCAAGGGTTACAAGATGATCCTGATCATGCCGGACAACTCCAGTGCCGAACGCAAGGCGGCCATGACCGCCTATGGCGCCGAGCTGATCCTGGTCAGCCAGGAACAGGGCATGGAAGGCGCCCGTGACCTCGCGCAGAAGATGGAAGCCGAAGGTCGCGGCAAGGTTCTGGATCAGTTCGCCAACGGTGACAACCCCGAGGCGCACTACACCACCACCGGCCCGGAAATCTGGCGCCAGACCGAGGGCACCATCACCCATTTCGTCAGTTCCATGGGCACCACCGGGACCATCATGGGCGTGTCGCGCTACTTGAAAGAGCAGAACGACAACGTGCAGATCATCGGCCTGCAACCGATGGAAGGCTCGGCGATCCCGGGTATCCGTCGCTGGCCCCAGGAATACCTGCCGAAGATCTACCAGGCTGATCGCGTGGACCGGATCGTCGACATGGCCCAAAGCGAAGCCGAAGACGTGACCCGTCGGCTGGCCCGTGAAGAAGGCATTTTCTGTGGCGTGTCCTCAGGCGGTGCCGTGGCGGCAATGCTGCGCCTGTCCAAAGAAGTTGAAAACGCGGTGATCGTCGCGATCATCTGCGACCGTGGCGACCGTTACCTGTCGACCGGCATTTTCGACGCGGCCAACTGATGGCCAAACATGAAAGAGGTCTGCGCTTCCAGCCCACCGGTGGCAGCAAGGCCCCGCAAATCCCGACCGGCAAAAAGCAGCGCCTGACCATCGAGCGCCTGGCCAATGACGGTCGTGGCATCGCGTTTTTCGAAGGTCGCACCTGGTTCGTCATCGGCGCATTGGCCGGTGAGGAGATTGAAGCGCGTGTGCTCGGCGCCCACGGCAAAGTGGTCGAGGCGCGCACCGAGCGGGTGTTCAAGGCCAGCGAATTGCGTCGCCCGGCACCGTGCGCCCATGCCGGCCGTTGCGGCGGTTGCAGCGTGCAGCATCTGCCTCATAACGAACAACTCGCCCTGAAACAGCGCATGCTCGCCGAGCAGTTGTCGAAGGTTGCGGGCGTCGAACCCGAAGAGTGGGCGCCGCCTTTGAGCGGTGCGGAATTCGCCTACCGGCGTCGCGCCCGCGTGGCGGTGCGCTGGGACATGAAGGCGAAAAAGCTCGAAGTCGGTTTCCGTGCCGCCGGCAGCCAGGACATTGTTGGCATCGATGATTGCCCGGTGCTGGTACAGCCCTTGCAACCGATCATGACCCGCTTGCCGGAAATGCTGCGGCGCTTGAGCAAACCTCAGGCACTGGGGCACGTGGAGTTGTTCAGCGGCTCGACACTGGCGGTCTTGCTGCGGCACATGGCGCCGTTGTCGGAAAGTGACATGACCATCCTCAAGGATTTCTGCGCGTTCCATGAGGCCCAGTTGTGGCTGCATGGCGACGGTGAACCGCAACCGGTCGAGGCTGACCAGTCGCTGGGCTATCGTCTTGAACAGTGGGACCTGGAACTGGCTTACCGACCTGGGGATTTCATCCAGGTCAACGCCGGCGTCAACGAAGCGATGGTCGCCCAGGCGCTGGACTGGTTGAAGCCGACGGCGGATGAGCGCGTACTCGATCTGTTCTGTGGCCTGGGCAACTTTGCCTTGCCGCTGGCCAAGGCTGCTCGCGAAGTGGTGGCCGTGGAAGGTGTGCAGGTGATGGTCGACCGGGCGGCGGCGAACGCCGCTAGCAACAATCTGCATAACGCGAAGTTTTTTCAGGCCGATTTATCCCAGCCTTTGACGGACGCCGAATGGGCCGCCGAAGGCTTTTGTGCGGTACTCTTGGACCCACCGCGTGACGGTGCTTTCGAGGTTGTGCGCAAGCTCAAGTCCCTGGGCGCCGAGCGGTTGGTGTATGTGTCATGCAACCCGGCAACTCTGGCGCGCGACACGGTCGAATTGATCAAGCAGGGCTACCGGTTAAAACGTGCCGGGATTCTCGATATGTTTCCTCAAACGGCACATGTCGAGGCCATGGCGTTATTTGAAGCGAGCTAGGATGCTCGTCTGGTCCGACTGGCCCGCCCGTGCAGCCGCGCACCGAGCCCGACGTGGGCGCACCGGCAACGAAGGTCAGCGATTTGACGCATTGAATCTGCGTCGTAGGGAAGGTAAGCAAGATGGTACAGGTGAGAGCACACCAGCCGATCAACACCGACGGCAGTATCAATCTCGAGGCTTGGCTCGATCACGCGGTGAGTGTCGATCTGGCACTGGATCGCGAAGCCTTGAAGGAAGCCTGCGAGTACGCTCGCGAGGCCGAACAACAAGCCAATGCGGCACAGAATCTGTGGTCGGAAGGTAACTCGACTTTCCGTACCGGGCTTGAAATCGCCGAGATCCTCGCCGATCTAAAACTCGACCAGGACTCTTTGGTCGCCGCGATCCTGTATCGAGGCGTACGCGAAGGCCAGATCAAGTTGCCGGCGGTCAGCCAGCGCTTCGGTCCGGTGGTGGCCAAACTCATCGATGGCGTGCAGCGCATGGCCGCGATCAGCGACAGCCTGAGCCCGCGCAAATCCCTGGTGCTGGGCACCCAGGGCCAGGTGGAAAACCTGCGCAAGATGCTGGTGGCCATGGTCGATGACGTTCGCGTCGCCCTGATCAAGCTGGCCGAACGCACGTGCGCCATCCGTGCGGTGAAAACCGCCGATGACGAAAAGCGCAACCGCGTGGCTCGTGAAGTCTTCGACATTTATGCGCCATTGGCCCACCGCCTGGGTATCGGCCACATCAAGTGGGAGCTGGAGGATCTGTCCTTCCGTTACCTGGAGCCGGACCAGTACAAGCAGATCGCCAAGTTGCTCCACGAGCGGCGACTGGATCGCGAGCGCTTCATCAGCGACGTGATGAGCCAGCTGAAAAACGAATTGCAGGCCACCGGCGTCGATGCCGACATCAGCGGCCGGGCCAAACACATCTATTCGATCTGGCGCAAAATGCAGCGCAAGGGCCTGGAGTTCAGCCAGATCTACGACGTGCGTGCCGTTCGCGTGCTGGTGCCGGAAATGCGCGACTGCTACACCGCGCTCGGCATCGTCCACACCCTGTGGCGGCACATCCCGAAAGAGTTCGACGACTACATCGCCAACCCCAAGGAAAACGGCTATCGCTCGCTGCACACGGCGGTGATCGGCCCCGAGGGCAAGGTGCTGGAAGTGCAGATCCGCACCCACGCGATGCATGAGGAAGCCGAGCTCGGCGTGTGCGCGCACTGGCGCTACAAGGGCACCGACGTCAAGTCAGGTTCCAATCACTACGAAGAGAAAATCTCCTGGCTGCGTCAGGTGCTGGAGTGGCACGAAGAGCTGGGCGACATCGGTGGCCTGGCCGAACAGCTGCGGGTCGATATCGAGCCTGACCGGGTCTATATCTTCACCCCGGACGGCCACGCCATCGACTTGCCGAAGGGTGCGACGCCGCTGGACTTCGCCTACCGCGTACACACCGAAATCGGTCACAACTGCCGTGGCGCCAAGATCAACGGGCGCATCGTGCCGCTCAACTACAGCCTGCAAACCGGTGAACAGGTCGAGATCATCACCAGCAAGCACGGCACCCCGAGCCGTGACTGGCTGAACCCCAACCTGGGTTACGTCACCACGTCGCGGGCACGGGCGAAGATCGTTCACTGGTTCAAGCTGCAGGCTCGCGACCAGAACGTCGCGGCCGGTAAAACCCTGCTTGAGCGCGAGCTCAATCGCCTCGGCTTGCCGGCGGTGGATTTCGACAAGCTGGCCGACAAGGCCAACATGAAAACCGCCGAAGACCTGTTCGCCGCCCTCGGTGCCGGCGACTTGCGTCTGGCGCAACTGGTCAACCTGGCGCAGCAACTGGTCGAGCCGGAGCGCGGCAACGAACAGCTGGAATTGATTCCGCGCAAAGCCACGGGCTATAAACCGGGCAAGCGCGGTGATATCCAGATCCAGGGCGTAGGTAACCTGATGACCCAGATGGCCGGCTGCTGCCAGCCGTTGCCGGGCGATGCCATCGTCGGCTACATCACCCAGGGCCGCGGTGTGAGCATTCATCGCCAGGACTGCGCCTCGGTGCTGCAACTGGCCGGGCGCGAGCCGGAGCGGATCATTCAGGTCAGTTGGGGGCCGGTGCCGGTGCTCACCTATCCGGTGGACATCGTCATCCGCGCCTACGACCGTTCCGGTTTGCTGCGTGATGTGTCGCAAGTGCTGCTCAACGAGCGGATCAACGTGCTGGCGGTCAATACCCGCTCGAACAAGGAGGACAACACCGCGCTGATGTCCCTGACCATCGAGATTCCGGGGCTGGATGCATTGGGGCGGTTGCTGGGGCGGATTTCCCAGTTGCCGAACATCATCGAAACCCGGCGTAACCGCACACCTTGATGAACAGCGCCGACTCAATGTGGGAGCGGGCTTGCTCGCGAAAGCGGTGTGTCAGTCGACATCTGTGTAGCCTGATACTCCCTCTTCGCGAGCAAGCCCGCTCCCACAGGGTCCAGTAGAGATTGATCGATGTATTCACTTGAAGATTTGCTGCACCTGATGAATCGCCTGCGCGACCCGCAGTACGGTTGCCCATGGGACATCAAGCAAACGTATGCCACCATCGTCCCGCACACCCTTGAGGAAGCCTACGAAGTCGCCGACGCGATCGAACGCGGTGACTTCGATCACTTGCAGGGCGAGTTGGGCGATCTGCTGTTCCAGGTGGTGTATTTCAGCCAGCTGGCTCGCGAAGAAGGGCGCTTCGAGTTTGCCGGCGTAGTCGACAGCATCACCCGCAAGCTGATCCGCCGTCATCCCCACGTGTTCCCCACCGGTGACCTGTACGCGCCTCTGGATGTCCCGCGCCTGAGCGAAGAGCAGGTCAAGCAGCGCTGGGAAGAGATCAAGGCCGAAGAACGCGCGGAGAACTCTTCGGCACCCGAGCAGTTGTCGTTGCTCGACGACGTCCCTGCTGCATTGCCGGCGTTGTCGCGCTCGGCAAAATTGCAGAAGCGCGCGGGGCAGGTCGGCTTCGACTGGCCGGACGCCTTGCCGGTGCTCGATAAAGTGCGTGAGGAGCTCGATGAAGTGCTCGAAGCCATGTCGGAAAACGATGCCGAAGCCGTGGCCGACGAGATCGGCGACCTGCTGTTTTCCGTGGTCAATCTGGCGCGGCATCTCAAGGTTGATCCGGAAACCGCACTGCGTGACGCCAACGGCAAGTTTGAAAGACGCTTTCGTTTTATCGAACAGGCATTGCGCGATACCCGTCGTCCCATAGAAGATTGCACCCTCGAAGAGTTGGACGCCTTGTGGGGCGAAGCCAAACGTCAGGAAAAGAATTTGCCCAGCTGCGGTTGAGCCGTGGCCCAAGTGAGTAATAAGCACCATGAGCATTTCCCTTCGCGACCAGTTGCTCAAAGCAGGGCTGGTCAACCAGAAGCAGGCCAAGCAGGTCAGCAAAGACAAGCAGAAACAACAGCGCCTGGCCCACAAAGGCCAGATCGAGCTGGATGACTCCCAGCAGCGCGCGGCTCAGGAAGCCATGGCCGAGAAGGTCAAGCGCGATCAGGAACTCAACCGCCAGCAGCAGGAGAAAGCCGAGGCCAAGGCCCGTGCCGCGCAGGTCAAGCAACTGATCGAAGTCTCGCGCCTGCCAAAGCTGACGACCGAGGACTACTACAACTTCGTCGACGACAAGAAGGTCAAGCGCATCTGCGTCAACACCCTGATGCGCAACAAGCTCAGCAGCGGATCGTTGGCCATCGTGCATCACGCTGGCGGCTACGAAGTGATTCCGCGCGAGGCGGCGCTGAAGATTCAGGAGCGCGATCCGCAGCGCATAGTGCAGCTCAATGTGCAGACTGAAGAGGTCATCGCCGAGGACGATCCGTACGCGGCCTATCAGATTCCTGATGACCTGATGTGGTAACAGATTCAATGTTCTAGCGGGCTTACATGTTTGCTAGTACTTTGCATGATTTATACATTGAGCCCGAAAGATTGTATCGATACGATCTTTCGGGTTTTATTTTGCCGGGAAATAATATCTTTTTATAAGGATGTTGGTGTCTGGAGAAAACAAATGGAATGAACTTTAGTGTCCGAGGATGGAATAAATGTTTGTCAGTATCGCTTCGTTACGCCAACCCACTTTCAAGTCGCAGCTTTCACAGGCACGACCGCTCGGACAATCCATTGGCGATTATCTGGACGATGAACTTGTCGCTCGTGCCGAGCTTGTACGCCGAAAAATAAAGATCGCTGCAAAAGCTGCTCGCGAGGATCATGGCGCGACCGCTTGTGTTTTTTTTACCCTGCCTGAGTTCTTCTGGAACATTCCCTGGCGCGAGGTACGTAATGAAGAGGAGCTCCATGAGCTGAACGCTGCCTACCTGGAGAAAGTGCCAGCGTGCATAGCTTTATTGATGACCGAACTGCCTGTGGAGCGCTATGGGAAGGTCGTATTGCTGGCGGGAAGCTGTGCGACACTCATCAAGGTTGGAGAAGGTGAGTCGAGTTATTACGACGTTATTAATTACTTGCTGGCGATCACCAATAAAGAATATGAAGTCGATATTCCTTTGATGTCGATGTGGCCGAAGCGCCATGTATCAGGTATCGACTTCGGTAAACACCTGGCTTCGGAGGGGGGCTTTTGGCTGTTCAAGATTTCCGAGGAAATCGAAGTCAAGGTGAAGAAGCTCAGCAGCGTGCGGGCTGAACACAGTTATTTCGATGGTTATGAGGGGCGGTTCATCAACAGCCTCGTCAATGGCTGCCCTTTTGCAATCAATCTGTGCCTGGATTACTACAGTCTGAAAGAAGGCGAGCGCGACATTCAGGTTGAGCTGGCCGAGGCAAAAATCGATTTCCTGATCGCCTGTGGCTTGCCTTTCAATTATGCCAAGCGTCACCCGTCATCGCTGCAGTTTTCGATCCGCAATGACGGAATGGGCAAGGGCGAGGTCGAGGTGGTCAGGCTTCAAGCGGGCTGGATTGTTGAAAGTGTTCCTTCGGTGAAGATCGAAGATGACCTTCATTTGACGCTGATCGAGGTTGTCTGATGTGGATGCAGCCTGCCCGGCAGGAAAGGGCAGGCTGCACTCTGGTCGAGTCTGTTTTCAACCGGTTGCGAGCTCGCGTTTACGCTCGAGCATTTCCAGTTCGGCCCTGTAGTTTTGCGCGTCGGTCTCGGAATGGAACATACCGACCAGCAGGTCTTGTTGGTGCACGTCCCAGATCCGGATACCGGCGGCTACACCCTCGTGGGATTTATGTGAATCGTCGCGTTCAGTTACTTTGACAGTCATCTGCTAGCTCCAATCTCTGTTATCTGCAGCAAGGCGTGTGCAGGCCTCTGTTATAGAGTTTGGTAGCTTGCTAAGTAAATGGCTGAGTTCGGTAACGGTTTTTTGCAAAAACGGAAACAGTCCTGCAGCCCGCTAAATACGTGACATTCTGTCGCAGGCCATTGAGTTTCATGACAAAGGTTTCATGTTTGTGACGATGAAACTGCAGGCTGAATGCAAAACCTGTGGGAGCGGGCTTGCTCGCGAAAGCGATTTAACATTCAACATGGATGTCGGCTGACTCACCGCTTTCGCGAGCAAGCCCGCTCCCACAAGGATGTGGTGTTGCCCTATTTTCAGACGAAAAAAAACGCCCCGAACCAGTCGGGGCGTTTTCATGTGCGGCTCAGCAGTGGGAAATTACTTGCCTTCCCAGCGCTTCAGTACCAGCGTGGCGTTGGTGCCACCGAAACCGAAGCTGTTGCTCATCACGGTGTTGATGGTGGCGTTTTCGCGGGTCTTGGTCAGCACCGGAAGGTCGGCCACTTCAGGGTCCAGCTCGTCGATGTTGGCGGAGCCGGCAATGAAGTTGCCTTCCATCATCAGCATGCAGTAGATCGCTTCGTGAACGCCGGCGGCGCCCAGGGAGTGGCCCGACAGGCTCTTGGTGGAGCTGATGGCCGGAGCCTTGTCGCCGAACACTTCACGCACACCTTTCATTTCCGCGACGTCGCCGACCGGAGTCGAGGTGCCGTGGGTGTTCAGGTAGTCGATCGGGGTGTCGACGGTGGACAGCGCCTGCTGCATGCAGCGGATCGCGCCTTCGCCACTTGGGGCAACCATGTCGTAGCCGTCGGAAGTCGCGCCGTAGCCGACGATTTCCGCGTAGATCTTCGCGCCACGGGCCAGAGCGTGTTCCAGTTCTTCGACCACGACCATGCCGCCACCGCCGGCGATGACGAAGCCGTCACGGTCGGCGTCGTAGGCGCGGGAGGCTTTTTCAGGGGTGTCGTTGCGCTTGCTGGACAGGGCGCCCATGGCGTCGAACAGGAACGACTGGCTCCAGTGCTCTTCTTCACCGCCACCGGCGAAGACGATGTCCTGCTTGCCCATCTGGATCTGTTCCATGGCGGTACCGATGCAGTGAGCACTGGTGGCGCAGGCAGACGCGATGGAGTAGTTCAGGCCCTTGATCTTGAACGGAGTGGCCAGGCAAGCGGAAACGGTGCTGCTCATGGTCCGCGTGACGCGGTATGGGCCGACGCGCTTGACGCCTTTCTCACGCAGGATGTCCAGCGCTTCCATCTGGTTCAGGGTCGATGCGCCACCGGAGCCGGCGATCAGGCCGGTACGCGGGTTGGAAACCTGCTCTTCGGTCAGGCCCGAGTCGGTGATGGCGTCTTTCATGGCCAGGTAGGCATAAGCTGCCGCATGGCCGACGAAGCGATAGATCTTGCGATCGATCAGTTCTTCAAGGTTGAGGTCGATGGAGCCGGAAACCTGGCTACGCAGACCCATTTCGGCATATTCCGGGTTGAACCGGATGCCAGGGCGGCTTGCACGCAGGTTAGCGGAGACGGTCTCTTTGTCATTGCCCAGGCAAGAAACGATGCCCAGACCAGTGATAACGACGCGGCGCATGCGGATAACCCTTAGAAGTTGTCAGTGGAGGTGAACACGCCGACCCGGAGGCCTTCGGCGGTGTAGATTTCGCGACCGTCGACAGTGACCGAACCGTCGGCGATGGCCAGGTTCAGCTTGCCCTTGAGGACGCGCTTGATATGAATGTTATAGGTGACTTTCTTGGCGGTCGGCAGGACCTGGCCGAAGAATTTCACTTCGCCCGAGCCCAGCGCACGGCCACGGCCCGGCAGGCCTTGCCAGCCCAGGAAGAAGCCGACCAGTTGCCACATGGCGTCGAGGCCCAGGCAGCCCGGCATCACCGGATCGCCTTCGAAGTGGCAGGCGAAGAACCACAGGTCCGGATTGATATCCAGCTCGGCGACCAATTCACCTTTGCCGTACTTGCCACCTTCTTCGCTGATCAGGGTGATGCGATCAACCATCAGCATGTTCGGGGCGGGCAGTTGCGCGTTACCTGGGCCGAACAGCTCACCGCGACTGCAGCGCAGCAGGTCTTCCCGGGTAAAGGCGTTTTGTTTGGTCATGCGAGCTCCTCAATAGTCCCATGCGGCAGGTGGGGCAAATCTTCCCGGCCGATCGAAGCGTTCATGCCTCGAACCGGCAGCCTACTCATAGACTATTGCGTTGTGGTGAAAGTCACAGCACCAAGGACATGAATGTACACTTGTGCACTGAAATTATTATTCAAGCCCCTTTTCGGGCCTGTCGAGGTGCCTAAGACTGCCGCACTTTCGCCTTTCACGCCAGTCGCAGATGGTCGAAAGGCCTGTACTACTGCACCCACCGTTGCAGAATTTGTTGCAGATCAGTCCGTTTGAATGGCTTGGCCAGGTAATCGTTCATCCCTGCCGACAGACAGGCCTCGCGATCGCCCTGCAAGGCGTTGGCGGTCAGGGCGATGATCGGCAGGTCGGTGCACCCGGGTAACTGGCGGATTTGCCGGGTGGCTTCATAGCCATCGATGACCGGCAAGCGGCAATCCATCAGGATCGCTTCGAAAATCAGGCTCTCGGCACTGCGTACCGCCTGCGCGCCGTCGGCGGCGACACTGACCTTGAAGCCCAAACTGCGCAACATGGCTTCGATGACCGTCTGGTTGACCGGGTTGTCTTCGACCAAAAGCACATTGCGCCCTTCGCCGTCGCTGTCGCCGGTTTGCGTGCGGTGGGGCAACAGCGGCTGCGTCTGCTGGTGCAGGGCCAGGGGAATTTCCAGGGTGAACACCGAACCGCGGCCTTCCTCACTCTGCGCGCGCAAGGTGCCCCCCATGCGTTCGGCGAGGGTGCGGGCAATCGGCAGGCCCAGCCCGGTGCCGCCGTAGCGTCTTGAAATGGAGCTGTCGGCCTGCTGGAAAGCGTTGAACATCAATTCCAGGCTTTCGGCCGGGATGCCGATGCCGCTGTCGCGCACCGTGCAGGTGAACCACAGCAGTTCGTGATCCAGCGACTGCCATTGCGCCTCGAGGGTGACGCTGCCCTGCTCGGTGAACTTCAGCGCGTTGCCCACCAGGTTGACCAGTATCTGCCGGATACGCGTCGGGTCGCCCTTGACCTGCAGGCCGCGCATGTCGTCGGGGATCATCAATTGCAGGTCGAGACCGCGTTGCGCGGCGCTGTGCTGGAACGACTGGGCGCAACTGCCGATCAGGTCGGCGAGGTTGAAGGGAATGTGCTCCAGTTCCAGCTCCGAACGTTCGATCCGCGAGAAATCCAGGATGTCGTTGATGACCTTGAGCAAGTGCTCGGTGGATTCCGAGGCCAGCGCCGCGTACTCCACCTGTTCTTCGGTCATGTCGGTGGTTTCCAGCAACTGCAGCATGCCCAGTACGCCATTCATCGGCGTGCGCAGTTCATGGCTCATCATGGCGAGGAAATCGGATTTGGCGTTGTTGGCCTTTTCCGCCTCTTCACGGGTCTGGATCAACTGCGCCATGGCCTGGTGCTGTTCGCGGCTGGCCTGCTCGAGACCGCTGGCGAGGTTGTTGATGTGTTGCGACAGCGCCCCCAGCTCGGTGTCATCGACAATCGGCAGCGGTGTTTTGTAATCGCCGGCCTGTATCGCCTTGACGGCATTGCCGATATCACGGATCGGTTGCGACAGGCTGCCCGCCAGGCGTCGGGCTACAAGGAAGGTAAACAGCAAGGCAAACAGCGCCAGAATGGCAGCCTTGAGCACGATTTCCTGCTGGCGCCGACTGAAGGCATCGTTGGACAGCCCGACGATCACTCGGCCGAGGTAGTCCTCGGTGGGGGCGGCAGTGGCGGTTTTGCTGCTCTGGAAAAAGTCATTGTGCAAAGCGATTCGCTGGAGCCGTATGGGGGCCTGGAACACTTCGAGCTGTTGCGCGCGATTGTGGTGTTCGTTCGGTTGTTCGACGTACACCAGAACCCGGTTGGCGCTGTCCTGGATTTCCAGAAAACTCACGTTAGGCGTGGTCAGCGTTGCCTTGAGCAAGGTTTCAAGCACTTCGCTGTTGCCCGAAATCACCCCGTACTCGGTGGCGGGGGCCAGTTGGTTGGCGATCAACTGGCCGGTGTGGGAGATTTCCTGACGCAGATCCTGGATACGCACGAAGGTGAAGAAGCTGATCAGCAACAAGGTCAGCAGCAGGGCGGGGCCAAGGCTGATGAGTTGGGTGCGGGTGTTGATGTCCCAGCGACGACGCAGGTTCATGGACGGCGTTCTCCTTCAGCCAGCAATGTGGCGACTGACGCTTCGTTTATCTGTTCGATACCCAGTGAACGCGCCACTTGGGGATTGCTCGCGACCTTGAATCGGTGGGGGTAGTGCGAGCGTGGCCAGGTGGCCGGTGGCCGGTCGAGCAATTCATCGAGGACCGCCAGCCAGTCGCTCTGATCGCTGTAGGTGCTGGCCAGGCTCCCGGCCTTGACGAAGCCCGCGTTGGGGCCGATCAGGGCCATTTGCCGTGAGTAGCTGCTCAGCAGCAGGTTCTTTGCGGTTTGCGGGTTGTACAGGTCGGCGTCGTCCAGTCCCAGCAACACGTCGCTGTTCTTGAGCAAGGTCTGTAACGGGCGGCTGTCGTGAATGTTGTTCCAGCGTTGGGTGACCACCTCAAGGCCCAGGGGGAGGGCGGCCTGACGCAGTTCATCCAAGAGGAATTCACTGTGGTTGTCGTAGAGCACGCCGATG
The DNA here is from genome assembly GCF_019219115.1 of Pseudomonas sp. PDM28. NCBI lineage: Bacteria > Pseudomonadati > Pseudomonadota > Gammaproteobacteria > Pseudomonadales > Pseudomonadaceae > Pseudomonas > Pseudomonas sp. PDM28. The sequence goes on from NZ_JAHUWG010000009.1 coordinate 63,129, forward strand.
CGTTTGGCTTGGGGCAACAGGGTGCGGGTCAGGCGTAATTGGCGGTCTGGCGGTGGATCGCTCCACAGCAGGCAAAGGCGCGCCGGCAACGAGCTGCTCAAGCGTTGCCGGGCTTGCAGGCGGCTGATGCGCAGCACCAGTGTCGCCGGGCCCTGGGCGTCCTGCAGGCGCCAGTCGAGGCTGGGCAGGTCGAGGAGAATCAAACGGATGTTTTCCGGCAGTTTTCCCGGTATCGGCAAATTGGCCAGCGTCTGGAATCGCACCTTGTCGTTCGGTCGCAACTCGCTCAGGGCCCGGGTAAACGCCCGCACACCGGGGCTGTCTTCGGCCCCCGTGAGCAAAATGTCGGCCGCATTGCTCGCCAGGCTGCCCAACATGCCGGTGAACAGCAGGCAAAGCACCGCCAGCAACCGGCCCAAGGTCGGTGTTCTCCAGGCCGGGCGATACGGCATCTTAAAGTTCCAGCTCGGCACTGAAATACATCACGTGGCGCTGGTCATAATGGTTGTCGACGAAGGTGGTCGGTTGATTGTCCAGGCGTTGCTGGAGCACCCCGGCCAGCTCCAGGCTGGCCTTGCCCAAGGCGATACGTTTGGCGATGCGCGCATCGATCCGTTCGAAGCGGTAGCCGTTGATTGCGTCGTCGCCATAATAGAAAAGCGCACTGTTCCAGCCCTGGCCCCAATCGCGCAGCCATCCGGCCGAATCACTGTTGCTTGCCGTCTGCCTGGCATCCAGCGGGTTGCTGGCGTCGGCATCGACATAGGCATAGGTCAATCGCAGGCGGTCGAAGCTGCCGACACGCCAGTCGAGCTGGGTTTCGGCGCCCGAAAAACGCTCCTTGTTGGTGTTGCTGGCGATGTACTGATTGTTGCGCAGCGGTTCACTGATCATGCCGGTGATTTCGTCGTGGAACAGCTTCACGTCGAGTGCCAGCCCCGCTTCGGGGAAGTAGCCGTTGTAGCCCAGTTCCCGGGAGCGCATGTGCTCTTGATCGAGGTCACCGGGGCCACGGGTCTTGACGAAGTAACGGGCACTGGACTGGCCAAAGGCACCGGGCTTGAGGTTGGTGACCTGATAACTCCAGTTGACGTTGTTCTCGAACATGTCCGGCGAACGGATAGCCTCGGAATACACCGCACGCAAGCCGTGGCGCGGGTTGATCAGGTAGTTGACCGCCATGCGAGGTGTCAGCGAGCTGCCGATCAACCGGGTGTCCTCGAACATGGCGCCGCCTTGCAGCAGCCAGTGTTCGCTGGCACGCCACTCGACCTGGCCGAACACCCGCCAGATCCTGTCATCGAGAGTGCCATTGAAGTAAGTCTCGGAATCCGCCCGGTCGTAACGATAGTTCATCCCGCTGACCAGCCGCAGGTTATCGGCAAGGCTCAGGGTGTCTTGCAGTTCAAGGTCGTAGCGCGTTTCCCGGGTGCTCTGGTCGATGTCGCCGCAAACAGTCTGGTTCGCACCGTTGCGCCATTGATCGAGTACCTGGTTGGCCAGCGCCTGCTCGGCGGGTGTGCCAGCCGGGGCACCACGGTCGGTGAAGCGTGTGATGTTGCGGGCCAGGCGTTCGGTGTAGTTCGGGTTCAGTTGCCAGAGCTCGGTCAGTTGCGGGCTGAACGAAATTTCTGCGTCGCAGGCGCGCCAGGTTTGCTGGCGATCCCAGTGTTGGGCCGAACCCTGGATATAAAGGCTGTGATCGGGATTGATGTCCAGGTTCCAGCGCAACGACCCGGCGTAGTCCTTGGCGGTGACGTCGGAGTCGTTGCCGGCGCGGGTAATTCCCGGGAACACCGGCTGGTAGGTATAGGGCCGCTGGTTGGTGCCGTCTTTGGCATTCACTTGCCAATCGAGGCTTTGCCGTTCGTCGAGGCTCTGGCTGACGGCGAGGTTGAAGCGATCGAGGCGACGACTGTCATGGTAATCAGCGCCGGTGCGGTCGGTGTCGAAGCCGTCGTCTTGCTGGCCGGACAGGGACAGGCGCATGTCACCATCCTCCCAGCCCAGGCCCTGGCTGGCATAAAAGTCGTTGATGCCGCGCTGACCCCGGGTGACCTTCATGCGAGTACCGTGGCTGTCGGCCGGCCGCCGGGTAATGATGTTGACCACCGCCATCAGGGCATTGGCGCCGTAGCTGACGGTATTGGGGCCGCGAAAGACTTCGATGCGCTCGATGTCTTCCATGGCCACCGGAATGTCGCTCCAGTCGACGGTGGCCAGGCCGGCGCGATACACCGAGCGCCCGTCGATCAGCACTTGCATGCGCCGCGCTTGCGTCGCATTGGTGCCGTGATAGTTCACCGCGGCCTGGTTGCCGCTGATGTTGCCGACCATCATCCCCGGCACCAGGCGCAGCAGTTCGCTGATGTCGCGGGCACCGGTGGCGTGGATCAGGGCGCTGTCGATCACCGTCATGCTGCCCGGCACGGCAGCGGGCGACTGCTTCAGGCGCGTGGCGGTGAGCACTTGCGGCAGCGGTTCGCTGTCCAGGAACAGGTCGTCGGCCAGCACCGGCGAGCTGAAAATCAGCGCCAGTACCAGAGGCGAACGCGGTGAGGGAGCAGCCGGAGACACAACACATCCCTGTCAGTGATTGATGGCGCGCATGTTAACCGAGCCGAATGACTTTTCCATTCACGATGTCTGCATTTTCCTCGGTTTTATTGGTCTTCTTCCTAGGGGGGCAGGTATTTGATGTCGGGGCTGGCCGCCGATGGGCTGCCCCGTATAATGCCGACATCGCCACTGGTATGGATTAACGGATTGCATATGACTGAACAGCGCCCGATTGCGGTCCTGGGAGGCGGAAGTTTTGGAACCGCCGTGGCTAATCTGCTGGCCGAGAACGGGCATCAGGTCCTTCAGTGGATGCGTGACCCCGAACAGGCCGAGGCCATTCGGGTCAATCGCGAAAACCCGCGTTACCTCAAAGGCATCAAGATTCTGCCCGGCGTCACCCCGGTCACCGACCTGCAAGCCACCCTGGACGCCTGCGACCTGTGTTTCGTCGCACTGCCCTCCAGCGCGCTGCGCTCGGTGCTGGTGCCGCACGCCGAACGCTTGAGCGGCAAAATGCTGGTGAGCCTGACCAAAGGTATCGAAGCCCACACGTTCAAGTTGATGAGCGAGATTCTCGAAGAGATCGCCCCGCAGGCACGTATCGGCGTCCTGTCCGGCCCCAACCTGGCCCGCGAAATCGCCGAACATGCGCTGACGGCCACGGTGGTCGCCAGTGAAGACGAAGAACTGTGCCAGCAGGTTCAGGCCGCGCTGCACGGCCGCACCTTTCGGGTTTACGCCAGCGCCGACCGTTTCGGCGTGGAACTGGGCGGTGCGTTGAAAAACGTCTACGCGATCATCGCCGGCATGGCGGTAGCGCTGGGCATGGGGGAAAACACCAAGAGCATGCTGATCACCCGGGCACTGGCGGAAATGACCCGCTTCGCGGTGAATCAGGGCGCCAACCCGATGACCTTCCTGGGCCTGGCCGGCGTGGGCGACTTGATCGTGACCTGTTCTTCGCCAAAGAGCCGTAACTATCAGGTCGGCTTCGCCCTCGGCCAGGGCCTGAGCCTGGACGAGGCTGTCACGCGCCTGGGCGAAGTCGCCGAAGGGGTCAACACCCTCAAGGTACTCAAGGCCAAGTCCCAGGAGGTTGGCGTGTACATGCCGCTGGTCGCCGGGCTGCACGCGATCCTGTTCGAAGGCCGCACGCTGGAGCAGGTCATCGGTCTGTTAATGCGTGGCGAGCCGAAAACCGACGTCGACTTTATTTCCACCAGTGGTTTCAATTAATCACGCTTGCCAGAAAAGCAGGGAGTTGCGCATGAACGATCCAAAAGTAGAAGCCAAGTATGAATCCATCCTGCTGCGCGTGTTGTGGATGATCGTCTTCGTGCTGGTGTGGCAAGTCGCGCAGTTCATCCTCGGCGCCGTCGTGCTGGTGCAGTTGATCTATCGTTTGTTCTATGGCGCCCCGAGCGCCAGCCTGATGAACTTTGGCGACAGTCTGAGCCAGTTTCTGGCGCAGATCGGTCGTTTCGGCAGCTTTCACAGCGACCAGAAGCCTTGGCCGTTCGCCGATTGGCCGACGCCGCGTACACCGGAAGGTGAAGCGCCGCATGTTGTGGCACCGGCACCGCATCCGGCTCGAGATGAGGAACCCAAGCTATGAAACTCTGGGTATTGCGTCATGGTGAAGCCGAACCGTATGGCACTCGACCCGATTCCGAGCGGGCACTGACCGATCACGGCCGCAAGGAAGTGTTAAGCAGTGCCGCGCGCTTGATGGGGCAGCCGCTGACGGCGATCTATGCCAGCCCTTACCTGCGCGCGCAGCAGACGGCGCAACTGGTGCGTGAGGCATTAGGTTTCGAGCCCGAAATCCGCACTGTCGAATGGCTGACCCCGGACACCGACCCGGACAAAGTCGCCGAACAACTGGTATCGGTGAGCAACGTCCTTTTGGTCAGTCACAACCCGCTGGTGGGGCATTTGTTGAGTTACCTGCAACATGGCGCCGGGCATCCGCCGGAAAAAGTCAGCACCGCCGGATTGGCCGAGCTCAAGGGTGATGAGTTGCTGATCGGGTCGATGAAGCTCGACAGCATCAAGCATCCTTAGCGCCGCTTTTCTGTGGGAGCGTGGCTTGCCCGCGAAGGGACTCGGTTATGCCTGATAAACCGCGGAGCCTGCATCGCGGGCAAGCCACGCTCCCACAGGTACGTCATAACCCGAAAAGTTTTGTATGAAATAGTCAACCAAGCACTTGCTTGGTTGACTACGCTTGCTCCAGAACAAAAACACAGGAGCGAGTCATGTCTGCTGCTTTTCGTTTGCCGCTGGACGTTTTCTACGAGCGTGAGGCCCGTCATCCCCGCCAGCGCTTCCTGGTCCAGCCTGTCGGAGGTGGCGAGGTCGAGACCTTGACCTGGGCGGACGTCGGTCATCAGGCCCGTTGCGCGGCCCATTGGTTGCGAGCGCGGGAGTTGCCGCAGGGCAGCCATATCGCCCTGATCTCAAAGAACTGCGCGCACTGGATCATCGCCGACCTGGCGATCTGGATGGCCGGGCATGTGTCGGTGCCGTTGTACCCCAACCTCACCGCCGAATCGGTTGCCCAGGTGCTCGAACACTCGGAAGCGGCGCTGGCGTTCATCGGCAAGCTCGATGATTGGCCAGGCATGTCCCGTGGCATCAGCCCCGACCTGCCGACCATCAGCCTGCCCCTGCATCCGCCGGGTACGTTCGATTTCAGCTGGGCCGACCTGCAAGGCAGCTCGCCGATCCAGGACGACCCGAAACCTGGCGCCGATCAACTGGCGACCATCATTTACACCTCCGGCACCACGGGCATGCCCAAAGGCGTAATGCACAGCTACGGCAATCTGGGCTTCGCCACCACGCGCGGCACTGCGTTGTTTGGCCTCAACGAGTCGGACCGGTTGTTGTCCTACCTGCCGCTGTGCCACGTTGCCGAACGGATGTTCGTCGAACTGGCGTCGATCTATACCGGCCAAACGGTATTTTTCGCCGAGAGCCTGGACACCTTCCTCAACGATCTGCAGCGTGCGCGCCCGACCGCACTGTTTGGCGTGCCGCGCATCTGGACCAAATTCCAGATGGGCGTGTACGGAAAGATCCCGGCAAAACGCCTCGACTTCCTGCTTGGCCTGCCGATTATCGGCAAACGGGTCGGGCATAAAGTCCTCGCCGGGCTGGGTCTTGATGCGTTGCGCATCGCGTTGTCCGGCGCGGCTCCGGTGCCGCAGACCTTGTTGCAGTGGTACCGCAAACTGGGACTGGACGTGCTGGAGGTCTACGGCATGACCGAGAGTTGCGGTTACTCCCACATCGGCATGCCGGGCCAGAACAAACCGGGCTGGATCGGCAAGCCGTGCCCTGAAGTTGAAGTGCGGATCGCCGAGACGGGGGAGGTCATGGTGCGCAGCGGCGCGACCATGCTCGGCTATTTCAAGGAGCCGGAAAAAACCGCTGACACCATTACCGAGGACGGCTTCCTGCGCACCGGCGACAAGGGCGAGGAGGACGCCGAAGGCAATCTGCGCCTGACCGGGCGCCTGAAGGAAATCTTCAAGACCAGCAAAGGCAAATACGTGGCGCCGGCACCGATCGAAAATCGCCTTGCCGTGCATTCTCGCATCGAACAGGTGTGCGTGGTGGGCGATGGCTTGAGTGCACCGCTGGGGTTGTGCGTGTTGTCGGCGGTCGGCCAACAGGATGCCGGCGGGGCCGCACGCGCCAGTTTGCATTCCAGCCTGGAAAAGCTGCTGGAAGAGGTCAACGGCGCCCTCGACAAGCATGAACAGTTGCGGCGCCTGGTGGTGGTCAAGGACAGCTGGGCTGTGGAAAACGGCTTTCTCACCCCGACGCTGAAGATCAAGCGCAACGTGATCGAAGCGGCGTACGGTGAGCGTTTTGAAGAATGGAGCGAGCGCAGCGAAGCGGTGCTGTGGCAGGATTGATCCACCAACAAAACCGACAAGGAAACCCTGCGATGAGTCTGTGGCGCACCACTCCCAACATCGAGCAGTTGAATGCAATCCAGAAAAATACCATCGGCGAATTGCTGGACATCCGTTTCGAAGCTTTTGACGATGAGTCCCTGACCGCCAGCATGGTCGTCGATCACCGCACCCATCAGCCTTACGGTTTGCTGCATGGCGGTGCCTCGGTGGTGCTGGCCGAATCGGTCGGCTCCATGGCCAGCTACCTGTGCATCGATGCCAGCAAGTTCTATTGCGTTGGCCTGGAAATCAACGCCAACCATTTGCGCGGCCTGCGTAGCGGGCGGGTGACCGCGGTGGCCAAGCCGATCCACATCGGCCGCACGACCCATGTCTGGGACATTCGCCTGACCAGCGATGAGGGCAAGGCCAGTTGTGTGTCGCGGTTGACCATGGCAGTGGTGCCGTTGGGTGAGACGCCTCCGGTGCGTTAGTTGTGCAGATGGACTCTGCCGCTGATAAACACAGACCTAAACAAAACTATTGCTGGTTGCTCTCGATGGAGCACTGGCCGTCACGATCGAACGGTCGAGAATTCTCGACCAACCGCGTCTGACGTATTGATTTACATACCCTCGCAGTTCGGTCACGGCAGAGACCCCCGCTCGGCCCATGGCAACGGCTCCTCTTGTTGTGGCGCTTTGCGAGTCGGCGGGGTTGCCTGTGATGGCTTCAGCAAGCGATTCAACGCCTTCTGCGCCCCAATAAGACCATTCGGCATTGGTAGTGCGGCTCAATATTTCAGCGGCCAGATCATTGATGATGGGCACTTGTAGGGTCGCGGTGTGTGGCTGATGTGCAGCATGCGGATGGGTGCTACGCAAAAGTGTGCCGGTGGCACCGTCCAAAGCCTCAATAGTCGGAGAAAGGTTAGGTTGAAGAACTTCCGGCACGTGAGGGCGTCCCAGCTCTCGGCTGGTTGTTCCTGGAAAGTACAGTGCGGCAGCCGCGACAGTTCTCGGGAGCCTTTCACGCAATGGCACCTCGCCCCACTCGAAATTGCTTCCAAAACCTCTGAGCAATTGCTGGAAAAGGCCGCGGGAAATAGCGCTTGTCTGGCCAACAAACCTTGCCCGAGTGACTGGATCCCACTCGTCTTGTCCATGTTGGGCATGAATGTCGTAACCCGCTGAAACACCCAACGCGGGTAAGGTGCCCACAGCTAACGAATTGGCTGCCTGCAAATGGTTGCCTAATACACCTGATGACGAGTAATAAACCGAGATGAAACTGATGGACTCCACGACGTATCTCAATGCCGTGTTTCTTCCGGGGGTCGCGGGAATCATGTCAAACCCCAGGTTTACACCCGCTGCGACGGTATTACCCAAATGGCTCCCCAGGTAGTCACGTGCAGCCGCTGAAGCCATGGCTTGTGGAATGTTTCCGGAAAGAAAGGAACGGGTTCTTTCCCATAAGCGGATGGCTGCGCCGCGAACGACAGAAAACAAGCTCAAGCCCTGTAAATCGACATGGCCTATAGGGTTTCCGTTCACCATTGAATACAGATTCAGCCCATCGACCGTTCCTGCCGGATCTGCACTCAGCCACCGCTGACACCATGGCAAGTAATATCGAAAGCCGTAGTAGTAGAGGCCGCTGGCATCCCGTTCCTGTCCCGAGTAGCGGAGCGTTTTGTAGCTGGCTTCAACCTTGTTGCGTCCGGCCCACCAGCAGGTTCCGCCGTAGGGGTAGTAGCTTTCTCGGGAGATGAGCAAAGCCGCTTCGTCCAGTTCAAGGGTGCTGGAGCCCAAATGATCGGTGAAGCTGTAACGTTGTTGGTCCTGAGGGATGCCGGTGGGTTGTCCTTTTTGCCAGTGCAGTACCTGAACCGTGCCACGCCCGGCCTTGGCTGTGATGACATGGAGAGTTTCGTCGGCGGATGTGCGGATTTCCAGACCCGGCAGGTAGCGGGTTTCGTGAGTGCGGATCAATTTGCCGGTGTAGGCCTGACGGATTTTTCGTTGACGCTGGCCACCGCCGTCGTACACATAAAACTCGCAATCGTCCGGCTCCTCTTCACGCACCACCTGATCGACCTGTCGCAGTTGATTGCACAGGTTCCATTGCAGGGATTGCCCCGGTTGAAGCTCGGTACGGTTGCCATTCAGGTCATGACCAGCGGCAATTTCCTGTTCGTCTGGCAGCTCGTCATTGGTTTTTTCGGGGAGGCTGCGATTGCTGAACCGGGCGACGGCCGTGCGTTCGGTACGGCAGGCGCTGTCTGCCTGATGCTGCATGACCTTCAGGTTGCCGGCCTCATCATAGGTGTAGACACGCGTGTAATTTTCCAGTTGTCCGGGATCGATCGTGGTTTGGAAATCCGGGAGCTGAGGCCCACCTGGCGCATTGCGCAATTGCCGGCCACTGGCCTCGATCAGGCGGTAGAGGCTGTCGTAGCGGTAGCGATTAACGGGCTCGATGCGTTGGTTGCGGTGAAAGTGAGTCGCTTGCGCGGCATCGGTGATGCAGGTGACATTGCCCACCGCGTCGTATTCATAAGTCAGGTCTTGCAGCGCAGGCTGGCCTGTTACATAGGCTTTCAGCTGTTCCAGTCGGCCATCGTCGGGCCGAAAAGTCGCCCGGGATATAACGCCATTTCCAGCGCGCTGTTGTTCGACATGACCAAAGGCGTTGTACTGAATGTCTTGGACCAGCGCCGTTTCGTCAGCCTGCCCGGCGAGTTTCAAACGAACCTCACGCAGTTCGCCCGCACAGGTGTGAATGAACGTCTGCCGGTTGCCCAATGCATCGGTCTGGCTGACCGGCTCGCTGGCGGCGTTGCAATGAAGGCGCGTGATTGCAGGTTCGATTTCCAGCAAGGCGTCGCGTTCAGGCACTGACTCGGGCCAGTCCACCGGCCATTGCGGGTCGGCGATGAAGGTTCGGTTTTGCTGCAGCGATGCACCGTTCAGACTGAACCCGGTAAAGAGCAGGGTGCCGGCGGTGTCGTCCTGCCGAATCAAATGACCGCTTAGGTTATGCCCGACATCGGCGTCGTTATCGGCATAGGTGAACCGTGCGACGCAGCGTTCGGCTCCTTGCCACGCCTGCTCGAACGTAGCGACCGGGCGGCACAGAAGGTCATGGTCCACGCGGCTCCGGCTGAGTTTCTGGTCCCAGCCTTCAACCCTTTGTCCGTGCGCGCCGAGCAAACCCAGGCGCCAGCCGGCGTCGCTGTTGTGCGAAAGAACGACAGCGCCCGATAAGCTGAAAAGGTTTTGCTGATTGGCTGTCGGCTGACCGTCCTGATGTAAACGGAACAGGCGTGGATCACGACTGAGGATGGCGCGACCAGCGCCGTCATATTCCTGCTGAGTGATGCACGGCTGCGCAACCGACTCGTTCTGGCGACGGTGATAAGCTACACCGCGCACGCTCAGCCCGCGCGGGTCAAATACCTGGATAGCCGGCGTGTTGGCGTGGGTCATTGTGACTATGCCCGTGACTCGGCGGAACAGCCCTTCTTATCCGCTTGATGCCGGTTGCCAGTCAACTGTCAGAAATAACAGGTGGCGCCGTCATAGCCACGGCAGGTCTGTCATCATTCCTGGCAGTTACGGTCATTGCTGCAAGACGCGGTCTTGCGGACAATCAATCTCTGTTCTCGCTCATGGATTTGCAGGTATGTCGCAACAGATCTTTTTCGCCCACGCCAATGGTTTTCCTTCGGGGACCTACGGCAAGTTGTTTGCGGCGCTGGCACCCGAGTTTCAGGTGACGCATCTGGAGCAGCACGCCCACGACCCGCGTTATCCGGCGGACGACAACTGGTACAACCTGGTGGATGAGCTGATCCATCACCTGCAACAACAGGCCGAGCCCGTGTGGGGCGTCGGTCACTCCTTCGGTGGGGTATTGCACCTGCATGCGGCCTTGCGCTGCCCCGAATTGTATCGAGGGGTGGTGATGCTCGATTCGCCCGTGCTGACCCGAGCCGATCAATGGGTCATACGTGCGGCCAAACGCTTCGGTTTCATCGACCGCCTGACGCCGGCCGGCCGTACCCTGGGCCGCCGTGAGGAATTCGCCGACCTGGAAAGTGCCCGGAAATACTTTGCCGGCAAGACCCTGTTTCGCGGATTCGACCCCGAATGTTTCGATGCCTACCTGCATCATGGCTTGCACCAGGTCGGCGACAAACTGCGCCTGCGGTTCGATCCGGCCACGGAAATCAGCATCTATCGCGGCGTGCCACACACCAGCCCGGGCAACACCCGCAAGTTGCAAGTGCCACTGGCGGTGGTTCGCGGGCACAACAGCCGCGTGGTGATGCGCCATCACGCCAGTTCGGTCGACCGCCTGCCGTTGGGTGAGTCGTTGACCATGCCCGGCGGCCACATGTTTCCGCTCGAACGTCCCCTTGATACCGCCCAAATGCTCAAAGGCCTGTTCCATCGCTGGGGCGGCCGTCGACAACAGGATTGCGCATGAGCCACGCCGTCGAAGAAGTTCGCCTGAGCCTGCCGCACATCGAGCTGGCGGCACATCTGTTCGGTCCTGAAGACGGTTTGCCGGTCATTGCCCTGCACGGCTGGCTGGACAACGCCAACAGCTTTGCCCGTCTGGCCCCCAAACTCAAAGGCCTGCGTATCATCGCGCTGGACATGGCCGGTCACGGTCATTCCGGGCATCGCCCGCCGGGCGCCGGTTACGCCATGTGGGACTATGCCCACGATGTGCTGCAGGTCGCCGAACAGCTTGGCCTGAAGAAATTTGCGCTGATGGGGCATTCGATGGGCGCCATCGCTTCGCTGATCATCGCCGGGTCGATGCCCGAGCGGGTCACCCACCTGGCGCTGATCGACGGCATCATTCCTCCTACAGACAAGGGTGAAAACGCTGCCGAGCGCATGGGCATGGCCCTGCAGGCGCAACTGGATCTGCGGGAGAAGCGCAAACCGGTCTACGACACCCTCGACCGGGCCATCGAAGCGCGCATGAAGGGCCTGGTGGCGGTCAGCCGCGAGGCCGCGGAACTGCTGGCGCAGCGTGGTCTGATGCCGGTATCGGGTGGTTATACCTGGCGCACCGACAATCGCCTCACGCTGCCATCGCCACTGCGCCTGACCACCGAACAGGCGATGGCCTTCGTCCAGCGGGTCAAATGTCCTGCAACGCTGGTGGTCGCTGCCGACGGCATGCTCGCCAAACACCCCGAGTTGCTGGAGCGTCTACCCTTTAGCCGGGAACAGCTGCCAGGCGGCCACCATTTGCACCTGAATGACGAGTCCGGTGCCGATCTTGTCGCAGACTGTTTCAATCGGTTTTTCGCCATTCCTTGACTTGCGTCGGGCAACTGTCGAGGCTTGGCGGGTTGAAAAGGGAGACAACCATGATAGATCTCTACACCGCTGCGACCCCGAATGGCCACAAGGTCTCTATCGTGCTCGAGGAACTCGGCCTGCCCTACAGGGTGCATGCCTTGAGTTTCGACAAGAAGGAGCAGAAGTCCGCGGACTTCCTCAAGATCAACCCCAATGGCCGGATTCCGGCGATTGTCGACCGCGCCAACGGCGATTTCGCCGTGTTCGAGTCCGGCGCCATCCTGATTTACCTCGCAGAACAGACCGGCAAACTGATGCCGAGCGACCCGAAGGGACGTTCGCTGGTGTTGCAGTGGCTGATGTTCCAGATGGGTGGCATCGGCCCGATGCAGGGCCAGGCCAACGTGTTCTTCCGCTACTTTCCGGAAAAACTCCAGGGCGCTATCGACCGCTATCAGCATGAGACCCGTCGCCTCTACGAAGTGCTCGACACGCGCTTGCAAAGCGAGGAGTTCCTCGCCGGCGAATACAGCATCGCGGATATCGCCACCTTTCCCTGGGTGCGCGGTTACGAGTGGTCGGGCGTCTCGGTGGAGGGCTTGATGGCGTTGCAACGCTGGATGGCAACCCTGGAGGCCCGGCCGGCGGTGCAGCGTGGTCTGCAGGTACCGCAACGCGCCGATGAAGCCAGTATCATCAAGGGCGCCCAGGCCATGCTGATCCGATGAGTCCATCCATGCGTTCATTCAGTTTGCTGGTGCTGTGCAGTTTCAGTCCCTTGTTGTTCGCCGCCGATGTTCCGGGCAGTCAGGACCTGCCGATAGTGCCGCGCATGGTCGACGCCCAGATTGTCGACTATCGCCCCGCCGTCGAACTGGAGCGGATCTACCCCTTGGGCTCGATCCGCAAAATCAGTGGCCAGTTACGTTTCGACGGTCAGGTCAGTGCCCGCGGCAACGTCACTTCGGTGACCTACGAGTTGCCAGCGGAGCATTCATCCATCGAGGCGTTCACCGCTGCCCGCGAGGCTTTGCAAAAGCAGGACGCCGGGTTGCTCTTTTGGTGCCAGGCGCGCGATTGCGGCGAAAGCAGCCTCTGGGCCAATGAAGTCTTCGGCAACGCCAAGCTGTACGGTGCCGACGATCAACAAGCCTATTTGCTGCTGCGACTTGCCGCGCCACGGGATAACACACTCGTCGCGCTGTACAGCATCACTCGCGGTAATCGCAAGGCCTACCTGCATGTCGAGCAGTTCGACGCTTCGGCACCGCTGGGTGAGTTGTTGCCGACCTCCGCGACTTTGCTGCGTGAACTCAAGAGCACGGGCGAGCTTGATTTTTCCAGGCTCAACAGCGCACCTGACGAGACCTGGCTACGCCTGATTTCCCGCGGGCTGAATCTGGACACCACCTTGCGGGTCAGTATTTCCGGAGCGAACGCCGAAGCCTGGCGTCAGGCACTGATTACCCAGGGCGTGCGTGCCGCCCGGATGGAAACCGGCAGTACCGAAGGCTCTGGCCTGCACATCGAGCTATTGCGGTAGGCTGTACCGGGCGGGCGTGCGCGCTGCGTTCGCCTACTCTTTTGCTGACTGACTTTTTCGGGATTTTCGATGATCAATAACGATCGCCTGTTGGTGCAGATCCTGCTCGTGGTGCTGTTCGGCGCGAGCTTCTGGGTGATGGCACCGTTCTGGTCGGCGATGTTCTGGGGCGCAGTCCTGGCATTCGCCAGTTGGCCGCTGATGCGCTTGCTGACCCGTTGGCTCAACGGCCGCGAGTCTCTGGCGGCGGCATTGCTGACGCTGGGCTGGATGTTACTGGTTGCGGCGCCGCTGGTGTGGCTCGGTTTCAACCTCGCCGATCATGTGCGTGATGCCACCGCATTCATCAAGGACGCGCAGGTCGAGGGGTTGCCCGAAGCACCGGTATGGCTGGGTTCTATTCCCCTGGTGGGCGAGCGGCTGGTCGGGATCTGGAACAGCATCGATGAACAGGGCGCAGCGATGATGATGGCGCTCAAGCCTTATCTGGGACAGGTGGGTAACTGGTTGCTGGCGCGCAGCGCGCAGATCGGCGGCGGTATTCTCGAACTGACCCTGAGCATGGTCTTCGTGTTCTTTTTCTATCGTGACGGACCGCGTCTGGCGGCGTTTGTGCACACATTGCTGGAACGCCTGATCGGTCAACGGGCCGGCTACTACATTGAACTGGTGGCGGGCACGGTACAGCGGGTGGTGAACGGTGTGATCGGCACAGCAGCGGCCCAGGCGATCCTGGCGCTGATCGGGTTCCTGATTGCCGGCGTACCGGGTGCGCTGGTGCTCGGCATCGTCACCTTCATGTTCAGCCTGATCCCCATGGGGCCTCCGCTGGTGTGGATTCCGGCGACCGCGTGGCTGGCCTGGAAAGGCGAGTACGGGATGGCCATATTCCTCGGCATCTGGGGCACATTCGTCATCAGCGGTGTCGACAACGTGCTCAAGCCGTACCTGATCAGCCGCGGCGGTAACCTGCCGCTGGTCATTGTGCTGCTTGGGGTGTTTGGCGGGTTGATTGCCTTTGGCTTCATCGGCCTGTTCATCGGCCCGACATTGCTGGCGGTGGCCTATAGCCTGTTGATCGACTGGAGCAAGACTCAGGCACGGGTAGAAGATCGCCTGCCCTGAGATTTGTATTGGGTTTCAGGGCCTCTTCGCGAGCAGGCTCGCTCCCACATTGATACGGGTTGATCACAAGATCCGTGTGGGAGCGAGCCTGCTCGCGCAGCAAGCGACTCGGTTTATCCGACTGGATATGCTGACGCCACCGCTATTGTCGCTGTCCAGCGCCTTGAGTAGCGCGGCACTGGTGCCGGTGCTGGTCGACGAGTCGTTGCTGCTGGCCTGCAACGCGCTGCTCAGTTCGGCCCCCACATACCCGCACAAGTCACGCCTTGAGTCTGCATAAGCCGGTAAACCACCGGCTTATCTTTCTAGGGAGTGAGCCGATGGACTCCAAGGATAGACTGCGAGGTTGTGGTTCCAGCCTAGGCGTCCGGCCCTGAGGCGGGAAGTGCTGTTGCAGGGACCAGTTGCGGTTGCCGAGGGTAGCCGGCCCGGGTGTTGCGGGCGTGTCGTGTGTGTATCGAACTCGACACAATGGCCTCGGGGGCTAGTCTTGCCTGAGCCGTCTCGACGATTTACCGATCATCGGATCCCGCACCGGCGCTGGTTTTCCGCTACAATGCGCGCCGATTTCGACTTGCCTGAGAGCCCACTCATGTCCGCCTGCCAGACTCCCATCATCGTCGCCCTGGATTTCCCTACCCGTGACGCCGCACTGAAGCTGGCCGATCAGTTGGACCCGAAGCTGTGCCGGGTCAAAGTCGGTAAGGAACTCTTCACCAGCTGCGCCTCGGAAATCGTCGGCACCCTGCGCGACAAGGGTTTCGAAGTATTCCTGGATCTCAAGTTCCACGACATCCCGAACACCACCGCGATGGCCGTCAAGGCCGCTGCGGAAATGGGCGTGTGGATGGTCAACGTGCATTGCTCCGGCGGCCTGCGCATGATGGCCGCGTGCCGTGAAGTGCTGGATCAACGCAGCGGTCCCAAACCACTGCTGATCGGCGTGACCGTGTTGACCAGCATGGAGCGTGAAGATCTGGCGGGTATCGGTCTGGACATCGAGCCGCAAGAGCAGGTTCTGCGCCTGGCCGCCCTGGCGGAAAAAGCCGGGATGGACGGCCTGGTGTGCTCGGCCCTGGAAGCTCAGGCGCTGAAATCGGCACATCCCTCGCTGCAACTGGTGACCCCGGGGATTCGTCCGGCGGGCAGTGCCCAGGACGATCAGCGTCGTATCCTGACGCCACGTCAGGCACTGGATGCCGGTTCCGATTATCTGGTGATCGGCCGTCCGATCAGCCAGGCGGTGGATCCGGCGAAGGCGTTGGCTTCGGTTGTGGCTGAACTGGCTTAACCCGACACCGAAAATCAAAATGTGGGAGCGGGCTTGCTCGCGAATGCGGTGGATCAGTCAATAGATATGTCGGCTGACACACCGTATTCGCGAGCAAGCCCGCTCCCACAGTGGTTCTTGGGTTAGTTCAAATATCGGGTCAAATCTTCAGCACCAGCTTCCCGAAATTCTCGCCGTTGAACAATTTCATCAGCGTCTCCGGGAACGTCTCCAGCCCTTCGACGATGTCTTCCTTGCTCTTGAGCTGCCCCTTGGCCATCCAGCCGGCCATTTCCTGGGCGGCGCTGGCGTATTGGGCGGCGTAGTCCATCACCACAAAACCTTCCATGCGTGCGCGGTTGACCAGCAGCGACAGGTAATTGGCCGGCCCCTTGACCGCTTCCTTGTTGTTGTACTGGCTGATGGCACCGCAAATCACCACCCGCGCCTTCATGTTCAGGCGGCTCAACACCGCGTCGAGAATGTCGCCACCCACATTATCGAAATACACGTCGACACCTTTCGGGCACTCCCGCTTGAGGCCGGCGAGGACGTCTTCGCTCTTGTAGTCGATAGCACCGTCGAAACCCAGTTCATCGATCAGGAACTTGCACTTGTCCGCGCCGCCGGCGATGCCAACCACCCGGCAGCCTTTGATCTTGGCGATCTGCCCGGCAATGCTGCCCACGGCGCCCGCCGCACCCGAGAGCACCACGGTGTCACCGGCCTTCGGCGCGCCGACGTCGAGCAGGGCGAAGTACGCCGTCATCCCGGTCATGCCCAGTGCTGACAGGTAACGTGGCAGCGGTGCCAGTTTCGGATCGACCTTGTAGAAGCCTCGCGGCTCACCCAGGAAAAAGTCCTGCACACCGAGGGCGCCGTTAACGTAGTCCCCAACTGCGAAGCCCGGATTGTTCGACGCGATGACTTTGCCTACACCCAAGGCGCGCATGACTTCGCCGAGCCCGACCGGCGGGATGTAGGACTTGCCCTCGTTCATCCAGCCGCGCATGGCCGGGTCCAGGGACAGGTATTGGTTTTCGACCAGGATCTGGCCCGCCGCCGGCTCGCCGACCGGTACTTCCTGGTAGGTGAATGTTTCGCGGGTCGCCGCGCCAACCGGACGTTTGGCGAGCAGGAATTGGCGATTGGTCTGGGAGGTCATGACAGGCACTCAAGATGAATGAAGCTTTGTTGATAGCCGGTCAGTGCCGATGCCGCAAGTTCGGCTGATGCGGCGAATGCAGGTTGATCCAGTGCAGTGATAGTTGGTACGGCATTTCCATCACTGCAACTCATGGGCGCCCAACCGGAGTCCTGATAGTGCTGCCGCGTTCAGCACCTCCATGGCTAGACTGGTCCAGCGCGATTCCCCGCTTAATTCTCTTCGAGGACATAACAATGAGCATGACGTTTTCCGGCCAGGTGGTGGTGGTGACAGGCGGGGCAGCCGGTATTGGCCGCGCGACCGCCCAGGCATTTGCCGCCGAGGGCCTTAAGGTCGTAGTGGCCGATATGGACACGGCGGGCGGCGAGGGCACGGTGGCGCAGATTCGTGCGGCCGGGGGCGAGGCGACCTTCGTGCGCTGCAACGTCACCCTGGAAAACGATGTGAAAAATCTGATGGAGGAGGTGATCAATACTTACGGTCGCCTCGACTATGCCTTCAACAATGCCGGTATCGAAATCGAGAAAGGCAAACTGGCCGACGGTTCGCTCGACGAGTTCGACGCGATCATGGGCGTCAACGTCAAAGGCGTCTGGCTGTGCATGAAGTACCAGTTGCCGCTGCTGCTGGCGCAAGGGGGCGGCGCGATCGTCAATACGGCTTCGGTGGCGGGCCTGGGGGCAGCGCCGAAAATGAGCATCTACGCGGCCTCGAAGCATGCGGTTATCGGCCTGACCAAATCGGCGGCCATTGAGTACGCCAAGAAAAAGATCCGGGTCAATGCCGTGTGCCCGGCGGTGATCGACACCGACATGTTCCGTCGCGCTTATGAAGCCGACCCGAAAAAAGCCGAGTTCGCCAACGCCATGCACCCGGTCGGTCGCATCGGCAAGGTCGAGGAAATCGCCAGCGCGGTGCTGTATCTGTGCAGCGATGGCGCGGCGTTCACCACGGGGCACTCATTGGCCGTGGACGGTGGCGTTACCGCGTTTTAAAACGACGCACCGATACCGAATACACGCGGAACCTGTGGGAGCGGGGGCTTGCTCGCGAAGAGGGCGTGTCAGTCGAAATTGATATCGGCTGACACACCGCTTTCGCGAGCAGGCTCGCTCCCACAGTGTTTTGGTTCCGGGCCGGGCAATGTGTTTCAAATAATTAGATCGAATGGTTTTGGCGGTGTTGTCGCACATGCCTTCGAACCCTCCTGTGATTAACTGCTTCCTGCAAAATCAACAGGAGTTTGCTTGCTCATGGAGTTGAGAATCGACCGACAGGCGCTGGTGCCCGTCGTACAGCAAATTGTTGACGCGCTGACCTGCTGGCTTCATTCCAGCGGGGTATCGCCCGGTACGCGCCTGCCTTCGGTGCGACAGATCGCACGTATCAATTTGCTCAGTCAGTCAAGTGTCGCTCAGGCCTGTGAACGCCTGGTGACGCAGGGGATGCTGGTGTCAGGTCATGGGGCTGGCTATACAGTCGCCGACCCGGCATTGGTCACGAACGCAAGGCATGAGCCTGCGTGGTTTGAGGGGGCCGAACCCGAGTACGGGCCGTGGTCGGGTGAGTTGAGGCTGGGCTGTGGCGGGCTGCCTGAAAGCTGGCGCGAGACCGACGATCTGATCTACGCGATCCGGCAAGTCAGTCGTACCGATACGGCCAGTCTGTTCAACTACAGCACGCCGCTGGGTTTGCCAGCCTTGCGGCAACAGATACTCAAGCGCCTCAGGCAGCTGGACATCCCGGTACAGGACAACCGGATCATGACCACCGCGGGTGCCAGTCAGGGGCTCGACCTGATTGTGCGGACGCTGTTCAAGGCCGGTGATTGTGTGGTCGTGGAGAGTCCCGGTTATCCGCAGCTGTTCGATCTGCTCAGGCTGCACGGCATCCACATGGTCGAGGTGCCGCGAACACCGCGCGGGCCGGACGTGGACGTGCTCGAATCGGTGCTGGCCAAGCACCGGCCTCAAGGGCTGCTCATCAATAGCTTCTTTCACAACCCGACCGGCAGCAACCTTTCACCCGGGGTGGCGCGTCGCGTGCTGCAACTGGCTAGGACCTTTGGCGTGCAGGTGATCGAGGACGACGTTTTTGCGGATTTGCGCAGCGGTTGCGGTACGCGACTGGCTGCGCTGGACGACAACGTGATCTACGTGGGCAGCTATTCCAAAACCCTCAGCAGTTCCTTGCGGGTCGGTTTCGTGGTGGCCGATTGCGCAGTCATTACGCGTCTGGCCGAGGTCAAGATGATTTCTGGCATGGGCGCCTCTCGATTTTGCGAGTCGGTGCTGGCGTGCCTGTTGGTTAACGGTGCCTACGGCAAATTGGTGCAACGTCAGCGCCAACGCTTGAGTAACGACCGGTTGGCTGTGTTGCAAATGCTTGAGGATGCCGAATGGGAAGTCTTCGGCAAACCGGCGGGAGGCCTGTTTATCTGGGCGCGATCACGAATGTCCGACTACGATCAGGTGCAGGCCCGGGCACGGCGTCTGGGTGTGGTGTTGTCATCGAAGCGCGCCTTCAACGCCTCGGGTGGGGCCAGTGACTGGCAGCGTATCAATGTGGCCTATGCCTGCGACCCGCGGGCCCGTGCGTTCTTTCAGGCCACTGCTCGGGATCGACCTCAAGCGTTCTGAAAGCGACGTTGGCGTAGCTTTTTGCCATTATTCCGGCGCCAGAGCCTTGTGTTGCCACTGGCCCGTTGCGAATCTGCGTCTACAGACTTTGGCAGGGGACTAAGTGCAATGAATTCGGCCGTGCAAGGACGTTTTGCCAACCTCGGTATGGCGAAAAAACTGGGTGTCGGGTTTGTCCTGGTGCTGTTGTTGACTGCGCTGGTGGCGGGCATTGGCGTGTGGTCCCTGCAAACCATCAGCCAGCGCTTCGATGGGCTCAAGCAGATGTCATCGCTCAACAGCGGTTTGCTCAAGGTGCGGCTGCTGGAGCAGGAATACGCCTTGCACGGCAATCCGAAAACCGTCGATGCCCTGCACGAGGGCGTCGATGGCTTGCTCGCTCTGGCCGGCCAACTCAAGGCCGCGTCTGCCGCCAATGTGCCGGTGATGAATGATGTCGAACAGTCTTTGGGGGCCTATCGCAAGGCCTTCGACGAGTTTGTCTCGCTCACCCAGGCCAAGGACCTGGCGCTGGAAATGGCCAGTTGGTCGGTGTCCAGCGTGGCTAATAATCTTGATGTATTGCAATCGGGGCTCGCCGATGACGGCGCTTATACGCTGAAAGATTCCGAAGGCAAGGACGGTGCGCAATTCATCGAGCAGGCCGGTCAGGTCAGCCAGGTTTCACGCTTGATGCTGCAAGCCATGAATGAAGCGCGCGTGCGCCTGGATCAAAGTCGCAAAGGCGACGACAGCGCCGGGCAGGGCAAGATCGAACAGGCCAGCCAGGCACTGGCCCAGGCCGAGCAGCTCAAGACCGCGGTCAAGGACGAGGGTTACCAGACTGTCCTCAATGAGGTGACGGGTCATATCGCCGGTTTCAGTGACAAGCTCGCCGAGTACACCGGTCTGCTGGAACAGGAAAAAACCGTTTATCAACAGTTGCACCAACGCGCAGCCCAAGTGGTTGAACGGGTGGATCAGGCTTATGTCGCTGAAGACCAGGCGATGCAGGCCGAACTGAAAAAGAACTCGATGCTGATCCTTGGCTCCTCGGCTCTGGCGTTGCTGGTCGGGCTGGTTGCTGCGTGGTTCATCACCCGGTTGATCGTGGCGCCGCTGCGCAGTGTGATCCAGGTGGCGCAGCAGATTGCCTCAGGGGATTTGAGTGCGACCATTGACGTGACCCGCCGTGACGAAATTGGCCAGTTGATGCAGGCCATGCAACAAATGGGCGCGGGGCTCAGCCAAATCGTCAGCGGCTTGCAGTCGGGTATCGAGCAGTTGGCCACTTCCGCCCAATCGCTGTCGGCAGTGACGGAACAGACCAATCTCGAAGTCAGCACGCAGAAAGAGGAAACCGAACAGGTCGCCACTGCGATGAATCAGATGACGGCCACGGTGCATGACGTCGCGCGCAACGCAGAGGAAGCAGCCATGGCGGCGCAAACGGCTGACGGCAAGGTTGAAAGTGGTCAGCAGGTGGTGCGCCAGAGCATGGCGCGGATCGAGCAGTTGGCGGATTCGGCCAACTCGGCCAGTTCGAGCATTGAAAGCCTGAGTGCGGAAATCCAGAACATCGGCACGGTCTTGAGTGTAATCAAAAGCGTGGCAGAGCAGACCAACCTACTGGCGCTGAACGCGGCGATCGAGGCGGCCCGGGCGGGTGAGCAGGGCAGGGGCTTTGCGGTGGTCGCCGATGAAGTGCGCGCGCTGGCCAGGCGAACCCAGCAATCGACCGAGGAAATCGAACGCCTGGTCAGCGCTTTGCGCTCGGCGGCGCAGTCGTCGGTGCAGCAGATCCAGAGCAGTGGCGAGTTGGTGAAGCTGGCGGTCAGCGATGCCTTGCAGACCGAGAGCGCTTTGGGAAGTATTGCGGCGGCGGTATCGTTGATCCAGCAGATGAACCAGCAGATCGCAGCGGCGGCCGAGGAACAGAGCTCGGTGGCCGAAGAGATCAACCGCAGTGTCACCAGTATCCGCGCCAGTGCCGATCAATCATCGTTGGCGATGCAGGGCAATGCCGCCTCCAGCATCGAGTTGGCGCAACTGGGGGTTGAGCTGAAGGGGATGGTGGGGCATTTCAGGCTTTGAAATGATGATCGGCCAGGCCAAAAAAAGCCACCTTGCGGTGGCTTTTCTGTTTTCGCCGATCAGTCGTAGATCACTTTCTTTTTCCAGTCCGCGTCAGCTTCGACGTCTTTGAGGCCTTCGGTCAATTGGTTGACCTCGCCTTCGACCGGCGCAATTCGATCCATGACCTGGTCATTGGCGCGGGCCAGGAGTTTTTCCAGGTATTCCAGTTGCTCGGCGTAGACCTGTGGTTCCTGTTGCTTGCGCAGGTATTGCACGCCGCGCTCGAATGCCAGGCGAGCCTGCCCCGGCTGGTTCTGTTGCAGGGAGTGCTGGCCGAGGTTGTTGAAGAACTCGATGTGCAGCAGCACCAGAATGTGGCGCACCTCACGAATCCAGCGCTTGGCTTCGTTAGGGGGCAGGAAGCCGTCCTGTGCCGCGCGGGTGATTTGTCCGTGCAGGGCTTCGAGCAGGAAACGCACATCCTTGGCCTTGGCTTCGGTCTGGATCGGTGCCGGCGGATTGTTGACCGGGATCGATTCACCCTGGCCGACAAGGGCCTCCAGTTCGGCGATCCGTGCCTTGAGGTTGGCACTGGATTTTTCCAGGTTGAGCAGGCGCTGGCAGACGTTCAGTTCCAGGCGGGCCAACAACAGTTTGAGTGCCGGGGTCATCAACTGGCCGGGGAAAGTCTCGGTGATTTCTCCGCAGCGACGCAGGCGATCATTGAGTTCAATCTTGGTACGGGCCTTTTCCAGCTTGTTGTTTTCCACCACATGGTTCATGTAGCCAATGGCGATCAACAGTGCGATCCCGGCTACAACTAGCAGGGTGATCATGAGTGGCGTCACCGGTAAGACCTCTTTTTAGGGTACGCATGCGAGTCTAGTGGCTTGGCATTTGAGCGCCTAGGCCCGTATGACGGGATGGATCGGACATGCCTGCGCCTATATCGGCCGCAGCCTCGCTTCTATAAATGGTGGCACGCGATATACAGATTGCCATCACTGGAGGACTATAACGTCTTGGCGGGTGCCAGAATATAGGCGTCAAACACCGGGCAGCGGAAAAACCGCAATGGCGTCCAAAAGCAGGGCGAAGTCATTGATTTAAATAAATTTATATCAGGGGGTTGACGACCTCTCAATCCATCCATAGAATGCGCGCCACTTGCAGCGTAAAGCACACAGCGAAACGAAGCAGGGAGTGAATGTTGTAGTGTGTCCCCTTCGTCTAGTGGCCTAGGACACCGCCCTTTCACGGCGGTAACAGGGGTTCGAGTCCCCTAGGGGACGCCAATGCGGGAATAGCTCAGTTGGTAGAGCACGACCTTGCCAAGGTCGGGGTCGCGAGTTCGAGTCTCGTTTCCCGCTCCAATTTTAAACAGCGTTGCTTTCGGGCAGGGCTGAGTGAAACCAGAACCAAGTCTTCGGATACGGATCTGGGCACCGAAACACACACCATGTGTTCCGGGTAGCGTGTCCCCTTCGTCTAGTGGCCTAGGACACCGCCCTTTCACGGCGGTAACAGGGGTTCGAGTCCCCTAGGGGACGCCATTTGCGGGAATAGCTCAGTTGGTAGAGCACGACCTTGCCAAGGTCGGGGTCGCGAGTTCGAGTCTCGTTTCCCGCTCCATATTTAACGAAAACGCCGCTCATTGAGCGGCGTTTTTGTTTGCGCGTAAAAAACCGGATCAACTGCTGAGGCTCTGTACCAGGCTTTCGAGCGCGTCAGTGGTTTCTTCATCCTGCACCCGTTGCACAGCTGCAGTTGCTCTGAGTTGGCGTGCCAGGCGGTATTCGCTGGGCGTGCAGTTTGCGAACTGCTTGAAGGCACGAGCGAAGTAGGACGGATCCTTGAAGCCGGCCTCATAGCCGATGCTGGTAATCGGCATCTGGCTGTTGTCGAGCAGTTCTTTGGCGAAGTTCATGCGCTTGTCCAGGATGTAATCCGTGAAGCCAAGTCCATTGGCTTCCTTGAACAGGCGGCTGAAGCGAAATGTCGTCATGCCGCAGCGCTGCGCCAGGTCCCTCTGATCGATGCTGTCTCGAAAGTGCTGTTCGATGTACAGCATGACGCTGTTCAGTGCCTGGTGTTTTTGGTGGCCTGAGGTCAGCCGGATGCTGTCTGGCAGGGTCGGGGAGTGTTCGATCTGCGAAGACTTGTTCTGGCCGTTGGCATTTCGGCGCAGCTCGCAGAGCTGCAGCACCGCCGTCAGGTAACGCTTCTTCTCGGAGGTCGAGAACGGGAGCACCATGTATTCCCAGACGCTGGAGCGCATGGCCCATACCGCCAGTTCCTCCGAGTGCTGCACGGTGAACATGGTGATCGGGATGGTCGGGGTGGTGCGTTTGATCTCCAGTAATAGCTTCAAGCCTGGAGTATCGGGGCGATCAAAATGGATGCAGATCATGTCTGCCTGTTCCCTGATGGGCAACACGGAGTTTTTTGCCAGTTTGCAGTCGCAGGCATCCTCGAACTGCGCGACGAGTTCTTTCGTGGACCGATCATGAGTCAGATCGAACCATAGGAGCGATGGCCTTTTGGTCAAATTGGACGTCATGTCTCTACTCTGGTGGTTCTAGTGACTCTCATCGCCAGTATTGCCAATGTGCCATCAATCTTGCAGATTTAATCCTGATAGAAAATACGATCTTTAGTTCTTTTCGCTCTATGGGTTATCTGGACGGCAGCTCCGGGCGATTATTTGCTCGTGTGTCGTCGAAAAAGCCAGGTTTAACCGCCTGTCGCTTGTGAATCAATGGCAATTGCCTTTGCGTTTCAATGCTTTGTTTACCCCTCCCGTGACTGCTGCAAAGACCAATGCTCCGTATTGGTCGCCCCGCAAAAAAGTCCTAGCGATGTGCAAAATCTTCCTAACGCCCATGCCTTGCTCCTGACTAGGGTTGCACTCAGGCAGCGCAGAAAGTACTGCCTCAGAAAAAACAACATTCGAGTGAGGTGGGCAAAATGATCATGCAAACAATCAAGGCTTCGGTTCTGAAGTTCGTCAAAGACGAAGATGGCCTGACCATTGTGGAGTATGCGGTGGCGGGGGGGCTGATTACGGTCGCTGTTGCTGCAATGTTTTTAACTTTGGGCACCAACGTGAACACCAAGATCACTGCGCTGTGCACGGCGGTCAAAGGTTCTGGCTGCTGATGATTGCAGCTCACGGTGGCGGGGCGCTTCGCGCTGTCCCCGCCAATGTACTTTCTAAGCCGTATTGCCGCTGAAGTGAGGTACACAAAAATGACTCTGCACACAATCAGAACTTTGATAAGCAAGTTCGCCAAAGATGAAGATGGCCTGACCATTGTGGAGTACGCCGTTGCCGGTGGGTTAATTACGGTAGCTGTTGCCGCAATGTTTGTAACCTTGGGCGGCGAGGTGAACACTAAGATCACAGCGCTGTGCACTGCGGTTAAAGGTACTGGCTGTTAACGATAATCCCGTCAGGGGAGACGCGCCATGTCCATGGAATTGCTGGTGTCGACTGTTTTACTGCTTGGACTATTGGGCGTGGCGGTGGTGAGCGATCTGCTTCGCCACCGTATTCCCAACATGCTGGTCCTGTTGGGGCTTGCCTTGGGACTGGGGGCTCAAATGTATTCAGGTGGCATCAGCGGATTGGGTGACAGCCTGTTGGGTATTCTGATCTGTTTTGCGCTGTTTCTGCCCATGTACGCCTTCGGTGGCATGGCTGCCGGCGACGTCAAGTTGATGGCCATGGTCGGCAGTTTTCTACCATTTCATTTCGCGTTGTGGGCTGCAATGTTCAGTTTGATAGCCGGCGGCGTATGCGGTTTTTTGATAGTGCTGTATCGCGGTCAACTGTTTCAGACCCTGGGGCGTTATTGGTTGATTCTAAGGGCGCAGGCTTATCTGGCGCCAACTTCGGATGAAGTAGCCGGCAAGCCTTTTCCTTATTCGATTGCAATTTTGCTCGGCACGCTGGGCAGCATCTACTGGCAACTTGTTGCCAGTGGATTGGGAGTTTAGTCATGCACGTCATGGTTGATACTAATGCCTTCCCCAATGAGCGGGAAGCGGTGCAACGACTGGCTCCTCAGCCGTGCACAATCCGCGAAACAGGTCTGACCGACAGTTTTCTCGGTGAGTTGGTGTGCAAGCATCTGTTTGATGCAGGGGTGCTGGACATGTC
Organism: Pseudomonas sp. PDM28; assembly: GCF_019219115.1. NCBI lineage: Bacteria > Pseudomonadati > Pseudomonadota > Gammaproteobacteria > Pseudomonadales > Pseudomonadaceae > Pseudomonas > Pseudomonas sp. PDM28. The sequence goes on from NZ_JAHUWG010000009.1 coordinate 88,888, forward strand.
GCGGCTGGTGGATCGCCTGGCGCTGACTGGCGCGGTACTTGAAGAGGTTCTGGCGTTTCTGCGCAAGGATGGTCGTGTCGAAGTGCTGGGCCAGATGAGTCAAACCGGCGGGCAGATGCTGCGTTACGGCCTGACCGAACGTGGGCGCAGTGCCGCCCGTGATGCCCTGTCGCGCAGTGGTTATATCGGAGCGGCACCCTTCCCGGTCAGTACCTACCGCTCCCTGATCAAGCTACAGACCATTCACCATGGTCGCATCAACGCCAACGATATGCGCAATGCCCTTGCTGGCGTAGTGCTCACGGAGGAGATGCTCGATCAGTTGGGTGTGGCAATGAACTCCGGGCGCGCAATCATGATTTATGGCCCCGCAGGTACCGGCAAGACCTATGTCAGTTCCCGGCTGATCCGACTGTTCGCCGAGGCCATCTGGGTCCCTCATGCCATCGTCATCAATGAGTCAGTGATCGAAATCTATGACCCGCAAGTTCATCAGCGGCTCGATGACAACGTTCAGCAAAACAGTCTGATGCTCAACGAAGGAATCGACCGTCGTCTGCTGTGCTGCAAACGCCCGATTGTCATCACCGGCGGTGAGTTGAGCATGGAGCAGCTGGACGTTCGATATGACCCCTTCACCCGTCAGTACCAGGCCGCCTTGCAGCTCAAGGCCAGCAATGGCCTGTTCATCATCGACGACATGGGACGCCAGCGCATGGCCCCTGCCGAACTGTTGAATCGCTGGATCGTCCCGATGGAGGAAAAGCGCGATTTCCTCAACCTGGGCGGTGGTCGGCATTGCGAGTTGCCGTTCGATCTGATTCTGGTGTTTTCCACCAACCTCAATCCCCTGGAACTGGCCGATGAGGCCTTCCTTCGCCGGATTGGCTACAAGCTGCAGTTCGGTTACCTGAAGCCCGAGCAGTACGAAAAGATCTGGCGTCAGGAAAGCGAGCGTCTGGGCGTTTCTTATGACCCGCTGCTGGTGCGTTATGTGCTGCAAAGGCTTTATGCAAGTGAAGGCATGCCCCTGGTGCCTTGCCATCCCCGCGATCTCCTGAACATGGCACTCGATCGCCAGCGTTATATAGGCGGTTCCGGACCACTGTCACCGAAAGAGTTGGAATGGGCCTGGCACAACTACTTCGTCCAGCTCGACTTTCTTTGATACGGAGATACTGACATGAGTTCTCGTACGCTTACCCTGATAGGTGTTTCCCTGGCCATGGGCCTGGGGGCCGCATGGATGGCCGATTCCTGGCTGAGCGCGCGGCTCAATGCCAGCCCGGATGACCACCTTCGAAACGTGGTGGTCGCCACGGTAGAGATTCCATTCGGGCAAATGGTTGAGGCCCAGCAGGTCACGACCGTACGCATGCCCATGGATACGATCCCGGACGATGCCTTCGATGCCAGTGAAAAAGCCGTGGGCAAAATCGCGACCTTCGACATTCTGCGGGGCGATGTTGTGCGCGGTGCACGGCTGAGCGAGCACTTGGGGGGCAGTACCCTGGCCTCATTGATTGCGCCTGACAAACGCGCCATATCGGTACGGGTGGACGATGTGGTGGGCGTGGGTGGATTCCTGTTGCCGGGTAACCGGGTCGATGTACTGGCGACCAAAACTACCAATGCCGGCAGTAATAGCGCCACGTCCAGGACCATCCTCGAGAATTTGCGGGTGTTGGCGGTGGATCAGACCGCGGGCACCGACAAGACCCAACCGGTCGTGGTGCGCGCAGTGACCCTGGAGATGTCGGCCGCTGAAGCGGAAACCCTGGTCACGGCGCAGACGGAAGGCAAGTTGCAACTGGCGCTGCGTAACCCGCTGAACCTCGAGAAGAAAAGCCCGGCCGTTGCGCCTACCACGCCTGCTGCACCTGTTGCCCCGGCCATGGCTGTGGCCACTGCCGAAGCGCCAAAACGAGTGGTACAGCGCAGCAGTGGCGAGGGCGCGGGTATCACCGTTATCCGCGGGACCGAAGCCAAAGTCGTCAACATTCGCTGACGGGCGCAACAGGTATCCGGGCACCTGGGTATTGGCGGAGCCGATCCGGATCAGTATCGGCAATCGAGGGCTTGATGATGAATCTTCGTATTCAGCGGCCGTTCACTTCGACGCCAAGGCGCCAGGAAGGATCGGTGAGTGTATTGATGGTGATCACGTTGGCGGTGATTGGCCTGATGGCGGCGTTGGCTCTGGACGGCGGGCATATGATGCTGAACAAAACGCGCCTGCAGAATGCGGTGGACGCCGCCGCCCTGAGTGGCGCAAAAACCCTGAGTCAGGTGACGGGTGGTGTCAACAGTGCTAGCACGACGAAGACCGCCGCGCTCAATACGCTGCTACAGAATGCCAATGCCACGGGCAACAATGAATTGGCTGCGGCTGTTGGCGGCAACGCCGCTGCATTTGCGGTGGTGGAACTGGCAAGCAGCGTTTATGGACCGTTCTCCTATCCCGGGCCGACGGATGCCAAGTACGTCCGGGTCTCGGTACCGAGCTATGGCCTGACAGGATTTTTCTGGAACTTCGCCCAGGTCTTCGGCGCTGGTGGCCTGGGAGCCAAAGCGGTGGCGGCGATCGCCACCGCCGGACCCAGCCCTACCAGTCCCTGTGATCTTGCCCCTTTGATGGTCTGTGGCAACCCGACTCAATACAACCCGGGCGCCGGCATGTTCTGGGGGTTTCAGTTTGGTGATTTGCAGGTTTTGAAGACGGCGGCCGGCAATTCGTCACCCATTGGCCCAGGCAATTTTCAGTTGCTCGATTTTGGCTCGGGTGGCAGTCAGGTCCGGGAAGATCTGGCCGGAGGCGGCAAGGTCTGTCGCGACGTAGGGCAAAATGTCCAGACATCCCCGGGCAACATGGTCGGTCCTGCGTCTCAAGGTCTGAACACTCGCTTCGGCATCTACAACGGTCCGGTCAGTGCCTCGAACTATCCGCCAGACCTGGTGACCTCGTCCAGTAATCCCGCAATCATCTACGACGACTCAGTCTCTCCTCCACAAGCCAAGTACCAAGGCCAGACCGTCACCTCGAACAACGGCAATCTTACGGCAGGCAGCAACTCGATAATGGATTACAACGACTGGCGTGCGAGCGTTGCCGCATGTGTCGCAGGGTCTGGCAGTGGCTGTGAGAGTAATGGGGTGTTCGAACGCCGGATGCTGAAAGTCGTGGTGGGCAACTGTGCCGGCAAACAGGGCGGTTCAACCTCGATCCCCGTTCTCGGTTTTGGCTGTTATTTCGTGGTGCAGCCCATGGATGGCGGGGGCGGTGACGCGCAGATCTTCGGCCAGTTCGTGAAGGAGTGTGAGGGCGACAACGTGGCCGGCCCCTCGCCGTCAACCGATTCCGGCCCGCAGATCATTCAGCTGTACAAAACCTATCTCAACGGCAGCGGTACTCCGAGCACTGACTCGTAGGGGGCGTCATGAGACTTCATGGATTTAAAAGTCGGCAGCGTCAGCGAGGCCTAGCCATGGTGGAATTCACTTTGGTCCTGCCGGTGTTGCTGTTGCTGCTGCTGGCCTTCGGTGAGTTCGGCCGCATGCTCTATCAGTACAACATCCTGCTTCAGGCCAGTCGTGATGCGGACCGTTTCGTCGCCAGCAATGCCTGGGACTCGACGCTGGGTGCGGTCTCTCTGAGCAATACGCTACTGACCCAGACAAAAAACGTTGCGGTGTATGGCGTACCTGCCAACACCGGGACCGCGGTGGTGTCAGGGTTGACGACTGGCAACGTGGTCGTTGCCGCGGTGGGCACAGACCATGTGCGGGTCACCATCACTTACACGTTCTGCCCGGTGATTGGCGGTGGCAATTGCACCGGATCGCTTCCCGGTTTTTTGGGTAATCAGATTGCTCTGAGTATTCCGCTGGTTGCCACTACCGTGATGAGGGCTCTGTGATGAATAGAAAACACATGCACGGCACCTATACGGTGGAGTTCGCCATCGTTGGTCTGCTGGTATTCACACTGTTGTTCGGCGTAGTGGAAATGGGCCGCGTGTACTTCACGGTCAATGCGCTGGATGAAGTCGTACGGCGTGGTACGCGCCTGGCTGCGGTTTGCAACATCAGCGATCCGGTGGTCCTGCAGCGGGCGATCTTCAATGCCGCAGGCGACGCGGGTACCAGCCAGCTGATAGCCAATCTGAGCACCAGCAACCTGACGCTGAGATATCTGGACGCAAACGGTGCGTTGGTAACCAACCCCACCGACACGAGTGGGAGCAATGGATTTCGTGCCATCCGCTATGTCCAGTTGAGTCTGCAGAACTACGTTTTCAATCTGTTTATTCCCGGGTTCGGCGTGCCCATTACCTTGCCCGTAATCAGGGCAACGTTGCCACGCGAAAGCCTCGGGCGTCATTCCGATTCCGGGGAGATCACGCCATGCTGAATACCAAGGATACTCCACTCTCTACCGCGACCGGCAAAGCCGGACTACGGTTGCTGATCAGTAGCCGTGATGCCACATCGTTGCGCGACCTGCAGAGCGTCTGCCAGCGCATGCCCAGCCTGGAGGTGAGCACTCGCCTGGTGAGCAATGGGCATGTCGACCCGCTCTACGGCCTGGACCGGATGCCTGATCTGTTGCTGTTGCGCGTCAGCCACCTGTGGCGTGAAGAGCTTGCGGCACTGTTGCAGCGCCCGGCCCATGAGCGTCCGCCGATGCTGGTGTGCGGGTTGCTCAGCGAACAGGAAGGCATGCGTCTGGCGATGCAGGCCGGTGCCCGTGACGTGTTGCCCGAGCCCGTCGCCGAGACAGAACTGGTCGCCGCCTTGAATCGGCTGGTCATGGAGGTTCGGACCGGCAGCGGCACAGAAGGGAAATTGATCGCCGTGACCAGCTCCAAGGGCGGATCGGGCGGCACCATGCTGGCCTGCAACCTGGCCCAACAGCTCAGCATGAAGGGTGGCAGTACCCTGTTGCTGGACATGGATCTTCAATTTGGCAGCGTGACGCATTACCTGGATGTGGCGCAAACCCACAGCCATCTTGAGGTGTTGCATCAGATCGACGGCATGGACAGTGTTGCACTACGAGGTTTTTGCAGCCACTTCAGCCCAACCTTGCATGTGCTGGGTGGCCGTGCCGGTGAGCTGTGTCTGCCGCAGGATGCCCAACCCGAGCAACTTGACTCCTTGTTGCAGTTGGCCCGCGCCACCTATGACTGGGTAGTGATCGATCTGCCACGGCAAATCGACCACCTCACAGGCTCCGTGCTGGAGCAGGCAGACCGGGTGTACGTGGTGGTGCAGCAGAGCGTCAGCCATCTGCGCGATGCCAGCTCCCTAGTGCGGATTCTTCGCGAAGATCTGGGCGTACGCGGGGATCAATTGCAGATAGTGGTCAACCGCTATGACAAGTCGGCAGCGGTCAGCCTCAAGGATATCGGCGAGGCGCTGCGCTGCACGAACCTGTCCAAATTACCCAACGACTTCAACCTGGTCAGCCAGAGTCAGAACACTGGCGTGCCTTTGGCTCTGCATGCGCCGAAGGCAGCGATCACTGCTGCACTGCGCGACATGACCGAGGGCCTGGTCGGTCAACAGGCTACCGGGAACAAAGGCGTACTCAAACGCGCCTTCAACCGTTTTTTCGGGGGATGACCCATGATCAGCGACTTTCGTAACCGCTTGCGCAAACAGTCCGCTAAACCCGCCTCATCGTCGGCTACCCCGTTGGACGGTGACCTTCCGGATCCGGTAGATGAATTGATGGCTTGGGAGCACGCAATCCCGGATGTCATGTACGAAACCAGAACCCAGGTCACCCCGGTGGAGGCCGAGTGGCGAGAAAAGATCTACCAGCAGTTGCTCAAGGTCATGGACCTGTCCTTGCTGGACTCCCTTGAGCAGGCTGAGGCCACGCGGCAGATTCGCGACATTTGTCAGCGCCTGCTTGATGAGCATTCGGCACCGGTGAGTACGTCCAGCCGCCAGTTGATCATAAAGCAGATCATCGATGAGGTGCTCGGCCTTGGCCCCCTGGAGCCTTTGCTGGCCGATCACAGCGTGTCCGATATTCTGGTCAACGGCTTTGCCTCGGTGTATGTCGAGCGCTTCGGTAAGTTGCAACGCACCGATGTGCGCTTTCGCGATGATCAGCATTTGCTGAACATTATTGACCGTATCGTTTCCAGCCTGGGGCGGCGTATCGATGAGTCTTCGCCTTTGGTGGACGCCCGGCTCAAGGACGGTTCGCGGGTCAACGCGATTATTCCGCCGCTGGCCATCGACGGCCCGAGCATGTCGATCCGGCGCTTTGCGGTGGACCTGCTCAATACCGACAGCCTGATCCAGGTGGGTACATTGACCCCGGCCATTGCCCTGCTGCTCAAGGCGATAGTGCGTGGGCGCTTGAACGTGCTGATTTCCGGCGGTACCGGCAGTGGCAAGACCACCATGCTCAATGTCCTGTCCAGTTTCATTCCGCACAACGAGCGGATCGTCACCATCGAGGACTCGGCCGAACTGCAGCTGCAGCAGCCCCATGTGGTGCGCCTGGAGACCCGGCCTTCGAACATCGAGGGGCGCGGCGAGGTGAGCCAGCGGGAGTTGGTGCGCAACAGCCTGCGGATGCGCCCGGACCGCATCGTGATCGGTGAAGTGCGCGGCGTCGAGGCGCTCGATATGCTGACGGCGATGAACACCGGCCACGACGGCTCGTTGACCACGATCCACGCCAACACCGCGCGTGATGCGTTGGGGCGGGTCGAGAACATGGTGTCGATGACCGGGGCGACCTTCCCGATCAAGGCCATGCGTCAGCAGATCGCTTCGGCCATCGATGTGGTGATCCAGCTGGAACGTCAGGAGGACGGCAAGCGCCGCCTGGTCAGCGTGCAGGAAATCAACGGCATGGAAGGCGAGATCATCACCATGACCGAAATCTTCTCCTTCGCACGCCATGGCGTGGGCGAAAACGGCGAGGTGCTGGGGGATTATCGTCCCAGCGGCATGATCCCCGCCTTCCGAGATGTGCTGGCCAAGCGCGGCATCGAGTTGCCGCTGACGATGTTCAGGCCTGAGTGGATGGAGGCACGGCAGTCATGAACCAAATTCCTGGTGAATTCATTCTGATGTTCCTCGGCATGGTGTTTATTGCCGTGTTCCTTCTGTCCCAGGGCGTGGCGGTGCCGGTATTCGGCGAAGCCGGGAAGATGCGCAAGCTCATCCGCAACCGCTTGCATGTACTGGAGAAAGCCAACCATCTACCCAATATGCAAACGGTGTTGAGGCAGAAGTACCTGACGCGCTTGTCGCCCCTGGAGGCGATGCTCGAGCAGTTGCCTTTCATGGCGAACCTGACACAGCTGATCGAGCAGTCGGGCCATGAATATCGTGCTTATCGGGTGATATTGCTCGGGCTTGCCCTAGGTGTTGCAGCCGGCGCCGTAGTCCTGATGGTTTCGGCGATCTGGTGGATGGCGCTGGCGGTGGCTTTTGTGGTGGCCTGGGTCCCGGTTCTGAAAATCCTGCGTGATCGCAACAAACGTTTTGCGCAGTTCGAGGAAGGTTTGCCAGATGCGCTGGATGCCATGTGCCGAGCCCTGCGCGCCGGGCACCCCTTCAACGAAACCCTGCGCCTGGTCGCCGAGGAGCATCGAGGGGCGGTCGCTCATGAGTTTGGCCTGACCTTCGCCGATATCAACTATGGCAACGATGTGCGCCGGGCCATGCTCGGCCTGTTGGAGCGTATGCCAAGCATGACGGTGATGATGCTGGTGACTTCGATCCTCATCCATCGCGAGACTGGCGGCAATCTGACGGAAGTGCTGGAGCGCCTGAGTCGGCTGATCCGTGGACGCTTTCGCTTTCAGCGCAAGATCAAGACCTTGTCGGCGGAAGGACGTATGTCGGCCTGGGTGCTGGTGGCGATTCCTTTCGTGCTGGCGATCGCGATCATCGTTACAAGCCCCAGTTACCTTCCTGTGCTGATCAATGACCCCACGGGCCATAAGCTGATCATCGGGGCGTTCGGCGCCATGTTGGTCGGAATTTTCTGGATAAAAAAAATCATCCGGATTCAGGTTTAAGCGGTACTCGCTACCGGGAGGTACAGGATCATGGACTTTTTACTTGGGCTGTTCAGTCGGCTCACGGGGAACGAAGAACTGGCGCGCATTTTGTTCATTAGCGTGATCGGTTTCAGTACGGTGCTTTCGGTTGTCGCCGTGATGTTGTTGATGTTAGGCCTTCAGGACCCGGTGCAGCGTCGCCTGGCGTTGATCAAGCGTGGTCATTTAGGCAATACGGTCGGGCAGGAGGCTCCGGGTAACCTGCAATTGTTACTGGAGCGGGTCGGCCAGCGCTTTGCTTCGGCCGAGTCGAACAAGACGTCCGCAACCCGGACCCTGTTGATGCATGCGGGTTACCGTTCCTCTTCGGCAGTGCAGATGTACTGGGCGGTGCGCCTGATGTTACCGCTGTTACTGATCGGCCTGGCGTTGCTGCTGTTGCCGTTGATCCCCAAGGTTTCATTGATGATCGGCCTGTTGGTGGTGACCATGGCGGCCGGTATCGGTTGGTTGCTGCCGGCACTGTATGTCAGCAAGCGTAAGGAGTCGCGTCAAAACCGGTTGCGTGTCGGGTTTCCAGATGCGCTGGACCTGATGGTCGTCTGCGTGGAGTCTGGCTTGGCCCTGCCCACGACCATTGAGCGTGTGGCTGAAGAGATGTCGGTCAGCCACGTTGAGCTGGCGGAGGAACTGGCCCAGGTCAATGCGCAAATCCGAGCGGGCATTACCAGTACCGAGGCACTCAAGCAACTGGCTGTGCGCACCGGTCTGGAGGACGTACAAGGGTTGGTCAGCCTGTTGGCGCAGAGCATCCGCTTTGGTACCAGCGTGGCCGACACCCTGCGCATCTATGCCGATGAATTCCGTGACCGGCGCACTCAGGCCGCCGAAGAAGCGGGGGCGAAAATCGGTACCAAACTGATATTTCCGCTGATTTTCTGTCTGTGGCCGAGCTTCTTTCTGGTTGCCATCGGCCCAGCCCTGATCGGGGTGTTGAGAGCATTCGGGTGAGGTCAAACGGCTTGAGGCTGTCGCGTGCGACAGCCTTGCCAACCAAGCCAGATCTGCACTTTCCTGCCATAGGTTTACACACCCCCTGTAGGAGCTGCCGAAGGCCGCGATCTTTTGATCTTCCTGCGATTTCACGATCGCTTGAAGTCAAAAGATCGCGGCCTTCGGCAGCTCCTACGGGGCAATTCGTCCAGGAATGGATCATGCGTAGATGCCACTGCTTTTCTGCACACAACATCAAGCCCGGCTTTGCAGCCAGGCCACTCTGGATTACGCCAGAGACTTGTCATCCATCGACATCCCTCAGTTGCCGCTAGTGATTTCTCCCGCGGTATCCTGGTCATAAAACTCCGGAATCGGGTAGTTGAAGCTGTTCAGCCAGCGCTGCATGGCCAGGTCACGTTCGGTGGCCGAAGCGGTTTGCAGGTGAGGGGAGGCAACCACGCCGCGAATCTGCAGCTGCAACCACTGTTCGGTGCCTTGTTGATACGGCGAAGAAGGGCCCGGTTCAATGGCCCAGGCAGTGGTGGACAGGCAAGCCATGCACCCGATCAACAGCCTTTTGGTCTTCATCTCGACTCCTCGTACGTTCTACTTGTTCGCACTGGTAGAGGCATCGGCTACCTCAGTCTTGCGATTGCCCTCGGAGGCCACCACTTTTCTGGCGGAAGCCTTGAGTTTTTCCGCGCGGGTTTGGGCCTCTACGACTTGCTTGGGGCTCAAGTCGGCGCGGGTCACGAGTTCGGCAGCCGCCTTCCAGTTATCCTGGTAGATCAGCAGCGTCACCATATTGAGTGCCGCCAGTGTGTTCGCCTGCTTGAGCTCCATGGCGGTCATGAATTCAAAGCGTGCTTCAGGGATCCGTCGCTGGTTGAGGTAGACGACCCCCAGGTCATTGCGCATCCTGTCATCGGTGGGGGCCATCTTCACCGCACGCTCAAGGTGAGTGGTAGCGCTGGCGTTATCATTTCTGGCGGCGGCCAACTGGCCCAGGCCATGTTCCCCTTCAGCCGCCAGACAGGTGCCGAGCAAGCTTTCGTACAACGGCTGCGCGTCGCCGCTACGCCCCATCAAGCGCAGCACCCGAGCCTTGCGCAGGCGAACCTGGACCACGCTATCGGGCAAACCTTCCAGATTCGCCAGGCTGGCATACAAACGGCCTTCTTCGGCCATGTTGTCGGCCAGGTTCAGGGCCAGTTCTTGCTCCGAACCGGGCTTGGCACAGCTACCCGGTCGCGAAGGCATGCCATTGCTGGCACAACCTGCGAGCATTAATGTCGCCGCTATTGCAATGACTGCTTTCATTGAATGTCCTCTGGCTACAACAGGTTGAACGCCTGGCCAATGGCAGCACAGCTGGCCCGGCAAGTGTTCAAAGTCACCGTTACGAGTGAGGGCGAGGTCAGTGCGGTTCAGGCTGCGTTTCATTGCGAGAGTCCGCTGAGACTGTCGAAGTCACCATTTTCCAGAAAGAACATGCGGTAGAAGTTCGGGTCGTAATTGCGCAGCTGTTCGCCAGGCAGTGTCGGTAGTTGTGCATCGGCAGCCAATGGCTGGACCAGATGCGGGGTGACGATCATCAGCAGTTCGCGCTCTTCACGGTTGATGGTGTTGTCGCGGAAAAACGCGCCCAGAATCGGGATATCGCCCAACCCCGGAAACTTGTTCACCTGGGAGTCGTTGTGGGTGCTGATCAGGCCGCTGATGACGAAGCTTTCGCCGTCGGCCAGGGAGATGCTGGTATCGGTACGGCGCACGGTCAGGGCCGGGACAATCGTGCCGGCGATGCTCACTGCATTGGTGAAATCCAGTTCACTGACTTCCGGCGCCACCTTCAGTGCGATACGGTTTTTCCCGACGATGGTTGGCGTCAGGGTCAGGCGTATACCGAATTCCTTGTACTCGATGGACACGTTATCGCTGCCTGAACTGGGCACTGGAATCGGTACTTCACCGCCGGCCAGAAAGCTCGCACTTTGCCCGCTGAGCGCAACCAGGCTTGGTCGCGCCAGGGTGTAGGCGAAACCGCTGCCTTCCAGCGCGTTGATCGCCACCAGGGTACTGCCGGTAGCAAACGTGAGGTTGAACTGGTCGTTTCTCACCGGTATCCCCGGTGTGACTATGCCGCCGATGGTGGGCAAGGTTCTCGGCGAGCCGAACAGCCAGTTGCCCCGGACGCCGAAAATCGAGGCGGAGGCTTCCTTGAGCTTGGTCCGGCTGACTTCAACGAAGCGGACATCGGTCTGCACCTGGCTCGGCAGCAACGGGTCGTCGGAAGGCACCGACGGCACGCTGGTCAGCGCCGACGTGGCCCTGCCCTTGACGAACACCATGGCTTGGCGCGGCGTTTTCGAACAGGCGGTCCAGACCATCAGGCTGGTGGTCCCCGGCGCAATGCCCGTGAGTATGAACGCGTTGCTGCCGCTGGGTTGCACGTCGGCAATTTTCGGGTCACCCACCGCCAGTTGCGTTACCGGAACGGGGCTGCGCAGTTCATTCTGCAGTCCCTGACCGACCTCGTACGTTGTCGGCCAATTGTCCAGTTGCGGACAGTTGGCCGGCGCGGCCTGAGCCGCATCCACGCTGAGGCCCATCCAGAACAGGCCATGGATAATTCGCTTGAAAGCGGGCACGGGACGAAGGCTCATCAAGTACATCCTCACTGAATAGGCCAATCTTGGACAGGCTGAGCTGTCTCGGATCACTTCACGGGGATCGGGCTATCCCCCCCAATGCGCCAGACCACTCATCCGTGGCCCAGGCGTTATTCCTTGCGTGCTACTCACGAGCGGGCGCCATTCGCTGATCCGGCTGGACCGCGAGCGACCTTTGCAAAAAACGGTTTTAGTGATCCGGTTATCTGGATTGCCTGTCAGAGCGAGACTCGCGGCCATGGACTGCACCGTCCGCCGACCTGGCTTCCCTGGGAAATAGTCGGCAATGAAGGTACAGCGCCGGAAATCGCCTGCCAGGATCATAGTGAGGTAACTCCTTTTGCCAATCCGCTATCTGATCACTGAAGCTAACGTGGAAATTCGAGCCGTTATGACTTCTTATGGTTTGACATTAGTTCAATCAAACCAAAGTGCCATGAATGAAAGGAAAACTATTGGTGCAAAGAGTGGAGGCAGGTGGGCGGGCAGGGGTGTAGCGCAGTGCGGTTGCCGGATGTTGACGGGATGTACTGAAGCAGAAAAGGCCCGCCAGTATGACTGGGCGGGCCTTTTGCGTTCCGGGCAATGTTTGCATCGATAAAATCAGGCGCCCCCCACGAACGCCCAGTGCTCAGTCCACGTGATAGTGGACGGACAGCGTGCCTTTTTTCTGCGAAAGGGAGGCGATGGTGATCGCGCCCAGATCCTTCAAGCTACGTACATGGGTACCGCCGCAACCGTAGGCGGGCAGGTCACCGAAGCCGATTTCCCGGGATCCTTCGCGCAGTGAGGTCAGGCGCGGCAGGTCGTGGTCGATCCACTGCCCGATGCCATGCTCGATGACCTGGGCCTCGACGTCCTGCGCTGATTTGCCCGGCTGGAATTGCACACGGCCTTCACCAGGCCAGTGATGCGCCTTGATCGGCATCCAGCCCATGGCTTGTACAAAGTGGCCGATCAAATGGCCAGCCGAATGCATGCGCGTGTTGAACCGCCGGCGTTGTTCGTCGACGCGGATTGGCGTCATCCCGGTTTTTACCGGCTGGTCGACAAAATGAATGATCCGCTCGGGATCCTGAACCACGCGCAGCACCTGGCTTTCGCCGATCCAACCCGTGTCGCAAGGTTGTCCACCGCCCTGGGGGTGGAACAGGGTCGCGCGCAAGACCACGGCATACTCGTTTTCGTGGGGGGTGCATTCCAGGACTTCCACGTTGGCCTTGAGCTCATCACTATGGAAAAAAAGGCGCAGCGTCATATTCCGGGCTCGTATTGGTAATCGGTTTCTATTATAGAAAGCCGGTAAATACGTGATAATCCGGGCAAACATCAAAGGACTGTTGCGTTGTGAGCATAAATCTTCCTCTGCCGCTGCTGGGTGAAATGGCGATTTTCGTCAAGGTTGTCGAGACGGGCAGTTTCTCCGAGGCTGCTCGTCAGTTGGGCTCTTCGCCCTCGGCGGTCAGTCGCAGCATTTCGCGCCTGGAGAAGGCGCTCGCCACCCGGTTGCTGCAACGCACCACACGCAAGTTGCGTCTGAGCGACGGTGGCGAGGAGGTGTTCAAGCGGTGCCAGGAAATGGTCAATGCCGCGCGGTCAGTGATGGAAATCAGTGGTCAGTTCACCGATGAACCCGAGGGGCTGGTGCGTATCAGCGTGCCGAAAGCGGTGGGCCGAATCGTGATTCACCCGCACATGCCGGAGTTCTTGCGGCGTTATCCCAAGGTGGATGTGGAGCTGTTGCTTGAGGACCGCCAGGTCGATTTGATCGACGATCATGTCGACCTGGCGATTCGCATCACCGATCGGCCGCCTGCGGGTCTGGTGGGGCGGCAGTTGCTGACCATCGATCACATGCTCTGCGCCACTCCGCAGTATCTGGCCGAACATGGGACGCCGACTCATCCCCATGACTTGCTCAATCACAGTTGCATTTACCTGGGCGAAACACCCAGTGACGCACGCTGGAAATTCAAGAAAGGCAGCAAGACGGTAACCGTGGGAGTGCGCGGGCGATATGCCGCCAATCACACCGGTGTACGTTATGGCGCGGTGTTGCAGCACATCGGTATTGGCAGCCTGCCGTATTTCACGGCGCGCCATGCCCTGGAGAAGGGTTTGATGGTGCAAGTGCTGCCGGACTGGACCTTTCTGGCGTCCTACCATGGCGGCGCCTGGTTGCTGCATTCACCAACCCGATACCTGCCGCCCAAGCTACGGGTGTTGATCGATTACCTGGTGGAATGTCTGGCGAAGGAGCCGACGCTGGGCAAGCCGGGTCGGTCGAATGGTCCGGGCTGGTCGCCATCGGAGTATGAACTGCCGGAGAGTGACGGCTTGTTCTAAAGGTCGAAACAAAGTATCGCAGCCATCGGCAGTTCCTGTAGGAGCTGCCGAAGGCTGCGATCTTTTGCAGATCAGTGCTTGCTGTCCTGGTTCGACAACGCCAGCAGCTGCTTTTCCTGGTTCCAGTCGAAAGGCTCGTCGTTCTGTTCGGCTTCGAAGCGACGCTCTTCCAGGGCCTGGTACAGGTCGATTTCATCATCGGGCATGTAATGCAGGCAGTCACCGGCGAAATACCACAGCAGGTCACGCGGCACCAGGTGCGCGATTTGCGGATAGCGAGTGATGACCTGGCACAGAATGTCCTGGCCCAGGTACTGGCTTTCGATCGGATCGACAGGCAGTAACGCCAGCAGCTCGTCGAAGCGCTCAAGGAACAAGGCATGGCTTTCGTCGGGAACCTGCTCGGCCTCACCTACGGCGACCAGGATGCTGCGCAGGTGGTCGAGTAAAACGAGATGATCGGCAACGATGTTGGACACGAGATAAGTCCTCAAGAGCAAAACGGGCGCGGGAGTATAAAGCGCCCGCGCCCGTTTTTACATGTTTGAAGGGATCAGCGGACTTTTCCCTCGGCCAGTGCCAAAGCCTCCTGGTCAAAGTCATCGACATCGATCACCTTGCGCCGGGCCGCCTCGGCTTCACGCAGGGTTTGCGCTTCCACCGGCTGCAATACGCCAGCCTCGAGCGCGGCATCGATCAGCGACTCGCCGGCCAGCGGTTTGACCTGGCCGCTCTTGAGTGCCACATGCAGCTTTTTCTGCAGCGGCTGTGCGGCACTCAACAGGTTGCAGGCGTGTTGCAAGGCGCCGACCGGATCGTCGCTCGCCTGTGGGCGATAGCAACCCAGGAGCAATTCCTCCAGGGCAGGGTCGCCCTTGGTGCGGCCAATCAAGGCAGCGACTTCGGCCGCGAGCCTGTCCGAAGGGCCTTTGTGCCGGCGACCGAGCGGGAACACGATCACCCGCAACAGGCAGCCCACGACTTTGTTCGGGAAGTTGTTCAGCAGCTCATCCATGGCCCGTTCCGCCTGCCCCAGGCTTTCTTCCATGGCCCAGCTCACCAGCGGCGTCATGTACTCCGGTGTGTCGAGATCGTGATAGCGCTTGAGTGCCGCAGAGGCCAGGTAAAGGTTGCTCATTACGTCACCCAGCCGTGCGGACAGGCGTTCCCGGCGTTTCAGTGCGCCGCCCAGCAACATCATGCTGAGGTCGGCGAGCAGGGCGAATGCCGCGGCCTGACGATTGAGGGCGCGGAAGTAACCCTGGCTGAGTTTGTCGCCCGGGGTATGTTCGAGGTGCCCGAAACCGAGATTCAGCACCAGCGTACTGGCGGCGTTGCCCACGGCAAAACCGATGTGCTTGAGCAGCAGCTCGTCGAATTCTCTGAGCGCCTGATCCTTGTCTTCACGGCCCGCGAGGGCCATTTCCTTGAGCACGAAGGGGTGGCAGCGAATCGCACCCTGACCGAAGATCATCAGGTTGCGCGAAAGAATGTTCGCGCCTTCCACCGTGATAAAAATCGGCGCGCCGTTCCATTTGCGGCCCAGGTAATTGTTCGGCCCCATGATGATCGCCTTGCCGCCGTGCACATCCATGGCATCGCTGATGCAGTCGCGGCCGCGCTCGGTCAGGTGGTACTTGAGAATCGCCGACATTACCGACGGTTTCTCGCCCAGGTCGACTGCATTGGCAGTCAGCATGCGGGCGGCATCCATCATCCAGGCGTTGCCGCCAATGCGGGCCATGGCTTCCTGTATGCCCTCGAATGCGGCAATCGGTACATTGAACTGCTCACGAATCTGCGCGTATTGGCCCGTCACCAGGCTGGTGAACTTGGCCATGCCGGTGCCCACCGCCGGCAGGGAAATCGAACGCCCTACCGACAGGCAATTCATCAGCATCATCCAGCCCTTGCCGAGCATTTCCTGGCCGCCAATGAGGAACTCCAGCGGGACGAACACGTCCTTGCCCGAGTTCGGGCCATTCATGAACGCGGCGCCCAACGGTAGATGCCGGCGGCCGATCTCGACACCGGCGGTGTCGGTCGGAATCAGCGCCAGGCTGATGCCCAGGTCTTCCTTGTCGCCCAGCAGGTGATCCGGGTCATAGGCCTTGAAGGCCAGACCGAGGAGGGTAGCCACCGGGCCGAGGGTGATGTAACGCTTTTCCCAGTTCAGGCGCAGGCCGAGAACCTCCTGGCCTTCCCATTCACCTTTGCAGATCACCCCGGAGTCCGGCATGCCGCCCGCGTCGGAGCCGGCCAGCGGTCCGGTAAGGGCAAAGCACGGAATGTCGTCGCCGCGTGCCAGGCGTGGCAGGTAATGATTGCGTTGTTCGTCAGTGCCGTAGTGCAGCAACAATTCGGCCGGGCCGAGGGAGTTGGGGACCATCACGGTGGAGGCGAGGTCGCCGCTGTGGCTCGCCAGTTTCATCGCCACTTGCGAGTGGGCATAGGCAGAGAAGCCTTTGCCGCCAAACTCCTTGGGGATGATCAGGGCGAAAAAGCCGTTGTCCTTGATGAACGTCCAGGCTTCGGGCGGCAGGTCCATGGTTTGACCGAGCTGCCATTCATTGACCATGGTGCAGAGTGTTTCGGTCGGCCCGTCGATGAAAGCCTGTTCTTCTTCGTTCAATTGCGCTTTGGGATAGGACAGCAGTTTGTTCCAGTCCGGACGGCCACTGAACAGCTCTCCGTCCCACCACACCGTACCGGCATCGATGGCATCGCGTTCGGTCTGCGACATCGGCGGCAGGGTTTTCTGGAACCAGTTGAACATCGGCGCGCTGAACAATTTGCGACGCAGGTCGGGTAGCAGCAAGGGCGCGGCAACGGCAGCGATCAATACCCAGAAAACCAGCAGTAACCAGCCCGGCGCGCGGCTGAAAGCGCCCATGGCCACGACATAGACGGCCACGATGACCAGGGCGGGCAGCGGGGCAATGCGGCGGTGGGCCAGATAAGCAATACCGACCAGCAGAACCAGTATCCACAACAGCAGCATATTTATTCCTCCGTGAAACCAGGGCGAACCAGCCCTCAGAGCTTAGACCGCATCCGCAAAACAGGCGGGTGGTGACCCAGGATGATTTTCGTGTGCCAGATGGGCCGCACGCGTGGGAACAACCTTCATTGAACGAGCGGCAAAGCGCCCATGTTTGGCCGAAACGTCGTTATCTCTGTGCTGAAGCTCTCGCTAGACTCGGGGCTTCCCCTGGAGATTATTCTCATGCACGAGTACCTGAGTCCCGGCCGCTTCATCGATAGTGACCATCCGTCCGTGGTGGAGTTCGCCGAAAAACACCGTGGTGCCAGTCGCGATCCGCTTGAGCAGGCGATCAGTCTCTATTACGCCGTGCGCGAAGCGGTGCGCTACAACCCGTACACCTTCAGTCGCGATCCGCAGACCCTGCGCGGCAGTCATGCATTGGCGACCGGGGAGAGTTACTGCGTGCCCAAGGCCACGTTGCTGGCAGGTGCAGCGCGGCATTGCGGGATTCCCGCGCGGATCGGCCTGGCGGATGTGCGCAATCATTTGTCGACGCCTCGGCTGCTTGAATTGCTCAAGAGCGACATGTTCGCCATGCACGGCTACACCGAGTTTTACTTGCAGGGTCGCTGGATCAAGGCGACGCCGGCGTTCAACCGCAAACTTTGCGAGCTGTTCAATGTGGCGCCGCTGGAATTCGACGGGATCAACGACAGTGTTTTTCATCCCTTCAACCGTGATGGTGCGAAGCTGATGGAGTACCTCGTCGATCACGGCCAGTTCGCCGACGTCCCTGAAGCGTTCTTTTTCGAACACCTGGAAAAATGCTATCCGCACCTGTTCGGTGAGCAACTGCAACCGCTGTTGGGTGACATGCAGAGCGATTTGAGTCGCACCTGATCCGGCGTATGCTGCCTGCCCACTTACCAAAAAAGAGGCGGTCATGCTGAAGATCTGGGGTCGGAAAAACTCGTCGAATGTGAGAAAGCCATTGTGGGCCGCCGAAGAACTGGGCCTGGCCTACGAGGCTATCGATGCCGGTGGCGCTTTTGGTGTCGTCGATACACCCGAGTACCGCGCGATGAACCCCAACGGTCGAGTGCCGGTTATCGAGGACGATGGTTTCGTGTTGTGGGAATCCAACGCCATCGTGCGATACCTGATGGCCCGCCACGCCGCCGACACGGCCTGGTTCCCCGCGGATCTGCAAGCCCGTGCCACTGCCGACAAATGGATGGACTGGACCACCTCAAGCTTTGCCGGCCCGTTCCGCACCGTGTTCTGGGGCGTGCTGCGTACCCCGGCAGACCAGCAGGACTGGCCCGCCATCAAGGCGGCGATCAAGGAGTGCGACACGCTGCTGGCGATGGCCGACCAGGCGCTGGCGAACAAGCCATACCTGTCCGGAGACGAGATCGGTATGGGTGATATTCCCTTGGGCAGTTTCATTTATGCCTGGTTCGAGATGCCGATCGAGCGGGCACCACTACCGCATCTGCAGGCCTGGTACGCGCGGTTGAAACAGCGTCCGGCGTATCAAAAGGCGGTCATGACCGCGTTGACTTAATACTCACTATCGACACGCTTGACTGTACTTGTGCGGCGGCGACAAGCACCATTGTGCCAAGTTGTTGCGGTTGTATTGTTCGCCGCCGCCCATACTTATCCCTTTCTTCCCTTCTTGGTGCGTAAATCAGATATGAGTTCCGCTCTGTCCATCCGGCAGCTAACCAAAACCTACGGCAACGGTTTCCAGGCCCTGAGTGGTATCGATCTGGACGTCGCCGAAGGTGACTTTTTCGCCTTGCTCGGCCCCAACGGCGCCGGCAAATCCACGACCATCGGCATTCTCTCGACCCTGGTGAACAAGACCAGCGGCACGGTGAATATCTTCGGTCACGACCTGGACCGCAATCCTGCGCAGCTCAAGCGCTGCATCGGCGTGGTGCCTCAGGAATTCAACTTCAACCAGTTCGAAAAGACCTTCGACATCGTCGTGACCCAGGCCGGCTACTACGGCATCCCGGCGAAAATCGCCAAGGAACGCGCCGAACAGTACCTGACCCAACTGGGGCTGTGGGACAAGAAGGACGTGCCGTCGCGTTCACTGTCCGGCGGCATGAAGCGTCGCCTGATGATCGCCCGCGCGCTGGTGCATGAACCGCGCCTGCTGATCCTCGACGAACCGACTGCCGGGGTGGACATCGAGCTGCGTCGCTCGATGTGGAGCTTCCTTACCGAGCTGAACCAGAAAGGCATCACCATCATCCTCACCACCCATTACCTGGAAGAGGCTGAGCAGTTGTGCCGCAACATCGGCATCATCGACCATGGCACCATCGTCGAGAACACCAGCATGCGTCAGCTGCTCAGCCAACTGCATGTCGAAACCTTTCTGCTGGACCTCAAGGGCGACCTGCCCGCCGCGCCTCAGTTGCTCGGCTACCCGTCCCGGCTGATCGACAGCCACACCCTGGAAGTCCAGGTGGAAAAGTCCATGGGCATCACCGCGCTGTTCACCCAACTGGCGCAGCAGAACATCGAAGTGCTGAGCCTGCGTAACAAAACCAATCGCCTCGAGGAGTTGTTCGTGTCCCTGGTGGAGAAAAATCTGTCGAAGGTGGCGGTATGAGTTCCGAGTTGCGCCCCAACCTCATTGCCCTCAACACCATCGTTTACCGTGAAGTCCGGCGTTTCACCCGGATCTGGCCGCAGACCCTGCTGCCACCGGCCATCACCATGGTCCTGTACTTCGTGATCTTCGGTAACCTGATCGGTCGACAAATCGGTGACATGGGTGGCTTCACCTATATGGAGTACATCGTGCCGGGGCTGATCATGATGTCGGTGATCACCAACTCCTACGGCAACGTGGTGTCGAGTTTCTTCGGCAGCAAATTCCAGCGTTCCATCGAAGAACTGATGGTTTCGCCGCTGTCGCCGCATACCATCCTGATCGGCTACACCCTGGGTGGCGTGCTGCGCGGCTTGATGGTGGGGATCATCGTGACCCTGCTGTCGCTGTTCTTCACCCACTTGCAGGTGCATCACCTGGGCGTGACGATTCTGGTGGTGGTGCTGACGGCGACCATCTTCTCGCTGCTGGGCTTCATCAACGCCGTGTTTGCGCGCAACTTCGATGATATTTCGATCATTCCGACTTTCGTGCTGACGCCACTGACCTACCTGGGCGGGGTCTTCTATTCGATCAGCTTGCTGCCGCCGTTCTGGCAGACCGTATCACTGGCCAACCCGGTGCTGCACATGGTCAACGCATTCCGTTACGGCATTCTTGGCGTATCGGATATCCGCATTAGTGTGGCCATCGCTTTCATGCTGGTGGCGACCGTAGTGCTGTATATCGGTTGTGCACGGTTGCTGGTCAGCGGTCGCGGGATGCGCACCTGAGAAATACCGAGTTGTCTGTATCGTCGGAACGCCGCCCGGAGCAAGCCCGCTCCCACAGGTTTCTGGTGTGAATGCGATTTATGTCACTCAGCAGATCCTTGTGGGAGCGGGCTTGCCCGCGATGGCGTCAGACCAGGCACCGCAAAAAAAACGGCCTCCCACAGCGGAGGCCGTTTTGCATTTTCACATCCGGCTCTTCTTGCGCCGCTTCCATTGCCTTGCCACCCACCAGCGCCAATACGTCATCACCATGAAGTAGGACAGCGCGCCGAGTGCCAGCCCCGTCACTACCGAACCCAACAGGAACGGTTGCCACAAGGTCGAGATTTCGCCCCTGATCCATTCCCAGGTCAGTGAGTCCGGCAACTGCCGGGCGGGGACGTCCATTAGCCAGGCGCCGGTCTGGTAGGTGCAAAAGAACACGGCAGGCATGGTGATCGGGTTGGTCAGCCAGACCAGGCTCACGGCAATCGGCATGTTGCCACGCACGATAATGGCGAGGGTTGCCGCCAGCAGCATCTGCAACGGGATTGGCAGGAACGCCGCGAACAGACCCACCGCCATGGCACGGGCCACGGAGTGGCGGTTGAGGTGCCACAGGTTCGGGTCATGCAGCAGCGTGCCGAGAAAGCGTAAGGACTTGTGTTCCCTGATGCTCATCGGGTCTGGCATGTAACGTTTGAATAAGCGCCGGGGCATAAGGCTTCTCGGTCGGTCAGGAGGGCAAGTATGTCTGGATTCTATGAACTGCCCATTCAGACTTTGTGACAATTGATAACGGCGTCCGCGCGACGGGCGGGCTAAGCCTTGGAGGGGACTCTCAAGGACGGGCTTATGCGCACAGGGATGATGGCGTTGGCGCTGGGTCTGCTGACTTTGCGTTTTTTACCGGCTTTGCCGCCGGTCTGGTTGTGGCTGGCGATGCCGGTGGCGGGTTTGATGTTGTTGCCGTTCAGGGCGTATCCGGTGGCGTTTTACCTGTTCGGTCTGAGTTGGGCCTGCGCGAATGCGCAATGGGCGCTGGATGATCGGTTGCCGCCGGCGCTGGACGGAGAAACCCGCTGGGTCGAAGGACGGGTCACAGGTTTGCCCCAGCATGACGACGGTGTCGTGCGTTTCGAATTGACCGACATCCAGTCCCGGCGTACCCGGCTGCCGCGGCAAATGCGCCTGTCCTGGTACGGCGGGCCGTCGGTGAACAGTGGTGAGCGCTGGCGTCTGGCAGTCAAATTGAAGCGTCCGGTGGGGCTCCTCAATCCGCAGGCGTTCGATTACCAGGCCTGGTTGCTGGCGCAACACATCGGGGCGACCGGGACGGTCAAGCAGGGCGAACGCCTTGCGCCAGCCCAATGGGCCTGGCGCGATGGCATCCGCCAGCGTTTGCAAGCGGTGGATGCCCAGGGGCGGGGCGGCGCGTTGACGGCGTTAGTGCTCGGGGACGGTGCCGGGCTGAGTCGCGAAGACTGGCAGGTATTGCAGGACACCGGCACGGTGCATCTGTTGGTGATTTCCGGGCAGCACATCGGCTTGCTGGCGGGCGTCGTGTATCTGCTGGTTGCCGGCCTGGCCCGCCTTGGGTTATGGCCGAACCGTCTGCCATGGCTGCCTTGGGCGTGTGGCCTGGCATTCGCCGCTGCGCTCGGTTACGGGATGCTGGCCGGATTCGGAGTGCCGGTGCGGCGAGCCTGTCTGATGCTGGGCCTGGTGTTGTTGTGGCGTCTGCGGTTTCGTCATCTCGGTGCATGGTGGCCGCTATTGCTGGCACTCTGCGGCATTTTGCTGCTGGAGCCGCTGGCGAGTCTCCAGCCTGGTTTCTGGCTGTCTTTCGCAGCCGTGGCCGTCTTGATTTTGACCTTCGGCGGCCGGTTGGGGCCCTGGCGATGGTGGCAAACCTGGACCCGTGCCCAGTGGCTGATTGCAATCGGATTGTGCCCGTTACTGTTGATATTGGGATTGCCGATCAGCCTTAGCGGTCCGGCAGCCAATTTGCTGGCGGTGCCGTGGATCAGTCTGCTGGTGTTGCCACCGGCCTTGCTCGGGACATTGCTGTTGCCGGTGCCCTATGTGGGCGAGGGCCTATTGTGGCTGGCAGGCGGATTGATTGGTGGGTTGTTCAGGGGCCTGGCGTTGTTGGCCGAGGTGCTACCCGCGTGGGTGCCGGAGGCGATTCCTTTGGGGGTATGGAGCCTCGGCGCGCTGGGCGCTTTTCTGCTGCTGTTGCCGCGTGGCGTTCCGCTGCGCCCGTTGGGTTGGCCTCTGCTGCTGTTGCTGGTGTTTCCACCACGGTCAACGCTGCCGCAAGGCATCGCTGAAGTCTGGCAGCTGGACGTGGGGCAGGGGTTGGCTGTTCTGGTGCGAACCCGGCATCACACCTTGCTGTATGACGCCGGACCGCGATTCGGTGAACTCGACCAGGGGGAGCGGGTGGTGCTGCCGGCGTTGCGCAAACTCGGAGTGAAGGGCCTCGACCTGATGCTGATCAGCCACGCCCATGCCGATCATGCCGGCGGTGCCCCGGCGATTGCCAAGGGCTTGCCGGTGAAACAGGTGATCAGTGGTGAACCGTCAGACTTGCCTGTGGAGTTGCAGGCCGGGCGGTGTGAGAGCGGCCGGCAATGGACCTGGGATGACGTCGATTTCCAGCTTTGGCACTGGCAATTGGCCGGCGACAGCAACCAGAACTCTTGTGTCTTGTTGATCGAGGCCAATGGCGAACGATTGCTGTTGAGTGGCGACATCGATGCCGCCGCCGAAAGAGCCCTGCTGGACAGTCCGTTGGCCCTGCCCATCGACTGGCTGCAGGCGCCACACCATGGCAGTCGCAGTTCGTCGTCTAACGCCCTGCTGGATGTCCTGCAACCTAAAGGGGCGCTGATCTCCCGCGGCCAGGGCAATTCGTTTGGCCATCCGCATCCCACGGTCATCGCGCGTTATCAAAAACGCGGGATGGCGATCTACGACAGCGTCGAGCAGGGTGCCATTCGTCTGCAACTGGGGCGCTTCGAGCCACCGTGGACAATGCGCCAGGAGCGGCGTTTCTGGCGCGATCCGCCGCCTTTGAACCCATGACCGAGCGTTATCAAAGCCCGACCGGTTGCGACATCACGGTCTTCGGTGCGCCCACCCCCTATGTTAGAGTGGCGCACTTTTTCGAGGGGACTGTCACTGTGTGGGAATTGGTCAAATCCGGCGGCTGGATGATGCTGCCGATCATTCTGAGCTCCATCGTGGCCATGGCCATCGTCGCCGAACGTCTCTGGACTCTGCGCGCCAGCCGCGTGACCCCGGAGCACTTGCTCGGGCAGGTCTGGGTCTGGATCAAGGACAAACAGCTCAATAAGGAAAAACTCAAGGAACTGCGCGCCAACTCCCCGTTGGGCGAGATCCTGGCGGCCGGCCTGGCCAACTCAAAACATGGTCGCGAGATCATGAAGGAGTGTATCGAAGAGGCCGCAGCCCGGGTGATCCACGAGCTGGAGCGCTACATCAACGCACTGGGCACCATTGCCGCCATGGCGCCGTTGCTGGGTCTGCTGGGTACCGTGTTGGGCATGATCGATATCTTCAGTTCGTTCATGGGTACGGGCATGATGACCAACGCCGCCGTGCTGGCCGGCGGTATTTCCAAAGCCTTGATTACCACGGCTTCGGGGCTGATCGTCGGTATCCCGGCGGTGTTCTTCCACCGGTTTCTGCAACGGCGCATCGATGAACTCGTCGTGGGCATGGAACAGGAGGCGATCAAGCTGGTTGAAGTGGTGCAGGGCGACCGTGACGTTGATCTGGCCGAGGGCAAAGCGTGAAATTCCGCCGCAAGCAACGGGAGAACGTGGACATCAACCTCGTGTCGCTGATCGACGTGGTGTTTGTCCTGCTGCTGTTTTTCGTCGTGACCACCACCTTTACCCGTGAGACCCAACTGCGCGTCGAGCTGCCGGAAGCCGTCAGCGGCACGCCGGCCGACCAGAGCAAGCCGCTGGACATCGCCATCAGCGCCGACGGGGTGTTCTCGGTGAACAACCAGGTCCTGCCAAAAAGCGACCTGGCCTCGCTGATGGACGCGCTGCAAAGAGAAGCCAACGGCGACACCAACCGGCCGCTGTCCATCAGTGCTGACGGCAAGACTCAGCATCAGTCCGTGGTGACGGCCATGGATGCCGCCGGCAAACTCGGCTTCAGTCACTTGCGCATGACCACCATCGAGGCGGCGCCTCCCGCGCCCTGATGGCCATGTCCGATCGATTGCTCGCCGCGTGGTACGCAGGTCATCCGGCCCTGAAGCTGTTGCAGCCACTGGAATGGCTGTACCGCCGCGTGGTCATGAACAAGCGCAAGCGCTTTCTGGCGGGTGAGGGCGAGATCTATCAGCCGCCGGTGCCGTTGATCGTGGTTGGCAACATCACCGTTGGCGGTACCGGCAAAACGCCGCTGATTCTGTGGATGATCCAGCATTGTCAGCGCAGCGGCCTGCGGGTCGGCGTGGTCAGCCGCGGCTATGGCGCCAAACCGCCGCAGTTGCCGTGGCGGGTCGAGGCCGAGCAGAGCGCCGACGTCGCCGGTGACGAGCCGCTGCTGATTGTCCAGCGCACGGGCGTGCCGCTGATGATCGACCCCAATCGCAGCAGCGCCGTCAAAGCCTTGCTGGCCAGTGAGCCGCTGGATCTGATCCTGTCCGACGACGGCATGCAGCACTATCGCATGGCCCGTGACCTCGAACTGGTGCTGATCGACGCCGCCCGTGGTCTGGGCAACCGCCGTTGCCTGCCCGCCGGGCCATTGCGTGAACCGGTCGAGCGCTTGCAAAGCGTCGACGCGGTGCTCTACAACGGTGCCGCATCCGACCGCGACGATGGCTTTGCCTTTCAATTGCAACCCACTGCACTGGTCAATCTGCGCAGTGGTGAACGCCGTCCCCTCGATCTTTTTTCCGCCGGCCAGGCCCTGCACGCGGTGGCCGGTATCGGCAATCCGCAACGTTTCTTCAAGACCCTCGAAACGCTACACTGGCAGCCTGTTCCACATGCGTTTGCCGACCACGCCGAATACAGCGTGCAGGCGTTGAATTTCACGCCGTCATTGCCGTTGGTGATGACGGAAAAAGACGCGGTGAAATGCCGTGCCTTTGCCGCCGCCGACTGGTGGTACCTGGCGGTCGATGCCGTGCCGTCGCCGGCCTTCGTGGCCTGGTTCGACACACAGTTGATGCGCTTGCTGCCGGATCGTTTGTTGCCTTAACTCCGTTTTTTCCAGGGAATCCTCATGGACACCAAATTGCTCGACATCCTCGCTTGCCCGGTCTGCAAAGGCCCGCTCAAGCTCAGCGCCGACAAGACCGAGCTGATCAGCAAGGGCGCCGGCCTGGCCTACCCGATTCGCGATGGCATCCCGGTGATGCTGGAGTCGGAAGCGCGCACCCTGACCACCGATGAGCGTCTGGATAAATGACCACAGCCTTTACCGTTGTCATTCCATCGCGTTATGCCTCCACCCGCCTGCCAGGCAAGCCGCTACTGCTGATCGCCGGCAAGCCGATGATCCAGCACGTCTGGGAACAGGCGTGCAAAAGCAGCGCCGGGCGGGTGGTGGTTGCCACTGACGACGCGCGCATCGTCGAGGCCTGCAATGGCTTCGGTGCCGAAGTGGTGCTGACCCGTGAGGATCACAATTCCGGCACCGATCGCCTGGCCGAAGTCGCGATGAAGCTGGGCCTGGCGCCTGATGCCATCGTCGTCAACGTCCAGGGCGACGAGCCGCTGATCCCGCCGAGCGTGATCGATCAGGTTGCCGCCAATCTGGCCGCCCACGCTGAAGCGCGTATGGCCACCCTGGCCGAGCCGATCGAAGACGCGGACACCCTGTTCAATCCCAACGTGGTCAAGGTCGTCAGCGACCTCAATGGCCTGGCGCTGACGTTCAGTCGCTCCACCTTGCCCTGGGCGCGGGATGCATTTGCCGTGAACCCTGAGCAGTTGCCGGAAGGTGTGCCGTATCGCCGCCATATCGGCATCTATGCCTACCGCGCCGGTTTCCTGCAGGATTTCGTCAACTGGGGTCCATGCTGGCTGGAAAACACCGAGTGCCTGGAACAGCTGCGTGCCCTGTGGCACGGCGTGCGGATCCACGTGGCCGACGCCTTGATCGCGCCGCCGGCCGGCGTCGATACCCCTGAAGACCTCGAGCGCGTTCGTCGCCTGCTGGAGGCGTGATGCGCGTTTTGTTCGTGTGCCTGGGCAACATCTGCCGTTCTCCCACGGCCGAAGGCGTGCTGCGGCACAAGCTGCGCGAAGCGGGGCTGGCCGATCAGGTTGAGGTCGCTTCCGCCGGCACCGGTGACTGGCATGTCGGCAAGGCGCCGGACAAGCGCAGCCAGGCCGCGGCGAAGCTGCGCGGTTACGACTTGTCGGCCCAGCGCGCCCGGCAAGTCAGCCGCGCCGATTTTGCCACCTACGACCTGATCCTCGCGATGGACAACAGCAACCTGCGCAACCTCAAGACCTTGCAGCCCGCCAAGGGCAAGGCCGAGCTGGATCTGTTCCTGCGCCGTTACCAGTCGCCGATCGATGAAGTGCCGGACCCGTACTACGACGGCGAGCAAGGCTTCGAACAGGTGTTGGACCTGATCGAGCGCGCCAGTGATTTGCTGGTGATTGAATTGAAGGGACGGTTATGAGTTTGCAGGTTCAATCGCAGGTGTCGCTCAAGCCGTTCAACAGCTTTGGCGTAGATGTCCAGGCCCGGCTGTTTGCCGAGGCCCATAGCGACGCCGATGTGCGCGAAGCCCTGGCCTATGGGCTGGAGCACAAGGTCCCGGTACTGGTGATCGGCGGTGGCAGCAACCTGCTGCTGACGGCGGATATCGACTCACTGGTGCTGCGCATGGCCACTCGCGGGATTCGCGTGCTGAGCGATGACGACGGCAAAGTGGTGATCGAGGCCGAGGCGGGCGAACCCTGGCATCCCTTTGTGCAACACACCCTGGCGCTTGGGTTGTCCGGCCTGGAAAACCTCAGCCTGATTCCCGGCACCGTGGGTGCTGCACCGATGCAGAACATCGGCGCCTACGGGGTCGAGATCAAGGACGTGTTCGCGGGCCTGACCGCCCTCGATCGCCAGACCGGCGAACTGCGCGACTTCAGCCTGGCGCAGTGCAACTTCGCTTACCGCGACAGCCTGTTCAAGCAGGAACCGGGGCGCTGGTTGATCCTGCGTGTGCGTTTCGCCCTCGACCGTGTCGCGCATTTGCATTTGGAGTACGGCCCGGTGCGTCAGCGCTTGACCGAACAGGGTATCGACCATCCGACCGCCAGCGATGTCAGCCGGGCCATTTGCAGCATCCGCAACGAGAAACTCCCGGACCCGGCCGTACTCGGCAATGCCGGCAGTTTCTTCAAGAACCCTTTGGTGTCGGCGGCGCTGGCTGCACGGCTCAAGGGCGAATACCCGGATCTGGTGGCCTATGCGCAACCCGACGGGCAGATGAAACTGGCCGCTGGCTGGTTGATCGAGCGGGCGGGCTGGAAAGGTTTTCGCGATGCCGACGCAGGTGTTCACAAGTTGCAGGCACTGGTGCTGGTCAACTATGGCGGCGCAACGGGCCTGCAATTGCTGAACCTGGCGCAGCGCATCCAGAAAGACATTTCAGACCGTTTCCATGTCGAACTGGAAATGGAACCGAACCGGTATTGAGCTAAGCTTTCAGGACAGATCAAAAAGCCCTGCACGATGTTTGTTGTGCAGGGCTTTTTTGTTAATGCTCGGTTAACTTAGTCAGCTAACGATGCACACTCTTGCTCCACCAAAGGCCCGGTGCAGACCGTTTGCGTCCGCACAAGAGAGCCGATTAGCCTGAGTCGATCTGCGTGCGACCCACCGTGTTCCAGTGGCAGATTGCTCGACCCCATCACTCAAGATCCATGCGGGCGTGCCCATGATTACCCTGAAACTCAATGGTCAAGACCATCAACTCGACGTCACCGAGGACATGCCGCTGCTCTGGGCGATCCGCGACGTGGCCGGTTACAACGGCACCAAATTCGGTTGCGGCATGGGCCTGTGCGGGGCCTGCACCATTCATATCGAAGGGGCTCCGGCACGCAGTTGCATCACACCCATCGGTTCCGTCGTCGGTCAGAATGTCAGCACCATCGACAACCTGCACGCCGACCCGATCGGCAAAGTCGTCCAGCAAGTCTGGCTCGACACGGCGGTCGCCCAATGCGGTTTCTGCCAGGGTGGGCAAATCATGTCGGCGACAGCGCTGCTCAAGACCCATCCGAACCCCAGCGACGAGCAGATTGAAGAAGCGATGGTCGGCAACATCTGCCGCTGCGGCACCTACAACCGTATCAAGACCGCCATCCGCCAGGCCTCCACTCACCTGAAGGAGGCCAAGGCATGAGCCGGTTACCGAATGATTTCACCCTGAGCAATCTGAGCCAGCTCAGTCGCCGTGGCTTTCTCAAAGGCGTGGGCGCCACCAGTGCGCTGGTATTGGCGGCGAGTTGGGGCTGGCAAGACGCTTTTGCCGAAGAAAAAGACAAGAAGTTCGGCGCCGACGGCATGCCCCACGGCTGGGTCGATGATCCGAAAGTCTATGTGAGCATCGCCGCCGATGGCACGGTGACCGTGATCTGCAACCGCTCGGAAATGGGCCAAGGCGTGCGCACCAGCCTGACCATGGTGGTGGCTGATGAGCTGGAAGCCGATTGGGCGCGGGTCAAGGTACAGCAGGCCCCGGGCGATGAAGCACGCTTCGGCAACCAGGACACCGACGGCTCACGCAGCATGCGCCACTGGTACGAACCGATGCGTCGTTGCGGGGCTGCTGCACGCGCCATGCTGGAGCAGGCCGCCGCTGACCAGTGGAAAGTGTCGGTGGGCGAGTGCCATGCGCAACTGCATAAAGTCATCCATAAACCCTCGGGCCGCGAACTGGATTATGGCGCGCTCGCCGCCGCTGCCAGCGCTTTGGCCGTACCGGCGCGTGACAGCCTGAGGCTCAAGCAGCCTTCGGAATTCCGTTACATCGGCAAGGAAGGCACCAAAGCCATCGACGGTGAAGACATCGTCAACGGCCGTGCGGTGTACGGTGCCGACGTGCATATCGACGGCATGCTGTACGCGACCATTGCCCGACCCACGGTGTATGGCGGCAAAGTCAAAAGTTTCGACGGTAGCGCGGCGATGAAAGTCCCCGGCGTGGTCAAGGTGCTGCAGATCGAAAGCCGTCCGTTGCCTTCGGAGTTCCAGCCCCTGGGTGGCATCGCCGTGGTGGCGAGCAATACCTGGGCGGCGATCAAGGGGCGCGAGGCGCTTAAAATCGAGTGGGATGACGGCCCCAACGCCAGCTACGACTCGATCGCCTATCGCAAGGAGCTCGAAGCGGCCTCGCTCAAGCCTGGCAAGGTGGTGCGCAATACCGGCAACATCGACGAGGCCATGAGCAGCGCCGATAGTACGCTGGAAGCCTCTTACTATTTGCCGCATTTGTCACAGTCGCCGATGGAGCCGATGGTCGCCATTGCACGGTTCAAGGACGGTGCGTGCGAGGCCTGGGGGCCAAGCCAGGCACCGCAGGTCACCCGGGAACGGATCGGTGAACGCCTGGGGCTGCCGTTCGAAAAGGTCACGTTCAACGTGACCTTGCTGGGCGGTGGGTTCGGGCGCAAGTCCAAGCCTGACTTCATCATCGAAGCCGCGATCCTCGCCAAGGAATTCCCCGGCAAAGCGGTGCGGGTGCAATGGACCCGCGAAGACGACATTCATTGCTCCTACTTCCACACCGTATCGGCCGAATACCTCAAGGCCGGCCTGAATAAGGACGGTCTGCCGTCCGGCTGGCTGCACCGTACGGTGGCACCGAGCATCACGGCGTTGTTTGCGCCGGGAATGAATCACGAGGCGGCGTTCGAACTGGGCATGGGCTTCACCAACATGGCGTATGCGATCCCCAACATTCGCCTGGAAAACCCCGAGGCCACGGTGCATACCCGCGTCGGCTGGTATCGCTCGGTGTCGAACATTCCCCATGGCTTCGCGATCCAGAGTTTTATCGATGAGCTGGCGCACAAGGCCGGGGAAGATCCGCTGAAGTACCAGATCAGATTGCTCGGCCCGGACCGTCGGATCGATCCGCGCACCTTGAGCGAAGAGTGGAACTACGGTGAATCCCCCGAGCGGTATCCGATCGACACCGCGCGCCTGCGCACGGTACTGGAGACCGCCGCCAAAGCCGCCGGATGGGGGCGTGAGCTGCCCAAGGGGCGCGGCCTGGGCCTGGCGGTGCATTACAGCTTCGTAACCTATGTGGCGGCGGTGATCGAGGTCGAGGTCAAAGACGACGGTACGCTGGTGGTGCACAAGGCCGACATCGCCGTCGATTGCGGGCCGCAGATCAATCCCGAGCGGATTCGCGCGCAATTCGAGGGTGCCTGCGTCATGGGCCTGGGTAATGCGGTGCTTGGGGAAATCAGCTTCAAGGACGGCAAGGTCCAGCAGGATAACTTCCACATGTACGAAGTGGCGCGGATGTCCCTGGCGCCGAAAGAGGTGGCCGTGCATCTGGTGACGCCGCCGGGTGACGTGCCATTGGGCGGTGTCGGTGAACCGGGTGTGCCACCGATTGCGCCGGCCCTGTGCAACGCGATCTTTGCTGCCACCGGCAAGCGCATCCGCAACCTGCCGGTTCGTTATCAGTTGTCGGGCTGGCAGCAGGCTGGAGCCTGATGGACAGCGCCGACCTGAACGTCCTGCGCAGTGTGCTGCAATGGCAGCGCGCCGGTCAGCGGGTAGTGTTGTACAGCGTGGTCGAAACCTGGGGCACTGCGCCCCGGGCACCCGGCGCCATGCTGGCCCTGCGTGACGACGGTGTGGTGATTGGTTCGGTTTCCGGCGGGTGTGTCGAGGATGACTTGATTGCCCGGCTGCACGACGGCCGTCTCGCACTGGACGGGGCACCGGTGCAACTGATCACGTATGGCGTGACCCGTGAGGAAGCCGCACGCTTCGGCTTGCCCTGCGGCGGCACCTTGCGCTTGACCGAGGAGCGCATCGACGATGGGGATTGGGTCGAGCAACTGCTGACCCGATGCGAGGCCCATGAAATCGTTGCCCGTGAACTGAACCTGGCCACCGGCGAAGTGCTTTTGCAGCCGGCCAATAAAGCTGACGTCTTGACGTTCGACGGTCAGACCTTGCGGGCGATCTATGGGCCGCGCTGGCGCTTGTTGCTGATCGGCGCGGGGCAGCTGTCGCGCTATGTCGCGGAAATGGCTCGTCTGCTGGATTTCGAGGTGCTGATTTGCGATCCGCGCAGCGAGTTCGTCTACGGTTGGGAAGAGCAGCACGGACGATTCGTCTCGGGCATGCCGGATGAGGCGGTATTGAATATCCAGACCGATGAGCGCACGGCCATCGTGGCCTTGACCCATGATCCGCGCCTGGACGACATGGTGCTGCTCACGGCCCTGGATTCCAAAGCCTTTTACGTTGGAGCGCTGGGATCTCGGGTCAACAGCCAGAAGCGCCGGGAAAACCTGGCTCAACTGGGTTTGTCGCAACCGGCGATTGACCGTTTGCATGGTCCGATCGGCTTGCACATCGGCAGTCATAATCCAGCGGAAATTGCCTTGTCGCTCATGGCGGAAATCGTCGCGGTCAAAAATGGCGTCGAACTGAAACAGAAGAAAGTCTGGCGGGAGAAGGTATGAGCGAGTCCATTGGCGTCGTCGTACTGGCGGCGGGGCAGGGCAGCCGGTTTCGTCAGGTGGCGGGTGTCGAAAAGGATAAATTGCTGGTCGATTGCACGGGGCGTGACGGCGCGGTTCGATCCGTCATTGAACACACATTGGTCAACCTGCCGGCGACGCTGGGCAAACGCGTATTGGTGACCACTGCTGACCGCCCGCAAGTGATTCGCATGGCTCAGGCCTATGGCTGCGAGATTGTGCTGATCGAATCGACGGGAATGGGCGACAGCATTGCCGCCGGGGTCGCTGCCTGCAAACAACTCGATGGCTGGCTGATGGTGCTGGGGGATATGCCGTTCATCCTGCCGTCCAGTATCGAGCAAGTGGTGGCGGGTATTGGCAATGACAGCATCAGTGTGCCGGTACAGGGAGGTAAGTATGGGCATCCGGTCGGGTTTGGGCGGGACTTCGCAGCGGGGTTGATGGCGCTATCGGGGGATCGTGGCGCGAAACCGCTGTTTGCCCAAGGGCGGGTGGTCGAAGTGACTGTGGATGATCCAGGTGTGTTGTGGGATGTGGATGTGCCTGAGGCACTAACCTTCAGGCCAGCATAGGTCCTTGTGGGAGCGAGCTTGCTCGCGATAGCGGTGGATCAGCTAGCACCAATGTTGAATATCATTCCGCTATCGCGAGCAAGCTCGCTCCCACAGGGGATTGGGGGATATTCAGGGATATAAAAAAGCCCCGCCTGGGTTCACCAGGCGGGGCTTTTTAGTGGCCGATGGAATCAGGCGAGAGGTTTGGTCTCGTGCTCTTTTTCCAGGGCTTGCTCGTGTTGCTCTACCGCTTCCTGAACGGACCGCGGCGCTTCGTGGATCACCGACTCAGCCGGCTCGGCAACCACTTCGGCGGCCGGGGCAGGCGCTTCTTCAACCGCTTCAACCGGAGCTGCAGCGGCAGCCAGTTCAGCTTCCTTCTGCAGACGCTCGGCTTCGCGCTTGCGACGACGCACTTCACGCGGGTCGTTAGGCGCACGGCCACTTGGCGTCAGGGCGCTGACAGGAGCGGCCTCGACGACTGGCGCAGGCGCTTCGGCAATTACCGGAGCTTCAACGACAGGCGCTTCAACCACCGGCGCCGGAGCCGGTTCCGCGGCGGCAACCACCGGCTCGGAAACCATGGCTTCGGCCACTTGGGTCTCGGCAGCAGGCGCTGGTGTTTCAGCGACGGCTGGCTCGGCCACCCAGTTGAATGCCGTTTGCTCTTCACGCACTTCGCGAACGGTTTCAGTCACGGTCTCGACGACCGCTTCTGCAGCTACGGCAGGTGCTTCAACCACTGGAGCCTGCTCGGCAACCACTTCAATGGCTGGCTGAGCTTCTGGCGCCACTTCGATTTCCGGCGAGGCGGTGACTTCGACCGGCGTGGTCGCTTCAACGACTGGCGCTTCAACCGGAGCTGCTTCCAGGGTCGCGGCAGTGGCGCGTTCGGCTTGCACATTGGCTTCAGCTTCGGCTGGAGCACTGATCACGCTGCTGGCAACGGCTGCGGTGACAGCCAGGCCGGCGGCCAGATCGGCAGTGCTTGGCGCTTCAGCGTTTTCGCCGGACTCGGACTCTTCCGAACCTTCGATCACGTTGCCGTTGGCGTCACGCTGACGCTCGCGACGGTTGCTGCGACGACGCTGGCCACGGGAACGGCGGCGTGGACGATCGCCTTCGGCGTTTTCCTGACCTTCTTCCTGCAGTTGCTCTTCGTTGGTGGTCAGTTCTTCTTCGGCTGCGGCGGCGGCAGCTTGTTCGGCACGAGGCTGACGCTCTTCACGCGGTGGGCGTGGAGCACGCTCTTCGCGTGGCTGGCGAGCTGGACGCTCTTCTGCGGTAGCAGCGGCGGCCGGAGCAGCCGGAGCGGCATCCAGAGGCTCGCGCAGTTCACGCACGCGTTCTTCACGCTCGCCACGTGGCTTGCGATCTTCACGCGGAGCGCGCGGCGCACGTTCTTCACGAGGCGCGCGTGGTGCGCGTTCTTCGCGAGCTACTGCCGGGGTTTCTTCACGGGATTCGCGAGGCTCACGCACTTCGCGTGGCTGACGCTCTTCACGCGGAGCGCGCTCTTCACGCGGTGCACGTTCTTCGCGAGGCTTGCGCTCTTCATCGCGGCGACCGTTACGGTTGCGGCTCTGCTGGCGACCGTTGCGACGCTCTTCGTTGCGGGCCGGACGCTCGGCGGCTGGCTTTTCAACCACAACCGGCGCGACAGGCTCTTCCTTGGTGGCGAACAGGCTCACCAGCGACTTCACCAGGCCTTTGAACAGGCTTGGCTCAGGCACGACGGCCGGAGCCGGGGTCGGGGTCGGAGCGGCAACTTCGGTCGGAACCGGAGCGTTGGCGCGGGCCGGAGCGGTCTTGACCGCGGCTTCCTGGCGAACCAGGGTGCGGGTCGCAGCGGCTGGCTGGACTTCTTCGACTTCGGCAGCGGCAGCGGCGATTTCGTAGCTGGACTGGTTGGTCGCCGCTTCCGGGCTGTCATCACGCAGGCGTTGTACTTCGAAGTGCGGCGTCTCGAGGTGATCGTTCGGCAGGATGACGATGCGGGCGCGGGTGCGCAGTTCGATCTTGGTGATCGAGTTGCGTTTTTCGTTGAGCAGGAATGCAGCCACCGGGATCGGCACTTGTGCACGAACTTCGGCGGTGCGGTCTTTCAGGGCTTCTTCTTCGATCAGGCGCAGGATGGCCAGGGACAGCGATTCAACGTCACGGATGATGCCGGTGCCGTTGCAACGCGGGCAGACGATGCCGCTGCTTTCGCCCAGGGATGGACGCAGGCGCTGACGGGACATTTCCAGCAGGCCGAAGCGCGAGATGCGACCGACTTGCACACGAGCGCGGTCGGCTTCCAGGCATTCGCGGACTTTCTCTTCCACGGCGCGCTGGTTCTTGGCAGGGGTCATGTCGATGAAGTCGATGACGATCAAGCCGCCGATGTCGCGCAGGCGCAACTGACGGGCGATTTCTTCGGCCGCTTCAAGGTTGGTCTGCAGCGCGGTTTCTTCGATGTCGCTGCCTTTGGTGGCGCGCGCCGAGTTGATGTCGATGGACACCAGGGCTTCGGTCGGATCGATCACGATGGAGCCGCCGGAAGGCAGTTCGACGACGCGCTGGAAAGCGGTTTCGATCTGGCTTTCGATCTGGAAACGGTTGAACAGCGGAACGCTGTCTTCGTAGAGCTTGATCTTGCTGGCGTACTGCGGCATCACCTGGCGGATGAAGGTCAGGGCTTCGTCCTGGGCTTCAACGCTGTCGATCAGCACTTCGCCGATGTCCTGGCGCAGGTAGTCGCGGATCGCGCGGATGATCACGTTGCTTTCCTGGTAGATCAGGAATGGCGCGGCGCGATCCAGCGAGGCTTCTTTGATAGCGGTCCACAGTTGCAGCAGGTAATCGAGGTCCCACTGCATTTCTTCGCTGCTGCGGCCCAGGCCGGCAGTGCGCACGATCAGGCCCATGTCGGCCGGGGCAACCAGGCCGTTCAGGGCTTCACGCAGTTCGTTGCGCTCTTCGCCTTCGATGCGACGGGAGATACCGCCGGCACGCGGGTTGTTCGGCATCAGCACCAGGTAACGACCGGCCAGGCTGATGAAGGTGGTCAGGGCGGCGCCCTTGTTGCCACGTTCTTCTTTTTCGACCTGAACGATGACTTCCTGGCCTTCGCTCAGGACGTCCTTGATGTTGACGCGACCTTCCGGGGCTTTCTTGAAGTATTCGCGGGAGATTTCTTTGAGGGGCAGGAAGCCGTGGCGCTCAGAGCCGAAATCGACAAAGGCAGCCTCGAGGCTTGGTTCGATGCGAGTAATCCGGCCTTTATAGATGTTGGCCTTCTTCTGCTCGCGTGCACCGGATTCGATGTCCAGGTCGTAGAGGCGCTGGCCATCTACCAGTGCAACAC
Organism: Pseudomonas sp. PDM28; assembly: GCF_019219115.1. Classification (NCBI taxonomy): domain Bacteria; kingdom Pseudomonadati; phylum Pseudomonadota; class Gammaproteobacteria; order Pseudomonadales; family Pseudomonadaceae; genus Pseudomonas; species Pseudomonas sp. PDM28. Next base: position 124,961 of record NZ_JAHUWG010000009.1, read on the forward strand.
GCAACTCTTCGGGTTGAGTTGCGTTAATCAGCATTCTTTTCATGTAGTACCGTCGGTTTCCGGGCTGCCGGAAACGGCGTTCGGCACACACGACTTCTCACGGTCGGTGTCAGGTGCGTCGGGAGTGGTTGGCCATTTCCCGTGTCCAGCGAAGTCCGGCCAATGTGGGCCTTCATCGCGACGTACGCGTCCTGCTTGCTGTGGCTACTTAAGCACTCAGTCAGGAGGAGGAATCAACCAGCGGCTGTGGACGAGATGAAGCGTCTGGAGAAAGCCTGTTGCTACACAGTCCGGCGGTTGTGCATCTCCACCCTACACGTATCCCTGATAATTCGGGTGCTGCCGCGCGCAGAATCCGCAGCGGGTTGGCATTTACCGTGAGCTCCGAAAGGGGAGGTCACGCATCATGGCTAATTTAGGCGTTGTTTCCGATGCCTTCGCTCGAGGTCATTCGCAGCTGACTGCACTTTGTGAACTGGCCGTGAATATGGCTCGCAAAACGAGTGGAAAACTCTGCTTTGTGGCGTGATTCAGGCCTCATGTCACCTGCGCTCGTTACACCTGCAAACTCCACCGTTACGTAGCGAAAGCCCCGTAGGACGGCCTCGCGTCCTGGTGAATTGCGTTGGTCAGGGCCGGTTTTTGACCGTTGGTCCGCTGTCCAGGCCGCTTTTGGCGGCGTTCGCGACTATAGCAGCAATGATTAAGTGCTTCAATTCCATAAAAATTGTTATCATCTGCGGCATGACGACGACTACCCCCCCGACTCCAGGCGTACAACTGCTTGAGGTCTCGCCGGAATATGCCGGCCAACGTATTGATAATTTCCTTCTCGCCCGGCTCAAAGGCGTGCCCAAGACCTTGATTTACCGCATTTTGCGCAAGGGCGAAGTGCGCGTGAACAAAGGTCGGATCAAGCCCGAGTACAAGCTGCAGGCGGGCGATATCGTGCGCGTGCCGCCGGTTCGCGTGCCTGAGCGCGACGAGCCGGTGCCACTGGCACAAGGCCTGCTGCAGCGGCTCGAAGCCTCGATTGTCTTCGAAGACAAGGCCCTGATCGTGATCAACAAGCCCGCCGGCATTGCGGTTCACGGCGGTAGCGGCCTGACGTTCGGGGTGATCGAAGCCTTTCGTCAGTTGCGCCCCGATTGCAAGGAGCTCGAGCTGGTTCACCGTCTCGACCGTGACACGTCCGGCCTGTTGATGATCGCCAAGAAGCGCAGCATGTTGCGCCACTTGCACACCGCGTTGCGTGGTGATGGCGTCGACAAGCGCTACATGGCGCTGGTCCGCGGCAACTGGGCGAGTTCGATCAAGCAGGTCCGTGCGTCGCTGGGCAAGAGCAATCTGCGCTCCGGCGAGCGCATGGTCGAGGTCGACGAGGAGGAGGGCAAGGAGTCCGTGACCGTGTTCAAGGTCCTGCGCCGCTTCGGCGACTTTGCCACCCTGATCGAAGCCAAGCCGATTACCGGCCGGACTCACCAGATCCGCGTGCATACCTTGCACGCCGGGCATTGCATCGCTGGCGACACCAAGTACGGCGAAGAAGGTTTCAGCAAGGAAATCCGCGATCTGGGCGGCAAGCGCCTGTTCCTGCATGCCTACATGCTGACCGTGCCGTTGCCTGATGGCGGCGAGCTGAAGTTGCAGGCGCCGGTCGACGAGATGTGGGCCAAGACTGTGGAGCGATTGAGTGCGCCCATCTGATTACAAGCTGCTGATCTTCGATTGGGACGGCACGCTGGCCGACTCCATTGGCCGGATTGTCGAGGCGATGCATGTTGCCTCCCGGCGCTCCGGTTTTGAACAGCGCGACGATTTTGCCGTCAAGGGCATCATCGGCTTGGGCTTGCCGGAAGCGATCCGCACCCTGTACCCCGAGATCGATGACGCCGAGTTGATAGCGTTTCGCGAGCACTACGCCGAGCATTACATTGCGTCGGAGGCCGAGCCTTCGCCGTTGTTCGAGGGTGTGGTCGAGTCGCTCGAGGCATTTCGTGCCGAGGGTTATCATCTGGCTGTGGCGACCGGCAAGGCCCGTCGCGGGCTGGATCGGGTGTTGAAAGCCCATGGCTGGGAGGATTACTTCGACATCACCCGTGCCGCCGACGAGACCGCCAGCAAGCCCCATCCGCTGATGCTCGAGCAGATTCTCGCGCATTGCGAGGTTCGCCCGGAGCAGGCATTGATGGTCGGTGATTCGTCCTTTGATTTGCAGATGGCACGCAACGCCGGCATGGGGTCAGTGGCCGTAAGCTATGGCGCTCAATCGATCGATGCGCTGAAGTTGTATGAGCCGCGACTGGCCATCGACCGTTTTTCAGAATTGCACGCCTGGCTGAGTCAGCAGGCTTAACCAGTTGTTTTTGGGGTGGACGGCATGACCGACGAATGGAAGGCGCCCGCCAAGGCGAGCGCAGAGAGCGGTGACGACAAAAGCTGGAAGCTGCTGGAGAAGACGCTGCTGGCCAGTGTGCAGGAGCAGCGGCGGTCCCGTCGCTGGGGGATTTTCTTCAAGTTGCTGACGTTTGTGTATCTTTTCGGCGTTATTGCACTGTTTTCGCCGCTGATGGATATGGAAAAGGCCGCTACCCTCAGTGCCAATTACACGGCGTTGATCGATGTGACAGGCATGATTGCCGACAAGGAACCGGCCAGCGCAGACAATATCGTTGGCAGCCTGCGCGCGGCTTTCGAGGACAAGAAGGTCAGGGGTGTCATCCTGCGCATCAACAGCCCGGGCGGCAGTCCGGTGCAGTCGGGTTATGTCTATGACGAGATTCGTCGCCTGCGCGGTCTGCATCCGGACATCAAGCTCTATGCGGTCATTTCCGACCTGGGGGCTTCCGGTGCTTACTACATCGCCAGCGCGGCGGATCAGATCTACGCCGACAAGGCGAGCCTGGTCGGCTCCATCGGTGTGACGGCGGCCGGATACGGCTTTGTCGGCACCATGGAGAAGCTGGGTGTCGAGCGTCGCACCTACACCTCGGGCGAACACAAGTCGTTCCTTGATCCGTTCCAGCCGCAAAAGCCGGAAGAAACCGCTTTCTGGCAGGGTGTGCTCGATACGACCCACAAGCAGTTCATCAACAGCGTCAAGCAAGGGCGCGGCGATCGCTTGAAGGACAAGGAGCATCCGGAGCTGTTCTCCGGCCTGGTCTGGTCCGGCGAGCAGGCGCTGCCGCTGGGGTTGATCGATGGGCTGGGCAATGCCAGTTCGGTTGCGCGGGATGTGATCGGCGAGAAAGAGTTGGTGGACTTTACCGTTCAGGAGTCGCCATTCGATCGCTTCTCGAAGAAGCTCGGTGCCAGCGTGGCTGAGCATTTGGCGATGTGGATGGGGTTTAACGGTCCGTCGTTGCGTTAAGCTGTTTTAAAGATCAAAAGATCGCAGCCTGCGGCAGCTCCTACACAGATCGCCTGTAGGAGCTGCCGAAGGCTGCGATCTTTTGCTTTAGGGTGTTTGCACGCCTTCGACCAGCAACATGTCGATCAAACGAATCAGCGGCAGACCGATCAGGCTGGTGGCGTCAGGCCCCTCGGTGCTGCGAAACAGGCTGACCCCCAGGCCTTCGGCCTTGAAACTGCCTGCGCAGTCGTAGGGCTGCTCGGCGTGCAGGTAGCGCTCGATGCGGGTCGCGTCGAGTGTGCGCATGTGTACGGTAAACGGCACGCAATCGACCTGGCAGTGCCCTGTACTGCTGTTGAGCAAGGCCAGGCCGGTCAGGAATGTCACGCTGGTGCCGCTGGCGGCCAGCAGTTGTTCGCGGGCTTTTTCGAAGGTGTGGGGCTTGCCGATTATCCGCTCTCCCAGCACGGCAACCTGGTCGGAGCCGATTATCAGATGAGCGGTATGGCTGGCGGCCAGGGCGCGTGCCTTCTCTTCGGCAAGGCGCTTGACCAGCGCGACGGCGGATTCGCCCGGGCGATGGCTTTCGTCGATATCCGGCGAACTGCAGGTGAATGGCAGTTGCAGGCGGGCCAGCAATTCCCGGCGATAGACCGAGCCGGAAGCGAGTAATAAAGGCAGCATGCGCATCTCCATAAGGCAGATGCGAATTCTAGCGAGGCTTCCAAGTGACGGACAGGGCTGAATTTCCTTTGACATGGGCGGGTGCATCCCTATAATGCTGCGCCTATGTTGAATGACCCGATTCCACCTCACGTTGACCCGCGCAAATTGGCTGATCGTGGCACCACCCTTCAAGGTGAAATGCTGCTGGCCGATTTGGAGAGACTCTGCGACCCGCTTTCCGACAATGTCGGTACGGTGCAGGCTAAATTCGTTTTTGAACGAGATGAACGTAAATCTGTGGTCATCCACAGCTTTATCGACACTGAAGTCAAAATGGTTTGCCAGCGTTGTCTTGAGCTGGTCACCCTGCCGATCCATAGCGAATGCAGTTACGCTGTGGTGAAGGAGGGTGCGAATACCCAGTCGTTGCCGAAAGGTTATGACGTGCTGGAACTGGGCGAAGATCCATTGGATCTGCAGTCACTGATCGAGGAGGAGCTTCTGCTCGCCTTGCCCATTGTGCCTGCTCATCATCCGGAAGAATGCCAGCAGCCGGCGGGAGCAGATGAGCCCGAACCGAGCGAGGACGAGGTAACGCGGTCCAACCCGTTCAGTGTATTGGCGCAGTTAAAGCGTGACCCAAACGTTTAGGAGTTAATCAATTATGGCTGTTCAGCAGAACAAAAAATCCCGCTCTGCCCGTGACATGCGCCGTTCGCACGACGCTCTCGAGGCTAGCACCCTGTCTGTAGAAAAAACCACCGGTGAAGTTCACCTGCGTCACCACGTATCGCCAGAAGGCGTATACCGTGGCCGTAAAGTGATCGACAAGGGCGCTGACGAGTAATCACTTGTCCGCTCAAGTCATCGCGATTGACGCAATGGGCGGGGACTTCGGTCCCCGCAGCATTGTCCAGGCCAGCCTTGCTTGCCTGTCCGCTACACCCTCGCTGCACCTGACCCTCGTCGGTCAACCCTCCCTACTTGAAGAATTGATCGCTGGCCATTCGGCTGTGGATCGCGCGCGCCTGTCGATTGCTCCGGCGAGCGAAGTCATCGGCATGGACGAAAAACCCGCCCAAGCCTTGCGAGGCAAGCCCGACTCATCGATGCGCGTGGCCCTTGAGTTGCTGCGCGATGGTAAAGTCCAGGCCTGTGTCAGTGCCGGCAATACCGGGGCGCTGATGGCGTTGTCGCGCTTCGTGCTCAAGACCCTGCCGGGCATTGACCGTCCGGCCATGGTGGCGGCGATCCCGACACAAAAGGGTTACTGCCAATTGCTCGACCTGGGTGCCAACGTCGATTGCAGTGCCGAGCATCTGTTGCAGTTTGCGGTCATGGGCTCGGTGGCGGCGGAGACGCTGGGCATCAGCCGCCCACGGGTGGCGTTGCTGAATATCGGCACCGAAGACATCAAGGGCAATCAGCAGGTCAAGCTGGCGGCGACTTTGTTGCAAGGCGCCCGGGGCATCAATTACATCGGCTTTATCGAGGGCGACGGTTTGTACCGTGGCGAAGCGGATGTGGTGGTGTGTGACGGTTTTGTCGGCAACATCCTGCTCAAATCCAGCGAAGGCCTGGCGACCATGATTGCCGGGCGCATCGAGGCGCTGTTCAAGAAGAGCCTGGCCTCACGTGCGGTCGGTGCACTGGCGCTGCCGTTGATGAAGCGTCTGCAGGCCGACCTGGCGCCTGCCCGGCATAACGGCGCGAGCTTTCTCGGCTTGCAGGGGATTGTGGTGAAGAGCCACGGTTCTGCAGGGGTCCAGGGTTTCCAAAGCGCCATTTCGCGCGCCATGATCGAGATTCAGGAGAATCTTCCCGAGCGCCTGCACGGTCGTCTGGAGGATTTGTTGCTTTAGGCGTTTTCGTCGGACAATGCTTAAATGTGACCGCTTGGTTCGATGGGCCATCCAACTGTCAGTTTCTTGCGTCCCCAAAGCGGGGCGCCAATTCTCCGACGACAAGATCATTAGGGGCTTGTTACATGTCTGCTTCCCTCGCATTCGTCTTCCCGGGACAGGGTTCGCAGTCCCTCGGCATGCTGGCCGAGCTGGGCGCACAACATCCGGTTGTCCTTGAAACATTCAAAGAAGCTTCCGATGCACTGGGTTACGACCTGTGGGCACTGACCCAGCAAGGGCCGGAAGAGCAACTCAATCAAACCGATAAAACCCAACCGGCCATTCTGACCGCCTCGATCGCCCTGTGGCGTCTGTGGCTGGCCGAAGGTGGTGCACGTCCGGCCTACGTCGCCGGGCACAGCCTGGGTGAATACAGCGCGCTGGTGGCAGCGGGCAGCCTGAGCCTGGGCGACGCGGTGAAACTCGTCGAGCGTCGTGGCCAGCTGATGCAGGAGGCCGTCCCGGCCGGGCAGGGCGGCATGGCCGCCATCCTCGGTCTGGATGATGCCGACGTACTGGCCGCCTGTGCCGAAGCGGCGCAAGGCGAAGTGGTCAGTGCGGTGAACTTCAACTCCCCTGGCCAGGTGGTCATCGCCGGTGCCAAGGCTGCGGTCGAGCGCGCCATCGAAGGCTGCAAGGCGCGTGGTGCCAAGCGCGCCATGCCGCTACCGGTCAGCGTGCCGTCCCACTGCGAGCTGATGCGTCCGGCTGCCGAGCGTTTCGCCGAATCGATCGCCGCGATCAACTGGCAGGCGCCACAGATTCCTGTGGTCCAGAACGTCAGCGCCGAAGTGCCGGCCGATCTGGAAACCCTCAAGCGTGATCTGCTCGAACAGCTGTACAAGCCCGTACGCTGGGTCGAATCCGTACAGGCGCTGGCTGCCAGGGGCGCGACCAATCTGGTCGAGTGCGGCCCGGGTAAAGTGCTGGCCGGTCTGAACAAGCGTTGCGCCGAAGGCGTATCGACATCCAACCTCAATACCCCAGACGCTTTCGCTGCCGCCCGTGCAGCGTTGGCCTGAATCAGGAGAAGCTTGCATGAGTCTGCAAGGTAAAGTTGCACTGGTCACCGGTGCAAGCCGTGGCATCGGCCAGGCTATCGCCCTGGAACTGGGTCGTCAGGGCGCCATCGTTGTCGGTACCGCGACTTCCGCGTCGGGTGCCGAGCGTATTGCCGCGACCCTGAAGGAAAACGGTATTCAAGGCACCGGCCTGGAACTCAATGTCACCAGTGACGAGTCGGTGGCGGCGGTCCTGGCGAGCATCCAGGAGCAGTTCGGTGCGCCGGCGATCCTGGTCAACAATGCCGGTATCACCCGCGATAACCTGATGATGCGCATGAAAGACGACGAGTGGCACGACGTTGTCGATACCAACCTGAACAGTCTGTTCCGCCTGTCCAAGGGCGTTTTGCGTGGCATGACCAAAGCCCGTTGGGGCCGAATTATCAGTATTGGTTCGGTTGTGGGTGCCATGGGCAACGCAGGCCAAGTAAACTACGCTGCCGCCAAGGCCGGTCTGGAAGGTTTCAGCCGTGCATTGGCGCGTGAAGTCGGTTCGCGTGCGATTACGGTAAACTCGGTGGCCCCAGGGTTCATCGATACCGATATGACCCGTGAACTGCCCGAGGCGCAGCGTGAAGCCTTGCAGACGCAGATTCCGCTGGGTCGTCTGGGGCAAGCTCAAGAGATCGCGTCCGTGGTCGCTTTTCTTGCGTCGGACGGTGCGGCTTACGTTACCGGAGCTACAATCCCGGTGAACGGCGGGATGTACATGTAATTCAAATGTGACGGATTGCTTCAAAAAAATGTCATACGAGCTGTCTAAAATCCGTTATAAAGCTGCAATCTATTTATAGGCAGAGGGTCACCGGGTTCGAGGAGTGAAGCTTTCAGTTGAAAAGCTGAAAAGCCTTTCTATACACTTACCCACTGGCCAGCTGCCTGAATTTGTCCATTAGGAGTGAAAACAAGGTATGAGCACCATCGAAGAGCGCGTCAAGAAAATCGTTGCTGAGCAACTGGGCGTTAAAGAAGAAGAAGTGGTCAACACTGCTTCCTTCGTTGAAGACCTGGGTGCCGACTCCCTTGACACCGTTGAGCTGGTGATGGCTCTGGAAGAGGAATTCGAGACCGAAATCCCTGACGAAGAAGCCGAGAAGATCACTACTGTACAAGCTGCAATCGACTACGTTACTAGCCACCAGGCGTAATAGTTTGTAATCGTTGCTCGCTGTCATGGAAAAACCGCACTGCCATCATGGCGTGCGGTTTTTTCTTTAGGCCTGATGCAAAGTCGTCATTTGAAAAAAGGAGAGTGCTGTGTCGCGTAGACGCGTCGTAGTCACCGGTATGGGTATGTTGTCGCCACTGGGCACGGATGTGCCGAGCAGCTGGCAGGGCATTCTGGCTGGCCGCAGTGGCATTGGTCTGATCGAACACACCGACCTTTCTGCCTATTCCACCCGTTTTGGCGGCTCGGTAAAGGACTTCAATGTCGAGGAATACCTGTCGGTCAAGGAAGCCCGCAAGCTCGACCTGTTCATTCAGTACGGTCTGGCCGCAGGTTTTCAGGCGGTACGCAATTCCGGTCTGGAAGTCACCGACGCCAACCGTGAGCGTATCGGCGTGGCCATGGGCTCGGGTATTGGCGGTCTGACCAATATCGAAGAAACCAGCCGCACCCTGCACGAGACCGGCCCACGGCGGATTTCCCCGTTCTTCGTGCCAGGCTCGATCATCAATATGATTTCCGGTTTCCTGTCGATCCATCTGGGGGCACAGGGACCTAACTACGCCATCGCCACGGCCTGTACCACTGGTACCCATTGCATTGGCATGGCAGCCCGCAACATCATGTACGACGAAGCCGACGTGATGATTGCCGGCGGCGCCGAGATGGCAGCCTGCGGCCTGGGCATGGGCGGCTTCGGTGCCTCGCGCGCGCTGTCTACCCGCAACGACGAGCCGACCCGCGCCAGCCGTCCATGGGACAAGGGCCGTGACGGCTTCGTGCTGTCCAATGGTGCCGGTGCACTGGTTCTGGAAGAGCTGGAACACGCCAAGGCCCGTGGTGCGACCATCTACGCCGAGCTGATCGGCTTCGGTACCAGTGGCGATGCCTACCACATGACCTCACCGCCAGCCGATGGCGCGGGTGCTGCCCGCTGCATCACCAATGCGCTGCGCGATGCGAAGATCAATGGCGATCAAGTGCAGTACATCAACGCCCACGGCACGTCGACTCCCGCAGGCGATCTCGCTGAAGTCAATGCGATCAAGTCGGTGTTCGGCGAGCATGCCTACAAGCTGGCCGTCAGTTCCACCAAGTCCATGACCGGTCACCTGCTGGGTGCGGCGGGCGCGGTCGAGGCGATCTTCAGCGTGCTGGCGATCAACAGCCAGGTAGCGCCGCCGACCATCAACCTCGATGAGCCGGATGAAGGCTGCGACCTCGATTTCGTGCCGCACACCGCGCGCAACATGGATATCGATGTGGTCGTGTCCAACTCCTTCGGTTTTGGTGGCACCAATGGCTCGCTGGTGTTCCGCCGGTTCGCAGGCTGATGGACAGCTGGGTCGACGGTCAGCCGGCTGACGCTCTGTCGCTGAAGGATCGCGGCCTGGCTTATGGCGATGGTCTGTTCGAGACCATCGCCGTGCGCAACGGGCAGCCCGTGTTGCTGGAGCGGCATCTGTCGCGTCTGGCGCATGGTTGTTCGCGTCTGGCGCTTGCTGCCGATCAGGAATTGATCCGCAGCGAACTGCTGGCCTACGCCGCCGCATTGGGTGACGGGGTGCTCAAGCTCATTCTCACCCGCGGCGACGGTCTGCGCGGTTACGCTCCCGATCCTTCGGCCCGGGCCCGACGCATTCTGCAAGGCAATCCACCTGCAGCCTATGCTGCCGCGCATGGCGAGCAGGGTGTTCGTCTGTTTCCCTGCACCACGCGATTGTCCACGCAGCCATTACTGGCCGGCCTCAAGCACCTCAATCGACTTGAACAAGTCCTGGCCCGTGCCGAATGGCAGGACACCGAGCATGCCGAAGGCTTGATGCTCGATCAGGCCGGGCGCGTGATCGAGGGCGTGTTCAGCAATCTGTTCCTGGTGCGTGACGGTGTGCTCATCACGGCTGATCTCAAGCGCTGCGGCGTGGCCGGCGTGATGCGTGCCGAACTATTGTTCCAGGCCAAGTCGCTGGGAATCCCCACGCAAATCACCGACATCCCCCTTGAACAGCTGCAATGGGCTGACGAAGTGTTTGTCTGCAACAGCGTGTATGGTATCTGGCCGGTGCGTGCCTATGCTGCTCTTCACTGGCCGGTTGGGCCGCTCACCCGTAAACTCCAAACCATTGCCCGTGTGCTACTGGATGCTTGATACGTGAGACGTAAACTCTTGCTGCTGCTGGAAACCGGAGTGGTTCTGGCAGGGCTGCTGATGGGTGCTTCAGCCTGGAAAATTCATTCGGCGCTGGTACAGCCGCTGAACATTGCCCAGGAACAATTGCTGGATGTGCCCAAGGGCACCACGCCGACCCGCACCTTCTACCGACTCGAAGCCAATGGCGTCATCAAGGACGCCTTCTGGCTGCGCGTGTATTGGCGCTTCAATCTCGCCAAGCAACCCCTGCACAGCGGTGAATACCGCATGAAGCCGGGCATGACCGTCGAGGGCCTGATCGACCTGTGGAAACGCGGGGAAATGGTTCAGTACAGCCTGACCCTAGTCGAAGGCTGGAATTTCCGCCAGGTGCGCGCAGCACTGGCCAAGGAAGAGAAGCTCGATCATAGCCTCGCCGGTTTGAGCGATAGCCAGGTCATGGACAAGCTCGGCCACACCGGGATTTTTCCGGAAGGGCGCTTCTTCCCTGACACCTATCGTTACGTGCGCGGCATGTCCGATATCGAGCTGCTGAAAACCGCCTACGACCGCCTAGACGAAGTACTCGCCAGGGAGTGGGAGCAGCGCGCTGCGGATGCGCCGTACACCGAACCCTATCAAGCGCTGATCATGGCCTCGCTGGTCGAAAAGGAAACCGGCGTACCACAGGAGCGCGGGCAGATTGCCGGCGTGTTTGTGCGGCGGATGGCGATGGGCATGTTGCTGCAGACCGACCCGACGGTGATCTATGGCCTCGGCGACCGCTACAGCGGCAAGCTGACCCGGGCTCACCTCAAGGAATCGACGCCTTATAACACCTACATGAATGCGGGCCTGCCACCGACGCCGATTTCCATGGTCGGTCGCGAAGCCATTCATGCGGCGCTCAATCCGGTGGAGGGCAACAGCCTCTACTTCGTGGCGCGCGGTGATGGCACTCACGTGTTCTCCGACGACCTGGATGCCCACAACAATGCCGTGAAGGAGTTCCAGCTCAAGCGTCGCGCCGATTACCGCTCCAGCCCGGCGCCCACTGCCACGCCAGAGACAGCGCCGACCCAGACTGAGCAAAACGGTACGCAGGAGGCCAAGGCTTCGCAGGAGCTGGCACCGATCCCGGCCGCTTCACCGAACACGGCACCCGAGGCGCTGCCGCAAGTGCCGGCGCAAGATCCTGCGCCAGCTCCTGAAACACCGGACCCCGATGCAAGCGCACCGAAAAGCCCGCAATGACTCTGATTAAGGACTGCCTGTGACTGGCTTGTTTATTACTCTGGAAGGCCCGGAAGGCGCCGGCAAGAGCACCAATCGCGAATACCTGGCCGAGCGCTTGCGCGCCGCCGGCATCGAAGTGGTGTTGACCCGCGAGCCGGGGGGCACGCCGTTGGCCGAGCGCATCCGTGAAGTGCTGTTGACTCCGGTCGACGAAGTCATGAACCCGGATACCGAGTTGCTGTTGGTGTTCGCGGCGCGTGCCCAGCACCTGGCTGAAGTGATTCGCCCCGCGCTGGCCCGCGGTGCCGTGGTCTTGTGTGATCGTTTTACCGATTCGACTTACGCCTACCAGGGCGGCGGCCGTGGTTTGTCGCTTGAGCGCATCGCGGCTCTGGAAACCTTCGTTCAAGGCGATCTGCGCCCTGACCTGACACTGATTTTCGATCTGCCTGTCGAGGTCGGCCTGGCCCGCGCCAGCGCACGCGGCCGCCTGGATCGCTTCGAACTCGAAGGCCGGACCTTTTTCGATGCCGTACGTCATGCGTTCCTCACGCGGGCCAAGGCGGATCCGGCGCGTTATGTGCTGGTCGATGCGGCCCAACCGTTGGCACAGGTTCAGCAATCGCTGGATGCCTTGTTGCCGCGCCTGCTGGAGTTGAACCGTGGCTGAGGCCTATCCGTGGCAGGAAAACCTCTGGCAGCACCTGGCGGGTCGCGCGCAGCATGCGCACGCCTACCTGCTGCATGGCCCGGCCGGGATCGGCAAGCGGGCACTGGCCGAACGCCTGATGGCCAGCTTGCTGTGCCAGCGCCCGACGGCGCTGGAGGCCTGCGGCGAATGCAAATCCTGCCTGTTGCTCAAGGCTGGCAGCCACCCGGATAACTACATCCTTGAACCGGAGGAAGCCGACAAGGCGATCAAGGTCGATCAGGTTCGTGATCTGGTCGGTTTCGTGGTGCAGACCGCGCAGTTGGGCGGGCGCAAAGTGGTGCTGATCGAGCCGGTCGAGTCGATGAACATCAACGCCGCCAACGCCTTGCTCAAGAGCCTCGAAGAGCCGTCCGGCGATACGGTTTTGTTGCTGGTCAGCCATCAGCCGAGCCGTTTGCTGCCCACCATCAAGAGTCGCTGCGTGCAGCAGGCCTGTCCGCTGCCGGGCGAGGCCATGAGCTTGAAGTGGCTGGCCCAGGCGTTGCCGGAATGTTCCGAAGAGGAGCGCGTCGAGTTGCTGACGCTGGCCGCAGGTTCGCCACTGGCGGCGGTCAATCTCCAGGCCCAGGGTGTGCGTGAGCAGCGTATGCAAGTCGTGGAAGGGGTGAAGAAACTCCTCAAGCAACAGCAGTCGCCGACGCAACTGGCCGAAGAATGGAAAAACATTCCGATGTTGCGCCTGTTCGATTGGTTCTGCGACTGGTCGAGCCTGATCCTGCGCTATCAATTGACCCAGGACGAAGCCGGCCTCGGCCTGGCCGACATGCGCAAGGTCGTGCAATACCTGGCGCAGAAAACCGCCCAGGGCAAAGTCCTCGATATCCAGGACTGGATTCTCGCCCAGCGACAGAAAGTCTTGAGCAAGGCCAACCTCAATCCGGCCTTGCTGCTGGAGGCCTTACTGGTGCAATGGGCGTCGCTGCCTGCCCAAAGATGACTGTCTGCGCCTAGAATTCATCAGTACACCCGACCGTCCCACCCATTCGATGTAAGTTGCAGCCCTTTATGCTCGTAGATTCCCATTGTCACCTCGATCGCCTCGACCTGGCCGCCCACGACGGCTCCCTGGATGCTGCCCTGGATGCCGCCCGACAGCGCGGGGTCGGGCACTTTCTGTGTATCGGTGTCAGCGCGGACAACGCGGCCGACGTCAAAGCCCTGGCCGAGCGTTATGACGACGTCGACTGCTCGGTGGGCGTGCACCCTCTGGATGTACAGCCCGGTGCCGCGCCGGCGCTGGACTGGCTGTTGCAGGAGCTCAATCACCCGCGTGTGGTCGCCATCGGCGAAACCGGCCTCGATTACCACTACGAGCCGGAAGCGGCGCAGTTGCAGCAGGAATCCTTTCGCCTGCACCTGCAAGCGGCGCAGCAGACCGGCAAACCGGTGATCATCCACACCCGCGGGGCTCGCACCGATACCCTGGACTTGCTGCGCGAAGCGGCACTGCCCCAGGCGGGCGTATTGCACTGCTTTACCGAAGACTGGGAAATGGCGAAGGCCGCGCTGGACATGGGCTATTACATTTCCTTGTCCGGGATTGTCACTTTTCGCAATGCCGATGCGTTGCGCGACGTGGCCAGCAAGGTGCCGGCCGACCGGTTGCTGGTGGAAACCGACTCGCCCTACCTGGCGCCGATTCCCCATCGCGGCAAGCCAAATCTGCCGCAGTACGTGCGTGAAGTAGCGGAATTTCTGGCAATGTTGCGTGGTGAACCCTACGAGCGGTTTGCCGAGCAGACCACGGCCAATTTCAAGCGGCTGTTCCCGCTGGCGCACGTAAAAGGTTAAATCGCAGGCAAAAAAAACCCGGGTTCTGGGGGGTGAATCCGGGTTAAGACCATTAGGAGTAAAACAATGGCACGCGGTCCGTTGGTACCAATATCGGCGTGACACTTGGGGGAGATGCCCCGCCGACAGTTCAAGTATTGATCAGGATTGCGCCTCGTCCAGTTTGTCGGCCCGGGTTTTTAAACAAATTTGGAATACGTGCGCTTCGGAAGAGTTCTCATCAACCGGTAATCGTGCGCGGAATGACCGGAAAGCGCAGATATGGTCGGATGATCCGTGCATTTTTGCGTAAGTTAGGCATAATACGCGGCTTCGAATTTTGACCCCGACAGACCTTTTCTTATGCATAAAGAACCTCGTAAGGTCCGTGAGTTTCGTCGCCGCGAGCAGGAAATTCTCGATACCGCGCTAAAGCTGTTCCTCGAACAAGGTGAAGACAGTGTCACCGTCGAGATGATTGCTGATGCCGTCGGTATCGGCAAAGGCACGATCTACAAGCACTTCAAATCCAAGGCGGAAATCTATCTGCGCCTGATGCTCGATTACGAGCGCGATTTGAACGCACTGCTGCATTCGGCCGATGTCGACAAGGACAAGGAAGCCCTATCCCGGGCCTACTTCGAATTCCGCATGCGCGATCCACAGCGCTATCGCCTGTTCGACCGCCTCGAAGAGAAAGTGGTCAAGGGCAACCAGGTGCCGGAGATGATCGAGGAGCTGCACAAGATCCGTGCCTCGAACTTCGAACGCCTGACCCTGCTGATCAAGGGCCGGATCAGTGAAGGCAAGCTGGAAGACGTGCCACCTTACTTCCACTACTGCGCGTCCTGGGCGCTGGTGCACGGCGCCGTCGCGCTGTATCACTCGCCGTTCTGGAGCAATGTGCTGGAAGATCAGGAAGGTTTCTTCCAGTTTCTGATGGACATCGGCGTGCGCATGGGCAACAAACGCAAGCGCGACACCGACACTTCCGGCAGCTGAGCCATTCAGTTGCCTTATTGCGCCATGATTTCGCTACTTGGCGCAGTACTGCAGGAATATACTCAGGTAGAGGACTTGCTAAAACTTGATTTCTGAGTCAAGTTTTAGCGGCCCGATATTCTTCCGCCGGAGTGACCATGATCGTTGACCGTCAAGGCAGGCGTTTTCGCAACTTGCGAATCAGTCTGACCTCTGCCTGCAATTACGCCTGTACCTACTGCGTGCCCAACGGCAAGCGGCTGGTGGCTGCGCAGGATGAATTGTCGGCCGAAGCGATGGCACGCGGTGTGGCTTATCTGATTGAGGCGGCAGGGATCGAGCGTCTGCGCATTACTGGCGGCGAGCCGCTGGTCAGCCCCAAGCTCGAAGCCTTCATGACAGCGGTCGGGCAGATGGGCCTGGAAGACATCAGCCTGACCACCAATGGCCAGTTACTGGCCAAGAAACTGCCGCTGTTGGTGAACGCCGGGATTCGGCGCCTCAACGTTTCCCTCGATACCCTCGACGCCAGTGCGTTCCGCGGCATTGCCCGGGGCGGCGACCTGGCCACCGTGCTAAACGGCATGGACGAGGCCAGTGCGGCCGGCATGAAGATCAAGGTCAACATGGTGCCGCTGCGCGGACAGAACCTTGATCAAGTGATGCCGCTGCTCGACTACTGCCTGGAGCGCGGTTATGAACTGCGCTTCATCGAGCTGATGCGCATGGGCCACCTGGCCAACGATTCCAATGCCTTTTTGCAACAGTTCGTCAGTCTCCAGCAATTGCTGAGCCTGATCGGCGAGCGCTATGAATATCTGCAGGCCGATGCTCCGGTCGATGCAACGGCGGTTCGTTATGAAATTCCCGGCCAGGGTTACTTCGGCGTGATCGCCAACGAAAGTGTGCCGTTCTGCCGGACCTGCTCGCGACTGCGCTTGTCTTCCACCGGGTGGCTGCATGGCTGCCTGTCGTCGAGCAATCGCCATTACGTCGGCGACCTGCTGGACAAACCGCGCCACCAGGCGCTGCCGGCGTTGCAGAGACTCCTGGTGAAAGCCTTGGGGGACAAGCAGGAAGTGGCGTTCTCTGGCGGCGCGACTGTCATGAAGATCATCGGCGGCTGATCCGGCCTCATCGCGGGCAAGCCACGCTCCCACAAGGTTTTGCATAAACCCTTGTGGGAGCGAGCTTGCTCGCGATGGCTATGGATAAGCCAACAATGCCCATGAGCTGGCGCAAAAGCTGCATCCTACGGCCATTCGCCGGTTTTCCGACACCGGCCTCTGGAGGATAGGATGCGTAGCCTGGTTTTGCTGCTGGCCGTTTTGGCGCTTGGTGGCTGCATGAACGTCAGCGATATGGCCGAAGGCACTCGTTACCATATGAGCGATGCGGGGTTGCTCGATCACAGCGACAGCCGACGCGTAAACAACCTGCGCATTCAACCGGATTCGTTCGTCTACATCGCCCAGGGCGCTTTCATGCCGCCGGGCAGCGCCATTTACCCGCGGCCCAACGTGATTGCCGAAGTCGCGTTCGATGGCTTCGTCGAATACTTCCCGATGGTCCGCCGTGCCCGCACGCCGGAAGGCCTCGACCAGGCCATGGGCGAAGCCCGTGCCGCCGGTGCGCACTATCTGCTCTACACCCGATTCGCCAAGTCGGACGACCGTATCGGCAACTCGGACGAATGGCTGGATCAGGAAGCCCTGGATCGCCTCGGCATCGACAGCGGTATGATTCAGATCATGTTGATCGAGACCAGCACCCAGTATTTGATTGATACTGCGACCATCAAGAGTCGTGGCGGTTTACTGACGTTCCACGATAAAAAACCCGAAGACCTGATGGGTCCGCCGCTGGAGCAATATGCGCGCGGCCTGTTGGGGCTCAGCGACCAGTAATTTCAAGGAGAACGCCATGAGTGGCCCGCAAAAAGCCAACGACTTGCTGGGGCAGATCCCCAAGACCAAAGGCTTGCCGCCGGTGCACCTGTGGAACCCCGATTTCTGCGGCGACATCGACATGCGCATCGCCCGGGACGGCACCTGGTATTACCTGGGCACGCCGATCGGGCGCAAGCCGATGGTCAAGTTGTTCTCCACCATCATTCGCCGCGACGGCGATGATTATTTCCTGATTACCCCGGTGGAAAAGGTCGGCATCAAAGTCGACGATGCGCCGTTCGTGGCGATTGCGGTGGACGTGGAAGGCGAGGGCGAGGCGCAGGTGTTGCGCTTTACCACCAATGTCGATGAAACCACCGAGGCCGGTGCGGAGCATTCCTTGCGCGTAGTGATCGATCCCGACACGCAGGAGCCAGCCCCTTACGTCCATGTGCGCAGTAATCTGGAGGCGTTGATTCACCGCAATGTGTTCTACCAACTGGTAGAGCTGGCAGTGAGCCGAGAAATCGACGGCCAGCGTTGGCTCGGTGTCTGGAGTGGCGGCGAGTTCTTCCCCATCGGTCTCGAACCCTGACGCAAAACCCTGTGGGAGCGGGCTTGCTCGCGAAAGCGCTGGGTCAGCCGACATCTTTGTTAGATGTGACTCCGTCTTCGCGAGCAAGCCCGCTCCCACATTAGATTTCTGATTTCTTCAAAAAATCAAATTGACACCCAATCGTATGATGATTAGCGTGGGCCTCCATCGCATACGGCTTCGAGGTGCCCATGTCCAACAGCTTTCATGCTACGACGGTCGACTGGCTGGGATGCTGGCTGGCCACGGGGCAGGTCAGGCCGGGTGAGTCACTCAAGGTCGAAGCCGACCTCGGCGAGCAACTTGGCGTGAGCCGCACGGTCATCCGCGAAGCGATCAAAACCCTGGTTGCCAAAGGTATGCTCGAGGTCGGCCCGAAAGTCGGCACGCGGGTGTTGCCGGTGCGGCGCTGGAACCTCTTCGATCCACAAGTCGTCGGCTGGCTGTCGCGCAGCGGCTTGCCGGAAAACTTCGTCGACGATCTGCTCGATCTGCGTCGCACCATCGAACCGATGGCCGTGCGCTGGGCTTGCGAGCGCGCGACCGGCGAACAGGTGGACGCGATCCTGTTGGCCTGCAACGCACTGGAACGGGCGGTGGACAGCGGCATCGATTACAACCGTGCCGACCAGCTCTTCCACGAGTGCATCCTCGCCGCCAGCCACAATCAATTCATCGAACAAATGGTTCCCGCCCTCGGCGCGTTGCTGGCGGTGGCCTTTGAAGTGTCCGCTGCCGATCCGGATGAACTGCGTCGCACCTTGCCGATTCACCGGGACCTGGCCGAGGCTATCGCGGCCCGTGATACCGCTCGGGGTGTCTGGGCCTGCATGACACTGATCGATAACGCCGCCCTGGCGATCAAGCGTTACTACCCGCAAGTCATGGCCGACAAAAAGGCCAGCTGAGAACTCGAACCCCTGTAGGAGCGAGCTTGCTCGCGATGGTGTATCAGCTACCACGAGACCGACTGACACACCATCGCCAGCAAGCTGGCTCCTACATCATAAAAACAAGAACCCTGCAGGAGGTTTCATGACGTTGACGGCGGTTACCGGGCATCGGGCGAAACTGGGCGAAGGTCCGTTCTGGGATGCGCCGACCCAGGCCCTGTATTGGGTGGATATCGCGGGTAAACAGGCGTTGCGGTTGATCGGCGCCAACGTGCAGATCTGGCAGATGCCGGAACATGTGTCCGCCTTTATCCCCTGTGAAAGCGGCGACGCGCTGGTGACATTGAGCAGTGGCGTGTATCGGCTCGATCTTGATTCACCGGGCCTGGCGCCGCGCCTGACATTGTTCTGCGTGGCCGATCCGCAACCGGGCAACCGCCCCAACGAAGCCCGCTGCGACGCTCAGGGCCAGCTCTGGCTCGGTACCATGCAAAACAATATCGGAGAACAGGGTGAAGACCTGCCCATCGTGCGCCGATCGGGTGGACTGTTTCGCATCGATCGTACCGGATGGGTTGTGCCGTTACTGCGCAACCTGGGCATTCCCAATACGCTGTTGTGGAGCGATGACGGCACCAGCGTTTATTTCGGCGACAGTCTCGATGGCACCTTGTATCGACACTTTATCCGCAGCGACGGCGCCCTCGATGCGCCGCAGGTCTGGTTTGGCCCGCACGGGCGCGGCGGCCCGGACGGCTCGGCGATGGATGCCGAAGGTTTTATCTGGAATGCCCGTTGGGATGGCCACTGTCTGCTCAGGTTGAGCCCTGACGGCAAAGTCGACCGGACCATCGAACTGCCGATCAGTCGTCCCACCAGTTGCGTGTTCGGTGGTGCGGACCTGAAAACCCTGTACATCACCAGCGCGGCGAGTCCGCTGGGCCATCCGCTGGATGGGGCGGTGCTGTCGATTCCAGTGGATGTGCCCGGGAAGCGTTGCACGCGTTTTGCGGCTTAAGTCCCACAATATGGGATGTAAATATATATATTGAGATTTATCGCGGGCCAGGTTTATAGTCGGCCTCACCAGTTACATGCACTCACACTCAAAAAAACAAAACAGGTGAAGTGATGCAGCGAAACTCCCCCGTGCTCCCTTGCGCAGACGGTGCCGCAAAGCGTTTTCAAGCTGAAACGTTTTCGCGCTTACCTGTTTTCTTCCACAACGCCTTTTGACCGGCCATCGACTGATGTCCGGTTTTCGTCGTGTTTTCGAACAGGAGTCTTGAACCATGGCTGAACCGCTGTCATTGCCCCCGGTGCCCGAACCCCCCAAGGGTGAGCGCCTCAAAGACAAAGTCGTGCTGCTGACCGGTGCCGCCCAGGGCATTGGCGAGGCCATTGTGGCGACCTTTGCGTCCCAGCAGGCCAGGCTGATCATCAGCGACATTCAGGCCGAGAAGGTCGAGAAGGTCGCGGCGCACTGGCGCGGACAGGGCGCCGACGTGGTGGCGATCAAGGCTGACGTTTCACAGCCGCAGGATCTGCAGGCGATGGCCAGGCTGGCGGTCGAGCGATACGGCCGGATCGATGTACTGGTCAACTGCGCCGGGGTCAACGTGTTCCGTGATCCGCTGGAAATGACCGAGGAAGACTGGCGTCGCTGCTTTGCCATTGACCTCGATGGCGCGTGGTATGGCTGCAAGGCGGTGCTGCCGCAGATGATCGAGCAGGGCATCGGCAGCATCATCAATATTGCCTCGACCCATTCCTCCCACATCATTCCGGGCTGCTTTCCCTACCCGGTGGCCAAGCACGGCTTGCTCGGCCTGACCCGCGCGCTGGGTATCGAATATGCGTCCAGGGGCATCCGCGTCAACGCCATCGCACCGGGCTATATCGAAACCCAGATCAATATCGATTACTGGAACGGTTTCGCCGACCCTCACGCTGAGCGCCAACGTGCGTTTGACCTGCATCCACCCAAACGCATCGGCCAGCCGATTGAAGTGGCGATGACCGCGGTGTTCTTGGCTAGTGATGAAGCACCGTTCATCAATGCCTCGTGCATCACCATCGATGGTGGGCGTTCGGTGATGTATCACGACTGAGTGACCGGGCTTTCAGGCGTCTTGGTACGCCTGAAATACAATCATCATACGATATGACTATTGGCGGTACGGTTTACCGCCTTGGCTTTACAGAACGCTTTCAAAGAACGCTCAAGAAAAATAACAAGGAGTCAGCTTATGAATCGTCGTCATGCTATCCGTTCCCTGTGCTGTGCCGCGTTGGCGGTATCGGCGGTCAGTCTGAGCAGCACGCTGCTGGCGGCCGAGGAAGTGAAAATCGGTTTCCTGGTCAAGCAGGCGGAAGAGCCCTGGTTCCAGACAGAGTGGGCGTTTGCCGAAAAGGCCGGGAAAGAGAAGGGCTTCACCCTGATCAAGATCGCCGTGCCGGACGGTGAGAAAACCCTGTCGGCCATCGACAGCCTCGCGGCCAATGGCGCCAAAGGCTTCGTGATCTGTCCGCCGGACGTGTCCCTCGGCCCGGCAATCATGGCCAAGGCCAGGCTCAACGGGTTGAAGGTGATCGCTGTCGATGACCGTTTCGTCGATGCCAGCGGCAAATTCATGGAAGACGTGCCGTACCTCGGCATGGCCGCGTTCGAAGTCGGCCAGAAGCAAGGCCATGCCATGGCCACCGAGGCGAAGAAACGCGGCTGGGACTGGAAAGACACGTACGCGGTGATCAACACCTACAACGAACTCGACACCGGCAAGAAGCGCACTGACGGTTCGGTCAAAGCCCTGGAAGACGCCGGCATGCCGAAGGACCACATCCTGTTCTCGGCCCTCAAGACCCTCGACGTGCCGGGCAGCATGGACGCCACCAACTCGGCGTTGGTGAAACTGCCGAGTGCAGCGAAGAACCTGATCATCGGCGGCATGAACGACAACACCGTGCTCGGCGGTGTGCGCGCCACCGAGAGCGCCGGGTTCACTGCGGCCAGCGTGATCGGCATCGGCATCAACGGTACCGACGCCATCGGCGAGCTGAAGAAGCCCGACAGCGGCTTTTATGGTTCGATGCTGCCGAGCCCGCACATCGAGGGCTACAACACCGCAAGCATGATGTACGAGTGGGTCACCACCGGCAAAGAACCGGCGAAGTACACCGCCATGGACGACGTGACGCTGATCACCCGCGACAACTTCAAGCAGGAACTGGAAAAGATCGGCCTGTGGAACTGACGGCCATTGATTTCAGCGACGGCCTCGGTGACGAGGTTGCCTGTCCGGTTTGAAGAGGTGGGTTATGCACGCGCAAACACATACACAACAACACAGCGGCAGCTTGCGCTTCAACGGGATCGGCAAGACCTTTCCCGGGGTGAAGGCGCTGGACAACATCAGCTTCGTCGCCTATCCGGGGCAGGTTCATGCCTTGATGGGCGAGAACGGTGCCGGTAAATCGACGCTGCTGAAAATCCTCGGCGGGGCCTACATACCCAGCAGCGGAGCCTTGCAGATCGGCGAGCGGACGATGGACTTCAAGTCCACCGCCGACAGCATCGGCAGTGGCGTCGCGGTGATCCACCAGGAGCTGCATCTGGTGCCGGAAATGACCGTGGCGGAGAACCTGTTTCTCGGGCATCTGCCGGCCAGTTTTGGCCTGATCAATCGCGGCACCCTGCGCCAGCAGGCGCTGGCCTGCCTCAAAGGCCTGGCCGATGAAATTGACCCGCAGGAGAAAGTCGGGCGCCTGTCCCTGGGGCAACGGCAGCTGGTGGAGATCGCCAAGGCGCTGTCCCGTGGTGCCCATGTGATTGCTTTCGACGAGCCCACCAGCAGCCTTTCGGCGCGGGAGATCGACCGCCTGATGGCGATCATCGGCCGCCTGCGGGACGAGGGCAAAGTGGTGCTCTATGTCTCCCACCGCATGGAAGAAGTATTCCGCATCTGCAACGCGGTGACGGTGTTCAAGGACGGGCGATACGTGTGCACGTTCGATGACATGAGCGAGTTGACCCATGATCAATTGGTCACCTGCATGGTCGGGCGCGACATCCAGGACATCTACGATTACCGCCCGCGCCAGCGCGGCGCGGTGGCACTCAAGGTCGACGGTCTGCTCGGGCCGGGGTTACGCGAGCCCGTGAGTTTCGAGGTGCACAAAGGCGAGATCCTCGGGTTGTTCGGGTTGGTGGGCGCCGGTCGCACCGAACTGTTGCGCCTGCTCAGCGGCCTGGCACGCAACAGCGCCGGACAGCTGAAACTGCGTGGCCATGAACTGAAGCTGCGTTCACCCCGGGACGCGATTGCCGCCGGGATCCTGTTGTGCCCAGAGGACCGCAAGAAGGAAGGCATCCTGCCGCTGGCCAGTGTCGCCGAGAACATCAACATCAGCGCCCGCGGCGCCCATTCCACCTTCGGCTGCCTGTTGCGTGGCTTGTGGGAGAAAGGCAACGCCGACCAGCAGATCAAGGCGCTCAAGGTGAAAACCCCACACGCCGGGCAGCCGATCAAGTTTCTATCCGGCGGCAATCAACAGAAGGCCATTCTCGGCCGCTGGCTGTCGATGCCAATGAAAGTGCTGCTGCTCGACGAACCGACCCGCGGCATCGACATCGGTGCCAAGGCCGAGATCTACCAGATCATCCATAACCTGGCGGCCGAAGGGATCGCGGTGATTGTGGTGTCCAGCGACTTGATGGAAGTCATGGGCATTTCCGACCGCATCCTGGTGCTGTGCGAAGGCGCGCTGCGTGGCGAACTGAGCCGCGATCAGGCCAACGAATCCAACCTGCTGCAACTGGCTTTGCCGCGCCAACGCGCCGACGGCGTGGCGAACTGAGAGGTGACTATGATGACAACCCAAAACAACACCCTGCCGACTACACGCAAACCGCTGGATATGCGGCGTTTTCTAGATGACTGGGTAATGCTGCTGGCGGCCGTCGGAATCTTCGTGCTCTGTACCCTGATGATCGACAACTTCCTGTCGCCGCTGAACATGCGTGGCCTGGGCCTGGCGATTTCCACCACCGGCATTGCGGCGTGCACCATGCTGTATTGCCTGGCGTCCGGGCATTTCGACTTGTCGGTGGGCTCGGTGATTGCCTGTGCCGGGGTGGTTGCGGCGGTGGTGATGCGCGACACCAACAGTGTGTTTCTCGGTGTCTGTGCAGCGCTGGTGATGGGCCTGATCGTCGGGCTGATCAACGGCATCGTCATCGCCAAGCTGCGGGTCAACGCGCTGATCACCACGCTGGCGACCATGCAGATTGTACGCGGCCTGGCCTACATCTTCGCCAACGGCAAAGCGGTGGGGGTGTCCCAGGAGTCGTTCTTCGTGTTCGGTAACGGCCAGATGTTCGGCGTGCCGGTACCGATCCTGATCACCATCGTCTGCTTCCTGTTCTTCGGCTGGCTGCTGAACTACACGACCTATGGGCGCAACACCATGGCCATCGGCGGCAATCAGGAGGCGGCGTTGCTGGCCGGGGTCAATGTCGACCGGACCAAGATCATCATCTTTGCCGTGCATGGCGTGATCGGCGCGTTGGCCGGGGTGATCCTGGCGTCGCGCATGACCTCCGGCCAACCGATGATCGGCCAGGGTTTTGAACTGACTGTGATCTCGGCCTGCGTACTGGGCGGGGTATCGTTGAGTGGCGGTATCGGCATGATCCGGCACGTGATTGCCGGGGTGTTGATTCTGGCGATCATCGAGAATGCGATGAACCTGAAGAACATCGATACGTTTTATCAGTATGTGATTCGCGGTTCGATCTTGCTGCTGGCGGTGGTTATTGACCGACTGAAGCAGCGCTGACATACATTTCCTCTGTAGGTGCGGGCTTGCCTGCGAAGGTCTGTCTGAAATGTAAATGTTGGATATGACGACGCCTTCGCGGGCAAGCCCGCTCCCACAGGGTTCTGCCTTCACACATTGAGTGCTGGTCTGGCATAGATCCTGTGGGAGCGGGCTTGCTCGCGAAGGGGTCATCAGCTTCAGTACATTTATCCTGGCTTCACTATTGGCTTATGTTGCTGTCCTCGTCCTCGGTGGTGCTCGAGCCGAGACCACCGCTGCCGGGCGTTTTTCTGTTCGGCAAGTCCGCCCCGCCCTGACGCCCCATGTCATTGCCCTGGATGCGCGGGTCGGTACCGGTGGACGGAGGCAGGTTGTGTTCAATCGTGGTGCCATCGGTGTTCATGCCGGGGGCACTCTGGATGGCTGGCGCCCTGGGCTTTTCCACCGGATTGGTCGGGCCGGTGCTCGAGCCGAGGGTCCCGGCGAACGAGGCGCAAGACAGCAGGGCGCAGAGGGCGAGGGCGGTCAACCTGGACAGGATCATGGTGTTGTCTCCAACGGGTAGAGTCCTTACCTGATTAGTCCGTCCTCGCCCGGGATAGGTGCGTTGTTAACGACGGACGGCTCAGGCCTGTGTCAATGCCCTGACCGCTGTTGCCCTTCGCCAGATCAATCGGCCTGCGGTGATCAACCAGTTGAGCGCAGCAACCGCCAGCACGGTGAGCAGCAGCGTGGCCATGCCTTGCTCGACGATGATTTTCCCGGCCAGCAAGGGGAAGCCGAACACTCCGATGAAGTACGACAGGCTGAACAGCAGCAGGGATTGCGCGGTGGTGCCGGTCGGCGCCTCGTTGGCGGCCAGGCCGTTGATCACCGAGTAGGTCAGGCCGTAACCGATCCCGAGCATCACCGCCGCGAGCACGTAGCTGAAGCTGCTGTCGACGACAAAACCGAACATGACGATCGATGCCAGCATCAGCCCCGAAAGCAGGCACGAGGCACGCAAGGGATCGCGCTTGACCACGAACCCGGCAATCAGCATCCGGCCACTGATCGCCGCGCCCATGAAGCCGAGGAAGAACAGCGAGTAGTCGAGCGAGTGCGCTGCGGCATAACTGGTTTGAAAACTCGACAGCCCGCCAAACACGCAGCCGCCAAGACCGACCATGATGATTGGGAAGACAGCCCTGGACGACAACACCTGACCCGCTGCACGCCACGAAATCCGCGACACGCTGCCCGATGGCAGGTGGGCCTGATTCAATGTCCGCTGCAGCCGCCAGAACAGCAGCACACCGGCCAGGCTGGCCAGCGCCGCCAGATAAAACGCAGCGCTCACCGGATACCCGAGGGCACTCGCCGTGCGGCCGAGCAGTGGACCACTGCCGATCCCGGTCATCATGCTACCCGACAGCAGGGCGAAGTATCTGGCGCGCTGTGCGGGGGTTACCAGGCTTGCCACGATGATCGGCCCCAGGGTGTAGAACACGCCCCAACCCAGGCCCAGCAGCAGGCCGAAAAACAACAGCAGAGGGCCGAAGCCCGGGGTCAGGGCGAAGCCCAGGCTGGCCGCTACCAGCAACACACCGAACAGCGCCACCGACCGGGCGGCACCGAGCAAGTCGGACAAATGACCGGAAACGATTACCGCCGCAAAGGTGCTGAGCATCGCCGCCGAAATCACACTGCCGGCGTCGTGTTCGTTGCCGCCACGCGCGCCGATCAACAGCGACAGCAGGAAGGTCGAGCCATAGGACAATGACAACAGGTAACTGGCAAGGCAAAACAGTCCGAACAACTTGCTTGAGACAGGGGGTGTTGCGGTAGGCATGACGCGGTTCCTTGACCGGATGAGTGAGCAGCGCCGCTATCTAACCACGCAGTGCACGAATGTCAGGTCCAAGGTTATCGATGCCAGGGTTAGTGGCGACCGGAGTGAAGCCTCATTTTTTGGCAAGGAGCTTTTGTGGCGAGGGGGCTTGCTTGTGGTGAGGGGGCTTGCCCCCGTTGGGTTGCGCAGCAACCCCAAAAAGAACACTGGAATCTTTCTGGTGTAATGCGATCGCTGAGAAAGGGCCTGCTTCGCAGGCCAACGGGGGCGAGCCCCCTCGCCACAAATATCGCGTCGCCTTAGTATGGCGTTTTCAACTTTAGACAAGGCACGTCCATGACGATCGAAATCCGCCCGGCGACCCCCAGTGATGCACCGCAAATCCTCGCGTTCATCACTGAACTGGCCGACTACGAACGTGCCCGCCATGAAGTCATCGCCAGCGTTGCCGATATCGAGCGCAGCCTGTTCAGCGAAGGCGCCACCGCCCACGGCCTGATCTGCCTTCGCGAAGGTGCAGCCATCGGTTTCGCGGTGTTCTTCTTCAGCTATTCCACCTGGTTGGGTAGCAATTGCCTGTACCTCGAAGACCTTTACATCACGCCGGAACAGCGCGGCGGTGGCGCGGGCAAGACCCTGCTGCGGCATCTGGCGAAGATCGCCTGCGCCAACGACTGCGGCCGTTTCGAGTGGAGCGTGCTGGAGTGGAATACGCCGGCCATCGACTTCTACAAATCCCTGGGCGCGCAGCCGCAGGAGGAGTGGGTTCGGTATCGGATGGATGGGAAAGTATTGCGCGAGTTCGCCGAGGGCCGTTGAACCGTATCCCCTGTAGGAGCGAGCCTGCTCGCGAAGAAATCGAAAGCACCACGGGGTGTCAGGTTTTCCGCTTAATCGTTGACGACCATCGCTAGCAAGCTAGCTCCACAGGGGAATGCATTCCAGGGAGCTACCGTAGGCGGTGGTTTTTTTTGTCTTTATCTCAATATATGGGATGCTAATTTATATATTGAGATTTTACGGTGCATGGGTTTATAGTCCCGCTCACTCACTGCCAAAAACCAAAACAGGTGAAGCGATGCAGGCGCAATTGATCGCGCTCGACTGGGGGACAACCTCATTACGTGCTTACAAACTGGCTGAAGACGGGCAGGTGCTCGAACAGCGTTCGCTGGCGTCGGGGATCATGCAGTTGCCCAAGACGCCGCGAATCATTGGCGGCCGGGAATGCACCGACGGTTTTGAACTGGCTTTCGATGAGGCATGCGGTGACTGGCTCGATGCCCAGCCGCAGTTGCCGGTGATTGCCTGTGGCATGGTCGGTAGCGCCCAGGGCTGGTGCGAAGCGGCCTACCGCGACACGCCGGCGAACGTCGCCACGCTCGGCACCTCCTTGCAAACCGTGCACAGCTTGCGTGGCGTCGATGTGCACATCGTGCCCGGCGTCATCGAGCGTTCGCGTCTGCCGAACGTGATGCGCGGCGAAGAAACCCAGGTGCTCGGTGTACTGCAAAACCTGGCGGGCGAGGCGAGCGCGGACCTGCTGATCGGCCTGCCGGGCAGCCATTCGAAATGGGTGGAAGTGGCCGACGGTTGCATCGTGCATTTCGATACCTTCATGACCGGCGAAGTCTTCGCCGTGCTCAGCGAGCACAGCATTCTCGGACGCACCCAGCAGCGTGGCGGGTCTTTCGATGGCGACGCGTTTGATAGGGGGGTGCAGGTCGCGTTGTCGGCGGACGGTGAAACCGGTCCGCTGTCGACCCTGTTCAGTGCCCGCAGCCTGGGCTTGACCGGCGAATTGAGCACCACCGCTCAGGCCGATTACCTGTCCGGCCTGCTGATCGGCCACGAGTTGTCGGCCCTGGCCATTGTCCAGCGACGTCGGCGCAACAGCGTACACCTGCCGTCGATCATCCTTATCGGCAATACCCAACTCTGTGCCCGCTACCGCCGTGCGCTCGACGCCTGCGGTTTTGCCCGGGTGAGCCTGGCCGAACAGGCTACCGAACGCGGATTGTGGCAACTGGCGCTCGCCGCCGGTCTGGTCACGTCCACCGCATCCCGTTAAACCTGCCTGGAGGTCTGACATGCTCAAACAAGCGCTGGCGCAAAACGGCCTGATCGCGATTCTGCGCGGCCTGCGTCCACAGGAAGCTGCCGCTATCGGCGAAGTCCTGTACGCCGCCGGATTTCGCGTCATCGAAGTGCCGCTCAATTCCCCTGAACCGTACGACAGTATCCGCATCCTGCGCAGTACCTTGCCTGCCGATTGCCTGATCGGTGCCGGCACGGTGCTGACCCCGGAACAGGTCGAACGGGTGAAAGCGGCGGGGGGGCAGGTGATCGTCATGCCCCATAGCGATCCGAAGGTCCTGCGTGCGGCGAAAGCGGCGGGGCTGTCTCTGTCGCCCGGTGTCGCCACGCCGACCGAAGCCTTTGCGGCGCTGGCCGAAGGCGCGGACATCCTCAAGCTGTTCCCGGCCGAGCAAATGGGGCCGGCAGTCGTCAAGGCCTGGCTGGCGGTACTGCCGGCCGGGACGATCCTGGCGCCGGTCGGTGGCATCACCCCGGACAACATGCAGGAGTTTATCGACGCGGGCGTCAAAGGTTTCGGCCTCGGCTCCGGTCTGTTCAAACCGGGCATGACCCCGGAGCAAGTGGCGGCCAATGCCAAGGCCTATGTCGCTGCCTGGAAAGCCCTTCGCTAAGACTTTTTGGCGCTGCGAGCGCTGCATCCAATAAGAGAGCCAAAGATGAAAATCACCAAACTGACCACCTTCATCGTTCCGCCACGCTGGTGCTTCCTCAAGGTCGAAACCGACGAGGGCGTCACCGGTTGGGGCGAGCCCGTTGTAGAAGGCCGCGCCCAAACCGTCGCCGCTGCCGTTGAGGAATTGTCCGACTACCTGATCGGCAAGGACCCACGCAACATCGAAGACATCTGGACCGTGCTCTATCGCGGCGGTTTCTATCGTGGCGGTGCGATCCACATGAGCGCCCTGGCGGGTATCGACCAGGCCTTGTGGGACATCAAGGGCAAGGCGCTGGGCGTGTCGGTCAGCGATCTGCTCGGTGGTCAGGTGCGGGACAAGATTCGCGTGTATTCGTGGATCGGCGGCGACCGCCCGGCGGACACGGCGCGTGCAGCCAAGGAAGCGGTGGAGCGCGGTTTCACCGCGGTGAAAATGAACGGCACCGAAGAACTGCAATTCCTCGACACCTTCGACAAAGTCGACCAGGCCCTGGCCAACGTCGCTGCCGTGCGCGATGCGGTCGGCCCGAACGTCGGCATCGGCGTGGACTTCCATGGCCGGGTGCACAAGCCCATGGCCAAGGTGCTGATGAAGGAGCTTGATCCGTACAAGCTGATGTTCATCGAAGAGCCGGTGCTCAGCGAAAACTACGAAGCGCTGAAAGAGTTGGCGCCACTGACCAGCACTCCGATTGCCCTCGGTGAGCGCCTGTTCTCGCGCTGGGACTTCAAGCGCGTGCTCAGCGAAGGCTACGTCGACATCATCCAGCCGGATGCGTCTCACGCCGGTGGTATCACCGAAACTCGCAAGATCGCCAACATGGCCGAAGCCTACGACGTGGCGCTGGCGCTGCATTGCCCGTTGGGGCCGATTGCCCTGGCGGCTTGCCTGCAACTGGACGCGGCTTGCTACAACGCATTCATCCAGGAGCAGAGCCTGGGCATCCATTACAACGAGAGCAACGACCTGCTCGACTACGTGAAAGACCCACGGGTGTTCGACTACGACAAAGGCTTCGTGAAGATCCCGAACGGCCCGGGCCTGGGCATCGAGATCAACGAGGAATACGTGATCGAACGCGCCGCCATCGGCCACCGTTGGCGCAACCCGATCTGGCGCCATGCCGACGGCAGTTTTGCCGAGTGGTGATCCGGTTCTGATTCACCAATAACCCTGTGGGAGCTGGCTTGCCAGCGATGACGGCAGCACATTCAACATTGATGTGACAGTTCCACCGCTATCGCTGGCAAGCCAGCTCCCACAGGGTTCGGTGCAAGGCCACAGGCCGACCTCAATAACCATAAGAAGAGGCACCCCCCCCATGCAACCGCAAACCCTCACCGGGCAGGCGTCGTTGGTGACGCCCAGCCGCAAGCGTTTTTTCATCATGGTGCTGTTGTTCATCACCGTGGTGATCAACTACCTGGACCGCAGCAACCTGTCGATTGCCGCCCCGGCACTGACCAGTGACCTGGGCATCGACCCGATTCATGTCGGCCTGATCTTCTCTGCCTTCGGCTGGACCTACGCCGCCATGCAGATCCCCGGCGGCTGGCTGGTAGACCGGGTACCGCCACGCATTCTTTACACGGCAGCGCTGCTGCTGTGGTCGATTGCCACCGTGATGCTCGGCTTCGCCGGCAGCTTCATCGCGCTGTTCGTGCTGCGCATGGCGGTCGGGGCCCTGGAAGCGCCGGCCTATCCGATCAACAGCCGCGTGGTCACCACCTGGTTCCCCGAGCGCGAGCGTGCCACGGCCATCGGTTTCTACACCTCCGGGCAATTCGTCGGCCTGGCCTTCCTGACACCGGTGCTGGCCTGGCTGCAGCACGAATTCGGCTGGCACATGGTGTTCGTCACCACCGGCGCGGTCGGCATTCTTTGGGCAGTGATCTGGTACGCGGTGTATCGCGAGCCGCGGGACTTCAAAGGCGCCAATGACGCAGAGATTGACCTGATCCGCGAGGGCGGCGGGCTGGTGGATATCCAGGCCGAACAGGCCAAGGTCAAAGCCAAATTCAGCTGGACTGACCTTGGCATTGTCCTGACCAAGCGCAAGCTCTGGGGCATCTACCTCGGCCAGTTCTGCCTCAATTCGACCCTGTGGTTTTTCTTGACGTGGTTCCCGACCTACCTGGTGAAATACCGCGGCATGGACTTCATCAAGTCCGGCCTGCTGGCGTCGTTGCCGTTTCTCGCGGCCTTTGTCGGCGTACTGTGTTCCGGTTTCTTCTCGGACTTTTTGATCCGTCGCGGTTACACGGTAGGGTTCGCCCGCAAGTTGCCGATCATCAGCGGCTTGCTGATTTCCACCTCGATCATCGGCGCCAATTTCGTTGAGTCGACGCCGTTGGTGATTGCCTTCCTCGCGCTGGCATTTTTCGGCAACGGCCTGGCTTCGATCACCTGGTCTCTGGTGTCGACGCTCGCCCCGGCGCGTTTGCTCGGGCTGACCGGCGGGGTGTTCAACTTCATCGGCAACCTGTCGGCCATTGCCACGCCGATCGTGATCGGCTTCCTCGCGACGGGTGATTCCTTTGCTCCGGCGATCACCTACATCTCGGTGCTGGCATTGATTGGCGCACTGTCTTACATCTTGCTGGTGGGCAAGGTCGAGCGTATCAAGTTGTAGTCGTGGCACGCGGGCGACCATAATGCCGCCCGTTCACTCGCTCAACGGTAAAGGCTGGATATGCAGGAAGACGCCCCAAAAATCGCCAAGGACGCCGCACCGACCGGCACCCAGACCCTGCTTCGCGGTTTGGGAGTGGTTCATGCCGTGGCCAGCGGCGCCCGCGACCTCAAGGAAATCGCCCGGCTGATCGGCACCACGCGCAGCACCACCCATCGCCTGGCCAGTTGCCTGGTGGACGAGCGTTACCTGCGGGTGGTGCCGCAAGTCGGTTATCTGCTGGGGCCGAAGCTGATCGAGTTGGGCTTTCAGGCTCGTGAAGAATTGCCGTTGGTGACCCTGGCGGGTCCGTATCTGGATGAGTTGTCGGCGCTGACCGGCGACACCATTCACCTGGCGATCCGTGAAGGCGACGAAGTGCTGTACCTGCACAAGAACCCGGGGCGCAATGGCCCGGAAATGCGCTCACGGGTCGGCCATCGCATGCCGCTGGCGCGCACCGGGATCGGCAAGGCGCTGATGCTCGACGATTCGCCGCAAGAGTGGCAGCGCCTGTACCAAGCCAGCCTGCCGGAGGGTGGGAAAAACCAATTCTGGCCGCAGCACCCGGAGCAATCCTGGGAACAGTTCGAGCAGCGCATGGTCGAGTACGTGGCCGGCGGTTATGCCTTCGATCTGGAAGATAACGAGCCGTCGATCCGTTGCGTGGCGGCGCCGGTGCGCGATGCCAGCAAGCGCATCGTTGCCGGCATCAGCATCGCCAGTACCGTGCCGTACATGCCGCTGGAAAAAATGGCCGAGCTGATTCCGTTGATCAAGGGTGTTACGGCGCGGCTCTCGGCGGAGCTGGGCCTCAAGGTTTAAACGCAGAACACTGTGGGAGCGGGCTTGCCCGCGATAGCGGTGGGTCAGTCGACGGCAATGTTGAATGATGAACCGTCATCGCTGGCAAGCCAGCTCCCACAGGGAGTGGTGTTATGCCCTGGATCGCTGGCAACAAAAAGGCCCCCATTCGGGAGCCTTGATGTTCAGCGGTCGGCTTACATGTTCGGGTAAGTCGGGCCGCCAGCGCCTTCCGGCGTCACCCAGGTGATGTTCTGTGCAGGGTCCTTGATGTCGCAGGTCTTGCAGTGAACGCAGTTCTGGGCGTTGATCTGGAAGCGCTTCTCGCCGTCTTCCTTGGTGATCACTTCATACACGCCGGCCGGGCAGTAACGCTGTGCCGGTTCATCGTACAGCGGCAGGTTCTTGGCCAGCGGGATGCTTGGATCGGCCAGCTTCAGGTGGCACGGCTGCTCTTCTTCGTGGTTGGTACCGGAGATGAACACCGAACTCAGTTTGTCGAAGCTGATCTTGCCGTCCGGTTTCGGGTAGTCGATCTTCTTGCAGTCGGCCGCCAGTTTCAGGCAAGCGTAGTCCGGCTTGGTGTCGTGCAGGGTGAACGGCAGTTTGCCGCCGAAGATGTTCTGGTCCAGCCAGTTGAAGCCGCCACCGACGATGGCGCCGAACTTGTGGATCGCCGGGCCGAAGTTGCGGCTGGCGAACAGTTCGTCGTAGAGCCAGCTCTTCTTGAACGCGTCGACGTAGGCGGTCAGCTCTTCGCTGCCGTCCTTCTCGGCGAACAGCGCGTCAGCCACCGATTCAGCGGCGAGCATGCCGGACTTCATCGCGGTGTGGCTGCCCTTGATCTTGGCGAAGTTCAGGGTGCCGAGGTCGCAACCGATCAGCGCGCCGCCCTTGAAGACCATCTTCGGCAGCGAGTTCAGGCCACCCTTGCAGATGGCGCGAGCGCCGTAGCTGATGCGCTTGCCGCCTTCCAGGTACTGCTTGAGCACCGGGTGATGCTTGAGGCGCTGGAACTCGTCGAACGGCGACAGGTAGGTGTTGCTGTAGGACAGGTCGACGATCAGGCCGACGACGACCTGGTTGTTTTCCAGGTGATAGAGGAACGAGCCACCGGTGTTCTCGGTGCCCATGATGTCCATCGGCCAACCGGCGGTGTGCACCACCAGGCCTGGCTGGTGTTTGGCCGGGTCGACTTCCCAGATTTCCTTCAGGCCGATGCCGTAGTGCTGGGCGTCGGCATCGCTGTCGAGGTTGAAGCGCTTGATCAGTTGCTTGCCGATGTGGCCACGGCAACCTTCGGCGAACAGTGTGTATTTGCCGCGCAGTTCCATGCCCGGGGTGTACAGGCCTTCTTTCGGGTTGCCTTCGCGGTCAACGCCCAGGTCGCCGGTGATGATCCCGCGAACTACGCCGTTCTCATCGATCAGCGCTTCCTGAGCGGCGAAACCCGGGTAGATTTCCACGCCCAGGTTCTCGGCCTGCTGGGCCAGCCAGCGGCACAGGTTGCCCAGGGAGATGATGTAGTTGCCTTCGTTGTGCATGGTCTTGGGCACAAAGAAGTCTGGAACTTTCTGCGCGCTTTCAGCGTTCTTCAGCACGAAGATGTCGTCACGGGTGACGGGAGTGTTCAGCGGCGCGCCGAGTTCTTTCCAGTCCGGGAACAGTTCGTTCAGGGCGCGTGGTTCGAACACGGCACCGGACAGAATGTGAGCACCGACTTCGGAGCCTTTTTCGACCACGCAGACGCTGATTTCCTTACCGGCTTCGGCGGCCTTCTGCTTCAAGCGGCAGGCGGCGGAAAGACCAGCGGGGCCGGCACCGACGATGACGACGTCGAATTCCATGTATTCGCGTTCCACAGGTTATCTCCTACTCAAGGCTCAACAGTTTTTTTTCTAATTTGGAGGTTGGGTGTCGCATCCATGAATTCCGGCGCAACGCCGAAAGCGGACAATCGATTGACCACCTTTCTCTTTGGGTGGCGCATTATATCTACACCACTCTCAGCGTCCAATACAAACGTTTGTTTGAATTGGCTCAAAGCCAGAGAAATCAAAGTCACGCGCCTTATGAACGGCCATTTTGGCGTATTGACCGGAATAGGCGTTCCGGTCAAGATACGGGCGGTTTTGCGCTCGCCGTAGGCTGGCAGTTGGTTTCAAGAGCACCTCTAAAGACAGGGCGATGGCAGTAGAGAGTGATGCGCTGCGCGGGTTTGATGCGCAGTTTACACGCCGCGATGTTGAATGACTCGTCAGTCACTACTGACGAATGGTCATCCAGGTCATGAGCGATGGTCACTTGACACCTTTGCCGGCGTTTTTGGAGGTGCCCTTGCGCCCGATGAGCATCAACCGCCAGGTTCGCCTAGGCGACTTTCTTTTCACCGGAGAGTAACGAGGAATCCATGAAGGTTCTTGTAGCTGTCAAACGCGTTGTGGATTACAACGTCAAGGTTCGCGTCAAGGCGGACAATTCCGGCGTCGATCTTGCCAACGTCAAGATGTCGATGAACCCGTTCTGCGAGATCGCCGTGGAAGAAGCCGTACGCCTGAAAGAAAAAGGTGTTGCGACTGAAATCGTCGTCGTCTCCGTCGGCCCGTCCACTGCTCAAGAGCAACTGCGCACCGCGCTGGCTCTGGGTGCCGACCGCGCCATCCTCGTCGAGTCCGCCGAAGACCTGACTTCCCTGGCTGTTGCCAAGCTGCTGAAGGCCGTTGTCGACAAGGAACAGCCTCAGCTGGTGATCCTTGGCAAACAAGCCATCGACAGCGACAACAACCAGACTGGCCAGATGCTCGCTGCATTGAGCGGCTACGGTCAGGGCACGTTCGCTTCGAAAGTCGAAATCAGCGGCGACAGCGTTGCCGTGACTCGCGAAATCGACGGCGGCGCGCAGACAGTTTCCCTGAAACTGCCGGCCATCGTCACCACCGACCTGCGTTTGAACGAGCCGCGCTACGCGTCTCTGCCAAACATCATGAAAGCCAAGAAGAAGCCTCTCGAAGTGCTGACTCCGGACGCTTTGGGCGTTTCCACCGCCTCCACCAACAAGACCCTGAAAGTCGAAGCGCCAGCTGCACGCAGCGCGGGTATCAAGGTCAAGTCGGTGGCTGAACTGGTCGAGAAACTGAAAAACGAAGCGAAGGTAATCTAAATGACTATCTTGGTTATTGCTGAACACGACAACAAAGTGCTGGCCCCGGCCACACTGAACACCGTTGCTGCCGCCGCCAAAATCGGTGGTGACATCCACGTGCTGGTTGCAGGCCAGGGCGCTGGCGCCGTGGCTGAAGCCGCTGCGAAAGTCGCTGGCGTGAGCAAAGTCCTGAACGCTGACAATGCCGCTTACGCGCATCAGCTGCCGGAAAACGTTGCTCCACTGGTTGCCGAACTGGGCAAGGGCTACAGCCACATCCTGGCTGCCGCCACTTCCAACGGCAAAAACATCCTGCCGCGCGTTGCCGCTGCACTGGACGTTGACCAGATCTCCGAGATCATCTCGGTAGAAAGCGCTGACACCTTCAAGCGCCCGATCTACGCCGGTAACGCCATCGCTACCGTTCAATCGAACGCTGCAGTGAAAGTGATCACCGTGCGTGCCACCGGTTTCGACCCGGTTGCCGCTGACGGTGGTTCGGCTGCTGTTGAAGCGGTTGCTGCTGCCCACGACGCTGGCATCTCCAGCTTCGTCGGCGAAGAGCTGGCCAAGTCCGATCGTCCGGAACTGACCGCTGCCAAGATCGTCGTTTCCGGCGGGCGCGGCATGCAGAACGGCGACAACTTCAAACACCTGTACGCCCTGGCCGACAAGCTGGGCGCTGCCGTGGGTGCTTCGCGCGCCGCGGTCGACGCAGGTTTTGTTCCGAACGACATGCAGGTCGGTCAGACCGGCAAGATCGTTGCGCCACAGCTGTACATCGCCGTCGGTATCTCCGGCGCGATCCAGCACCTGGCCGGCATGAAAGACTCCAAAGTGATCGTTGCGATCAACAAGGACGAAGAAGCGCCGATCTTCCAGGTGGCCGATTACGGCCTGGTGGCGGACCTGTTCGAAGCCATCCCTGAGCTGGAGAAGCTGGTCTAAACCGGCTGCTTCACTTATAAAGAGCCCGGCCTTTTGGTCGGGCTTTTTTTTGCTCTCTGTAGGAGCGAGCTCGCTCGCGATGGGCGTTAACGATGACGCGTTCATTCTGGAAAAACGCGGCGCATTGACGTCCATCGCGAGCAAGCTCGCTCCTACAGGAGGGGAATAACCGGGTTTGAGTGGAGTGTGAAGCCATGGATCTGCGCTGTGTGTGGAGCTTGCTGGGATTGACGCTGTTGCCGGCGCTGTCTTTCGCCGCAGGCAAATGTGAACGCCTGGTGGTCACTGGCAGCCCCGACGCGCCGCCGTACCTGTGGCAAGACCCGCAGAATCCCAAACACCTGATCGGCGCCAGTGCCGATTTGTTGCAGCAAGTGGCGGGGGAGTTGGGGCTCAAGGTCGAACTGCTGTATGCCGGCAAACGCGCCCAGGCCCTGGATGAAGTACGCAGCGGACGCATGGACATGCTGGCGGACGCGACGTTGACCGTCAGTGAGCTGGAAACCCTGGATTACATCCATCCACCCTTGCTGGAAAACGACTACCTGGTCTGGACGCGCAAGGATTCGACACTGGTCTACAACGAAGCAGCAGATCTGCACGGACATCCGGGTGCCGTGTCGGAAAAAGCTCGATTGACCCCGCAATTCGGCACCTTTGCCGCACAGCAATTAACCCTCACGCGCACGTCCAACCTGACCCTGGCCTTTCAGAAACTGTTGTTGGGCGAAGTCGAATTTGTCCTGGCCGGACGTTACTCGGGCATGGCGACTGCACAGGCACTGGGCATGGCCGGTGATCTGAGCGCGCGTTCGCAACCGGTCGACAAGCCTGGCCTGTTCCTGGCGATTTCCCACAACTCGTCCTGCAACGATCCGTGGTTGCGCGGACAGTTGGCCAAAAAGATGACAGAATTGCCCGCGTCCGGACTGACGGAAGCCGTGCTGATGCGCAATATCGAGCGCTGGAAGGCACAGCGCTCACAACCGCAGCAACCCCCGCAACACCCCGTCAGTACCCCAAAACAGTAGGGATATTTAGTGAGTATTCGACCTCTTTTCGCTGCCGTGGCCATTGTCGCCCTGGCGGGTTGTGCAACCGATCCGGCGCCGAATGAACAAATGCGCCTGACCGAACAGGCACTCGAACAGGCCAAGGCCGTGGGTGCCACCGCCGACGATGTGCCGGAAATGAAACTGGCCGAGGACAAGTACAACCGCGCCAAGGGCAACATGACTGATCAATCGTTCAAGAACGCGCGCATGCGCGCCGAACAGGCCGAACTGGATGCGCGCCTGGCTGAGGCCAAGGTGCTGACGGCCAAGAGCGAGGAACAGTTGAACGTGCTTAACACCCGCATCGCCCGTCTGCACAAGCAACTGGGAGATGCTCAATGAGCCTCAAGCGCAAAACCCTTGGCGGTTTGATCCTGGCCGCCAGCCTGTCTGGTTGCGTCAGCCAGCACAGCGAGACCGCGTTGCAGCAGGCCGGAACCGACTTTCAGAAGGTCAAGGAAGACTCCAATGTGCTGCGAATCGCCCCCAAGGACGTGATCCGCGCCGGTGAGTCCCTGGCCCGTGCCGATCGCCTGTCCAGCTATTGGGGCAGTGGTTCGGACGTAGTGCATTACGCCTACCTGAGCCAGCGCTACAGCGCCATTGCTCGGGAACACACCAATCAGGCGCTCAACGAAGAAAAAGCGGCAAAACTCGAACTGGAACGCCAGCGTCTGCAACTGGCATTGCGTGAGTCCAAACTGTTCAGTGTGCAGCAGCAAGGCAAGTGGCTAGAAGAGCAGATCCTGGCATTGACCACCTCCCAGACCGACCGCGGTCTGGTGATGACGTTGGGCGACATGCTGTTCGACACCGGCGAAGCGGAATTGAAACCTTCGGCCAACCGCGTGGTGTTGAAGATCGTGCAGTTCCTGCAACTCAACCCCAAGCGTGTGGTGCGGATCGAAGGTTACACGGACAGTACCGGGGGCAAGCAGGAAAACCTCAAGCTGTCTCGCGACCGCGCACAGTCGGTGGCTGACGTGCTGATGGACCTGGGCATCGACGACAAGCGCATCCAGGTCGAAGGTTATGGCGACGAGTATCCCGTGGACGCGAATGCGTCGGAACGGGGCCGTGCGCAGAACCGTCGGGTGGAAATTGTGTTTTCCGACGAAAACGGCCAGCTCGGCGCCGCCCGGTAGGGTGTGCGTCGATGGAAAACCCGGCCTGCCATGCAGCGCCGGGTTTTTTTACGCCTGCCGATTACCGCACAAAACAGTACAGATTTTGCTGACACTGCACTGTACGGTCGACTATTGTGGTAACTGTCCCCGTACACTTCTAAACTGTTCCGGTATTGTTTCACACAAGAATAAAATGCCCGTGAAATCGAGTGCTGCGTCATGACCAATCTTTTGCTCTATCAACGTATTGCTCAACAACTGGCCGAAGACATCCGCCGTGGGGTCTATCAGCCGGGAGAGCGCGTGCCTTCGGTGCGCAAGATGAGCTCGCAGCTCAATGTCAGTCATGCGACGGTGTTGCAGGCGTATGCCAATCTCGAAGATCAGGGGCTGATCCGTGCCCGGCCGCAGTCGGGTTACTACGTGCACCAGACGCCGGCACTCACGGCGCCGACGCCGGATATCGCCCGGGTCGAGCGCCCCGGCCTGGTCACCCGTAGCAGCATCATTCAACAAGTGCTGGTCGAATCCCGTCGTGAAGGTGTCTTTCCGCTGGGCGCGGCGGTGCCGAGTGTCGACTATTTACCGGTGCGGGCGCTGCATCAGCAATTGGCCAAAGTCACTCGTTTCCATAGTCCGCGCGCCTTCAGTTATATGTTCAGCCCCGGTTTCGAGCCGTTGCGCCGGCAGGTGGCGATTCGCATGCGCGATGCCGGCGTGGTGGTCGACCCGTCGGAAGTGGTGATCACCCACGGCTGCGTCGATGCGCTGCAGATGTCCTTGCGTGTGCTGACCCGTCCGGGCGATCTGATCGCAGCCGAGTCGCCGACCTATTACGGGTTGCTGCAACTGGCCGATCTGTTGGGCCTCAAGGTCATCGAGATCCCCAGCGATCCGGCCACGGGCATGAGCCTGGAAGCCCTGCAACTGGCAGCCAATCAATGGTCGATCAAGGCCTTGGTGCTGACCACCCGGCTGAGTAATCCGTTGGGTGGCACCATGCCTGAAGAACGGCAGAAACAACTGCTGCGCCTGGCGTCGGACTTCGATATCCAGATTGTCGAAGACGATATCTACGGTGAGCTGATGTTCGAGCAGGGGCGCACCAAATCTCTCAAGGCCTATGATCGGCTGGACCGGGTGATCTATTGCTCGAGCTTCTCGAAAACCCTGTCGCCCGGGGTGCGGATCGGCTGGATGATTGCCGGCAAGTATCAGCAGGAAATCCAGCGCTTGCAGACCTTCAGTACGCATTCAGCGTGCAGCGTGACCCAGATGGGCATCGCCGCTTACCTGGAAAATGGCGGGTATGACCGGCATTTGCGCTTCATCCGTCAGGAGTACCGCAAGAACCTCAGTGCCTTCCAACTGGCCGTGCAGCAGTATTTCCCGGAAGGCACGCAGATGACCCGGCCTACCGGTGGCTTCATTCTGTGGGTGAGTTTGCCGGGGCGGGTCAACACCCAGGAGTTGCACGTGCGGGCATTGCAGCAGGGCATCAGTATTGCGCCCGGGCTGATCTTCAGTAATACCGAGCAATTCAATCACTGCATTCGCCTCAATTGCGGCACGCCCTGGAATCGTGAGGCCGAGCGCGCGTTGATGACCCTTGGCATGCTGGCCACCCAACTCTGCCAGGAGATGGCTGGCGGTTTGTAACAGTCTGCTACTGCGCTTGTCTTGTGGGCTGCAACAGGCGAGCATAGGCACCTCTGCCGATTGCACCACCGTTGGATACATGAAACCGATTTTTCCTGCCGCCTGGCTTTTGCTCTGCCTGATTGCGAGTATTCAGCCGGTATCCTTCGTTGCGGCCGCCGAGCAGGATCAGCAGGCCACCGGCAGTTTCCACGTCGCACCGATAGAAACCGCACCCGCAAAAAAAGCCTCACCGGCCAGTAAACCGGCGACGCCCGCGAAAAAACGCCCACCCATTGCTTCCAAATCGAAACCGGCCAGCGAAGTGGTAAGGACCGAGCTGCCATCCGCCAAGCTGGACCTGAGCTTGCCCAAGGATATGGTTCAGGAGCTCAAGCCGGTCGGAACGGTGCCGTTGTCCAAGCGCGAACCGCTGTTACCCCAGATGTTCGGTGACAAAAGCGGCAGCAGCCCGTTCCAGCTCAACGGCCGCCTGCTCAGCAATGAAATGCAGTTGCAACTGCGCAATGAAGAGCGCCGCGAGGTTGAAGGCGCGGCACTGGATTTCGAATTCAAGCAGTAACACCAACAAGATTGGCAAGCCGCAGAACAGACGCTTTGTCGGAGACTGGTCGGTCATGCCCGTTTGCGCGGAAAAACCCGCTCGCAGGTATTTTAAAACAACTGTTTTAGCGGGTACTCTGTGCCCCGTCCTTTTACACATTGCTCGTCGCGAGGAGCTTGTCGTCATGAAATGCCGTGAGGGCTGTGGCGCTTGTTGCATTGCCCCGTCCATCAGTTCACCGATCCCCGGTATGCCTAACGGCAAGCCCGCGGGGCAGCGTTGCCTGCAACTTTCCGCCGATAACCTGTGCAATATTTTCGGCCAGCCGGAACGGCCGGCGGTGTGTTCTGCCTTCGAGGCCGACCCCGAGGTGTGCGGAAGTAGCAGCGAAGAGGCCATCCGGTTGATTGGCTGGTGGGAGCAAATGACGGCGGCGTGATGTGTCCCAACGAACGGAACTTCAACAATAAGGAATAAGACTATGGGTTCGCTGCATCGTATGGCTGTGCTGTGTGGTTTGACGGTTGTGCTGGCTACCTCGACGGCCCAGGCCGAAGACTGGAAAGTCAAGAAAGACGAAGACGGCATCAAGATCTCCCTGAGTGAAGTGGCCGGGTCTGACTACAAGGCTTACCAGGGCGTTACGCTGATGAAAACCACCATCGCCAAGCTGCGTGCGTTGCAGGATGACGTGTCCGGAGCCTGCGCCTGGATTCACGAATGCAAAACGCAGAAGCTGCTCAAGCACGAAGGTGACCAGAGCTGGACCTACACTCAATTCAACACCCCATGGCCGGTGACTCCGCGTGATTCGGTGCTGCACATCACCACCACCGAAGGTGCCGATGGCAGCCTGACCCGCAAGCTCGAAGGCGTACCGAAATACCTTCCTGAAGAAAAAGGCTTCGTCCGGGTCGCCAAGGTCGACGGTTTCTGGAAGTTCGTACCCAAGGGCGACCAGATCGAAGTGACCTATCAGGTGCACACCGAACCGGGCGGCAGCGTGCCGTCGATGGTGGCCAACAAGTTCGTGGTGGATGCCCCGTTCAATACCTTGAAAGCCCTAAAGGAACGCGCCGAGAAGTGACGGTGTGGTTCATTTAAGGTGACTTCGCAGCGCCCCGACCGGTTCGGGGCGTTTGCGTTTTTGACAGGGCAGGGCGCTTTAATTTGTTTCCGGATATGCGTTGCACGAAATTTTCACCACGTCTCCAAGACAATTCGCCGGCTCTCCCGCAACCCGCAGCGTATTCCTGAATGCAGGATGAAACAGTCGGGATGAGGGTAGTTATCAATGGCAATACAGCCGTTGATCGTGCAACATTTGCGCACCGCGCAATCCCCGGGGCCTGGTACTGGCCAAAAAGAGGGCAAGGCGCAGCTGTATTTTTGAAACTTCAACTTCCAATGGGTCCTAAAACGACATGGCAATCCCGGACGCCCTGAATCAGCAGCGAGCTTCTAGTCGCCTGCTGCAACCGACCGTCAAATCGCATCTGGCCTACACGCTGTTGTGTGCCCTGGTCATGATGGTCATGTTCAGCCTGCTGCGCGTCGCGCTGCTGGTCTACAACCGCTCGATGATCCTCGATACACCGGCTTCGACCTTCCTCGAGGCTTTCGCCAACGGTCTGCGTTTCGACCTGCGTCTGGTGGTTTATCTCAGTATTCCGTTGCTGCTGGCATTGTTCAGTGTCCGGGCCATGGCCGCACGCGGGCTGTTCCGTCTCTGGCTGACAGTCGTCTCCAGCATTGCGCTGTTCCTGGGCCTGATGGAGATGGACTTCTATCGTGAGTTCCACCAGCGCCTCAACGGCCTGGTCTTCCAGTACGTCAAGGAAGATCCGAAAACCGTGATGAGCATGCTCTGGTACGGTTTCCCCGTGGTCCGCTACCTGCTGGCATGGGCCGTGGGCACCTGGATCCTGAGCCTGGCATTCAAGGGCGCGGACCGTGCGACCCGCCCTCGTGGCCCGTTCAGTGGCGGCAGCATCGGCACTCGCCAGGTTGCGCCGTGGTATGCACGCATTGGCGTGTTCGTGGTTTGCCTGCTGATCTGCGTCGTCGCGGCCCGTGGCACCTTGCGTCAAGGCCCGCCGATGCGCTGGGGTGATGTCTACACCACAGATTCCAACTTCGCCAACCAGTTGGGTCTCAACGGTACTCTTTCTCTGGTCGCCGCCGCCAAGAGCCGGATGTCCGAGGATCGCGACAATATCTGGAAGGCGACCCTGCCTCAGCCACAAGCCCAGCAAGTGGTGCGTGACATGCTGGTGGTACCGGCCGACAAACTGGTGGATACCGACACCGCAGCGGTACGTCGCGATTACACCCCGCCGGCCGACAAGACCCTGCCGATCAAGAACGTCGTTGTGATCCTGATGGAAAGCATGGCCGGTCACTCGGTGGGAGCGCTGGGCGGGCCGGGCAACATCACGCCGTACCTCGACAAACTGTCAAAGGAAGGCTTGCTGTTCGACCGCTTCTTCTCCAACGGCACCCATACCCACCAGGGCATGTTCGCCACCATGGCCTGCTTCCCGAACCTGCCGGGCTTCGAATACCTGATGCAGACCCCGGAAGGCAGCCACAAGCTGTCTGGTCTGCCGCAGTTGCTCAGTGCCCGTGACTTCGACGACGTGTATGTCTACAACGGCGATTTCGCCTGGGACAACCAGTCGGGTTTCTTCAGCAACCAGGGCATGACCAACTTCATCGGTCGTAACGATTTCGTCAATCCGGTGTTCTCCGATCCGACCTGGGGCGTGTCCGACCAGGACATGTTCGACCGTGGCCTGGTCGAGCTCAAGGCACGGGAAAACGGCAAGCCGTTCTATGCCTTGCTGCAAACCCTCTCCAACCACACGCCTTATGCCTTGCCGACGCCATTGCCGGTCGAGCGCGTAACCGATCGTGGCAGCCTGAACGAACACCTGACCGCCATGCGTTACTCGGACTGGGCACTGGGCCAATTCTTTGAAAAGGCCCGCAAGGAGCCGTACTTCAAGGAAACCCTGTTTGTCATTGTCGGTGACCACGGTTTTGGTAACGAACAACAGATCACCGAGATGGACCTGGGCCGCTTCAACGTGCCGATGCTGATGATCGCGCCGGGCATCCAGGAAAAATTCGGCCAGCGTGACCACACCGTGGGCACCCAGATCGACATCGTGCCGACCATCATGGGCCGCATCGGTGGCGAAGTGCGCCATCAGTGCTGGGGACGCGACCTGCTCGACCTGCCGCAAGGCGACCTCGGCATTGGTGTGATCAAGCCGTCGGGCAGCGAGCAGACCACGGCCATCCTCACCGCCGACCAGATTCTGGTCCTGCCGAAGGACAAGGACATGGCGCCGAAGTTGTATCAGTATGAATTGGGTTCCAAGCCTGGCGCCAAAGTCATTGCCGATGCGCCGCGTACCGCCGAGTTGAAACTCAAGCTCGAAGCGTTCCTGCAAACAGCGACCAAGAGCCTGCTGGACAACACCGCAGGTGTCGTTGACGGCACGCCGGACTAAGTTGTGACGCAATAGAAAAGAGGCCCTTCGAGGGCCTCTTTTTTTTGCCTGGCGGTTTTTATATTCGGCCAAGCAAGAGCAGGATCAACAACACCACCAATACGA
The DNA here is from genome assembly GCF_019219115.1 of Pseudomonas sp. PDM28. Taxonomy (NCBI): domain Bacteria; kingdom Pseudomonadati; phylum Pseudomonadota; class Gammaproteobacteria; order Pseudomonadales; family Pseudomonadaceae; genus Pseudomonas; species Pseudomonas sp. PDM28. The sequence goes on from NZ_JAHUWG010000009.1 coordinate 169,302, forward strand.
CGCCGATGATTCCGGACGGGCCGTAACCCCAACTTCTGGAGTGCGGGAAGACCGGTAAACCACCGATCAGTAACAGGATCAGAATGATGATCAGTATTGTGCCCATGTCTATTTCCTTGTCGAAATGCAGTGGAATGACCATGCCAATCGGGTCAGCGGGAATGAAGTAAATTCGAGCTGCTTAAAAATTCCGACTCTCGCGCCTGCCGGAAAATTCCAAGTTTTTTTGAAGTATTTCGGACAGGTCCTTATTTCCTTTGTGATTGCCTTAGTTGCTTGTAGCGCGCCCGTGGTTTGCTCGGGCCATTCAGCAATCTGATGGAGCGTGGGTCGGGCAACTTCCTTCGCTACACTCGATGCATCTTCCGAGAACAACAAGGCTGTTTGCTATGCAAAATCGCATGATGATCACTGGTGCAGGCTCTGGCCTGGGTCGCGAAATCGCGCTGCGCTGGGCGCGTGAAGGTTGGCAACTGGCCTTGTCGGACGTCAGTGAGCCCGGTTTGCAGGAAACCCTGAAGTTGGTCCGTGAAGCCGGTGGCGATGGTTTTATCCAGCGCTGCGACGTGCGCGACTACAGCCAACTGACGGCGTTCGCCCAGGCCTGTGAAGTCAAGCTCGGCGGCATCGATGTCATCGTCAATAACGCGGGTGTAGCCTCTGGCGGCTTCTTCAGTGAGCTGTCCTTGGAGGACTGGGACTGGCAGATCGCGATCAACCTGATGGGCGTGGTCAAGGGCTGCAAGGCTTTCCTGCCGCTGCTGGAACAAAGCAAAGGCAAGATCATCAACATCGCGTCCATGGCCGCACTGATGCAAGGCCCGGCGATGAGCAACTACAACGTGGCCAAGGCGGGCGTGGTGGCGTTGTCCGAAAGCCTGCTGATCGAGCTGGCGCATCAGGAAGTCGGCGTACATGTGGTGTGCCCGTCGTTCTTCCAGACCAACCTGCTGGACTCCTTCCGCGGCCCGACCCCGGCCATGAAAGCCCAGGTCGGCAAGCTGCTGGAAAGCTCGCCGATCAGCGCCGCCGACATTGCCGACTACATCTACCAGCAGGTCGCAGCCGGCGAGTTCATGATCCTGCCCCACGAACAGGGCCGCATGGCCTGGGCGATCAAGCAGAAGAACCCGCAATTGCTCTACAACGAAATGACCGTCATGGCCGACAAAATGCGCGCCAAGGCCAGGCAATCCGCAAGCTGATCTTGCCCGCAGGCAACGCTGTGGTTAGGGTGGCCGCCATCGGCCATCCTTGCGAGACGCTTGCATGCTCAATTACCTGTGGTTTTTCCTCGCCGCGCTGTTCGAAATTGCCGGTTGCTTTGCCTTCTGGATGTGGCTGCGCCAGGGTAAAAGCATGTGGTGGGTGGTGCCGGCGCTCCTCAGCCTGACCCTGTTCGCCCTGCTGCTGACCCGTATCGAGGCCACCTACGCCGGCCGCGCCTACGCTGCCTACGGTGGCATCTACATCATTGCCTCGATTGGCTGGCTGGCCGTGGTCGAGCGGATTCGTCCGCTGGGTTCGGACTGGCTCGGCGTGGCGCTGTGTGTGATGGGCGCGAGTATCATCCTGTTCGGGCCGCGATTCTCCGCGTCCTGACAGCTCGTCCCTACAAATCACCTGATGTGTCGGACTTTTCCGTCAGCGGGGTGGTTCAGGGGCTGTCAGTCCGGTCCGGTTTGCTGTCGGAGCATTGTAGGCGCACGGCGGGCCGGGCATCTTCAGGGGCCAGTAATCCCTGAAGGACACTCCTTATGCTCGTACTCAGTCGCGTTGTGGGCGAAACCATTTCCATCGGTGACAACATTTGCGTGCGCGTTCTCGCGATCAACGGAAACCACGTTCGCTTTGGCGTCGAGGCGCCCCAGGACGTCAATGTGCACCGCTCCGAAATCTATGAACGCATCCAGAACAAACTGGAGAAAACCAAGGAACGCTGAAGCTTCAGTCAAACAGGTGCTTGGGCACGTCATGCTTGAGCATCAGTTGGCATTGTTCGCTTTCCGGGTCGAAGACAATCAGTGCCTGGCCCTTGGTCAGCGCCTGGCGCACGCGCAGTACGCGGGTTTCCAGCGGCGTGTCGTCACCATTGTCGGTGCCGTCGCGGGTCACGAAATCCTCGATCAGGCGGGTAAGGGTGTCGACTTCAAGTTGGTCGTGGGGGATCAGCATAGGCACCTCGGTTGGATCAATGGCGGGATGCTACGGCGTATGGCCGGTATCGGCTAGCCTGGGATTTGATGTTGTCTGCACTGACGCCATCGCGAGCAAGCTCGTTCCCACAGGGTTCAGCGGCGAACCGAAGATTTGTGTTCACCATCGATCAACTGTGGGAGCGAGCTTGCTCGCGATAGCGGTTTACCCGGCGATGAAGATCCTGGATCAGCTCTCCGACCGCTGCCCCACCAGGCTGTCCACCGACGGCACCCGCGTATCGCTTTCCATCTGCGTGTCATGTTCGAGCTGGTGGCTGAACCGGTCCAGTGAGCCCTTGGCCGGTTGCGCATCGCTGGCAAACACCGGCGGGCTGAGGATGTAGGCACCGAGCAGGCGGCTCAGGGCGGCGAGGCTGTCGATGTGGGTGCGTTCGTAACCGTGGGTGGCGTCGCAGCCGAAGGCAAGCAGGGCCGTGCGAATGTCGTGGCCGGCGGTGACCGCCGAATGCGCGTCGCTGAAGTAGTAGCGGAACAGGTCGCGGCGTGCCGGCAGCTCGTTGTCGCTGGCCAGGCGCAGGAGGTGGCGCGAAAGGTGATAGTCATACGGCCCGCCGGAATCCTGCATCGCGATGCTTACCGCATGTTCGCTGGAGTGTTGGCCGGGCGCGACTGGTGCGATGTCGATGCCGACGAATTCACTGACGTCCCAGGGCAACGCCGCCGCGGCACCGCTGCCGGTTTCCTCGGTGATGGTGAACAACGGATGGCAGTCGATCATCAGCTCCTGGCCACTGTCGACGATGGCTTTGAGGGCCGCCAGCAACGCGGCCACTCCGGCCTTGTCATCGAGGTGGCGGGCGCTGATATGGCCGCTTTCGGTGAACTCCGGCAACGGGTCGAAGGCGACGAAATCGCCGACGCTGATGCCCAGCGACTCGCAGTCGGCGCGGGTGGCGCAGTAGGCGTCCAGGCGCAACTCGATGTGATCCCAACTGATCGGCATTTCATCCACGGCGGTATTGAACGCGTGCCCGGACGCCATCAACGGCAAGACACTGCCACGGATCACGCCGTTGTCGGTAAACAGACTGACCCGGCTGCCTTCGGCAAAGCGGCTGGACCAGCAGCCGACCGGTGCGAGGGTGAGGCGGCCGTTGTCCTTCACCGCACGCACTGCCGCGCCGATGGTGTCCAGGTGGGCGGAAACGGCGCGGTCGGGACTGTTCTTCTTGCCCTTGAGCGTGGCGCGGATGGTGCCGCGACGGGTCAGCTCGAAGGGAATGCCGAGTTCTTCAAGGCGTTCGGCGACGTAGCGCACGATGGTGTCGGTGAACCCGGTGGGGCTGGGAATGGCGAGCATTTCCAGCAGGACTTTTTGCAGGTAACCGAGGTCCGGTTCGGGGATTTTGCTGGTCATGGAAACTCCTCATGAGTTGAGGTGCCTGGACCGGCCCCTTCGCGAGCAGGTTCGCTCCCACAGGGGAAACGCGATCAACTGTGGGAGCGAGCCTGCTCGCGAAGGGGCCGGTCCAGACAACGCATAGCTAAGAGACCGCCGGCTGGCTGTGCGGAAACAACAAATCCACAAACCGCTCCGCCGTCGGCTGCGGTTCGTGGTTGGCCAGCCCGGCCCGTTCGTTGGCTTCGATAAACACGTAGTCCGGCTGGTCAGCGGCGGACACCATCAGGTCGAGACCGACCACGGGAATGTCCAGCGCCCGAGCGGCCCGTACAGCCGCATCCAGCAGTGTCGGATGCAGGATCGCCGTGACGTCTTCGAGGATGCCGCCGGTATGCAGATTCGCCGTACGTCGTACGAACAGATGCTCGCCGGCCGGCAGAATGCTGCCGTAGTCGTATCCGGCCGCCTGCAAGGTGCGAAGGGTTTCCGCGTCCAGCGGGATCTTGCTTTCGCCACCCGTGGCCGCTTGTCGGCGCCGGCTCTGGGCTTCGATCAACTCGCCGATGGAGTGCTGGCCATCGCCGACCACTTCGGCCGGCCGGCGAATCGCGGCCGCGACCACTTCAAAACCGATCACCAGGATTCTCAGGTCGAGGCCTTGGTGGAAGCTTTCCAGCAGCACGCGGCTATCAAACTGACGGGCCGCCTCGATGGCGTGCAGCACCTCCTCGATGGTCTGCAGGTCGACCGCCACGCCTTGGCCCTGTTCGCCGTCCAGCGGTTTGACCACCACCCGCTGGTGCTCATCAAGGAACGCCAGATTGTCATCGGCGTTGCCCGCCAGTTGCTGCACGGGCAGGTTCAACCCGGCAGCCTTGAGCACCTTGTGGGTCAGGCTCTTGTCCTGGCACAGGGTCATGCTGACGGCGCTGGTCAGGTCGCTCAGGGATTCGCGGCAGCGTACCCGGCGCCCGCCATGGCTGAGGGTGAACATTCCGGCATCGGCGTCATCGACCTGCACATCGATGCCGCGACGGTGTGCTTCTTCGACGATGATCCGGGCGTACGGATTAAAGGCAGCTTCGGGCCCCGGCCCGAGAAACAGCGACTGGTTGATGCCGTTCTTGCGCTTGATGGCGAAGGTCGACAGGTTGCGAAAACCGAGCTTGGCGTACAGGTTCTTCGCCTGGCGGTTATCGTGCAGTACGGACAGGTCGAGGTAAGCGAGACCGCGACTCATGAAGTGTTCGATCAGATGCCGCACCAGCACCTCCCCGACACCCGGCCGCGCACAATGCGGGTCGACCGCCAGGCACCAGAGACTGCTGCCGTGTTCCGGATCGTTGAAGGCCTTTGCATGATTGAGGCCCATGACGCTGCCGATGACCGCGCCGCTGTCATCGTCTTCCGCTAGCCAGTACACCGGGCCGCCCAGGTGGCGCGCAGTGAGCAGGGTGGCGTCGATCGGCAGCATGCCGCGCGCCTGATACAGCTGGTTGATGGCCTGCCAGTCGGCGTCGCTCTGCGCGCGTCGAATGCGAAATCCACGAAACACCCGGGTCGCCTGGCGGTAGTCGCTGAACCACAGGCGCAAGGTATCGGACGGGTCGAGGAACAGCTGCGCCGGCTCCAGCCCCAGCACCTGCTGGGGCGCGGCGACGTACAGCGCGATGTCCCGTTCGCCGGGCTGCTCGTTGAGCAACTCCGCGGCCAGGCTCGCCGCATCGGCAAAGGTGTGGCCGATCAACAAGCGGCCCCAACCGCAATGCACGGCAATCGGCGCGGCGCCGAGTTCACTGCCATCCTCGGCCAGACGTGCCTGCAAACGTTCGTAGGAAGGCGACTGGCCGCGCAACAGGCGTTGGCTGAAAGCCGTGGCGTGAGGTTTCATCGGTCAGATTCCTTGTTCACTGAGCCACAGGTTGAGGGCCGCCAGTTGCCACAGCTTGGAGCCGCGCAACGGCGTCAATTGTCCCTGCGGATCGGTCAGCAGACGGTCGAGGATTGCCGGGTTGAACAGGCCGCGATCCTGGCTCGGATCGAGCAGCAACTCACGCACCCACTCCAGCGTATCGCCCTGCAAATGCTTGAGGCCCGGCACCGGGAAGTAACCTTTCTTGCGGTCGATCACTTCACTGGGAATCACTAGGCGCGCGGCTTCTTTCAAGACTTGCTTGCCACCGTCCGGCAGTTTGAAACGCCCCGGAATCCGGGCCGACAGTTCCACCAGGCGGTAGTCGAGAAACGGCGTGCGCGCTTCCAGGCCCCAGGCCATGGTCATGTTGTCGACGCGTTTGACCGGGTCGTCCACCAGCATCACCGTACTGTCCAGACGCAAGGCCTTGTCCACCGCCGCATCGGCACCGGGCTGGGCGAAATGGGCTTTGACGAAGTCACCGGCGGCGTCATTGGCGGTCAGCCATTTCGGCTGCACGGTCGCCGCGTAGTCGTCGTAGCTGCGGTCGAAAAATGCGTCGCGGTACGCGGCATAGGGATCGCTCGCACCGTCCACTTGCGGATACCAGTGGTAGCCGGCGAACAGTTCGTCGGCACCCTGGCCGCTCTGGACGACCTTGCAGTGTTTGGCCACTTCGCGGGACAACAGGTAGAACGCGATGCAGTCATGACTGACCATCGGTTCGCTCATGGCGCGGAACGCGGCGGGCAGTTGTTCGATGATCTCTTTTTCATCGATGCGCAATTGGTGATGCTGCGTGCCGTAGTGCCGGGCGATCAGGTCGGAATACTGGAACTCGTCGCCGCGCTCGCCGCCGGCATCCTGGAAACCGATGGAGAAGGTCGACAGATTGTCCACGCCGACTTCCCGCAACAGGCCCACCAGTAGACTCGAGTCGACACCGCCGGACAGCAGCACGCCAACATCGACTGCCGCACGCTGACGAATCGCGACGGCTTCGCGGGTGCTGTCGAGCACCCGGTCGCGCCAGTCTTCTAGGGTCAGGTTTTTCTCGTCGTCGTGGGGGCCGTAGGCCAGGGTCCACCAGGTCTTCTGCTCGGTGCGACCATCGGCTTCGATGCGCATCCAGGTGGCTGGTGGCAGTTTTTCGATGCCGGCCAGCAACGTGCGCGGTGCCGGGACCACGGCGTGGAAATTCAGATAGTGATTGAGCGCCACCGGATCGAGGACCGGATTGATGTCGCCGCCCTTGAGCAATGCCGGCAGTGCTGAGGCAAAGCGCAAGCGCTGGCCGGTGCGCGACAGGTACAAGGGTTTTACGCCAAGACGGTCGCGGGCGATGAACAGGCGTTGGGCATCGCGCTCCCAGACGGCAAAGGCAAACATGCCGTTGAGTTTCGGCAGCAAGGCTTCGCCCCAGGCGTGATAGCCCTTGAGCAAGACTTCAGTGTCGCCACCGGAATAGAAGGCGTAACCCAGGCTTTCAAGCTCGGCGCGCAGTTCCGGAAAATTGTAGATAGCGCCGTTGAAGGCCAGGGTCAGGCCCAATTGCGGGTCGATCATCGGCTGCGCCGAGCCGTCCGACAGGTCCATGATTTTCAGGCGCCGATGGCCCAGGGCAACCGGCCCCTGACTATGAAACCCCCAGGCGTCGGGGCCGCGAGGGGCCAGGTGATGGGTGATTCGCTCAATGGCTGCAAGGTCTGCAGGTTGATGATCAAAACGTAACTCGCCAGCTAATCCGCACATAAATTCCTTACCGGTTTTTCCGTTGGGGAGGGTCAATCGATACCGCGCCAAAGGGGCGGGTACTCAGAAACTGACCCGTCTCGGCAAGGGGAGTTTTATATCGATGAGTTATAAGCGGGCGAAGTCGGGGCCGAGAGCCGCTGTGCGGGCGCTCTCGACGGCGCTATCGGCTATTTGCCCCGGATCAGGCGCCGTAACGCAAACCGGTTGGGATGACAGGCTTCGGCCACGCTTCTGGGCAAGGGCAGGGGCTCGTTGTCCAGCCAGGCGGCCAGCAGTTCTCCGGACAGCGGCGCGGTGATCAGGCCGCGCGAGCCGTGGCCGCTGTTGACGTACAAGCCGTCGAGCCACGGGCATTCGACGTCCGGCACCTGTCGGGCGTCCTTGCCCAGCGCGGCATAGGCCTGAGCGAAGGCCTGGGTGTCGGCCAAAGGGCCGACGATTGGCAGGTAGTCGGGGCTGGTACAGCGAAACGCGGCGCGCCCCTGGAGGCTCTCGGGGTCGAGGCGGTCGATCTCCAGGCGCTCGACCAGATCGTGGGAAATCTCCTCGAGCATGGCCAGGTTGCCCAGGTGTTCAGCCGTGGTTGGCGTCAGGTCGTCGCTGTTGAAATCGAAACTGGCCCCCAGGGTGTGTTCGCCCAAGCGTGCAGGAGCGACATAACCTTCGGCACACACCACAGTGCTCAGGGCCTGGCTTTGCGGCGTTTGCGCCAGGCGGGTGATTTGCCCGCGAATGCGTTTGAGCGGCAACCCGGCACTCTCGGGGAAACGCCGGATTTCCGCAGCACCGGCGAGGACCACCACGGGAGCGCAGGCCAACAATTGCTCGCCGTTCCAGGCTTGCCACTGATCTTCGACCTTGCGCATTTCCAGCGCATCACAATGCGTGAGCAGTTGAACCTGCGGATGCCCGGCCTGCCACTGGCACAGCGCCGGTGGGTGGACCCAGCCGCCTTGCGGATAGAACAGGCCCCCGTGTGCCAGCCCGATCCCGGCCACGGCCTGGGCCCCGGATTGGTCCAGCAGGTGCAACAGGTCCGGCGCAAACGCCGCCGCCAATTGCGCCTGGCGTTCGGCTTCCTTGGCATTGAAGGCCAGTTGCAACACGCCGCAATCGTCCCAGTCGAGGCCCCGTTGCAAGTGTTCGAGCAGTCGCCGGGTGTAACCGAATCCGCTGACGATCATTTGCGACAGCGCCGTGCCATGCGCCGATAACTTCAGGTAGAGCACGCCCTGCGGATTGCCCGATGCTTCCCGGGCGATGTCGTCGTGACGCTCCAGCAGCGTCACTTGCCAACCCCGCGAGGCCAGGCTGGCGGCGCTGGCACAACCGGCCAGCCCTGCGCCGATCACCAGTGCGCGGCGCTCGCCGATCGGCGGTGCAGGTCGGGCAAACCAGGGTTTGTCGGGCGCCGGGGCGGGTACGTCGTGGGGCCAGCCGAGGAACTCGCCACGCAGGATTTCCCATTTATGGCCGATGCCCGGGGTGCGTTTCATCTTGAAACCGGCGGCGTTGAGCAGGCGCCGTACCCAACCGGTGCTGGTGAAGGTGCTGATGGAGGCACCGGGCGCGGCCAGGCGCGCCAGTTCGGCAAACAGTTCGGCGGTCCACATGTCAGGGTTTTTCGCCGGAGCGAAACCGTCGAGGAACCAGGCGTCGATCCGGGCGTTGAGTTGGGGCAGCTGTTCCAGCGCATCGCCGATCAGCAGGGTCAGGGTGACGCGGCCGTGGTCGAGCGTCAGGCGCTGAAAGCCCTGATGGATGGCTACGTACTGCTCAAGCAGTTGATCGGCAAACACCTTGAGTTCCGGCCACAGCGTCAGGGCTCGTTGCAAGTCGGCCGGGCTCAACGGGTACTTTTCGACGCTGACAAAATGCAACCGCGCACCGGCCACGGCGTGTTGCTCGAACACCTGCCAGGCGCACAGGAAATTCAGCCCGGTGCCGAACCCGGTTTCACCGATGACCAGCCGCCCGCCGTCGGGCAAGGCCGCAAAGCGCTCCGCCAAACGGTTCTGCTCGATGAACACGTAGCGGGTTTCGTCCAGCCCCGATTTGTCGGAGAAATACACATCATCGAACACTCGCGAATACGGGCGACCTTGGTCGTCCCAGTCGAGTTGGGCGTGGGGCAATACAGGCTTCATGGCAGGCTCGGCAACGGCAAGGTCGCCATTCTAGCTGATCGATGGTGCGTTGCTTGATCCGTGGCAAGGCATGCTTTGGCTGAGTAGGAGAAAATCTTCGACTTGCCCGAACCTTTTGCGGCGAGAGGGCTGTTGTGGCGAGGGGGCTTGTCGGATCGCCGCACCGCCCCGTTCGGCTGCGAAGTAGTCGTAAAACCAGCCAATCGGATTTACCTGACAGACCCGGTTGGCTGATTTCAGGGTCGCTTCGCAACCCAACGGGGGCAAGCCCCCTCGCCACAGGTGTTGGTGGCGTTAGGGAAAATCTCTGCTGGCCTTCAGTTCAATCCGCTAGTCTTGCTCACATCTGGAAGGGAGCCATCCATGTTCGAATCCGCCGAAATCGATCACGCCATCGACAAAGAAACCTACGACGCCGAAGAACCGGCCTTGCGCGAAGCGTTGCTCGAAGCGCAGTTCGAATTGCAGCAGCAACGCCGCTTTCCGGTGATCATTTTGATCAATGGCATCGAAGGTGCCGGCAAGGGCGAGACGATCAAGTTGCTCAACGAGTGGATGGACCCGCGCCTGATCGAGGTCCGTACCTTCGATCAGCAAACCGACGAAGAACTGGCGCGGCCACCGGCCTGGCGCTACTGGCGGATGCTCCCGGCCAAGGGGCGCATGGGGATTTTCTTCGGCAACTGGTACAGCCAGATGCTGCAGGGGCGGGTCCATGGCGAGTTCAAGGACCCGCGCCTCGACCAGGCAATCAATGGCGCCGAGCGCCTGGAAAAGATGCTCTGCGATGAAGGTGCGCTGATCTTCAAGTTCTGGTTTCACCTGTCCAAGAAGCAAATGAAGGCACGCCTCAAGGCGTTGGCCGACGACCCGCTGCACAGCTGGCGCATCAGTCCGCTGGACTGGCAGCAATCGGAAACCTACGACAGGTTCGTGAAGTATGGCGAGCGGGTGCTGCGCCGTACCAGCCGCGACTATGCACCTTGGCATGTGATCGCCGGGGCGGATGCCCATTATCGCAGTCTGGCCGTGGGGCGGATTCTGCTGGCGGGCCTGCAGGGTGCATTGCAGCGGCCGACGATCCATCCGGAAAAGGTCAGCGCGGCGCCAGTGTTCCCCAGTGTCGATCAAGTGAACCTGCTCGACAGCCTGGACCTGAGCCTGCACCTGGAAAAGGAGGATTACGAAGAACAGCTGATCACCGAGCAGGCGCGTTTTTCCGGGTTGATGCGTGACAAACGCATGCGTCGCCATGCGCTGGTGACGGTGTTCGAGGGCAACGACGCGGCAGGCAAGGGCGGGGCGATTCGCCGGGTGGCGGCGGCGCTTGATCCGCGCCAATACAGCATCGTGCCGATTGCCGCCCCCACTGAAGAGGAGCGGGCGCAACCCTATCTGTGGCGCTTCTGGCGGCACCTCCCGGCCCGGGGCAAGTTCACAGTGTTCGACCGCTCTTGGTATGGCCGGGTATTGGTGGAGCGCATCGAAGGGTTTTGCAGCCCGGCAGACTGGCTGCGTGCCTACGGTGAAATCAACGACTTCGAGGAACAACTCACCGACGCCGGTGTGATCGTGGTCAAGTTCTGGTTGTCCATCGACAAACAGACGCAACTGGAACGCTTTGAGGAACGCGAAAAGATTTCCTTCAAGCGCTTCAAGATTACTGAAGATGACTGGCGCAACCGTGAAAAATGGGATGACTATCGCACAGCGGTCGGCGACATGGTCGACCGTACCAGCACCGAGATTGCGCCATGGACCCTGGTGGAAGCCAACGACAAGCGCTGGGCTCGAGTCAAAGTCTTGCGCACCATCAACCGGGCACTGGAGGAGGCTTTTGAAAAGTCCGACCGGCATGAGCGCAAGAAGCAGAAAGACAAGGATTGAGGCGATGGTTGCGCATACGCGGGGTGAATGATTGTCGCGGTCGGTGAAGGGCTGGACTTATGCTCGGTCCACTCTCAACCGACAACAACAATGAGGTATGCCATGCGTGAAGTGGTGATCGTCGACAGCGTGCGGACCGGCCTGGCCAAATCCTTTCGCGGCAAATTCAACATGACCCGCCCGGACGACATGGCGGCACACTGCGTCGATGCCCTGTTGGCGCGCACCGGTATCGATCCGGCAAGCGTCGAGGACTGCATCGTTGGCGCCGGCTCCAACGAAGGCGCCCAGGGTTTCAATATCGGGCGCAACGTCGCGGTGCTGTCGCGCCTGGGCATCGGCACGGCCGGCATGACCCTCAACCGCTTCTGTTCCTCGGGCTTGCAGGCGATCGCCATCGCCGCCAACCAAATCGCTTCGGGTTGCAGCGACATCATCGTCGCCGGTGGCGTCGAATCCATCAGCCTGACCATGAAAAGCGTCAACACCGACAACCTGATCAACCCGTTGCTCAAGGAGCAGGTGCCGGGCATCTACTTCCCGATGGGCCAGACGGCTGAAATCGTCGCGCGTCGGTACAACGTCAGCCGCGAAGAGCAGGACCTGTACGCGCTGCAAAGCCAGCAGCGTACCGCCGAGGCTCAGGCTGCCGGGCTGTTCACTGATGAAATCGTGCCGATGGCTGTGAAGTACCGCGTCGAAGACAAGGCGACCGGCCAGACACAGATCCTCGACGGCATCGTCGACCGCGACGACTGCAACCGCCCCGACACCACCCTGGAAAGCCTGGCCGGCTTGAAACCGGTGTTCGCCGAAGATGGCTCGGTCACGGCCGGCAACTCTTCGCAACTGTCGGATGGCGCGTCCATGACCCTGGTGATGAGCCTGGAAAAGGCACTGGAACTGGGGCTCAAGCCGAAAGCGTTCTTCCGCGGTTTTACCGTGGCCGGTTGCGCGCCGGACGAGATGGGCATCGGCCCGGTATTTTCGGTGCCGAAACTGCTCAAGGCCAAAGGCTTGCAAGTTGCCGACATCGATCTGTGGGAACTCAACGAGGCGTTCGCTTCGCAGTGCCTCCATAGCCGTAATCACCTGGAAATCGACAACGCCCGGTACAACGTCAACGGCGGCTCGATTTCCATCGGCCACCCGTTCGGCATGACCGGTTCGCGTCAGGTCGGGCACCTTGTGCGTGAGTTACAGCGGCGCAATCTGCGGTACGGCATCGTCACCATGTGCGTGGGTGGCGGGATGGGGGCTACGGGGTTGTTTGAGGCGGTGAGGTAAACCCCGATATTTTCGTCGTCAGTTAGATAGCCATCGCGAGCAAGCCCGCTCCCACAGGTTTTGTGGCGCCCAAAGAACCTGTGGGAGCGGGCTTGCTCGCGATAGGCGCACCTCGGAAAAAAAACATCCCCGAAGATTACGACCCGCACAGTTTCATTCGCGGCCAGAAGGCAACTGTGCCTGTGTACGCCACCGCTCTGCGCCTAGAATGACGGCTCCTGTCAGTTGGCTTCGGGGTTCACATGCACATTTCATCGGGTCGCTGGGTTTACGGTCTGTTCCTGGCCTTGCTGACCGCGTTGTTGTGGGGAATCCTGCCGATCAAGCTCAAGCAAGTGTTGCTGGTGATGGACCCGGTGACGGTGACCTGGTTTCGCCTGCTGGTGTCTGGCGGTTGCCTGTTCATTTACCTGGCGGCCACCAGGCGCCTGCCCAGCCGCAAAGTGCTCGGTCCTCGCGGTGGCTGGCTGGTGCTGATGGCCGTGCTCGGCCTGGTGGGCAACTATGTCTTGTATCTGATGGGCCTGAACCTGCTCAGCCCCGGCACCGCGCAACTGGTGGTGCAGATGGGGCCGATCATGTTGCTGATCGCCAGTCTGTTTGTGTTCAAGGAACGCTTCAGCCTGGGGCAGGGGATTGGCTTGCTGGTGCTGCTGATCGGCTTTGCGCTGTTCTTCAACCAGCGCTTGAGTGAATTGCTCACGTCGCTGACCGACTACACCGCCGGCGTGCTGCTGGTGCTGCTGGCGTCCACGGTCTGGACTTTCTATGCCCTGGGGCAGAAACAACTACTGACGGTGTGGAACTCGCTGCAGGTGATGATGGTGATCTACCTGTTTTGCGCGGCGTTGCTGACGCCCTGGGTGCATCCGCTTGAAGCACTGCAATTGAACCCCTTGCAGGGGTGGTTGCTGCTGGCGTGCTGCCTCAACACCCTGATTGCCTATGGCGCGTTTGCCGAGGCCCTGGCCCACTGGGAAGCTTCCCGTGTCAGCGCGACGCTGGCCATCACGCCGTTGGTGACTTTTGCGGCGGTTGCCGTGGCGGCATGGCTGTGGCCCGACTATGTGCATGCCGAGACGATCAATGGGTTGGGTTATGGCGGTGCGGTGCTGGTGGTGCTGGGGTCGGCGCTGGTGGCGTTGGGGCCGTCGTTGATTGCCGGGCTCAAGGCGCGGAAGGTGCGGATGGCGGCCAGTTAGACCGCGTCATCGTTCATCGCGGGCAAGCCACGCTCCCACAGGTTTTGCGTCGTCCACAATGTTCATGGACGACTCGAAACCTGTGGGAGCGGGCTTGCCCGCGAAGACGGACTATCAGGCGCTACAGATTCAGCCCTTGGCCCCAGCCTCTAGCATGTTCTCCGGCCTCACCCACGTATCGAACTCCTCATCGGTCAGATACCCCAACTGCAGCGCCGCCTCACGCAAGGTCAACCCTTCGCTGTACGCCTTTTTGGCGATCTCCGCCGATTTGTCGTAACCAATGTGCGGGTTCAGCGCCGTCACCAGCATCAGGCCACGTTCCAGGTGTTCAGCCATTTTTTCCGCATCCGGCTCCAGGCCGGCCACGCAATGCTGCTGAAAGTTACTGCAGCCATCACCGAGCAATCGGATCGATTGCAGCAGGTTATGGATGATCACCGGTTTGAACACGTTCAACTGCAAGTGGCCCTGACTGGCCGCAAAGCCGATGGCGACGTCGTTGCCCAGCACCTGGCAGGCCAGCATCGATAACGCTTCGCACTGGGTCGGGTTGACCTTGCCCGGCATGATCGAACTGCCCGGTTCATTGGCCGGCAGCCGGACTTCGGCAAAGCCGGCACGTGGACCGGAGCCCAGCAGGCGCAGGTCGTTGGCGATTTTCATCAGGGTCACGGCGAGGGTTTTCAGCGCGCCGGATAGCGTGGTCAGGGGCTCATGACCGGCCAGTGCAGCGAACTTGTTCGGCGCGGTGATGAACGGCAAACCGGAGAGGGCGGCCAGTTCGGCGGCGATGGCTTCACCGAATCCGTGGGGCGAATTCAGCCCGGTGCCAACCGCTGTGCCGCCCTGGGCCAGCTCGCAGACCGCGGGCAGTGCGCTGCGGATCGCCCGTTCGGCGTAATCGAGTTGCGCGATGAAGGCCGAGATTTCCTGACCGAAGCTGATCGGTGTCGCATCCATCATGTGGGTGCGACCGGTCTTGACCAGCTTCATATGGCGAGCAGCCAGCTCGGCCAGGCCGCCGGACAGCTCGCTGATCGCCGGCAGCAAGTGCTGCTGCACCGCCTGGACGGCGGCGATGTGCATGGCGGTGGGGAAACAGTCGTTGGAACTCTGGGAGCGATTGACGTGATCGTTGGGGTGCACCGGGGACTTGCCGCCACGGGGGTTGCCAGCCAGCTCGTTGGCGCGACCGGCGATCACTTCGTTGACGTTCATGTTGCTCTGGGTGCCGCTGCCGGTCTGCCAGACCACCAGCGGAAACTGTTCGTCGTGCTCGCCGGCGAGCACCTCGTCGGCGGCCTGTTCGATCAGACGGGCGATATCGGCGGGCAGGTCGCCGTTGCGATCATTGACCCGCGCCGCGGCTTTCTTGATCAGCGCCAGGGCATGCAACACCGCCAGCGGCATGCGTTCGTTGCCGATGGCGAAGTTGATCAGCGAGCGTTGCGTCTGAGCACCCCAATAGGCTTCATCCGGGACTTCAACCTGGCCGAGGCTGTCGGTTTCGATACGGCTCATCTTGCTCACTCCTGTAGGTCCGATTGCGCAGTTTAGGCCGTGATCGACGGCCGTGGTTCCATCAGTCTGAATTTGACCATTCAACCCCTCTAAATCAGGTGCGACAAGGCTTGGGGTTGAGCGACACACTTTTTTAGGCGCAGAATGGAGGCCCTTGGGGTCTTACCTCGCCAGCTAGAAAAGGAAACTCGATGACTCGTCTTCGTGCCATCTGTACCGCCGTTGCTTTGGTCTGCGCCAGCGGCCAGGTTCTCGCCGACACCGCCAGCCATAACGCCAGTGCCGAGGCTTTCCTGACCATGGCGCACGCTGACAAACTGGGCACCCCGGTGTACATGCAAGTACAGCAGATGTTTGCCCAGCGTTTCGAACAGACCAAAGCCCCTGAATCGAAAAAAGCCGTACTGGAAACCTACCAGGCCAAGGCTAACGCCGCTCTGGACCAGGCCATTGGCTGGAACAAGCTGAAGCCGGACATGGTCAAGCTGTACACCAGCAACTTCAGCGAATCCGAGCTCAAGGACCTGGTTGCGTTCTACCAGTCGCCACTGGGCAAGAAAGTCATGGAGAAAATGCCCCAGCTGACCCAGCAATCGGCCCAGATGACCCAGTCCAAGCTGGAAAGCGCGGTGCCGGTGGTCAACAAGCTGCTGGCCGACATGACGGCCGAGCTGACCCCGAAAGACGCGGCTGCACCCGCCAAGAAAAAGCCTTAAGCGGAGTTCGGTATGACTATGCAACAACGCATCGAATCGACGCTGGCCCTGCTTCAGCCCGAGCATCTGCAAGTGCTGGATGAGAGCCACATGCACAGCCGTGGGCTGCAAACCCATTTCAAGGCCGTGGTGGTCAGCGCGCAGTTCGATGGCCTGAATCGGGTCAAGCGTCACCAGAAAGTCTACGGCACGCTCGGCGAGCTGATGGGCGAGTTCCATGCGTTGGCGCTGCATACCTACACGCCAGGGGAATGGGCGCAGATCGACGCGGCTCCGGCCTCGCCGACCTGTGCCGGTGGCAGCAAACATTAAGATCATCAAGATCAAAAGATCGCAGCCTGCGGCAGCTCCTGCATGGGGATACATTCTCCTGTAGGAGCTGCCGCAGGCTGCGATCTTTTTTGTTAGAATGCCCAACGCGCCGCTCACCCGGCGCGTTTTTTTTCGCATCCGGTTCACCCCTTACGAGGGTAGCCACCTGGAGATTTACCCATGACACAACAGATTGTCGTGGCGGCACTGTATAAGTTCGTCACCCTGGAAGATTACGTCGCCCTGCGCGAGCCCCTGCTGCAAGCGATGATCGACAACGGCATCAAAGGCACCCTGCTGATTGCCGAAGAAGGCATCAACGGCACCGTGTCCGGCAGCCGCGAAGGCATCGACGGGCTGATGGCCTGGCTCAAGAACGATCCGCGCATGGACGACATCGACCATAAAGAGTCGTACTGCGACGAACAGCCGTTCTACCGCACCAAAGTCAAACTCAAGAAAGAAATCGTCACCCTTGGCGTGGAAGGCGTGGACCCGAACAAAAAGGTCGGTACCTACGTCGACCCGCAAGACTGGAACGCGCTGATCAGCGACCCGGAAGTGCTGTTGATCGACACCCGTAACGATTACGAAGTCTCGATTGGCACCTTCGAAGGCGCCATCGACCCGAAAACCACCAGTTTTCGCGAATTTCCCGACTACATCAAAGCCAACTTCGATCCGGCCGTGCACAAGAAGGTCGCGATGTTCTGCACCGGCGGCATCCGTTGCGAGAAGGCGTCGAGCTACATGCTCAGCGAGGGCTTCGGTGAGGTCTACCACCTCAAGGGCGGTATCCTGAAGTACCTCGAAGAGGTGCCGCAGGAAGAAACCAAGTGGCAGGGCGACTGCTTCGTGTTCGACAACCGCGTGACCGTGCGTCACGACCTGAGCGAAGGTGACTACGATCAATGTCATGCCTGTCGCACACCGGTCAGCATCGAAGACCGCGCGTCCGAGCATTACGTGGCCGGCATCAGTTGCCCGCATTGCTGGGATAAGCTGAGTGAGAAGACCCGTCGCAGTGCCATCGACCGGCAGAAGCAGATCGAGTTGGCCAAGGCTCGTAACCAGCCTCACCCGATCGGCTACAACTACAAGCAAGCATCCACCGAGGCCTGAACCATGTCTGCGCGCCTGCTCTATGTGATGGATCCGATGTGTTCCTGGTGCTGGGGGTTCGCCCCGGTGGCCAACGCGCTGGTCGAGCAGGCGCAAGCCGCGGGTGTGGATGTGCATCTGATCGTGGGTGGTTTGCGCACCGGTAGCGGTGCGGCGCTGGAGCCGACCACCCGACGCTATATTTTTGAGCATTGGCAGGCGGTCACCGAGGCCACCGGCCAGCCGTTCAAGTTCGAAGGCGCGCTGCCCGACGGTTTTGTCTACGATACCGAACCTGCCTGCCGGGCCTTGGTGACGGCGCGCAGCCTGGCGCCGGATTGCGCGTTGAAACTGCTCGGGCTGATTCAGCACGCATTTTATGCCGAAGGCCGTGATGTCACCCAGGCCAGCGTGTTGGTCGAGTTGGCGGAACAGGCCGGTTTGCCGCGCATCGAGTTTGCAGGTGCTTTCGATCGGGCTGATATGCACGCAGCCACCGCCGCCGATTTCACCTGGGTCCAGGACCTGGGCATTGCCGGATTTCCTACATTGCTCGCTGAGCGCAAGGGTCAATTGGCATTGCTGACTAACGGCTATCAGCCTCTGAGTGTGCTGTCCCCGCTGCTCGGCCGCTGGCTGGAGCGCGCTGCCTGTGCATGACCTGCCCGATGACGTCGCTACCGCTAAACGTGTCGACCGACTGAGCTGGGCGGAAATCCGTCGTCTGGCCCTGCATCACAAGAAGTCCCTGTGGATCGCCAACGGCGTGGCCGTGCTGGCGACCTTGTGCAGCGTGCCGATTCCCCTGCTCCTGCCATTGCTGGTGGACGAGGTATTGCTGGGGCACGGTGACGCCGCGCTGAAGATCATGAACCATGCGCTGCCCGAAGGCTGGCAAAAAGCGGCGGGCTACATCGGCCTGATGTTGCTGGTGACCTTGACCCTGCGTTGCACGGCGTTGCTGTTCAACGTGGTGCAGGCGAAATTGTTCGCCGGGTTGGCCAAGGACATCGTCTACCGCATTCGCATACGCCTGATCGAACGGCTCAAGCGTATCTCGCTGGGTGAATACGAAAGCCTGGGCAGCGGCACGGTGACCACGCATCTGGTCACCGACCTGGATACGCTGGACAAATTCGTCGGCGAAACCCTCAGCCGTTTCCTCGTGGCCATGCTGACCCTGGTCGGTACGGCGGGCATTCTGATGTGGATGCACTGGAAGCTGGCATTGCTGATCCTGCTGTTCAACCCGCTGGTGATCTACGCCACGGTGCAGTTGGGCAAACGGGTCAAGCACCTGAAGAAACTCGAGAACGACAGCACTTCGCGCTTTACCCAGGCGCTGACCGAAACCCTGGATGCCATCCAGGAAGTTCGCGCCGGTAACCGTCAGGGTTTTTTCCTCGGTCGCTTGGGGCAACGCGCCCGTGACGTGCGCGACTATGCGGTGAATTCGCAATGGAAAACCGATGCGTCGAACCGGGCCAGCGGTTTGTTGTTCCAGTTCGGCATCGATATTTTCCGCGCAGCGGCCATGCTCACGGTGTTGTTCTCCGACCTGTCCATCGGCCAGATGCTCGCGGTGTTCAGCTATCTGTGGTTCATGATCGGTCCGGTCGAACAGTTGCTGAACCTGCAATATGCCTACTACGCTGCCGGCGGTGCACTGTCGCGGATCAATGAGCTGCTGTCGCGTGATGATGAGCCTGAATACCCGGGCGGCGTCGACCCATTCATCGGGCGCGAGACGGTCGGGCTGGAAGTACAAGGGTTGAGCTTTGGTTATGGCGATGAACTGGTCCTGAACCAGATGAACCTGTCCATCGCCCCCGGCGAAAAGGTCGCGATCGTCGGCGCCAGTGGTGGGGGCAAGAGCACGCTGGTGCAACTGCTGTTGGGCTTGTACACGCCGTCGGCCGGAACCATTCGCTTTGGCGGTTCGACCCAGCAGGAGATCGGCCTGGAAACCGTGCGGGAAAATGTTGCCGTGGTCCTGCAACATCCAGCGCTGTTCAACGACACTATCCGGGCCAACCTGACCATGGGCCGTGAGCGCAGTGACGAGGCTTGCTGGCATGCACTGGAAATCGCCCAATTGCACGGCACGGTGCGGGATTTGCCCAATGGCCTGGACAGCGTCGTCGGGCGCTCCGGCGTGCGTTTGTCCGGCGGACAGCGTCAACGCCTGGCCATCGCCCGGATGGTGCTGGCCGAGCCCAAGGTGGTGATCCTCGACGAAGCCACCTCTGCGCTGGATGCCGCCACCGAATACAACCTGCACCAGGCCCTGGCGCGGTTTCTGAGCAACCGCACCACGTTGATCATTGCCCACCGCCTTTCGGCGGTGAAACAGGCTGATCGTGTGCTGGTGTTCGATGGCGGCCAGATCGCAGAAGATGGCGATCATCAGCAACTGATTGCCGACGGTGGTTTGTACGCCAAGCTATACGGTCACTTGCAGCGGTTGTAGCCGGATGTCATCAATATTATAAAAAAACATCGTCGCGGCCGAATTCAGTGGCCGCGATACACCCTCCGGGCATAGCTTGTCGCTTGCCGGGATCGGAATCGCAACCTAGTCTAGCGTTAGCGATTTCGTCCGGAAGACGAGCAAGCAGTGCTAATGCAAGGGACCTCATGAATCAAACGCGGACTCTCGGAACGCCACGGTTGTTGGGCATTGTCTGGCCATTTATCGCCGTTGTGTTGTTTCAAGCCTTGCTGGGCGGCGTTAGCCTCTATGTGCTGTCGGCTGTTCGCGGCTATGTTGCCGGCGAAAGCCTTTGGTCCAAGGGCCAGAAAGATGCCATCTATTACCTCAACCTCTACGCCGACAGCGGCGACGAAGGGACATTTCATAAGTACCAGAACGCCATTTCCGTGCCCCAAGGCGGGCATGAATTGCGTTTGGCGCTGGATCAGCATCCGCCGAACATCGAAGCGGCGCGCGTGGCGATTCTCAAGGGGGGCAACCACCCGGACGACGTTTCCAGCCTGATCTGGCTGTACCTCAACTTTCGTCACTTCAGTTACCTCGAAAAAGCCATCGACCTGTGGACCGTGGGGGATGCCTATCTGGCCAAGCTCGACGACGTTGCCAGGGACATGCATCAGCACATCAATGCCAGGCCTGCCTCTGTTGCGGATATCCAGCGCTGGAAGGAGCAGATTTTCGCGATCAATGATGAAGTGACTCCGGCTGCGAAAGCCTTCAGTGATGCGCTGGGGGAAGGGTCGCGGGTCATTCTTCGTCTGCTGCTGCTGACTAACCTCGCCACTGCGCTTGGATTGATTGCACTGGCGCTGATGCGCACCCACAAGCTGCTCAAGCAGCGCCATGCCTTCGCCGATGCGCTGCAGCTTGAGAAAGAACGGGCGCAGATCACCCTGCAATCGATTGGCGACGGCGTGATCACCACGGATGTTTCCGGTGCGATTGCCTACATGAATCCGGCGGCCGAGGCATTGACCCACTGGAAGGCCGAGCAGGCGACAGGCTTGCCGCTGGCGGCGCTGTTCAACCTGCTGGACGAAGAGGCCCAGACCGATGGCTTCACCCTTATCGAGCATATTCTCAGCGGCCAGCTCAGTGGCGGCAGCGAGCACTCCAAGCTGATTCAACGCCTGGACGGCAGCACGGTGTCGGTCACGCTGGTGGGCGCGCCCATCCGTAATGCCGGCAAAGTCAGCGGGACGGTGCTGGTGCTGCATGACATGACCCAGGAGCGGCAATACATCGCCAATCTGTCATGGCAGGCGACGCACGATGCCTTGACCGGACTCGCCAATCGCCGTGAGTTCGAATATCGCCTGGAACAGGCGCTGCACAACCTGACCCGCTACTCGGGGCGCCATGCGCTGATGTTCCTCGATCTGGATCAGTTCAAACTGGTCAACGATACCTGCGGCCATGCGGCGGGTGACGAACTGTTGCGGCATATCTGCGCCTTGCTGCAATCGGGGCTGCGCGAAGGCGATACCCTGGCGCGCCTTGGCGGCGACGAGTTTGGCATCCTGCTGGAAAACTGCGCACCGGAAGCGGCGGAGAAAATTGCCGAGAGCCTGCGCCAGACTGTGCAAAATCTGCATTTTGTCTGGAAGGGCCGACCTTTCGTCACCACTGTCAGTATCGGGCTGGTTCATGTCGCGCAGAATCCGACGACGCTCGAAGTCTCTCTGCGTGCTGCTGACATGGCGTGCTACATGGCCAAGGAAAAGGGCCGCAACCGGGTCCAGGTCTATCATCCGGATGACTCGGAACTGTCCCTGCGTTTCGGCGAAATGGCCTGGGTGCAACGTTTGCACATGGCGCTGGAGGAAGACCGCTTCTGCCTGTACGCCCAGGAAATCGTCCCCTTGGGTCATGTCGAGCGGGACGGCGGGCATATTGAAATTCTGCTGCGTTTGCATGATGAAGCCGGGCGGATGATCTTGCCCGACAGCTTCATTCCGGCTGCCGAGCGTTATGGCCTGATGAGCTCGCTTGATCGTTGGGTGGTGCAGAACGTGTTCAAGATCATTGCCCAATGCCGGGCCGAGCAAGGCCAAAGCCCGCTGGCCATGTGTGCGATCAATCTGTCAGGCACGACGATCGGGGATGAAGCGTTCCTGGACTTCCTGCGTGAACAGTTTGTGACGCATTCGATTCCGCCTGAAATGATTTGTTTTGAAATTACTGAAACCAGTGCTATTTCAAATCTTGGCAGTGCCATTAGATTCATTAATGAACTCAAAGGCTTAGGATGCCATTTTTCACTGGACGACTTTTGTGCCGGAATGTCCTCATTCGCGTACCTGAAACATTTGCCTGTAGACTTCTTGAAGATCGACGGGAGTTTCGTAAAGGATATGCTGGACGACCCGATTAACCGCGCCATGGTCGAGGTGATCAATCACATCGGCCATGTCATGGGTAAACGCACGATTGCCGAGTTTGTCGAAACGCCCCAGATCGAGCAGGCATTGCTGGAGATCGGGGTGGATTACGCTCAAGGGTATGTGATTGAACGCCCGCATCTGTTTACCAGCGATAGCTTGTTGAGTCGTCCTGCCAGGCCCCAGCCGATGTTGTTCAAGGCCCCTGGCACGTTCCGTTGAAATTCCTGCCGGTCTTACAATCACAATCAAAAGGAGCTCGACAGTGATCGACACATTCAACCGAACCGGACCGCTCATGGAAGCTGCAAGTTACCCTGCCTGGGCCCAGCGCCTGATCCAGGATTGCAGCGAGAGCAAGCGCCGGGTTGTCGAACACGAACTGTACCAACGCATGCGAGACAACAAACTCAGTGCGAAGACCATGCGCCAATACCTGATCGGTGGCTGGCCGGTGGTCGAACAGTTCGCGTTGTATATGGCACAAAACCTGACCAAGACCCGCTTCGCTCGTCATCCCGGCGAAGACATGGCCCGTCGCTGGCTGATGCGCAATATTCGCGTCGAATTGAACCACGCCGATTACTGGGTGCACTGGAGTCGCGCGCACGGTGTCAGCCTGGAGGACCTGCAGGCACAGCAGGTTGCACCGGAGCTTCACGCGTTGAGCCATTGGTGCTGGCACACCAGTTCGGCCGACTCGCTGATCGTTGCGATTGCCGCCACCAACTACGCCATCGAGGGAGCGACCGGTGAATGGTCGGCGGTCGTTTGTTCCAACGGTATCTATGCCGCCTCGTTCCCCGAGGAGGATCGCAAGCGGGCGATGAAGTGGCTGAAGATGCATGCCCAGTACGACGATGCCCATCCGTGGGAAGCCCTGGAAATCATCTGCACATTGGCGGGCACCAACCCGAGCAAATCCCTGCAGGTGGAGTTGCGCCAGGCCGTTTGCAAGAGTTACGACTACATGTACCTGTTTCTCGAGCGTTGCATGCAATTGGAGCACGCAGAGCGGGCGCCGGTCGTGCGTGAGCGGATGGCATTGGCCGAAGGCTGATCCAGCTATCACGCAATAAAACTGTGGGAGCGGGCTTGCTCGCGAATGCGGACTGTCAGTCAACATCATTGTTGAAGGTCAGATCCTTTTCGCGAGCAGGCTCGCTCCCACATTGGTTTATGTGGTGGCTGAAAAATTTAGCCCGCCATCTCCAGCCGATTACGCCCTTCGCGTTTGGCCACATATAGCGCACTGTCTGCCCGCCGCAACAGGCTGTCGGCGGACTCGCCGGGCAACAGGGTCGAACAGCCGAGGCTGACTGTCAGCAAGATCGTATGACCTTCGGCCAGGTACTCTTCGGACTGCACCGCAAACCGCAGCCTTTCCCCTACCATGGCCGCGGCTTCGCGGCTGGTATTGGACAGCAGTATCAGGAACTCTTCACCGCCATAGCGGAACACCATGTCGACGTTGCGCAGCTGGTTTTTGATCGAGGCGGCAACTGCCTTGAGCACGTGATCGCCAGTGCTGTGGCCATGGGTGTCATTGACCAGCTTGAAATGATCGATGTCCAGCATCAACACCGATAACGGTTGCAGATGGCGCCGGGACAGCTCGATTTCCCTCTGCAGGGTCTGGTCCATGGCGATGCGGTTACCGGTGCCCGTCAGCGGGTCGCGCAGTGCGCTTTGGGTGGCAGTACGGTAAAGCAGCGCGTTACGCATCGGAAACAGCAGCGCGGCCAGCAGCGATTCGAGATTGCCCTGTTCCTGTTCGCTGAAACGCTGATTGCGGCGGAAAATCAGTTCACCCAGGTGTTCGCCATCGTGGCTGAGGTTGTAACTGATGGAATGGTGGCCGCGCTGGCCGAACTCCAGGCGCAGATCACTGCTTTTGTGCAGGTAACACAAGGCGTCCAACGGCACCAATCGCTGAATCTCGCGATAGAAGGTCCCAAGAATGCGTTGCGGCTCCAGACTGGTTTGCAGTTGCAGGGCCAGTTGCTGGCGCATTTGCGCAAGGCTGACGGGCCGTTCCAGAAGAGGCGGCTGCTGACCAAAGCCCAGGCGCTGCAATTTGGCGCTATCGAAGTCAATTGCGTTGGTCTGGGAAGGTGGTTTCATTAGGCGTGCGCCCCTGAGCAGTAAGGCTGTCTTACAAGCAGGGTGAGAGCGGCTTAGGGCTGCGCGTCGTACTGATCCGTCAGTCCCGTAGGACATTTCGTACAAGTTTAATCTGCTTTCTGGAAGATGAGTAACTTCTGCACTCATGCTTCACCCCCGTCTGCTTTCACTTTGCGTGTCTGAGCAAACTTAGAGCGAAACTCGTGCCATTCAGTTCATACAAATAAAATTCTTACTAAATCAAATAGTTGTATTTCATCAGCTATCTCTATGGCGCAGCGTGTGACGGTTGTTTGACAGACGCCTGGCCTGACTGCGAGTGCCGCGGCGGGAAGCCGGCGCGGCACCGAATAAGCGACGTACGGTCGTTATTGGGCGTCGAACGCCTGGCCATTGATGCCGGTGCTGTCCGGGCCCATCAGGTACAGGTAGACCGGCATGATTTCCTCGGGCGTCGGGTTGTTCAGCGGGTTTTCCCCCGGGTAGGCCTGGGCGCGCATGCTGGTGCGGGTAGCGCCCGGGTTGATGCTGTTGGAGCGCACCGGGGCCACGGTATCGACTTCGTCAGCCAGAGTTTGCATCAGGCCTTCGGTGGCGAATTTGGAGACGCCGTAGGCGCCCCAGTACGCACGCCCCTTGCGGCCGACGCTGCTGGAAGTGAACACCACCGAGGCGTCCTGCGACAGCTTGAGCAGCGGCAGCAATGTGCTGGTGAGCATGAACATGGCATTAACGTTGACTTGCATGACGCGCATGAAGTTTTCGCCGGAAAGCTGCTCGATCGGCGTGCGCGGGCCGATGATCGAGGCATTGTGCAGCAGGCCGTCGAGATGCCCGAATTCGTTTTCGATCATCGCCGCCAGTTCGTCGTACTGATGGGGCAGGGCGGTTTCGAGGTTGAACGGGATCACTGCCGGTTGTGGATGACCGGCGGCTTCGATTTCGTCGTAGACCTGGGTCAGGTTGGCTTCGGTCTTGCCCAGCAGCAACACGGTTGCGCCGTGGGCTGCGTAAGTCTTTGCCGCTGCGGCGCCGATGCCGCGTCCTGCGCCGGTGACCAGAATGACCCGATCCTTGAGCAGTTCGGGGCGGGCGGAATAATCAAACATAAAAAACCTCTACATAATCCATCAATAGAGCTGAAAAGATCGCAGCCTGCGGCAGCTCCTACAGGGATCGACGTGCATCCTGTAGGAGCTGCCGAAGGCTGCGATCTTTTGACGTTAATCAGCAGCCACAGAGGGCGCTATCCAAAACCTTGCGCAACTCCAGCGGATGATCGACCACCACGTCCGCACCCCAGTGACGCGGGTTATCGTCAGGGTGGATGTAGCCGAAGGTCACTGCGGCTGTCCTGGTGCCGGCATCACGGCCCGACTCGATGTCGCGCAGGTCGTCGCCAACGAACAGCACGCTGGCCGGGTCCAGGTCGAGCATCTTGCACGCCAGGATCAGCGGTTCCGGATCCGGCTTGCTGTTCTTCACGTGATCCGGGCAGATCAGCAGCGCCGAACGCTCGGACAGCCCCAGTTGTTGCATGATCGGTTCGGCGAAGCGCAGTGGCTTGTTGGTGACCACGCCCCAGATCAGGTTGGCTTTCTCGATATCGGCGAGCAACTCGGCCATGCCGTCGAACAGCTTGCTGTGTACCGCGCAACCGACGAGGTAGCGCTCCAGGAACTCCAGGCGCAACGCTTCGAAACCCGGCGATTCCGGATCCATGGCGAAGGTCACGGCGACCATTGCCCTGGCGCCGCCGGAAATCTCGTCGCGGATGTGCTTGTCGTTCATCGGTGGCAAGCCGCGGTCGGCACGCATCGCCTGACAGATCGCAATGAAGTCTGGCGCGGTGTCGAGCAGAGTGCCGTCCATGTCGAAAAGAACTGCTCTGATTCGCATCGGCTTATTCCTCGCGCAGGGTCTGGATCATGTAGTTGACGTCCACGTCGGCGGCCAGCTTGTAGTGCTTGGTCAGCGGGTTGTAGGTCAGGCCGATGATGTCCTTGACGGTCAGGCCGGCCATGCGGCTCCAGGCACCAAGCTCTGAAGGGCGGATGAATTTCTTGAAGTCGTGGGTGCCGCGCGGCAGCAGCTTCATGATGTATTCGGCGCCGACGATGGCGAACAGGTACGCCTTGGGGTTGCGGTTGATGGTCGAGAAGAACACCTGGCCGCCGGGCTTGACCATGCGGAAGCAGGCGCGGATGACCGACGATGGGTCTGGCACGTGCTCAAGCATTTCCAGGCAGGTGACCACGTCGAACTGCTCGGGCATTTCCTCGGCCAGGGCTTCGGCGGTGATCTGCCGATATTCGACGTTGACGCCCGATTCCAGCTGATGCAACTGGGCAACGGCCAGGGGCGCTTCGCCCATGTCGATACCCATCACGGTTGCGCCGCGCTGGGCCATGGCTTCGCTGAGGATGCCGCCGCCGCAACCGACGTCGAGGACTTTCTTACCGGCCAGATTGACTCGCTCGTCAATCCAGTTGACCCGCAGCGGGTTGATGTCATGCAGCGGTTTGAATTCGCTTTCGCGGTCCCACCAGCGATGGGCCAGGGCCTCGAATTTGGCGATTTCGGCGTAGTCGACGTTGCTCATGGTTTAAGTCCTCTAAAACTTGGAAAATCCTGTTGCCCCGGATGTGTTCCGGGGTGCTTACGATTCGGTACGGCCGCTGATGCGCTGGCCCCAGGCCTTCGCGACAGCGCCAAGCTGTTGTTCATCCAGGCGCGTCAGGCGACGGTCGTCGAGCAGTTGTTTGCCGGCCACCCAAAGGTGTTTCACGCAGTCCCGGCCGGTGGCGTATATAAGCTGGGAAACCGGGTCGTAGACCGGTTGCTGGGCCAGGCCGGAGAGGTCGAAAGCCACCATGTCCGCGGCCTTGCCGATTTCCAGCGAGCCCGTTTCGGCTTCGATGCCCAGCGCACGGGCACCGTTGAGGGTGGCCATGCGCAAGGCGCGATGGGCATCGAGCGCGGTCGCCGAGCCGGCGACAGCCTTGGCCAGCAGGGCAGCGGTGCGGGTTTCGCCGAGCAGGTCCAGGTCATTGTTGCTCGCGGCGCCATCGGTGCCGACCGCGACATTGACCCCGGCTTCCCACAAGCGCTCGACCGGGCAGAAGCCACTGGCCAGCTTCAGGTTCGACTCCGGGCAATGAATCACACTGCTGTTGCTTTCTACCAGCAGTGCCAGGTCTTCATCGCTGATCTGGGTCATGTGAACCGCCTGGAAACGCGGCCCCAGCAAGCCCAGGCGCGCCAGGCGGGCCAGCGGGCGTTCACCGCGCTGCTCGACCGATTGCTGCACTTCGAAGGCGGTTTCATGCACGTGCATGTGGATCGATGCGTCAAGTTCTTCGGCAATCACCCGGATTTTTTCCAGGTTTTCGTCGCCCACGGTGTAGGGTGCGTGGGGGCCGAAGGTGATTTTGATGCGCTCGTGGTGCTTGAGATCGCCAAACAGTTCAACGCCCTGACGAATGGCTTCATCCGCCGTAGCTGCGCCCGGAATCGGGAAATCGAGGATCGGAATCGCGATCTGCGCGCGAATGCCGCTGTTGTGCACGCGCTCGCTGGCAACCTTCGGGAAGAAGTACATGTCAGAGAAACAGGTGATGCCGCCTTTGATTTGCTCGGCGATGGCAAGGTCGGTACCGTCGCGCACGAAGTCCTCGTCGACCCACTTGGCTTCGGCGGGCCAGATGTGGTTTTCCAGCCAGGTCATCAAGGGCAGGTCATCGGCCAGGCCGCGGAACAGCGTCATCGCCGCGTGCCCGTGGGCATTGATCAGGCCGGGGCTGAGCAGCATGTCGGGCAATTCGCGGATTTCGGTTGCGTTAAGCTTCAGTGCGGCGGAACGTGGGCCGATAAACACGATGCGTCCATCACGGATGCCCACGCCATGTTCCTTGAGGACGACACCAGCGGGTTCGACGGGTACCAGCCAGGTCGGCAGCAATAACAGGTCGAGCGCAGCGGCAGTGTTCGGCATCGAGGGTCGGTTCCAGTGCTTTTGTAAAGGATGGCGAAGTATACCCGAGCGTCTTCGCGGGGGGATCGCTATAATCGGCGGCTTTTGTTCATGAGTGCGGGGTGAGGGATGCGCGATCGACTGTTGGCTGCGGAAAAGGTAAAGGCCATCGATTGGCGTGATGGTGCTCTCCATCTGCTGGATCAGCGTATTTTGCCGTTCGAGGAAACCTGGATCGCCTACACCAGTGCAGCCGGTGTGGCCGAGGCCATTCGCTCGATGGTGGTGCGTGGCGCGCCGGCCATCGGCATCAGCGCCGCTTATGGCATCGTGCTCGCGGCCCGTGCCCGGATTGCCGAAGGTGGCGACTGGTATGCGGCGCTGGAGGAGGATTTCATGCTGCTGGCCGATTCCCGTCCTACTGCGGTCAACCTGTTCTGGGCGCTGGGCCGCATGCACGACCGGCTGGATCGCCTGAAAGACAATGCCGATCCCGTGGCGGTGCTGGAGGCAGAGGCCATTGCCATTCACGAAAGTGATCGCGAAGCCAACCTGACCATGGCGCAACTGGGTGTCGACCTGATCCGCAAGCATCAGGGCAATGTCCAGGCGATCCTGACCCACTGCAACACCGGGGCACTGGCCACGGGCGGCTTTGGCACGGCGCTGGGGGTGATTCGCGCTGCATTCATCGAAGGGATGGTCGAGCAGGTCTATGTCGACGAAACCCGCCCATGGCTGCAGGGTTCGCGGCTGACCGCATGGGAACTGGCCAATGAAGGCATTCCCGTGACCCTCAATGTCGACTCCGCCGCCGCGCATATCATGAAGACCAAAGGCCCTACCTGGGTCATCGTCGGCGCTGACCGGATCACTGCCAATGGCGATGTGGCCAACAAGATCGGCACCTATCAGCTGGCCGTCAACGCCATGCACCACGGCGTGCGCTTCATGGTGGTGGCGCCGAGTTCGACCATCGACATGAACCTGGCCAGTGGCGACGACATTCCGATTGAAGAGCGTGATGGCCGCGAGTTGCTCGAGGTCGGTGGCAAGCGCGTCGGGGCCGATGTCCATGCCTTCAACCCGGTGTTCGACGTGACGCCGGCGGACCTGATCGATGCGATCGTCACCGAAAAAGGCATTGTCGAACGCCCGGATACGGCGAAGATGGCGCAGTTGATGTGCCGCAAGCGTCTGCATTGATTATCGTTGGCGTCTGCACAATCGCTTTCGCGGGCAAGCCCGCTCCCACAGTGTCTTAGGGGGTTCACAAAACCTGTGGGAGCGGGCTTGCCCGCGAAGAGGCCCTGAAAGCCAACAAATCAACCCGAATCGGCCATAAATTCTCCATTCAACACAGCTCTAAGCCCCTCTCGTCCCCTTCAAGCCTGTCACCGGTCAACTAACTACTCTCCATGCGCATCTGGGGGATAGGTGCGTGGCGGCTCTTGTGATAACATCCGGCGGTTTCCAAGGTTGCCCTGCGGGGTGACCTTTACTGCGCAGATCCATGGCATAACTCGTTGATTTGTCGTAAGCCACTGCATGGCACCGAGCCTGCAGCGGCGAGCTTCGTTGGTCCTGACGAAGTTTCACCAGAAAAAGGAATCAGGCTTCTCATGGGCGAACTGGCCAAAGAAATCCTCCCGGTCAATATCGAAGACGAGCTGAAGCAGTCCTACCTCGACTACGCGATGAGCGTAATTGTCGGGCGGGCACTGCCGGATGCGCGCGATGGCTTGAAGCCCGTGCACCGGCGCGTGCTGTTCGCGATGAGCGAGCTGGGCAACGACTTCAACAAGCCGTACAAGAAATCTGCCCGTGTTGTCGGTGACGTGATCGGTAAGTATCACCCGCACGGTGATACCGCGGTGTACGACACCATCGTTCGGATGGCACAGCCATTCTCCCTGCGCTACCTGCTGGTAGACGGCCAGGGCAACTTCGGTTCGGTGGACGGCGACAACGCCGCGGCCATGCGATACACCGAAGTGCGCATGACCAAGCTGGCGCACGAGCTGCTGGCCGACCTGCACAAAGAAACCGTGGACTGGGTGCCGAACTACGACGGCACCGAAATGATCCCGGCGGTCATGCCGACCCGTATTCCCAACCTGCTGGTCAACGGCTCCAGCGGTATCGCCGTGGGCATGGCGACCAACATTCCGCCGCACAACCTCGGTGAAGTCATCGACGGTTGCCTGGCGCTCATCGACAACCCCGAGCTGACTGTCGACGAGCTGATGCAATACATCCCGGGTCCGGACTTCCCGACCGCTGCGATCATCAACGGTCGCGCCGGCATCATCGAAGCCTACCGCACTGGCCGTGGCCGCATTTACATGCGCGCCCGCTCGATGATCGAAGACATCGACAAGGTCGGTGGCCGCCAGCAGATCGTCATCACCGAACTCCCTTACCAGTTGAACAAGGCGCGTCTGATCGAGAAGATCGCCGAGCTGGTAAAAGAGAAGAAGCTCGAAGGCATCACCGAGCTGCGCGACGAGTCCGACAAGGACGGTATGCGCGTCGTGATCGAGCTGCGTCGTGGCGAAGTGCCTGAGGTGATCCTCAACAACCTCTACGCCCAGACCCAGCTGCAAGCGGTGTTCGGCATCAACATCGTCGCGCTTATCGACGGCCGTCCGCGGATCCTGAACCTCAAGGACCTGCTGGAAGCCTTCGTCCGTCACCGTCGCGAAGTGGTGACCCGTCGTACCGTGTTCGAACTGCGCAAGGCCCGTGAGCGCGGTCACATCCTTGAAGGTCAAGCGGTTGCCCTGTCGAACATCGACCCGGTTATCGCCCTGATCAAGGCCTCGCCAACGCCGTCGGAAGCCAAGGAAGCGCTGGTCAGCACCCCTTGGGAGTCCTCGGCTGTGGTGGCGATGGTCGAGCGTGCCGGCGCCGATTCGTGCCGTCCGGAAAACCTCGACCCGCAATACGGCCTGCGCGACGGCAAGTACTTCCTGTCGCCAGAACAGGCGCAAGCCATTCTGGAACTGCGTCTGCACCGCCTGACTGGTCTGGAACACGAAAAACTGCTGGCCGAGTATCAAGAGATCCTCAACCAGATCGGCGAGTTGATCCGCATCCTCAACAGCGCCACGCGCCTGATGGAAGTGATCCGCGAAGAGCTGGAAGTGATTCGTGCCGAGTACGGCGACGTACGTCGCACCGAGATTCTCGATGCCCGTCTCGACCTGACCCTGGGTGACATGATCCCGGAAGAAGAGCGCGTCGTGACCATCTCCCACGGTGGCTATGCCAAGACCCAGCCATTGGCTGCGTACCAGGCCCAGCGTCGTGGCGGTAAAGGCAAGTCGGCGACCGGCGTCAAGGATGAGGACTACATCGCTCACCTGCTGGTTGCCAACAGCCACACCACGCTGCTGCTGTTCTCCAGCAAGGGCAAGGTGTACTGGCTGAAGACTTACGAAATCCCTGAAGCATCCCGCGCGGCCCGTGGTCGTCCGCTGGTCAACCTGCTGCCGCTGGATGACGGTGAATACATCACCACCATGCTGCCGGTCGAGGAATACACCGAAGGTCACTACATCTTCATGGCCACTGCCAACGGCACCGTGAAGAAGACCCCGCTGGAATCCTTCAGCCGTCAGCGCAGCGTCGGCCTGATCGCGCTGGAGCTGGACGAAGGCGACGTGCTGATCTCTGCCGCCATTACCGATGGCGAGCGTGAAGTGATGCTGTTCTCCGACGGCGGCAAGGTCACTCGCTTCAAGGAATCCGACGTTCGCGCCATGGGCCGTACCGCCCGCGGTGTGCGCGGTATGCGTCTGCCGGAAGGCCAGAAGCTGATTTCCATGCTGATCCCGGAAGAAGGCAGTCAGATCCTCACCGCTTCCGAGCGTGGTTTTGGCAAGCGCACGGCGATCACCGAGTTCCCTGAGTACAAGCGTGGCGGTCAGGGCGTTATCGCCATGGTCAGCAACGAGCGTAACGGTCGCCTGGTTGGCGCCGTCCAGGTGCTCGATGGCGAGGAAATCATGCTGATTTCCGACCAGGGCACCCTGGTGCGTACTCGTGTCGACGAAGTGTCCAGCCTGGGTCGTAACACCCAGGGCGTGACCCTGATCAAGCTGGCCAAGGATGAAACCCTGGTCGGCCTTGAGCGGGTTCAGGAGCCTTCGGAAATCGAAGGTGAAGAACTGGAAGGTGAAGAGGGGGCGGTGTTCGATGGTGACGTCGTGATCGACGATGCCGTTGAAGACCAGCAACTCGACGCCGCTGCTGACGAAGAACCACAGGAATAAGCGGGTAAGCAGGGGGCGGATGAAAATTCGCCCCCTTGTTGTTTGTCCCTTTTGAAAATTTTGACACTCATGGCGACCTTGTGTGGGTGCCGGGCTTTTGTGGCGAGGGGGCTTGCCCCCGTTGGGGTGCGAAGCGCCCCTGAAACCAGTCACCGCAATCTTGCGTGAGGCGGCGGTGACAGGTTTACGATTGCTACGCAATCGAACGGGGGCAAGCCCCCTCGCCACAGGTAAGCGCGCTCCTGCATGAGGTCTGTGTCAACTGATTATTTATTGCGTGATACCCCCAAATCAGAGCGAGATTGGATGTGAGCAAGAGAGCCTATAACTTCTGTGCCGGTCCTGCGGCGCTTCCCGAAGCTGTCCTGCAGCGCGCCCAGGGTGAACTCCTCGACTGGCACGGCAAGGGTTTGTCGGTCATGGAAATGAGCCATCGCAGTGATGAGTTCGTGTCCATTGCCACCAAGGCCGAGCAGGATCTGCGTGATCTGCTGAATATCCCCTCGAACTATAAAGTGCTGTTCCTGCAAGGTGGCGCCAGCCAGCAATTCGCGCAGATTCCTCTGAACCTGCTGCCGGAAAACGGCTCGGCCGACTATATCGACACCGGTATCTGGTCGCAGAAAGCCATCGAAGAAGCTTCGCGCTACGGCCACGTCAACGTTGCCGGCACCGCCAAGCCCTACGACTATTTCGCCATTCCCGGTCAGAACGAGTGGAAACTGTCGAAAGACGCGGCCTACGTTCACTACGCGCCGAACGAAACCATCGGTGGCCTGGAGTTTCAGTGGATTCCGGAAACCGGTGACGTTCCGCTGGTGGCCGACATGTCTTCGGACATCCTGTCGCGCCCGGTGGATGTTTCGCGTTTCGGCATGATCTACGCCGGTGCCCAGAAAAACATCGGCCCGAGCGGTATCGTCGTCAACATCGTTCGCGAAGACCTGCTGGGCAAGGCCCGCGCCCTGTGCCCGACCATGCTCAACTACAAGGTCGCGGCCGACAACGGCTCGATGTACAACACCCCGCCGACCCTGGCCTGGTACTTGTCCGGCCTGGTATTCGAGTGGCTGAAAGAGCAGGGCGGCGTCGAGGCCATCGGCAAGCTCAACGAAGTCAAGCAGCGCACGCTGTACAGCTTCATCGATGCCAGCGGCCTGTACAGCAACCCTATCAACAAGTCGGACCGCTCGTGGATGAACGTGCCGTTCCGCCTGGCTGACGATCGTCTGGACAAGCCATTCCTGGCCGGTGCCGACGAGCGCGGCCTGTTGAATCTCAAGGGGCACCGCTCCGTGGGCGGCATGCGCGCCTCCATCTATAACGCCGTCGACATCAACGCCGTCAATGCGCTGGTTTCGTACATGGCAGAGTTCGAGAAGGAACACGGCTAATGTCTGAGCAAGAACTCAAGGCACTGCGCCTGCGCATTGATGCCCTGGACGAAAAGGTCCTGGAGCTGATCAGTGAGCGTGCGCGCTGCGCCCAGGAAGTCGCGCGAGTAAAGATGGCCTCGCTGGCCGAAGGCGAAGTGCCGGTGTTCTATCGTCCTGAGCGTGAGGCTCAGGTGCTCAAACGCGTCATGGAGCGTAACCAGGGGCCGCTGGGCAACGAAGAGATGGCGCGGCTGTTCCGCGAAATCATGTCGTCCTGCCTGGCACTCGAGCAGCCGTTGAAAGTGGCTTATCTCGGCCCTGAGGGTACCTTCACCCAAGCGGCGGCCATGAAGCATTTTGGTCACGCGGTGATCAGCAAGCCGATGGCGGCGATCGACGAAGTATTCCGTGAAGTGGCGGCCGGGGCGGTGAACTTTGGCGTGGTGCCGGTGGAAAACTCCACCGAAGGCGCGGTCAACCACACCCTCGACAGCTTCCTCGAACATGACATGGTGATCTGCGGCGAAGTCGAACTGCGTATCCACCATCACCTGTTGGTCGGGGAAAACACCAAGACCGACAGCATCAGCCGCATTTACTCCCACGCCCAGTCCCTGGCCCAGTGCCGCAAGTGGCTGGACGCCCATTACCCGAATGTCGAGCGCGTGGCGGTGTCCAGCAACGCCGAAGCGGCCAAGCGGGTCAAGGGCGAGTGGAACTCGGCGGCGATTGCCGGTGACATGGCGGCCGGCCTCTACGGCTTGACCCGTCTGGCCGAAAAAATCGAGGACCGCCCGGATAACTCCACGCGCTTCCTCATGATCGGTAACCAGGAAGTGCCGCCGACCGGCGACGACAAGACCTCGATCATCGTCTCGATGAGCAACAAGCCGGGTGCACTTCATGAGTTGCTGGTGCCGTTCCACGACAACGGCATCGACCTGACGCGTATCGAGACCCGTCCGTCGCGCAGCGGCAAATGGACCTACGTGTTCTTCATCGATTTTGTCGGCCACCACCGCGATCCGCTGGTAAAAGGTGTGCTGGAAAAAATCAGTCAGGAAGCAGTGGCACTCAAAGTGCTGGGTTCCTACCCGAAAGCAGTTCTCTAAGGGCGGTAGCAAATGAGTGGCAATTTCCTCGCTCTGGCACAGCCGGGCGTGCAACAACTTTCGCCTTACGTTCCGGGCAAACCCGTGGACGAACTGGCTCGCGAGCTGGACCTCGATCCGGCCAGCATCATCAAATTGGCGAGCAACGAAAACCCGCTGGGCCCCGGCCCCAAGGCGTTGGCGGCCATCCGCGATGCGCTGGCCGAGCTGACCCGTTATCCGGACGGCAACGGCTTTGCCCTCAAGAGCCTGTTGGCCGAACAGTGCCGCGTCGAACTTGATCAGGTTACGCTGGGCAATGGTTCCAACGACATCCTGGAACTGGTCGCGCGTGCCTATCTGGCGCCGGGCCTGAACGCCGTGTTCAGCGAGCATGCGTTCGCTGTCTATCCGATTGCCACTCAGGCGGTCGGTGCGCAGGCCAAGGTGGTTCCGGCCAGGGATTGGGGGCATGACCTGCCGGCAATGCTGGCAGCCATCGACGCCAATACCCGTGTGGTCTTCATCGCCAACCCGAACAACCCGACCGGGACCTGGTTCGACGCCGAGGCGCTGGACGAATTCCTGCAGGATGTTCCGGAGCATGTGCTGGTCGTACTGGACGAGGCCTATATCGAGTACGCCGAAGGCAGCGATCTGCCGGATGGCCTGGACTTCCTGGCGGCCTATCCGAACCTGCTGGTTTCCCGGACCTTCTCCAAGGCCTATGGCCTGGCAGCGCTGCGCGTGGGTTATGGCTTGTCCACGGCGGTAGTCGCAGACGTGCTGAACCGTGTGCGCCAGCCGTTCAACGTCAACAGTCTGGCCCTGGCCGCGGCCTGTGCGGCGTTGAAGGATGACGAGTATCTGGCGCAAAGCCGTCAGTTGAACGAGTCCGGCATGCAGCAGCTGGAAGCCGGTTTCCGTGAGCTGGGTCTGAGCTGGATTCCATCCAAAGGCAATTTCATCTGCATCGATCTCGGTCAGGTCGCGGCCCCGGTGTTCCAGGGCTTGCTGCGTGAAGGTGTGATCGTGCGCCCGGTGGCCAACTACGGCATGCCGAATCACCTGCGCATCACCATTGGTCTACCGGCAGAGAACAGCCGCTTCCTGGATGCGCTGACCAAGGTTCTGGCTCGTGGTTGATGTTACTGCACTGCAATCTGCCGAACCTATGATCGGTCGCCTGGTGGTGGTCGGTCTGGGGTTGATCGGCGGTTCGTTTGCCAAGGGTTTGCGCGAAAGCGGGATGTGTCGCGAAGTGGTCGGGGTCGATCTCGATCCACAATCGCGCAAGCTCGCGGTCGAGTTGGGGGTGGTGGATCGCTGCGAGGAAGACCTGGGCGCTGCTTGTCAGGGCGCCGATGTCATTCAGTTGGCTGTGCCGATCCTGGCCATGGAGAAAGTGCTCGCGCGTCTGGCTGGCATGGACCTGGGACAGGCGATCCTGACCGATGTCGGTAGCGCCAAGGGCAACGTGGTGCGCGCTGCCACCGAAGCATTCGGCACGATGCCGCCATGCTTCGTGCCGGGGCATCCGATTGCCGGTTCCGAGCAGAGTGGGGTCGAGGCCTCCAACGCCGAGCTGTTCCGTCGGCACAAGGTGATCCTGACGCCGCTGGATCAGACCGATCCGGCTGCCTTGGCAGTGGTCGACCGTTTGTGGCGCGCGCTGGGTGCCGATGTCGAGCACATGCAGGTCGAACGTCACGACGAAGTATTGGCCGCGACCAGTCATCTGCCGCACTTGCTGGCGTTCGGCCTGGTCGATTCGTTGGCCAAGCGCAATGAAAATCTTGAGATCTTCCGTTACGCTGCGGGCGGTTTCCGCGATTTCACAAGAATCGCCGGAAGCGACCCGGTCATGTGGCACGACATCTTCCTCGCCAACCGCGAAGCTGTCCTGCGCACACTCGATACATTTCGCAGCGATCTCGACGCCTTGCGCGACGCGGTCGATGCAGGGGATGGGCACCAATTGTTGGGCGTTTTCACTCGCGCCCGGGTTGCCCGCGAGCATTTCAGTAAAATCCTGGCCCGCAGGGCCTATGTGGACGCTATGAATTCCAACGATCTGATTTTCCTGGCTCAACCTGGTGGCCGCCTGTCCGGTCGGATTCGCGTACCGGGTGACAAATCGATTTCCCACCGTTCGATCATGCTCGGTTCCCTCGCTGAGGGCGTCACCGAAGTCGAAGGCTTCCTCGAGGGTGAAGATGCCCTGGCGACCTTGCAGGCGTTCCGTGACATGGGCGTGGTCATCGAAGGTCCGCACCACGGGCGCGTGACCATTCACGGCGTTGGCCTGCACGGCCTGAAGCCGGCGCCGGGCCCGATCTACCTGGGCAACTCCGGTACGTCGATGCGCCTGCTGTCCGGCCTGCTGGCCGCGCAGAACTTCGACAGCACCCTGACCGGCGACGCCTCGCTGTCCAAGCGCCCGATGAATCGCGTGGCCAATCCGCTGCGTGAAATGGGCGCGGTAATCGAGACCGCCGCCGAAGGTCGTCCGCCGATGACCATCCGTGGTGGCAACAAGCTCAAGAGCCTGACCTACACCATGCCGATGGCCAGCGCGCAGGTTAAGTCCTGCCTGCTGCTGGCTGGTCTGTATGCCGAAGGCAAGACCACCGTGACCGAGCCGGCTCCGACCCGCGACCATACCGAGCGCATGCTGCGCGGTTTCGGCTACCCGGTGAGCGTTGACGGTGCCACGGCATCGGTTGAGTCCGGTGGCAAGCTGGCCGCGACCCACATCGAAGTGCCGGGCGACATTTCGTCGTCGGCGTTTTTCCTGGTGGCTGCATCGATCGCCGAAGGTTCGGACCTGGTGCTCGAGCATGTCGGCATCAACCCGACCCGTACCGGTGTGATCGACATCCTGCGCCTGATGGGCGCGGACATCACTCTGGAAAACCAGCGTGAAGTCGGCGGCGAACCCGTGGCTGACCTGCGTGTGCGGGCAGCTAAACTCAAAGGTATCGAGATTCCCGAAGAGCTGGTTCCATTGGCCATCGACGAATTCCCGGTGCTGTTCGTGGCCGCTGCCTGTGCCGAAGGGCGAACTGTGCTGACCGGCGCCGAA
The DNA here is from genome assembly GCF_019219115.1 of Pseudomonas sp. PDM28. Taxonomy (NCBI): domain Bacteria; kingdom Pseudomonadati; phylum Pseudomonadota; class Gammaproteobacteria; order Pseudomonadales; family Pseudomonadaceae; genus Pseudomonas; species Pseudomonas sp. PDM28. The sequence goes on from NZ_JAHUWG010000009.1 coordinate 207,510, forward strand.
GAGCTGCGGGTCAAGGAATCGGATCGCATCCAGGTCATGGCGGATGGTCTGCTGGCACTGGGCGTCAAATGCGAACCGACCCCGGACGGCATCATCATCGACGGCGGCCAGATCGGCGGCGGTGAAGTGCACGGTCATGGTGATCACCGTATCGCCATGGCGTTCAGCGTTGCTTCGCTGCGCGCCAGTGCGCCGATCCGCATTCATGATTGCGCCAACGTCGCGACGTCGTTCCCGAACTTCCTGGCGCTGTGCGCGCAGGTCGGCATTCGTGTGGCACAAGAGGCGCAGTCGTGAACAACATTGCACCGGTCATCACCATCGATGGGCCAAGCGGTTCGGGCAAGGGCACGGTAGCCGGGATTCTGGCCAAGCGACTGGGCTGGAACCTGCTGGATTCCGGTGCGTTGTACCGCCTGCTGGCTTTCGCCGCGCATAACCATGGTGTCGACCTGACCAACGAGGAACTGCTGAAGAAACTTGCCGCTCATCTGGACGTGCAGTTCATTGCGGCGACGGACGGTCAGTTGCAACGCATCATCCTGGAGGGTGATGAAGTCAGCGATGTCATCCGCACCGAAAGCGTCGGTTCCGGCGCTTCCCAGGTGGCTGCGTTGCCCGCTGTGCGCGAGGCGCTGCTGCAGCGTCAGCGTGCTTTTCAGGAAGCACCGGGCTTGGTGGCGGATGGGCGCGACATGGGAACGGTGGTTTTTCCTGATGCGCCGCTGAAGATTTTTCTGACCGCCAGTGCCGAGGAGAGGGCGCGCCGTCGATATTTGCAGTTGAAGGGCAAAGTCGAGGGTGTTAGTCTGTCGAGTCTGCTAGATGAGATACGTGCACGCGATGAGCGTGACACCCAGCGAGCGGTAGCCCCGCTCAAACCGGCGGCTGACGCCATACAGCTGGATTCCACGGAATTGTCCATCGACCAGGTGCTGGAACGCATCATGAGCGAGATCGCCATTCGCGATATCGCCGGGTGACCAAGAGGGCCGCAGGGGACCAGTCATAGTCCTGCGGTGGCTTCTTTTAAATGAAACTAACCCACACCGTCTGGGGTGTGGAGATGGGCGTTTTCTTCGCCCTCATCAACAGGAATTAAAATGAGCGAAAGCTTTGCGGAACTCTTTGAAGAAAGCCTAAAAACCCTGAATCTTCAGGCAGGCTCCATCATCACCGGTGTTATCGTTGATATCGATTACCAAGCTCGCTGGGTAACCGTTCACGCTGGCCTGAAGTCTGAAGCACTCATCCCGCTTGAGCAGTTCTACAACGACGCTGGCGAACTGAACATCAACGTCGGTGACGAAGTTCACGTTGCTCTGGACTCGGTTGAAGACGGCTTTGGTGAAACCAAGCTGTCCCGTGAAAAAGCCAAGCGCGCTGAATGCTGGATTGTTCTGGAAGCAGCCTTCGCAGCCGAAGAAGTGGTCAAGGGCGTTATCAACGGTAAGGTTAAAGGCGGCTTCACTGTCGACGTTAACGGCATCCGTGCGTTCCTGCCAGGTTCTCTGGTTGACGTCCGTCCAGTGCGCGACACCACGCACCTGGAAGGCAAAGAGCTGGAATTCAAGGTCATCAAGCTGGACCAGAAGCGCAACAACGTTGTCGTTTCCCGTCGCAGCGTCCTGGAAGCCGAGAACTCCGCCGAGCGCGAAGCTCTGCTGGAATCCCTGCAGGAAGGCCAACAAGTCAAAGGTATCGTCAAGAACCTCACCGATTACGGCGCATTCGTCGATCTGGGTGGCGTCGATGGCCTGCTGCACATTACCGACATGGCTTGGAAGCGTATCAAGCATCCTTCCGAAATCGTCAACGTTGGCGACGAGATCGATGTCAAGGTTCTGAAGTACGATCGCGAACGCAATCGTGTTTCCCTGGGCCTGAAGCAACTGGGCGAAGATCCATGGGTTGCTATCAAAGCCCGTTACCCAGAAAGCACTCGCGTTACCGCGCGTGTAACCAACCTGACCGACTACGGCTGCTTCGCTGAGCTGGAAGAAGGTGTTGAAGGTCTGGTACACGTTTCCGAAATGGACTGGACCAACAAGAACATCCACCCTTCGAAAGTCGTACAAGTCGGCGACGAAGTGGAGGTCATGGTTCTGGACATCGACGAAGAGCGTCGTCGTATCTCCCTGGGCATCAAGCAGTGCAAATCTAACCCATGGGAAGATTTCTCTGGCCAGTTCAACAAGGGCGATAAAATCTCCGGCACCATCAAGTCGATCACCGATTTCGGTATCTTCATTGGTCTGGACGGCGGCATCGACGGTCTGGTTCACCTGTCCGACATCTCCTGGAACGAAGTGGGCGAAGAAGCCGTTCGCCGCTTCAAGAAGGGCGACGAGCTGGACACCGTTATCCTGTCGGTTGACCCAGAGCGCGAGCGCATCTCCCTGGGTATCAAGCAACTGGAAAGCGATCCGTTCTCCGAGTACGTTCAAGAGAACGACAAAGGCGCCATCGTTAAAGGCATCGTGAAGGAAGTTGACGCTAAAGGCGCCATCATCACTCTGGCCGACGATATCGAAGCGACTCTGAAAGCCTCCGAAATCAGCCGTGACCGCGTTGAAGACGCGCGCAACGTTCTGAAAGAAGGCGAAGAAGTAGAAGCCAAGATCATCAGCGTTGACCGCAAGAGCCGTGTAATCCAGCTCTCGATCAAGTCGAAAGACGTTGAAGACGAGAAAGAAGCAATTCAGAGCCTGCGCGACAAGCCAGTAGCTACTGATGCTCCTGTGGCCACCACTCTGGGTGACCTGCTGCGTGCACAAATGGAAAAGCAGAACTAAGTTCTGACTTTCTGTAAAAAAGGGCGACTTCGGTCGCCCTTTTTTTGTATGCTAATTTTGATGCGTCCCGTGTAAATGTCATTAGCTCGCAAAATTATAGGCGCTATGAATTCAATCCTTCGACTCTCGGAGCAGCATTCTTGACTCCCTCACAAAAGATACTGATCACCGGAGCTACCGGCTTTATCGGGCAGGAGCTTCTGCAGCAACTCATAACAAAAAAGAATGCGGATCTCATTGCGCTGGTGCGCAGTCAGAGTCAGAAAGTTCCGAGCGAAGTAGCTCAAGTCATAATCAACAGTAACGTATCCTGGGCTGATGCGCCTTTTCCTGAGGGTGTCACCACGCTGATCCACCTTGCCGGTCGCGCGCACGTATTGAAAGAAACCTCGAGTTCGCCTCTCGATCTCTATCGCGCAGACAATGTTGAGTTCACATTGAATCTGGCTCGAAAGGCACTGGCCACCGGCGTGAAGCGCTTCATTTTTATTAGCTCCATTGGCGTGAACGGATCAAGCACAACAAGCACGCCATTCGATGAGTCCTCAATACCTGCCCCCAAGGCGGACTATGCGATATCCAAGTGGGAAGCCGAACAAGGTCTGCGTGAGCTTCTGAAGGGTTCTGATATGGAGCTCGTAATCATTCGTCCACCGCTTGTGTATGCTGGCCACGCCCCTGGAAACTTTCGGCGTTTATTGAAACTGGTTGCTACTGGTCTGCCGTTGCCACTTGCATCGGTCGATAATTGCCGCAGCATGGTGTCATTGCGAAACCTGGTGGATTTCATTTCTCTGTGTATTGAGCATCCAGCGGCTGCTAACGAAACGTTCCTGATTTCTGATGGGGTAGATCTTTCCACGCCCCAGATAGTCAAGCGCTTGGCGGAAGGAATGGGTAAGCGGATCTCGCTCGTGCCTATGCCGCCAGGACTTATGCGTTGGGGCGCTCGCGTTGCGGGGTTGGGAGGTGCCTTTGAACAGCTCTGTGGGTCTCTGGTAGTGGACTCCAGTAAAGCCTGCAATCTTCTCGGATGGCGCGCACCGCTCGGTGCAGATCAGGCGGTGATCCAGTCGGGCCGGGATTTCAAAACGATGCACACGAAGGGCGGGTGAGCGGTACTGGTTTCGCCTTCTGTGGATGATGTGACGGTTTCCTTGGGGCCCTTGGCTGGCCTCCTTGTTTTTCTTCAGTCGTGAAACTAGTGCTCATGGCGAGTGGTCCCTTTCTACATCAGCATGAATCGTTTATTTGCAGCTAGTCTTTTGCTTGAGGCGAACGACAGTCGGGCGGTGTGCCTGGCCTAAGGAAGCGAATGAGCAAGCTCATCGTAGTAATAGCAGTACTGATACTGGCTGGCTGCGGTACTAATGCCAAGACTCACGCGGTGCATGGGGTCAGTGGTATCGAGATTGATTGTTCGGGGCTGGGGTCGGGATGGGAGAAATGCCACAAGCGAGCGAGCAAAGAGTGCAAGGCGGGCAGCTACAAAGTTGTAGCCAGGTCCGATGATGCCAAAGATGAGGATGGGGGCCTCTTTGGCTTCAACCCTGCAGGCTATCTGACGCGCACCATGTTGGTTATCTGTAGGTGAGCGTGAGAGTGCACGATCAGTGTTCCGCTGCTTTGGGAGCGGGCATCCCTTTGCTGGTGGAAAATGTCAAAAACTCGGGCTGTTCAAATTGGTCGGGGCGTGCTAAAACCTTTGAAGCGCTTGATCTAGCTGCTTGAAAAAGAAGGGAAAAATATGACGAAGTCGGAGTTGATCGAACGAATAGTCACCCACCAAGGGCTGCTCTCATCCAAGGATGTGGAGCTGGCCATCAAGACCATGCTTGAACAAATGTCCCAATGTCTGGCTACCGGTGATCGCATCGAGATCCGTGGGTTTGGCAGCTTCTCCTTGCACTACAGAGCGCCGCGTGTCGGTCGCAATCCGAAAACCGGTCAGTCAGTCAGTCTCGATGGCAAATTTGTTCCTCATTTCAAGCCGGGGAAAGAGTTGCGTGATCGGGTGAATGAAGAAGAGGAAGGTTACGTTGAGGAGTAGTTGGCGTACCGGGAGTCGCTTCATGCGGTTTGCGATCACGGGACTGGTGCTGTTGGTAGCGGTCGCGTGTTTACTTTTTGTGTTGGAAAATCAGCAGCTTGTTGTCGTTTCCTTTTTCGGTTTTTCATCCCCCGAGCTGCAGGTATCAATCGTTGGAGTCGTCGCATTCCTGGCCGGAATGATCATGGGCGGGTTGATGGTAGCCGTTTATGCCTTGAGATCCAGGAGGAGAGTGCGGCAAGTTTCTCATTAAGATTGACGCTAGGTGTTCGGGTGCTCAGTCGGAGTTTTGCTAAGTCGTGTGCTGCGAACGCTCTTTGAGAGGGGGCGCGGTGCGGTTGCAGCTTGAGTCCTGGAGTTTTACGTTGATGGTTCTCAATGTCTGTGGTCGTGGAATGTAAAATAATTTTATAAGTAAAAGGCTATCAGTATATGCAGGGCTACTCCAAAGAAAAAAATAATGCAGGTGATTTTGAGTTTCAACGGTTTGTTCGCGCTATTTCACGTCAGAAGTTTATTATTTTAGCGTTTGTTGTCCTTGGGGCTGTCGCTGCAGCGAGCTACGCTTTTGTCGCTACTCCAATTTATGAGGCGAAGGCTTTCGTAATTCCGCCAACTCAAAACGATATTGCCAACTTTAACTACGGGCGAACGAAAGATACGGAGTTGGCGCCTTATAGTGTTAAGGATGTCTACGAGATATACATTCGTCGTTTACAGGCAGAGTCACTGCGTCGGGATTTTTTTTACAAGGTCTATCTACCAAGTTTGTCCGAGGATCAGCGTAAAAAGTCCCAGGATGTTTTGTATGCCGATTTCTCTCAGGTGCTTCGTGTCGTTTCTCCCCTCAAGGAGGCCTCGGACAGATATTTGGTTGTCGTACAGACCAGTAATCCTGAGCAGGCCAGAAATTGGGCCGCAGCGTACATTGCCCAGGCCGGCGATTTGGCTAAAAATGAAATGATCAGGAATCTTTCGATCGAGTCTGAGGTTCGTGCTCGTAATTTGGAGCAGCAGATAAGCTCCGCAAGAGATGCCAGTCGCGTGGCGAAAGAGGACTCGATTGTCAGGTTGGCTGAAGCCTTGCGCATTGCCGAGTCGATTGGATTGGCGAAGCCGCCCGCCATTACGCTGAGTCAGTCTGTTATTGCAGGTGGTGAGTCTGGTCAGCTTACGTACATGCGTGGCTCGATAGCGCTGAAGGCGGAAATCGAGAATATGCAGGCCCGCACGTCGGATGACCCGTTCACGGATCGTTTGCGTGAGCTTCAGGGTAAATACAACTTTTTCAAAGGGTTGAAAACTGACGCAGCGGCGGTGTCTGTCTATCGGCAGGACGGAGATGTCGAGCTGCCAGATACCCCGGTCAAGCCTAACAAGGCATTGATCCTTGTCTTGGGTATTATTTCAGGCTTTATTCTGGGTTTGGCGGTCGTATTGTTGCGTGGGTTCTTCGCAGTGAAATCGGAAGATTAAGCTTTATACCCTCTGTCAGTAATATTTCAGTGCCCTGTCGCCGAGCGATGGGGCATTAATTTAGCCCTGGAGGGAAGCTGGGTCCTGTTTCCTGGCGGGCAGTGCCAGGTGGATCGATTTTCGATTTGCCTGTCTGTCCGGATTCGACGAAATCAGGCGTGATATGTTTCTTGGCTCGTATTCGCCCGGCTCAGCGTTTTTTTCGATGGGTGGGGTCGAGCTTTGCTCCGCGGTGTGATATGCAGCGATGGTCGCGGATTGATCGTCGGCAGTTTCCAGTCGTTTCATTGGTGGCTATTATCCCGGACGGCGTGCTGCTCCTCGCAGTTACGCCAAGGGGGGGATATTCTTTCCCGGGCTGCTGAAAATGATTGTGGTTCCCTGCGGAGCTTTCGGTATAATTTCCAGTTTGCGCAGCTATGCAGTACGTTTCTGACGCGCGAGATGTGAAGTGGTTTAACGATCGACTTAATATTGATGAATGGCAAGGGAAAACAATGCTTAAACTCGAAGATGTGAAGTTGGCCATAGTGGGTCTCGGTTATGTGGGCTTGCCGCTGGCGGTTGAGTTTGGCAAAAAAATGCAAGTGGTTGGTTTTGATATCAGCCAGCGACGAATTGAAGCGCTGAAAGCCGGTCATGACGCTACTCTCGAGGTGTCTGATGAAGAGTTGCAGTCCGCATCAGGATTAAGCTTTAGCTCCGCGCTGGATGAGTTGTCTGCCTGCAACGTATTTATTGTTACCGTGCCTACGCCGATCGACGAACACAAGAGACCGGACTTGACGCCCTTGGTTAAAGCGAGCGAGTCCATTGGTCGTGTTCTGAAGAAAGGCGATATCGTTATTTATGAATCAACGGTCTATCCTGGCGCTACCGAGGAAGACTGTGTTCCGGTATTGGAAAAAGTATCCGGTCTCGAATTCAATGTTGATTTTTTTGCAGGCTATAGTCCGGAGCGCATAAACCCGGGCGATAAAGAGCATCGCGTAACTACCATTAAAAAAGTTACAGCGGGTTCAACCCCAGAAGTCGCCGATCTTGTCGATGCGCTGTATAACACCATCATTATTGCTGGCACTCACAAGGCCAAGAGCATCAAAGTTGCCGAAGCTGCAAAAGTTATTGAAAATACACAGCGCGATTTGAATATTGCGCTGATCAATGAGTTGGCATTGATTTTCAATAAAATGGGTATTGATACCGAGGCCGTTTTGGAGGCCGCCGGGACGAAGTGGAACTTCTTGCCATTTCGTCCGGGCCTGGTAGGCGGGCATTGCATCGGTGTAGATCCTTACTACCTGACGCACAAGGCTCAGTCTATTGGTTACCACCCTGAAATCATTCTGGCCGGTCGCCGTTTGAACGACAGTATGGGTGCCTACGTCGTCTCTCAACTAGTCAAGGCAATGCTCAAGCGCAAAATTCATGTTGATGGTGCACGAGTGTTGATTATGGGGTTGACGTTTAAAGAAAACTGCCCTGATCTGCGCAACACCAAAATCATCGACATCGTAAATGAACTCGCTGAATTCAATATTGTTGTTGATGTGTACGACCCGTGGGTAGATGCGGCTGAAGCAGTTCATGAGTACTCGATTACTCCTATCAGTCAACCAGAGGTCAATTCCTACGACGGTATTATTCTGGCTGTGGCACATAACGAGTTTTCCGCGATGGGCGCTGAGAGCATCCGGAGCCTGGGTAAAGCCGAACACGTTCTCTATGACCTCAAGTATCTGCTGGATGCCTCTCAGTCAGATCTGCGTCTGTGATCCTCAGGGTCTGAGAAGACCCTGATTCGTTATCACTGACATAAAAATGCCAAGTCGAGAATTACATGATCCGTTTCGAGAAAGTCAAAGCTGAAATTCAACAGTCTCCCAAGGTTTGGTTGATCACAGGTGTCGCCGGATTTATCGGCTCCAATCTATTGGAGACGCTGCTGCAGTTGGATCAGCGGGTTGTTGGGCTCGATAACTTTGCGACCGGGCATCAACGTAATCTCGACGAAGTGCAGTCGGTAGTGAGCCCGGAGCAATGGGCGCGATTCGTACTGGTGACCGGCGATATCAGAAATATTGAAGACTGCAGAAGGGCGATGACTTTTGATGCGGCCACTGGTATCCCGGTGGACTACGTACTGCATCAGGCGGCGCTTGGGTCCGTCCCTCGTTCCATCAATGATCCCATTACCACGAACAGCACTAATATTGATGGCTTTCTGAATATGCTGGTCGCGGCGAAAGACGCACAGGTGAAGAGTTTTACTTACGCAGCCTCCAGCTCTACCTATGGCGATCACCCGGGACTGCCTAAAGTTGAGGGTGTTATCGGAAAACCGCTTTCTCCTTATGCCGTCACGAAATATGTAAACGAACTGTACGCTGAGGTTTTTTCCAGCACCTACGGTTTCAAAACCATTGGTCTTCGTTACTTCAATGTGTTCGGCAAGCGTCAGGATCCAAATGGCGCCTATGCAGCAGTTATTCCCAAGTGGACTGCGGCCATGATCAACAACGAGGAGGTTTTCGTTAATGGTGATGGGGAAACGAGTCGCGATTTCTGCTTTGTAGAGAATGCGGTCCAGGCCAATATTCTGGCTGCCTGTGCGAGCCCTGAAGCAAAAAACAATGTTTATAACGTCGCCGTTGGGGACCGTACGACATTGAATCAAGTCTTTGCTTGTATCAAGGGTGCTTTGTCCAATGTTGATGTCACGACTACGTCTGAAATGGTGTATCGGGATTTCCGTGCCGGTGATGTAAGGCATTCGCAAGCCAATATTGACAAGGCAAAGAATCTGCTGGGCTATCAACCTCTCTTCAATGTTGGCGAAGGTATGTTGAAAGCAGCTGACTGGTACGTTTCGTTCTTCGCAAGAAGTTAACTCTTGTGATTAAAGAGATCTGTGCTATTACAGTTTTGGCAAACAAGCTTTGCATGTTTGTTTTGCTGTTCAGCTTGGCCCGAATGTTAGGGGTTGAGTTGTACGGCGTATTCTCTTACCACTACGCGATCGTAACAGGCATCGCGACTGTGGTGGGTGAGTGCTTGAGTGTGGCGCTAAGTCGCTATGCGGTAATGAATGCCGAAAATGTAAACTACAGGACTTCCTTGAGTCTCATGGCATGGGGCGGCATCGTTGTGGGTGCCCTCTGTGTCATTGTTTTTTCAGTGTTCCCGGCCCCCGCGTCCTCCTATGAGCTGAGTGCTGGTTACTTGATGGTCGGCGCGTTTTTCCTCGGGTTTGCCTGTGTTTGCAATTTGACCATAACCGGACTGATGTTCTCGCTTAACACCTCCGGAAGGTGGGTGGCTGCGTTGGCCGCTCATGGGCTGCTCGGATTGCTCCTGGTGCTGGCTATCGCGAAGGTTGAAGGGCGTATAGAGGGTGTCATTTTGACACTTGCACTCTGCACATTGATCGCTCCTGCGTTCGGTTTTTTTATGATAAGGGCGAACAGATTCAGCCATGAAAAAGGGGGAGGGCGTGAGTACTTCTCCTTTGCAAAGATGGCAACTCTGCTCTTCCGTTCTGGTGCGCCTGCCATCGCTGGAAGCATGCTTCTGGGGGCACCTGTTCATATCATTTGTCTGATGATATTTGCAAATTCAAGTTTGAATGTTTCTGAAGTTGGCTATTTTAATCTGTTTTTTCTTTTTTATATTCTGGTCACGGTTCTTCCTAGTTCGCTTGCTTCATATGCCATCGTCAAGCTGGCCGGCCACGGCAAAAACTCCAGCAAGTTGTATTTGATGCTTGGTGTTGCAGTTTCGATTTGTTTGCCTTTATTCATGGTTCTGACGCAGAGTTACTGGTTATGTATTCTGGGCAGTAGTTTGTGCAGTAAAATCGACCTTCTGGCTTATGCGGTGTTGGCGGGAGGTCTTGGCCTTGTGACTACTATTATTACTCAGATCCTGCACAGCAAAAACCTGACCAAGGTTGTTTTTCTGGCTAGTTGCGTTTATGCGATCGTCTATCTGTCGTCGACGGTTTTTACGGGTATGAAGGGCGATATGTTGGCGATTGATCTTTTCAGGTCATTCATACTGGCTCTGGCTGCACAAATTGTGGTGCTTGCGTCCTTGGGTGGACGTAAGTTGCTGCAATGAAAAATATATTCGATTTGAGTCATGCTCACGCTATGCGCATGACGGTAAGTGATGTTGGGGCCAGTGTTGGACCTGGTGGTTGGTTCTGTTGCTTTAATTTTTTGAGTTAGGTTCATGGTTATATTACTGGTTTCGACATGTTTGCTGATTTTGATCGTTCAAATCATTTTGTGCCTGATATCCAAAAAATATCTGATTGCGTTGTACGCAGTCTGCTATTCGGTGCCCTTCCTTGGACTGGTAAGCAGTCTGTGGAGCGAGACCGTTACGCTTTGGCCGATCGGAGACTATAGTTTTTACCTTGATGAGCAGTTCGTATTCAGACTTTCGCTTGTCTGGTTTCTAGGCGTCGCGGGCGGGCTGACTGCCTACCTGTTGGGCCTTTTGGTGCCTGCCGAAAATTCTTCCTCGCGTCGCAATGCTTTTTTCTCGCCAATCGACTTCAAGTTGGCAGGACTGGTGTTTCTTTCAGTCTCGGTCTTCTTTGTTTTGTTCAGACTGATAAATGTGGAAGCGATGCTCGAGATGTTTGCGGGTGTTGAGGCTGTGGTGGTTTTTTCTATCATTGCGTTCACTGCATTGGCGTTTGCCTATCCATCATGGTACATGCTTGCCTTGTCGACGCTGCTGGTGATGGCTTATTCCGTTGCCAACGCGATGACCGGAGATCGGGATTTTGTTGTGTTGGTAGTGGCCTATGTGCTGGGTTTGATGTTTCGCTACAGTCATCTCATCAAATTCAAAACATTGTTATGTGTTGCGGCTTTTATGCTGGTAGTTCTGAGCAGTGGCGTTATCGTTTCAATGGTGCGCATGGACGTTGATTTAACTACGGATAATATTGAACAATTCTTTTTGTTCAATTCCTGGAATGCAATCATCCTGCCGCTCGTCCAGCAGTTGACAGGCTTCTGGGATGGGGAGCACCTGCGGTACGGTCAGACCTATCTCGATATGTTTCTTTCGCTGGCACCTTCTCCTATCTATACGGCTTTCGGTGTAGTGAAGCCCATTACGGTGGATAACCCGGCCTACTGGTACTTCATTACCGGGATGGGCGGGATCCATGCCGCTGGTGTGGCGTTCGAAAACTTCGGCTTGTTTGGTGTATTCTTCAATGGGTTCATCAGCGTCTGTTTCTTGCGTTTTGTCGATTCGCGCTGGCGCGATGAAGACTTCTTGCAGCTTTTTCTGTATATGCTTTGTGCTGCATCGGTTATGCACTGGGTTTGGTATGGTGAAATAAGCTTGCTGAATGCGATGGTTTTTTATGTATTGTCATTTGGATTATTCTTCGCGATGAAACTCGTCCGGGTTTTGAAGTGAGTTTAAATATTTTCACTGGAGTGAGAGCGTAGGTATGTGCGGAATTGCGGGAGTTGTCGGGTGGAAGTTGGATCAGCAGAGCGCCTTTGCCGTTGGCAAAATGGTGGATGCGCTGATACATCGCGGGCCCGATGACGGAGCAGTTTGGTCAGATGCCGATAGTGGAGTTTCGCTGGGCCATCGGCGGCTTTCTATTCTGGAGTTGTCGGTACACGGAAGTCAGCCAATGGTGTCCGATAACGAGCGTTTCGTTATTGTGTTCAATGGTGAAATTTATAATTTCAATGAGTTGCGACAAAAACTGATTGACTCCGGTTTGACACGTATCTGGCGTGGTCACTCTGACACGGAAGTACTGCTGGCCGCGATCGAGGCGTGGGGTGTACAAACTACGCTCGAAAATCTGGTCGGCATGTTTGCATTCGCTGTCTGGGACAAAGTCAGCAAGACAATTACGTTAGCCCGGGATCGTATGGGGGAAAAACCCCTGTATTACGGTATTGTCGGTAATCGGTTTGTTTTCTCCTCCGAGTTGAAGGCAATCAAGGCGGCCTTTACTGATGATCTGCGCATTGATCGTCATGCACTGGCGAAGTTCGTCAGATTTGGCTATGTTCCAGCCCCTGAGTCTATCTACGAAGGTATCAAGAAACTGGCGCCAGCCCATTATCTTACGGTGGACTCTTTTTCTTCCCTGCAGACACCTGTTTCATACTGGTCACTGGCGCAATCCAGTGCATTAAGGGATGAGTTGTCTCAGGCTAGTGATAAAGAAGTGGTGGACGTTGTCGGTGAAAGGCTGTCGGCTGCGGTGAAGTCGCAGATGATTGCGGATGTTCCACTCGGTGCGTTCCTGTCCGGTGGGGTGGACTCAAGCCTGATTGTTTCGTTGATGCAGTCGCAAAGCAGTTCTAGTATCAACACTTACACCATCGGCTTCAACGAGCCTGAGTTTGATGAAGCCCCTTATGCGAAGGCGATCGCCAAGCACTTGGGGACGAATCACACTGAATTTTATCTAGGTGCGGACGACGCCGTTTCGATCATTCCGCATTTGCCGGAAATTTACGACGAGCCTTTCGCCGACTCCTCGCAGATCCCTACAATCCTGGTTTCCAGGATGACCAAGCAACATGTATCTGTTGCGCTGTCCGGGGACGGCGGTGATGAACTTTTTGCCGGTTATCCCCGCTACCAGATCACTGCCGGCTTATGGGCGCGTATAGAAAAGCTTCCATTGCCTGCACGCCGTGTCATGGCTTACTCACTTCGCTCGCTTTCCTCAAAAGGGTGGGACAACGTCTGCTCTGTTTTACCGGGTTCGGTACGAGCAAAAGTGAATGGTCGCCGCATCTACAGAATGTCCGAGTTGCTGGCATCCGAGAGTCTGGCACAGATGTACACCGGTTTGATGTCGCAGTGGCAGCCTGATGACAACGTCGTGCTGGGAGCTGGCGGTCAAGGTCAGGGCGCTATTTGCTGGGAATCGGCGGACGACTATATTGAGGAAATGCGTCGGTGGGACGTTTCTCAATATTTGCCTGACGATTTGCTGGTTAAAGTAGACCGCGGCGCCATGAGCGCGAGCCTCGAAACCCGCGCGCCATTGCTCGATCATCGAGTTGCGGAACTGGCGTTTTCCTTGTCTTCAGACCAATTAATCAAAAATGGTGTTGGGAAATGGCCGCTTCGTGAGTTGCTGAAACGCTATGTACCCAATTCATTCTTCGATAGGCCGAAGGCGGGCTTCTCCATTCCCCTGGCGCAATGGCTGCGTGGGCCGCTTAGAGAATGGGCGGAAGAATTGTTGACGGAAGAGCGAATCAAGAGAGAGGGTTATTTTGATTGTCAGAAAATTCGTTCGGCATGGGTCCAGCATCAAAACGGAACCTACGATCGCAGTCTTCATTTGTGGAATATTCTAATGTTCCAGTCCTGGCTTGATAAAAATAGTCGTTAATTATATTGAGCAAAGGTGTTCTATGAAGATAGTTTTCAACGCGCTCTCGGCCCGACTTGGCGGAGGTCAGACATACCTGATCAATCTTTTTCAATTTGTTCCCGTCAACGAAGATCTTGAGATTGTTGTCTTCGCCCCGGCTTCACTGAAGCTGCCGGATCATCCCCGGATCCGTCGGGTTGAACCGGCCTGGCCCACAGAGAACCCGATTCTCAGGGCGTTTTGGGAAAAGTGGGCGCTGCCCGGTATCTTGAAGGCGGAAAAGGCCGACGTACTGTTTTGCCCCGGTGGGGTAGTCAGCACTCGTGCGCCTGCAGGCTGCAAGGTTGCGACGATGTTTCGGAACATGATCCCGTTTGATTTGCGCGTACGCAAAAGTATCCCGTTGGGGTTACAGCGCCTCAGGAACTGGTTGTTGAACCGCATTATGCTCAAGAGCATGTCGGAAGCTGATTTGACAATCTTCATCTCCAATTACGCGCGGAGTGTAATCGAGTCGCTGACCAAGGTGAAAAACGCCGTCACCATCCCCCATGGCATTGGTTCGGTGTTTCGAACTCACAGCGATAACCCCGTTCGCCCTGATTTTCTTCCGGTGGGTGATTACATTTTATATGTGTCGAGATTTGATGTTTACAAACATCATTATGAGGTTGTCAATGCCTACGCAAACCTCCCTCAGGAGCTTCGCGAAAGGTTTCCGCTGATTTTCGTGGGTGAAACACATCTGCCAGAGGCCGAGCGCGTAAAAGCTCTGATTTCTACACTTGGCCTGGAAAGTCAGGTGCTGTTATTGGGTGCTATTCCCTATCAGAGCCTTCCTCCTCTGTATCATCACGCCTATCTGAATCTCTTTGCTTCGTCCTGTGAGAACTGCCCGAATATTCTTCTTGAAGCTATGGCTTCCGGTAGGCCAATGATCTGCTCCAATGTAATGCCGATGCCGGAATTTGGAGCAGATGCTGCACTTTATTTTTCGCCGTTTGATTCAAAAAATATAAAAGATGTTCTCTCCGAGGCGTTAACGAGTCCAGATGTTTTGAAGAAATTGTCCACCGCGGCTGTAACGCAAAGTGACAAGTTTGACTGGGAAAATACCTCGAGAAAAACGTGGTTCGAGTTGCTGGCCTTGGCCGGACGCGCAAAGGGAAGTGTTTGATAGATGAAAATTCTTGTGGTGTCGCAATATTTTTGGCCGGAATTTTTTATTATTAATGATCTGGTCAGGAATTTGACTGCTCAGGGGCACGTCGTAAAGGTTCTCACCGGGAAACCAAACTATCCGGAGGGAGTTGTATTCGACGGTTACAGTGCTTCTGGATACCAGGAAGAAATCTACGACTCTTCGGTCAAGATCTGTCGCGCACCGCTCAGGCCTCGTGGTTCATCGGGCGCAAAAAACCTGCTGTTGAATTATTTATCTTTCGTCGTGAATGGGCTGAGATACTACCCGCGTGCAGTCAAAGGCGAAAATTTCGATGCGATCTTTGTATTTGCAATGTCTCCCATTACGGCGGCCATCCCTGCCATTTATCTGAAGTGGAAGCTCAAGAGCCATCTGACTATTTGGGTTCAAGATCTGTGGCCAGAGAGCCTGAGCGCAACGGGATTCATCAAGAACAAAACAGCGCTGCGTCTAGCGGGCTGGATGGTGAGAGGCATTTACGCGTTCGCCGATACGCTTCTGGTTCAGTCGCGAGCATTTCGTGAGCCGGTTTCCCGCTATGCTGACCCGGGTAAAATTGTGTATTACCCAAACTCCTATCAGGACGTGCCTCCAAGTACTGAGCAAACCCGGATTCCCGCGCCCTTGCTTGCAGAGCTCGAGAATCACTTCTGCCTGGTTTTCGCCGGAAACCTCGGGACAGCCCAATCGGTTGAAACCCTCGTCGAGGTGGCGGACAAGCTTCGCGGTTTATCCGGCCTTAAAATTGTTCTGGTCGGCAGCGGCAGCATGTTGAGCTGGATCGAAAGTCAGAAGCAATCACGAGCATTGGACAACCTCATCCTTGCCGGACGTTTCCCGGCGAGCGAAATGCCACATTTTTTCAGCCGGGCAGCGGGTTTGTTAGTGACGTTGAAGCAGAATGAGGCGTTCTCCTATACCATCCCCAGTAAGGTTCAGGCTTACCTGGCAGCAGGGCGGCCCATCATTGCTGCACTGGATGGCGAGGGCGCTCGCATCGTTCAGGAGGCTGGGGCTGGTCTGACGTGTCCGGCGCAGGACGCCGAAGGTATGGCGAACAGCATTGAACAACTTTTCCACATGACTCTGGAACAACGGGAATCGTTGGGGCAGTCAGGGCGAGCGTACTACCTCGAGCATTTCGAAATGGAGCGGCAAAGCCAGCGCCTGGTCGAGCTTCTCCACAGCAGGATTAACGAATTGAAAGGCAGGTCAAAATGAAGGTTCTTGTGTTAGGGGTCACCGGAATGCTGGGTAGCACGGTGTTCAGGCAATTCCACGGAAACCCGCACCTTGAGGTGTGGGGCACATTGCGCAACCCGAATGGCGCCAGATACTTTTCTGAAGACACCCACGCTTCGTTGATCAGTAATGTTGACGTGCTTGACCATGATTCCCTGGTTTCGGTACTGGCACGGGTAAAGCCGGATGTCGTCATCAACTGCGTTGGGTTGATCAAGCAGCTGGCTGATGCCAAGGATCCTCTGTCGGCTCTGCCGATCAATGCAATGTTACCGCACCGCATTGCCAAGCTGTGCGCGCTGTCCGGGGCTCGCCTGATTCACATCAGCACCGATTGCGTGTTCTCCGGTCGCAAGGGTTCATACACCGAAGAGGATATCTCCGACGCGGAAGATCTCTACGGTAAGTCGAAGTATATTGGCGAGCTACATGCCGAATCGAATGCGATCACCCTGCGGACCTCCATCATTGGCCACGAATTGGGAAGCCAGTATTCGCTGGTGGACTGGTTTCTTTCCCAGAATGGCGCCGTTAAAGGCTATGAAAAGGCCATTTTTTCGGGGTTGCCTACTGCGGAACTAGCACGTGTCATTCGCGACTACGTAATACCGAATCCGGAGCTTCATGGCCTTTACCATGTATCGGTGGCTCCGATTGACAAGTTGTCTCTTCTGAAACTGGTAGCGGAAGTTTACGAAAAGGAAATCGATATCATCGCGGACAGTCAACTTTCTATAGATCGCTCACTGGACTCCTCGAAGTTTCAGGCTGCAACCGGTTACGTTCCACCTTCATGGTTGGAATTGGTTAAATCGATGCGCGCGTTGCGTTGATCATTAAATTCAATCAGTTTTGGGTAGGTAGATATGTTTGATAATAAGGTTTTGATGATCACGGGCGGTACGGGCTCGTTTGGCCATACGGTGTTGAAGCGTTTTCTGGATACCGACGTAAAAGAGATTCGCGTATTCAGCCGTGACGAGAAAAAGCAGGAAGACATGCGCATTGCTTTGTCCAATGACAAAGTGAAGTTCTACATCGGTGACGTACGTGATCGCGATAGCCTTGATCAGGCCATGGTGGGTGTGGATTACATTTTCCACGCCGCGGCCCTGAAGCAGGTACCTTCCTGCGAGTTTTACCCGATGGAAGCCGTGCGTACCAACGTCATGGGTACCGAAAACGTTTTGAATGCGGCCATTGCTTCGGGTGTGCAACGTGTCGTTGTACTGAGTACCGACAAGGCTGTCTATCCGATTAATGCCATGGGTATTTCCAAGGCCATGGCTGAGAAGCTGATGGTTGCCAAGTCGCGGATGATCCCGGCTAAAGGCCCGGTGATCTGCGCAACCCGCTACGGTAATGTCATGGCTTCGCGAGGTTCGGTGATCCCGTTGTTCATCAACCAGCTGCAGAGCGGCGAGTCGCTGACTGTTACCGACCCGAACATGACACGCTTCCTGATGTCGCTCGAGGATTCTGTCGATCTGGTTCTGCACGCATTCGAACACGCCGAGCAAGGTGATATTTTCGTCCAGAAAGCACCTGCCTCGACAGTGGCGGACCTGGCGCAAGCGCTCAAGGAGCTCTTTGCTCGCGACAATACCGTCAAGGTCATTGGCACCCGTCATGGCGAAAAACTTTACGAGTCGCTGATCTCTCGCGAAGAAATGGCCAAAGCCCAAGACATGGGGCGTTACTACCGCATTCCTTCGGACAATCGTGACCTGAACTACAAGAAGTTCTTTGTTGAAGGCGAGCAGGAAATTTCCGATCTGGACGATTACACCTCGCACAATACTGAGCGTCTGGGTGTTGAAGGCGTGAAGAAACTTCTTTTGAACCTGGAATACATTCAGGAGCAACTTAATGCTTAAGGTCATGACGCTGGTTGGTACGCGACCAGAACTTATCAAGATGAGCCGCGTCATTGCCGAGCTTGATAAGCAGGTTAATCATGTGTTGGTTCACTCGGGTCAAAACTATGACTTCGAATTGAATCAGGTTTTTTTCGATGATCTCGAAATTCGCAAGCCTGATTACTTCCTGGGTGCTGCGGGCGATACTGCTGCCAAGACCATCGCCGAAGTCATTTCCAAGGCGGATGAAGTATTTGAGGCCGAAAAGCCTGATGCACTTCTGCTCTACGGCGATACCAATACCTGTCTGGCCGTCATTGCCGCCAAGCGCCGCAAGATTCCGGTGTTCCATATGGAAGCCGGCAACCGCTGTTTTGACCAGCGCGTTCCTGAAGAGTTGAACCGCAAGGTGCTCGATCACCTCAGCGACATCAATATGGTCCTGACCGAGCATGCCCGGCGTTACCTGATCGCTGAAGGCATTCGTCCTGAAACCATCATCAAGACCGGCTCGCATATGGAGGAGGTGCTCGACTATTACATGCCGAAAATCCTCACTTCCGACGTGCTGGCGCGAGAAGCCCTGGAGCAGGACAAGTTCTTCATCATCAGCGCTCACCGTGAGGAAAACGTCGATACGCCGGAAAACCTTCGCGACTTGCTCAAGACGCTGCGAGCCCTGGCCGACAAGTACCAGTACCCGATTATCGTTTCCACGCATCCTCGTACGCGCAAGCGCCTAGAGGCGATAGGCGAATCGCTGGACCACCCTCTGATTCGTTTCTCGAAGCCATTCGGTCTGCTCGACTACATCAAGTTGCAGATGTCGGCGTTTTGCGTGTTGTCCGACAGCGGCACCATCACTGAGGAAGCTTCGCTGCTGAATCTGCCTGCCATTACTATTCGTAATGCTCACGAGCGTCCGGAAGGGATGGATGAAGGCACACTCATCATGAGTGGTCTGAAAGTGGAAGGCGTGCTGGATGCCGTACGTGTCGTGACCAGTCAGCATGATCGCAGCCAGCGGGTTATCCCGGTCGTGAGGGATTATCAGGCAGGACCTGTGTCGAAGCAGGTAGTTCGGGTCGTGTTGAGTTATACCGACTACATCAATCGTACTGTCTGGTCCAAATCCTGAGCGTCATCGAGGTTTGAAAAGTGCGTGCTTTATTGACAGGTGTTACGGGGTTCGCAGGTCGCGCGGTATTGGGTCGTTTGGCGGCCTCTGCTGATCTGGAACCGGTGGCAGCCATTCATGGGCACGCCTTGCCTGGCTGTACGGTTCGTTGCAAGTCGATATAAGCAAGACTCGAGAATTGCTGGGCTGGATTCCTCCGATCAGCGTCGATGAGGCGCTTGCGTCGACTGCCAATCACTACAAGGAAAGTCAGCGCCAAGCTGGCTTATGACAGTGCTGGTTCGGTTGCAGAATCGGTTTTGGCTGTTTCAGGAAGTTGACCTTTGAACACAATATGGTTGTTGGCGTTGGTGGTGGGTGTTTCATTCTTGGGCACCGGTGCATTGCGCAAATACGCATTGGCACGCAGCTTGATAGATATTCCCAATGCGCGTAGCTCACACTCGGTCCCGACCCCCCGGGGTGGCGGTGTGGCTATCGTCCTGAGCTTTCTGATCGCATTGCCAGTCCTGGCGTGGACAGATGCCGTCGCCTGGCCGATGGCGCTGGCTCTGCTGGGGGCCGGCGGCTGGATCGCGATCATCGGGTTTCTCGACGATCATGGGCATATTGCCGCGCGTTGGCGCCTGCTTGCGCATTTCGCGGGTGCCATCTGGGCATTGATCTGGATTGGTGGGATGGCGCCGATCAACCTGTTCGGCTACGAGTTCAGTCTCGGCTGGTTCGGATATGTCATCGGTGCGTTCTATCTGGTCTGGATGCTCAACCTCTACAACTTCATGGATGGTATTGATGGCTTGGCCAGCGTCGAGGCGATTTGTGCCTGTGTCGGTGCTTGCCTGGTCTACTGGATCGCAGGTCACACCAGCCTTGCGATTGCTCCCCTGGTGCTGGCGATGGCCGTATCGGGTTTCCTGGCCTGGAATTTCCCGCCAGCGAAGATTTTCATGGGCGATGCGGGCAGTGGTTTTCTGGGCATAGTGCTGGCGGTGATGTCGCTGTATGCGGCATGGACGAATCCGCTGTTTCTCTGGGCCTGGCTCATTTTGTTGGGCGTCTTCATTGTCGATGCCACCTTTACCCTCATTCGTCGGCTATTGCGTGGGGATAAGGTCTATGAGGCCCATCGCAGCCATGGATACCAGTATGCTTCACGGCAATATGGCAGCCATCGGGCGGTCACGCTGACAATTGCTGCGATCAATTTGTTGTGGTTAGTGCCAGTGGCTATATTGGTCGTCATGCAATATATCGATGGCGCGGCAGGTGTGGTCCTGGCCTATGTGCCTCTGGTGTTGCTGGCTTTCAAGTTTCACGCGGGCGAACTGGAAATTGCCGGCAAGGCGTGATGAACGCATTGGTTCTTGAGTATTGCTTTGTCGGTAAATGAGTTACCGAAAGCTGCAGTTGCTGTATCAATGCTAGGAGCTTCGACAGGTGTTTAGAGGGGTTATGGATAAGATTCGGGCAAAGTTGTTAAGTCTGCCAAGACGACATAAACGCATTCTGCAGGTCCTGACTGATATTTCGCTGGTCTGGTTTGCCCTGTGGATGGCTTTTGTCGTGCGACTTGGGGTGGACGAGCTGGTCAACCCGTTCGCTCAGCATGTCTGGCTTTTTGTCAGTGCACCTGTCATCGCCATTCCTCTTTTCGTTCGCTTTGGCATGTACCGTGCCGTCATGCGGTACTTTGGAAATGACGCGCTCATTGCCATTATCAAGGCGGTGACATTATCGGCCTTGATACTTGGCGTCGTGGTGTACTGGTACAGCAATCATCAAAACGTCGTTCCGCGCTCGATCATTTTCAACTATTGGTGGTTGAGCCTGATCATGATCGGCGGCCTGCGCCTGGCCATGCGTCAGTACTTTATGGGCGACTGGTTCAGCGCCGCCCAGCACGTCCCGTTCACCAGCAGGGATGACGGCTTGCCGAAAGTGGCTATTTATGGCGCGGGGGCGGCGGGTAATCAACTTGTTGCAGCCTTGCGGATGGGGCGCGTCATGCGACCTGTTGCCTTTATCGATGACGATAGCGGGATCGCTGATCGGGTGATTTCCGGATTGCAGGTGTACAAGCCCAAGCACATCCAGCAGATGATCGATAACACCGGTGCACAGGAAATTCTCCTCGCTATCCCTTCGTCCAACCGGGGCCGCCGTCGCGAGATTCTCGGGTTTCTCGAAGGCTTTCCGCTGCACGTTCGAAGCGTCCCGGGTTTCATGGATCTGGCCAGTGGCCGGGTCAAGGTCGACGATATCCAGGAAGTAGACATTGCCGATCTGCTCGGGCGTGACGCAGTGCCGGCCCAGGCGGACTTACTCGAACATTGCATCACGGGGCAGTCCGTGTTGGTCACGGGCGCCGGGGGCTCCATTGGCTCCGAGCTTTGCCGGCAAATTCTGGCGCTGCGTCCGACAACGCTACTTCTGTTTGAGCACAGCGAGTTCAATCTTTACTCCATCCTGTCCGAGTTGGAGCAGCGGGTCGCTCGAGAGTCGCTGTCCATCCGTCTCTTGCCGATTCTCGGTTCGGTTCGCAACTCGGACAAATTGCTGGATGTCATGAAAACCTGGCGAGTAGACACGGTGTATCACGCCGCCGCCTACAAGCATGTGCCCATGGTCGAGCACAACATTGCCGAAGGCGTACTCAACAATGTGATCGGCACGCTTAATACGGCCCAGGCCGCACTCCAGGCAGGAGTTGCCAACTTCGTTCTGATTTCGACGGACAAGGCCGTACGACCTACCAATGTCATGGGTAGCACCAAGCGCCTTGCCGAGTTGACGTTGCAAGCGTTGAGTCGCGAGTTGGCTCCGGTGTTGTTCGGTGATACGAGCAATGTCTCCCGTGTGAACAAAACACGCTTCACGATGGTGCGGTTTGGTAACGTCCTGGGGTCATCGGGTTCGGTCATTCCGTTGTTTCACAAGCAGATCAAGTCGGGCGGCCCGCTGACGGTCACGCATCCGAAGATCACTCGATACTTCATGACCATCCCGGAAGCGGCGCAGTTGGTGATCCAGGCGGGCTCCATGGGACAGGGTGGTGATGTGTTTGTCCTCGACATGGGTGAACCTGTGAGGATCGTCGAGCTGGCCGAGAAGATGATCCATTTGTCCGGCCTGAGCGTGCGTTCGGAAAAGAACCTGCATGGCGACATCGCTATCGAGTTCACCGGGCTGCGTCCGGGTGAGAAGCTTTACGAAGAGTTGCTGATTGGTGACAACGTGGCGGCCACTCAGCACCCGATGATCATGACGGCCAACGAGGATCATCTGTCCTGGGATGTGCTGAAGGTCAAACTGACCGAGTTGCTTGCTGCGGTGGATCAGGACGACTATGCACGCGTCCGTCAATTGTTGCGCGACACCGTCAGCGGCTATACCCCGGACGGTGAGATTGTCGACTGGATCTATCAGCAGCGCCGCCTGGAACCCTGATTGTTTCATATCCGGTAACGTACACATTTTTGACAGCTCGATGTCATGGCCTAAGTTTGGAGAGCAGCTGCGGAAAAGCTGCTTTCTCAAACGACGGCATGGAGCTTCACTAATGCGTACAAGCAGTTTCCATTCTCTGGTTTTTGCCCTTCTCGTCAGCACCTCTCTCACGGCAATCGCCGCCCCTGTCAACGCCCCTGAGGTCAAGAATGCGCCGTTGGTGCAGGATGTTGCCGCCAAGGCGCAACCAGGCAAAGTCGATCTCAATAGTGCTGATGCACCTACGCTGCAACGTGAGTTGACTGGAGTGGGCGAGGCCAAAGCCAAGGCGATTGTTGCTTATCGTGAAAGTAACGGTGCGTTTGCGTCCGTTGACGAGTTACTGGAAGTGACGGGCATCGGCAAAGCGATTCTGGACCGGAACCGCGACAGGATCGAAGTGAACTGAGGTGATATAGAAACGACAAAGGCCGATCATTGATCGGCCTTTTTCTTTGGAGAAACTAATGCCCGATGGGCTGATCACCCGAACTCAGGCAAACAACATGTCGGTATCGCCCAGCAAGGTCGTCTGGCCAAGTAGCGTGATATTGCCACCGTGAGCGCCATCGCCGGCGGTGTCGAAAGTCACAACCAGCCCGTTGTCTTGCAGCGTTTGCGTCACAGCCTTGGTAGAAGCCGTCCAGCCGTATATGTACAGGGTGTCTTCACCTTGCTTGAAGTCCTGGATGGTGTCTGAGCCCGAGCCCGCAGTGAATGTGAAGAAGTCGTGACCGTTTCCGCCGATCAACAGGTCGTCACCGGTACCGCCGACGATGAAGTCGCTTCCGTTACCTCCAATCACTACGTCGTTGCCATCGTGACCGTTCAGCGAGCAGTTTGCATCCGAACGAGACTGGATGACGTCATTGCCGCTGTTTACGCCGCTGACACTGCCAGCCAGTATGGCGCCTGAGGTGCCGGTGTAGAGGATCTTGTCTGCCGAGCTGCTGCCGAAGATTTGATCGGCGTACCCGTAACCGGCATTGCTAGTGGCAGCCATGGTTTTGAAGTCTTTGAGGGGGTCAGCGTTGAAAATAAAAGTAGCGTCGCTGGCGGTGAGCAGAGTCGTACGGCCTTCGAGCAACATCCCTCCATCAAAACGTACATCGCCATCGATGTCATAACGAAGATAGACGCCGTCATCGGTTATTGTCTGATCGACCCGCAAGTTGAAATCACTTTGCGAAATTTGTGTGCGGCCTGTACCGCCGGCACCGCTGACGCCGAGGAAAACGAGTTGATCTGCTCCTACGCCGAAACTATCGACGACGTCGTTGAAGCCGTCGCCCTTGGAAAACGCATACTGGTCTGCACCGGCTCCGCCGGACATGTAGTCATCACCTGTACCGCCGACCAGGAGATCCGCTCGCTGTCCGCCAATCAGGACGTCATTGCCCGCATTGCCATAAAGTTGACCAGCGGAAAAATGTAGGGCAAGCGTGTCATTACCCTCTCCTCCGATCAGATTGGCGAACACCGGGCTGATCGAACTGCCGTCATATGAAATGAAGTCCGCGCCCGCGGTCCCTGTGATCGTGGCTCGTGAGTTTTCGGTGGTTGCGTTGCTATCTGTAAAGTGCGTGACGGCTGGATTGCCCGGAGCGGCTACTACCGTATAGTCAAAAACTCCACCAAGGGAGTTGGCAATGCTGGCCAGCAAGGTGTCGCTCAGACTGTCGCTACTGGTATAGAGCTTATGCTCTGTAGTGATTACTTGCGCTGCATAGAGATTGGCGAGGCGCAAGCCTTCTGCGCCGGTGTCCGACCATCCGGAAACACTGGCATTATGAGGAATGAAATTTTCAATATCGTCTGCGTTCATCATGTCTTTGACACCGACACGTTCGCCCGTGCGAACGTCGGTGTAATAGACGTTATAGTCCGCGTCCTGGATTTCCCACTTGTTGGTTGTGGTATTGAAAATTTCAAGGTACGTATGTCCCTGGAAGAATCCCTGGGAGTCTGAGTACGTCCAGATGGTGCGTTTTTGCAGGCCAAGCTCCGCGCAGAGGCCGCTGAATACGTTAACCATGTTGCCGCACAGAAGTTCTGCGCGTTCGGCAGTCGGGTCGCCTGTGACGGTTTTATAAATTTGCTCGGCGCTATAGTAAGGGTCATTGCCGTGGAGTGCCCACCAGGCGCCATCCGAGTGAGTTGTATTGTTGGACAGTAGTTCGCGGGCGACATCCTGGAGCAGCATGCCCGTTTCAGCCGCTTCTTGTCGGACGATATTGGCGAGTAAAGCAAAATAATTGGTCAAAACTGACTCCGCAGTGATTGGGTGGCCGCTCCCTGTACCCGAATCGCTCTGTAAACGGCGTTGCAGGCCAATAATTTCACATATATTACAGTCATTTGGCCGCTACGTTAAACAACCCATACTGACTATAGCGAAATTATGACACTTCAAAGAGTCACAACCAGCGCTGCTCGTCGACTACATCGCAAGCCAGGATAGTGGCGATTTCATTCTGCATACGTCGCTCAGGTGATACACTCGCGCGCCCCGCAATCCCCCGATCAACACGCCAGGTTGTCAGTCCCGAGATGATACGCAGTACACCCGAAAACAGCTTGCAGGAAGCCCTGAGGGCCTGCAGGAGCAGTTTCATGTCGGTGGGTTTTTTCAGCCTGTTCATCAACGCACTGATGTTGGTCCCGACCTTCTACATGCTTCAGGTCTACGGGCGGGTCGTCACGGGCGGCAGCCTGACGACGTTGGCCATGTTGACCATCATTCTGACCTTTCTGCTCGTGACGATGGGCCTGCTGGAGTGGGTACGCTCGCGGATCATGGTTCGTGTCAGCACCAGGCTCGACGTGTTGCTGGGCCGGGATGTCTACAGGGCCAGTTTCAAACGGGCCCTGGACAGCGGTGGCCAGGACGCGTCGGCCCAACCGCTCAGCGATCTGACCGGGCTGCGCCAATTCATGTCCGGGAACGGACTGTTCGCTTTTTTTGATGCGCCGTGGCTGCCGATCTATGTCGCGGTGTTGTTCCTGTTTCATCCCTGGTTTGGCTGGACGGCGATCGGTTGTGCGGTGATCTTGCTGGCGCTGGCCATTATCAATGAGCAATCCACGGGCAAGGTTCTGGCAGCGGCCAATAAAGAGAGCATTGGTTCGACGCTGCAAACCAACAAGAATTTGCGCAATGCCGAAGTGATCGAGTCCATGGGCATGCTTGACTCCCTCATGTCGCGCTGGAGTCTGCGGCACAAGAAAGTGCTGCTGCTGCAATCCCGAGCCAGCGATCGCAGCGGGATCATCACGTCGATATCCAAGACTTTCCGTCTGCTTGTTCAATCACTGATTCTCGGCCTCGGCGCTTATCTGGCGGTTAGCCATGAGATCAACGCCGGGCTGGTAATCGCGGGTTCAGTGCTGCTGGGTCGAGCGCTGGCCCCTCTGGACTTGATGATCGGCAGTTGGAAAGGATTCATCGCCGCCCGTTCACAATACGCACGACTGAACGGCATTCTCGACCAGCAAAAAGCCGAACCCGAGCGTATGCAATTGCCCGCTCCAATCGGTCATGTGACGGTGGAGAACCTCACCCTGGGTGCTCCAGGCGCAAAGACCGCGATCATCAAAGGCATCGGTTTCAACGCACCGGCAGGCGCGATGATCGGTGTCGTCGGGCCAAGCGCCTCGGGCAAGTCGACGCTTGCCAAGGCCTTGGTGGGCGTATGGAAACCACAGCACGGCGTCGTCCGTCTGGATACTGCCGATATTGCCAATTGGGACAAAAGCCAATTGGGACCGCACCTCGGGTATTTGCCGCAGGACATTGAATTGTTCGAAGGCACTATCAGCGACAACATCGCGCGTTTTGGTGTCGTGGACCCGGATAAAGTCGTGCTGGCGGCCAGGACCGCGAGTGTCCACGAAATGATTCTGATGCTGCCTGATGGCTACGATACGGTCATCGGCGAGGGCGGCATCAATCTGTCGGGTGGGCAACGGCAACGTATCGGATTGGCCCGGGCAATCTATGGCAGCCCGCGGCTTATCGTGCTGGATGAGCCGAACGCTCACCTGGACGAGGTCGGTGAGCGAGCGCTGGCGTTGGCGCTGCAACAGATAAAACTCACCGGGGCAACGGTTTTCGTGATCGCCCACCGGACCTCGATTCTGGCCCAGCTTGACCGCTTGCTGGTGATGAACGCCGGCACGATCAGTTTGTACGGTCCGCGGGACCAGGTCCTGGCGCAACTCAACGCGAATCAATCGGCCGCCCAGCAAAAGCCTGCCGCACGGGCAGGCACAGAAGTCGCTTCGACCGAAGTTTGACAGGAAGTTATCGATGAACCGCACGCTCACTACTCCTGCCGATACTTTCGCAGATCTGCCCATGTCCGACAGATCCGTACGCCGTAAAGGATTTCTCATTGTATTGGTGACGTTCGGCCTGTTCGGCGGATGGGCGGCGTTTGCTCCGCTGGACGGCGCGGCTTACGCGCCGGGTGTCGTCACCGTGCAAACCTATCGCAAGACGGTGCAGCATCTGGAGGGCGGCATCGTCAAGGATCTGCTTGCCCATGATGGCGATGTCGTGAAAAAAGGCGACCCGATCATCGTGCTCGATGACGCTCAACTGCGCTCCGAGTACGAAATGACCCGCAGCCAGTTGATTGCTGCCAGGACAATGGAGGCGCGCCTGCTCGCCGAGCGGGATGACCTGCCGGCGATCGCATTCCCGAAGGACCTCATTTCCGATAATCAGCGAAGTGCCGAGGCGCGTTACGGCGAGACTCAGGTGTTCAACGCAAGGCGTAGCTCGCGACTTGGACAAATCTCGGTCCTGCAAGAGCGTATTGGTCAGCTGAATCAGCAAATCAAGGGAACCGACACCATGATCGGTACCAAGACCAGCTTGCAGGAATCCTATAGCGGCGAAATTGCCGAATTGAAAGAGTTGCTGGCCCAGGGTTTTGTCGACAAACAGCGCATGCTCGAACAGGCACGCAAGCTGGACTTGCTCAAGTCTGAAGTGGCGGATCACCGCTCGACCAACATCAAGACCAAGTTGCAGATCAACGAAACCCAGTTGCAGATCCTGCAGATCGACAAGGACTTCAGCGCCGACGTTACCAAGCAGTTGGCAGAGACCCAGACCAAGGCCTATGACTTGCAGGAAAAAGCCTCGGCGCTGGAGGATCGCCTGAGCAGGGTGGTTATCCGCGCTCCGGATGACGGAATGGTGATCGGCATGACGGTTCACACCATCGGTGGCGTCGTGCGACCCGCGACGCCCTTGCTGGATATCGTTCCATCGGTTTCCGATCTGGTGGTCGAGGCACAGGTCTCACCCAATGACATCGACCGAATCGCTGTCGGCAAGTTGGCGGACATTCGCTTCAATGCCTTCAACACGGCCACGACTCCTGTCATCGAAGGTCGAGTGACCAGTGTTTCCGGCGACCGCCTGATCAACGAAAAAACCAGTGCGCCGTACTACCTGGCCCGGATCAGCGTGACTCGGGAAGGGGCGCGCAAACTGGGTGATCGCAAGTTGTTGGCGGGCATGCCGGCAGACGTATTGATCAACACCGGAGAACGCACCATGCTGCAGTACTTGATGCAGCCGGCACGTAACGTTATCGCCCAGTCGATGATCGAGGAGTGATCGTGCGTCTCTTTCCCTGCCTGGTATTGGGTTCGATGGCAATGCCTGTCCACGCCGCCGAAGCGCCCGTCGCCCGGTCCTCTATCACGACACCGCCAACGGCTTCGGTCAGTAAACAGAACTACTCGGTTGACTTGATGCAGTTGTACCGCGAGTCACGCCTGGAAGACCCTCGGGTGATCGCTTCTTACTCCAAGGCGCAATCCGGGGTCGAACAGCAAAACCAGGCATTTGGCAGTCTGTTGCCCTCGGTGACGGCTAACGCCGGATTCAACCGGATCAAACAGAACAACATTCAGATCGACGAGGCCTACGACAGCCGCAATTATTCGGTGGGGTTGACCCAGCCTTTGTATAACAAGGCTGCCTGGGAAAACTACCAGCACTTCAAAAGCCTGGCAAAGCAGGCGGACTCCGAATCAAAGGAGGCTCAGGCCGAAGCCACGGTGGATCTTGCGCAGCGTTACTTTGCAGCATTGGCTGCCGATGATGAACTTGAACTGGTGCAGGCCGAGCGCAGGGCTACCCAGAAAAACCTCGACCGGGTCAGTGCGCTCTACAGCAAACAGTTGGCAATGGTTACCGATTTGCTGGATCTCCAGGCTCGAGTCGATTCGCTGGCCGCCCAGGAAGTCGAAGCGCGTAACCAGTCCAGTCTGAGCCGCGTCGCGTTGTCGGAGATTATCGGACGGCCGATCAAAGAGAAGCTCAGTCGTGTGCGTAATGACGTCGAATTGAAGGTGTCCGCCGAAAGCCTGGAGAGTTGGGTGAATTTGGCGATCGCCGACAATCCGGCGATCAAGGCCAGTGAAAATGCTCAGGAGGCTGCCGAGGCTGCCCTGCGCGCCGGTAAGGGCGGACACTATCCCACGGTCAATCTGAACCTGAGCGCACAACAAACCAACGAGGGTTACAACAATTCGTTGGCGCCGCAGACCGACAGCTATGTCGCGGGTGTGGGGGTACAGATTCCGATCTATAGCGGTGGTGCGACATCCGCGCGGGTCAGGCAGTTGTATCAGGATCAGCTCACCGCGGAACAGCAATTGGTGGCGACGCGTCGTCAGGTGGTCAAGGAAACGACTAACGCGTATTTGACTGCAGACTCAAGCGTGGAAAAGATTCGTGCCAATCGCAATGCACTGGCTTCGGCCGAACAGTCGCGCATTGCCGCGGAAAAGGCATTCACCTACGGCGTGGTTAATGCCGTGGATGTATTGACGGCGGTGCAGAATGAGTTCACGGCACGTCGCGATCTGCTCAAGACTCAATACGATTTTATAACCAATCTTTTTATTCTCAATCGCTGGGCCGGAAAGTTGTCGCAAGAAAGTGTCGAGAGCGTGAATGTCTGGTTGAGCGGGAATGATCAGGTGATCACTTCACCCGAGACACTGCGCGAATAAGTTGTCGCCTTTTAACCAAGTCGGCTGCGCTTGCAGAGCAAGCGCAGCACTCGACATTTAGCGACGAGATGTCTGCAGTGAGAACATGGCGCGACGAAGAATCGCGACACCCACGCCGAGCAAGAGTCCAAAGATCAGACCAAATCCAACGATCAGGGCCTTCTTCGGTTTTATCGGCGCTTGAGGTGGTGTGGCATCTTTATCAACTTGAACCAGGTTGAACTGATCGAAGTTTACATCCACTTGTTTCAAGTGAGTCAATTCTCCGCGGATATCCGCGAACTCCTTGAGAAACAGCTCAGGATGATTCCGTTCTTTGAGCAGTGCCGCTTCGCGGTTGGTGGCCAGCAGGCTCAGTTCCTTTTGAATTTCATCGATACGCGGCTCGGTGAAGTCATCGGAATTACGAGCTACCAGAGTGGCGCGTTCCGCTTCCAGTGCCGCCTGTCCCAGGAAATACAGCGGTATTTTCTGATTGTTGACTTCGGTGCGGATCATGTTGCCCTGATGTGTCTGCTCTCCATCTCCCAGCGCCGAAGGTGTGGTGGGTTTTACGATGCCGAGTTTCTTGGCGATAACGATGGCTTCATCAAGCTCTTTGATGCGGTTCTGGCGACGGCTTTGCAGTTGTTGACGCAGCGCTTTGAGTTCGTCTTGAAGTACTTGTTTCTTTAATTGATCTTTTTCCAGCAAGTGCGCGATTCTGGAGTCTTTTTCCGCCTCATAGATAGATTTTTTTGACTCCAGCTTTTTTTCTACATTCTCGATGCGGTTGGCAATCAGTGTTTTCAGGTTTGCAGCGACTTTTTCCTTTTCGACTTTGACGACGTAGTCGGTAAAACCTTTCAAGATGCCTACACCATCTACACCCTGAGGGTATCTGAGACTAAGACCAACGGCTTCGGTAAGGCTGGAGCTCTTTCTAGGATCGATTTTTTCAAGCGAAAATGCTTTTTCGTTGAATTTTTCAAATGTCTCTTCAAGGGATTGCCCTGGCACCTGCAAGGGTGCAAGGAACTGCGGGTTGGCCTGGAAGAACTTAAGGCGGACATCATAAGACTGCATTGATGAGCCAACGTTATTCAGCGCATCATTTGGCAGGATTTTGTAAAGTCCAGACTCATTCAACTCGTCAAGATCTGCCATTGGAACAGGTCGAACAGTCGTTTCGACTTCATATTCCGGAGTTGCCAATAGAGCATAAGCAATGGCGGCGGTAACAGTCAGTGCAGTAAATAGTAAAATAATCGGCCGTTGGCTCCAGAGGCTACCAATAAGCTCCTTTACTTCAGCAACATCGTGTCCGGGAGTATTAATTGTATTTACTGGAATGTTCATTACGCGCTCTGAAAGTTTGGACAGACGCTCCAAAAGTGTTTCTTGAAAATATCGTCATCCAGGGTTGAAAATTTTACATCTGGTTAAATTTTTTTGGATTTTCCTGCATTTGAAACCAAACAGCAAGGGTGAGAAACAGTCGCAAATACGTATGCAAGGTCGGTCTGGCATCGCTTCGATGGCTCAAGGACTGGTTCTACGCATGTCCCCCTGTCCCCAAGGTACCCTTAAAGCGCGTTGTTCATCCCCCATCATTGATCGGTCAGCCCGCAATACCATTCATTCCATCGCACAGGGCCGGCGCGGTTTCATGTTCATTCAGGGTCTACTCTCATTCTGGCAGGGTCACCGACGAGAGCCGAGCGTTTCTCGAGAAATAAAATTACGACTATCATATTGCGTTTAAATTATGTCTATAATGAATGCGGCTTGCGCCAGTGTGCGTTGGTGTCAGGCGTCCCTCAGCATCTTTCAGGAGCACTGTCATGAATTCAGTTCAGTCCCAAGGTACGGCCCTTGTCACCGGTGCTTCCTCAGGTATCGGGGCGGTTTACGCCGAGCGGTTGGCGGCCCGTGGTTTTGATTTGTTGCTGGTGGCTCGCGACGAGCAGCGGCTGGAAGCGGCCGCGAGCAAACTGCGCTCGGAGCATGGGATCAAGGTTGAAGTGCTGAAGGCGGACCTGACTCAAAAAGCAGACGTGCTGCAGCTCGAACAGCGGTTACGCAGCGATTCGAGTATCAGTCTGTTGCTCAATAACGCCGGTGTGGCGGCGGACGGGCTTTTGGCCAATGCCGATCTCGACCAACTGGAGCGAATGATTCAGTTGAACATCACCGCTGTCACGCGATTGGCCGCGGCGGCCGCAGCCGGTTTTACCAAGGCCGGGCGCGGCACAATCATCAATATTGCGTCGGTGGTGGCCTTGTTTCCCGAGCGTTTCAACGCGACCTACAGCGCCAGCAAGGCCTATGTATTGAGCCTGACTCAATCGTTGAACGCCGAACTGGACGGCACCGGGGTGAAGATCCAGGCGGTGCTGCCCGGTGTGACCCGAACCGAGATCTGGGAGCGCTCCGGCATCGATGCGTCACAAATTCCTGCGGACATGGTGATGGAGGCGGGTGAGATGGTCGATGCTGCATTGTCAGGTCTGGATCAGGGTGAATTGATCACCATTCCTTCATTGCCCGATGCGGCGGATTGGAATGCGTTCGTGGCGGCGCGTCTTGTGATGGCGCCTAACCTGTCCAAAAGCAAGGCTGCTGCCCGTTATCGGTAAGTGCCATCAAAAAGATTGAGGTGTGAGTGGTATGAGTGATCGTCGTGTGGTTGTAACAGGCATGGGCCTGGTGTCGCCGCTGGGGAGCGGTGTCGAAGTGGTCTGGAAGCGGCTGTTGGCCGGGCGTTCCGGGCTGCGTAATCTGCCGGATGAGGTGGTTGCCGATTTGCCGGCCAAGGTCGGCGGAGCGGTGCCGACGCTGGCTGATGATCCGCAGGCGGGTTTCGATCCGGACCTGGCGACGCCACCCAAGGAACAGAAGAAGATGGACCGCTTCATTCTGTTCGCCATGGAAGCCGCGCGTCAGGCACTGGAGCAAGCCGGCTGGCAAGCGCTGGATGCCAATGCCCAGGAGCGCACGGCCACCATCATCGGTTCAGGCGTGGGTGGTTTCGGCGCGATTGCCGACGCGGTGCGCACTACCGATAGCCGTGGTCCGAGGCGTTTGTCTCCATTCACTATTCCTTCATTTCTGGTCAACCTTGCGGCCGGTCATGTGTCGATCCAGCATGGCTTCAAGGGGCCATTGGGTGCGCCGGTCACGGCATGCGCCGCCGGGGTTCAGGCGATTGGCGACGCGGCGCGAATGATTCGCACGGGCGAGGCGGATATCGCGGTGTGCGGCGGTGCGGAAGCGGCGATCGATCGGGTCAGCCTTGCCGGGTTCGCCGCTGCTCGCGCCTTGTCCAGTGCCTACAACGACACGCCTGAGCGCGCTTCACGACCTTTCGACAGTGGTCGCGATGGCTTTGTCATGGGTGAAGGGGCCGGGCTGCTGGTCATCGAGTCTCTGGAGCATGCGCTGGCCAGGGGCGCCAAGCCCCTGGCGGAGCTGGTCGGCTACGGCACCAGCGCCGATGCCTATCACCTGACCGCCGGTCCCGAGGACGGCAGCGGTGCGCGGCGAGCGATGTCGTTGGCATTGGCACAGGCCGGTGTTTCACCGGCTCAGGTCCAGCATCTGAATGCTCATGCGACCTCGACTCCGGTGGGGGATCTGGGTGAGCTGGCGGCGATCAAGGCATTGTTCGGGGCGCAAAATGGAATTGCCGTGACATCAACCAAGTCGGCGACCGGGCATTTACTCGGTGCAGCGGGTGGGCTCGAAGCGATTTTTACATTGCTGGCGATCCGCGACCAGGTCGTGCCGGCGACCCTCAACTTCGAAAAACCGGACCCTGCCACTGAAGGCGTGGACATTGTTCATGGCAATGCACGGCCGATGGCCATCGAATATGCGTTGTCCAACGGCTTCGGATTTGGCGGGGTCAATGCCAGCGTGTTGTTCAAGCGTTGGCAGGGTTAATCCTGCGGGTGTTTGAGGTGTTCGCGTGCAACGTCGAGAATCCGTTGGGCAAACCCGGCGTCGGCCACGCTGCGCGATAACAGCAAGGCGCCGACCAGCGTAGACATGATGACGATGCTACGGTCGGCGGTGTGCTCTCCGTCAAGGGCGTGCCGGATCTGATCGAGTCGCGCCTGGAGTACGGCGTCGCTGGTCGGACTCGGTTGACCACGCAGCCCCAGTTCCGAAGAAATGGTCAACAGCGGGCAGCCTTCGTGGGGTGAGGTTTGATGCCATTCGGAAAGGTAAGTGTCGATGAAGGCTTCGAGTGGATGCTCCTCGGCGAAGATTTGCGCACACAACTCGTCGACTTGTGCACCTGCCTCTTGCAAGGCTTTTTCCACCAGTTCGTCTTTGGACTTGAAGTGCGAGTAAAAGCCACCGTGAGTCAGGCCCAGTGCTTTCATCAGGGGTTGCAGCCCGGTCGCGCCGATACCGTCGCGTCGAAATCGTGCTGAAGCTTCCTTGATTATGCGTTGGTGGGTCTGGGCTTTATGGTCCTGCGAGTAACGCATCTGATATCTCCGCATCAATGCGGCCCATATTAACCAATGAAAATTGCATGGTGACTGTACTTCTACGTCTAAAAAGCATGCAGATGCTTCGATATGGGTACAAAGCGGCATGATTTCAGGGCAAGCCACGCAAAAACAAACCCCGCCGTTCAAGGCGGGGTTTTCATTCAGCGGTCCTGCGCTTCCTTGGCGTCCATTTCCGCATTGCGTTCGGCGACGCGCTTACGTTGCTCTTCGGTCAGTTCGACCTTGTTGGCGGTGTCGCGCAGCATCATCAGACCACCAACGATCGAGCCGATGGCAACGACCAGAATCAACCAGGCATACCAGGGCATAGGACTCTCCTTGAAAGCAGGCGGGTCGACGAGGGTTCGCCAACCAATCGCGTATAGCTCTTTGAGTGACGGGGTTTCATCGCAGTTCCATCGCTATCACCCCCATTCTATGCCTGTTGTCCAAGGTTCACTTGAACGCTTTCAAAGTCCGGTCAGCATCGCGTCCGCCGGTGCGTCGGCGCGCAATTGCGCGGTGAGCGTGAAGTACACGAAACCCGCGGCCATGAAGCCCAGGAAGATCAGGCCGATCAGGGTGTTGAACCAGGCCATCGCCACCAGGCACACCACCGCCAGCATCAGCGCAATGAACGGCACCAGCGGGTAGCACGGGGCGCGGAAGGTGCGTTCCAGGTTCGGCTCGGTTTTGCGCAGCTTGAACAGGCTGAGCATGCTCATGATGTACATGACGATGGCGCCGAACACCGCCATGGTGATCATCGCCGCCGTCAGCGTCATGCCGCCGAGGTTGATCAAACTGTCGCTGTAGATTGCCGCGATGCCGATCACGCCGCCGGCGATGATCGCCCGGTGCGGTGTCTGGAAGCGCGACAATCTGGCCAGGGACGCCGGCAGGTAGCCGGCGCGGGCGAGGGCGAAGAACTGGCGTGAATAGCCAAGGATGATCCCGTGGAAACTCGCCACCAGGCCGAACAGGCCAATCCACACCAGCATGTGCAGCCAGCCCGAGCTTTCGCCGACCACGGTTTTCATCGCCTGGGGCAGCGGGTCGTTGATGTTCGACAGGGTGCGCCAGTCGCCTACGCCACCGGCGAAGAACATCACGCCCATCGCCAGCAGCACCAGGGTCAAGATACCGCTGATGTAGGCCTTGGGAATGGTGCGTTTCGGGTCCTTGGCTTCTTCGGCGGCCATGGCGGCGCCTTCGATGGCCAGGAAGAACCAGATGGCAAAGGGGATCGCCGCGAACATTCCGGCGATCGCCGGAGCGCCGAACACGTCGCTACCGGCCCAGCCATTGAGGGCGAAGTTGCTGAAACTGAACGCCGGCGCGACCACGCCCATGAACACCAGCAGTTCAGCGACCGCCAACACGCAGACCACCAGCTCGAAGGTCGCCGCCAGTTTCACGCCGAGGATGTTGAGACCCATGAACAGGATGTAGGCACCGACTGCCGCGTGTTTCGGGTCCAGGGCTGGAAACTGGACATTTAGATAGGCGCCGATGGCCAGCGCAATCGCCGGCGGGGCGAAGACGAATTCGATCAATGTCGCCAAGCCGGCGATCAATCCGCCTTTTTCCCCGAACGCGCGACGACTGTAGGCAAAGGGACCTCCAGCGTGAGGAATGGCTGTGGTCAACTCGGTGAAACTGAAGATGAAACAGGTGTACATGGTGGCAACCATGAACGAGGTCACCAGGAAGCCCAAGGTCCCGGCCACGCCCCAGCCATAACTCCAGCCGAAATACTCCCCGGAAATCACCAGCCCGACCGCGATGCCCCACAGATGCAACGTGCCCAGCGTGGGGTTGAGTTGTGTGTTCATGCGCTTGCTCCCTGAGTGGTTTGGAACGCTCGGGGGGAAGCCGGTGCAGTGGGCGTGCCATTTCGCCTGGGTGCGTCGTAATGGGCTGAAAGGCGTCGTATCGGAGATGTTCGCGTCTGATTGTGCGGATTTTGTGCGTCAGTCGGGGGCGTCGTTGCCGCAAATGCCGCTTTCGCGAGCAAGCCCGCCTGTCTGCTACACGACGCCGCTGCGATGCGGATACGTTGTGTTTCAAGGCAGGTGCGGGCTGCCGTTGATGTTCAGGTTTGTTCGGTAAGGCACTCGCGCAGCGCCGTCTGCCAGTCAGGTTGGCTGACGCCCCAATCCCGTTGCAAGCGACTGCAGTCCAGGCGCGAGTTGAGCGGCCTGGCGGCAGGCGTCGGGTAGTCGCTGGACGGGATCGGTAACAGGGTGGCGCAGGGTTTGCCCTGTTGTCGCAATGCTTCGCCGATTGCCTGGGCGAAGCCAAACCAGGAAGTTTCACCTTTAGCGGTCAGGTGATAAGTGCCCCAGTTGGCCACTTCGTTCGCCTGCCAGTGTTCAATCAGGGCAAGGGTGCTGTTGGCGATTGTGCCGGCCCAGGTAGGGGCCCCGATTTGATCGGCGACTACACGCAACTCCGGTTTCTCTTGCAGTAGGCGCTGCATCGTCAGCAGAAAGTTGCGGCCATGGGTTGAATAGACCCAACTGGTACGCAGGATCAGGTGTTTGCCTTGCACGTCCCTGATGGCCTGTTCGCCGGCCAGCTTGCTCTTGCCGTATACCCCGAGCGGATTGGGCCTGTCGTCCTCATTGTACGGTTCGGCTTTCAACCCGTCGAAAACATAGTCCGTGGAGTAATGTATCAACGGGATGTCCAGAGCCAGCGCCTCTTCGGCGAGGATGCCGGGAGCGATCGCGTTGATGGCGAAGGCTGCTTGCGGCTCGCTTTCTGCCAGGTCAACGGCGGTATGGGCCGCCGCGTTGATGATCAGATCGGGCCTGATGTTTTGCACCTGGCGGCGAATCTGATCGGGTTGCGCGAGATCGAGCTGATCGCGACCCAATACGATCAGTTCGCCGACAGCCCCCAGCCGCCGTTGCAGTTCATGGGAGACCTGACCATTGCGGCCATTGATGAGTACTTTCATGGCAGCAGCCCAGTCTCTTCACGAGGCAAATCGGGCTCACACAGGTTCATGGCTCTTCCCCTGCCAGTTTGGCCAGGTACTGGCCATATCCGGTCTTGCCAAAGTACCGGGCGCGCTCCAGCAGCTGTTCGCGGTCGATCCAGCCATTTTCATAGGCTATTTCTTCGAGACAGGCGACTTTGAGGCCTTGGCGGTGTTCGATGGTCTGCACGTATTGAGAGGCTTCGAGCAAGCTGTCGTGGGTGCCGGTGTCGAGCCAGGCGAAACCCCGACCAAAACGCTCGACCTGCAGGTCGCCGCGTTGCAGATAGGCGTTGTTGACGTCGGTGATTTCCAGCTCGCCGCGAGGCGAAGGTTTGACCGCCTTGGCGATCTCGATCACGTCGTTGTCGTAGAAATACAGGCCGGTAACGGCATAGCTGGATTTCGGTTTTTTCGGTTTTTCCTCGATCGAAAGCGCACGGCCTTCGCTGTCGAAGTCGATGACGCCGAAGCGCTCGGGATCCTTGACCCAGTAACCGAACACGGTGGCGCCGGAGCAGCGTTTTGCCGCGTTCTGCAACTGTTCGCCAAAGTGCTGACCGTGGAAGATGTTATCGCCCAGGATCAGGCACACAGGGTCATCGCCGATGAACTCCTCGCCAATCAGGAAAGCCTGGGCCAGACCGTCCGGTGAAGGCTGCTCGGCAAAGCTGAAGTTCACCCCGAACTGGCTGCCGTCACCCAGCAGATTGCGATACTGCGGCAGATCCTGCGGGGTGGAGATCAGCAGGATGTCCTTGATGCCGGCCAGCATCAGCACCGAGATCGGATAGTAGATCATGGGCTTGTCATAGACCGGCAACAGCTGCTTCGACACGCCGAGCGTAATCGGGTGCAGGCGCGTGCCTGAGCCACCCGCCAAAACGATGCCTTTCATCATGCGAGCAGCTCCTTGGGATTGATGGCGCCAAGGCGTTCACCTTGATAGCTGCCGTCCTGGACACGGCGGCACCACTCCAGGTTGTCGAGATACCATTGAACGGTTTTGCGCAGGCCGGTTTCGAAGGTCTCTTCGGGCACCCAGCCCAGTTCGCGTTCAATCTTGCCGGCGTCGATTGCGTAACGTAAGTCATGACCAGGGCGGTCCTGGACGAACGTGATCAGGTCGGCGTAATGCGCAACGCCCTCAGGCTTGTGCGGTGCCAGTTCTTCGAGCAGGGCGCAGATGCCGCGCACCACGTCGATGTTCTTTTGTTCGTTGTGCCCGCCGATGTTGTAGGTCTCGCCGACGGTGCCGGTGGTCACCACCTTGAGCAGTGCCCGGGCGTGATCTTCGACGAACAGCCAGTCGCGCACTTGCAGGCCGTTGCCATACACCGGCAGCGGCTTGCCGGCCAGGGCATTGAGGATGACCAGCGGAATCAGTTTCTCGGGGAAGTGGAAAGGCCCGTAATTGTTCGAGCAATTGGTCAGCAGCACCGGCAAGCCATAGGTTCGCTGCCAGGCGCGGACCAGATGGTCGGACGCAGCCTTGCTGGCGGAGTAGGGGGAGCTGGGGGCGTAGGGCGTCGTTTCCGTAAACAGGTCGTCGACACCGTGCAGGTCGCCGTAAACCTCGTCAGTGGAGATGTGATGAAAGCGGAACGCGCTTTTCTCGGGCTCCGGGAGGGCTTGCCAATAGGCACGGGCAGCTTCGAGCAGGCTGTAGGTGCCGACGATGTTGGTCTGGATGAATTCCGATGGCCCGTCGATGGAACGATCGACGTGGGACTCCGCTGCCAGGTGCATGATCGCGTGAGGCTGGAAGCGGGCCAGCACAGCACTGACGGTGGCCTGGTCGACAATATCGGCCTGAACGAACTCGTAGCGCGTGTCGTTGGCGATGCTGGTCAGCGATTCGAGATTGCCGGCATACGTCAGTTTGTCCAGGTTGAGCACTTCATGCCCGGTGTGTTGGATCAGCTCGCGAACAAGGGCCGAGCCGATGAAGCCGGCTCCGCCGGTAATGAGGATACGCACGTTGGGCCAGCCTTTTTCAGTAATGCGAATGGCGGTAGCTTGCAGGCGCGAGCGGGGAGGTGCAAGAGTTCTTGACCCATTTGGTTGCGTCGCGCCGATCAGGTTCGATTATCCATGAGTTGCCGCCGTCACTCACTACTCTTGCGCACAATTTGGAGTTCCAGGTACGACCCGCGCGGTTTTTGCGTACCGGATCGCCATCGCGCACCCCGTAACCCCAGCGTAAACCCACTCTTTACGCTTTCTTTATGCCCGGCCCGCACCCTCGGTCTCGTTCCTTTACAGCCTCTTTTCCGACAATGACTCCACACGCGGCAATACGCCGTAATACGGAGAACTTCCATGAGCGTTCTGGACGGGGTGTCACTGCTGTTGGCAGTGGGGCTGTTCATTTATCTGTTGGTTGCGCTGTTGCGCGCGGACCGGAACTAGGAGCGGCTATGCACAGTTATGACTATTGGCTGATCCTAGGGTTTTTCGCCCTGGTATTGGTCCCGGCGCCGTTTCTCGGGCGCTTCTACTACAAGGTAATGGAAGGGCAGCGCACGTGGCTGTTGCCGCTCCTCGGCCCGGTCGAACGCGGTTGCTATCGCCTGGCGGGCGTCGATCCGCACGCCGAACAGAGCTGGCAGAAGTACGCGCTGGCCTTGCTCGCCTTCAACCTTGCGGGTTTCCTGCTGCTGTTCGCGATCCTGTTGTTCCAGGACCATTTGCCGCTGAACCCGCAAAACCTGCCGGGCCAGGAGTGGACGCTGGCGTTCAACACCGCCGTCAGTTTCATGACCAACACCAACTGGCAGGCTTACAGCGGCGAAGCGTCCCTGAGCTACTTGAGCCAGATGGCCGGCCTCACCGTGCAGAACTTCGTCAGCGCCGCCACTGGCCTGGCCGTACTGGTTGCGCTGTGCCGCGGTATCGGGCGCAAATCCACTGCATCGCTGGGCAATTTCTGGGTCGACATGACCCGCGCCACCCTCTACGGCCTGCTGCCGCTGTGCCTGCTGCTGGCGCTGTATCTGGTCTGGCAGGGCGTGCCACAAACCTTCGCGCAGTACGTGAATGCGGTGACGGTGCAAGGCGTCGACCAGGTCATTCCACTGGGCCCGGCTGCCAGCCAGATTGCGATCAAGCAATTGGGTACCAACGGTGGCGGCTTCTTCGGCGTCAACTCGGCGCATCCGTTCGAGAACCCGACGGCCTGGAGCAACCTGTTCGAAGTGGCCTCGATCATCCTGATCCCGGTGGCGCTGGTGTTCACCTTCGGCCACTACGTGAAGGACTTGCGTCAGAGTCGCGCGATCATCGCCTGCATGCTGGCGCTGTTCCTGATCGGCGGCGCGACCTCGCTATGGGCTGAATACCAGCCGAACCCGACCCTGAACAACGTAGCCGTCGAGCAGACTGCGCCGCTGGAAGGCAAGGAGGCGCGTTTCGGCACTACCGCCACGGTGCTCTGGTCGGTAACCACCACGGCGGCGTCCAACGGTTCGGTCAACGGCATGCACGACAGCCTCAATCCGCTGAGCGGCATGGTCGCGCTGGTCAACATGATGGTTGGCGAGGTGATCTTCGGCGGTGTCGGTGCCGGGCTCTACGGCATGTTGCTCAACGTGCTGATCGCGGTGTTCCTCGCCGGCCTGATGATCGGTCGTACGCCGGAGTACCTCGGCAAGAAGCTACAAGCCAGGGAAGTGCAATTGCTGGTGCTGACCCTGATGGTCATGCCGATTGGCGTATTGGTGCTCGGCGCGATTGCCGCCAGCCTGCCAGGCCCGGTGGCCTCGGTGAGCAATCCCGGCGCCCACGGTTTCAGTCAGTTGCTCTACGCCTACACCTCGGCCAGTGCCAACAACGGTTCGGCGTTCGCTGGCTTCGGTGCCAACACGCCGTTTCACAACCTGATGCTGGGCCTGGGCATGTTGATTGGTCGCTTCGGTTACATCCTCCCGGTTCTGGCCCTGGCCGGCAGCCTGGCGATGAAGAAAACCGCACCGATTGGCCAGAACAGCTTCCCGACCCACGGCCCCCTGTTCGTGACCTTGCTGACCGTGACCATTTTGCTGGTGGGCGGCCTGACATTCCTGCCGACCCTGGCGCTGGGCCCGATTGCTGAACATCTGAGCATGGCCTTCTGAGGAAGTTGAAGATGAATATGCCCGTATCCAAAACCGTCGCCGTCAAGGCGCCGGAGCAACCGAAAACCGCGATCTCGGCCCTGTGGCGCCCGGCACTGGTGCAAGCCTTCGTCAAGCTCGACCCGCGGCAATTGCAACGTGCGCCAGTGATGCTGGTGGTCGAACTGACCGCGATCCTGACCACCGTGCTGTGCTTCATTCCCGATACGGCCGTACCGACCTTCGTCGCCGCGCAAATTGCCGTGTGGCTGTGGTTCACCGTGTTGTTCGCCAACTTCGCCGAAGCTTTGGCCGAAGGTCGTGGCAAGGCCCGCGCCGACAGCCTCAAGGCCGGTAGCGAAGGCCTCAGCGCCCGGCGTAAAACCAGCAATGGCACATTCCAGGTGGTGCCGGCCACCAGTCTGCGCAAGGGCGATGTGGTGCGTGTCGAAGCCGGGGAGATGATCCCCGGAGACGGCGAAGTGCTCGAAGGCATCGCAGCGGTCAACGAAGCGGCGATTACCGGTGAGTCGGCACCGGTGATTCGCGAGTCCGGCGGCGACCGCTCGGCCGTCACCGGCAATACGCGGCTGGTGTCCGACTGGCTGCTGGTGAAGATCACCACCAACCCTGGCGAGTCGACCCTGGACCGCATGATCGCCCTGGTCGAAGGCGCCAAACGCCAGAAAACCCCGAACGAAGTGGCGCTCGACATCCTGCTGATCGGCCTGACCCTGATCTTCCTGCTGGTGGTCGTCACCCTGCAACCGTTCGCCCACTTCGCAAACGGCAGCTTGCCGCTGGTGTTCCTGGTGGCGCTGTTGGTCACCTTGATTCCGACTACCATCGGCGGCCTGTTGTCGGCCATCGGTATCGCCGGCATGGATCGTCTGGTGCGCCTGAACGTGATCGCCAAGTCCGGTCGTGCGGTGGAAGCGGCGGGGGACGTGCACGTCCTGCTGCTGGACAAGACCGGCACCATCACCTTCGGTAATCGTCGTTGCTCGGCGGTGTATGCCGCGCCAGGCGTGACAGGCAAGGAATTGGCCGAAGGCGCGTTGCTGGCGTCGCTGGCCGACGACACCGCTGAAGGCAAGTCGATCGTCGAGTACCTGCGTGGCACTCATCCGCAACCGGAACCGTCCGCCGACCTGCTGACAGCCGTGCCCTTCAGTGCCGAAACCCGCTTGTCCGGTGTCGACTATCAAGGGCGTGTGTACCGCAAGGGAGCGGTGGATTCATTGCTGGCCTTCGTCGGCCTGAAACGTGCTGACCTGGCACCGGCCCTGTCCCGCGAAATCGACAAGATCGCGCAAAGCGGCGGCACCCCCTTGCTAGTCTGCGCCGACGGCAAGTTGCTCGGCGCGATCCACCTCAAGGACGTGGTCAAGCCCGGTATCCGCGAGCGTTTTGCCGAGTTGCGCAAGCTTGGCATTCGCACGGTCATGGTCACCGGCGACAACCCGTTGACTGCAGCCGCCATCGCCGCTGAGGCCGGTGTGGACGATGTGCTGGCGGAAGCCACGCCGGAGAAAAAACTGGCGCGCATTCGTCACGAGCAAAACGACGGTCGCCTGGTCGCCATGTGCGGCGACGGCGCCAACGATGCCCCGGCACTGGCCCAGGCGGACGTCGGCATGGCGATGAACGACGGCACGCAAGCGGCACGTGAAGCGGCCAACATGGTCGACCTCGACAGCGACCCGACCAAGTTGCTGGACGTGGTGCAGATCGGCAAGGAATTGCTGGTCACCCGCGGTGCGCTGACGACCTTTTCCATCGCCAACGACGTGGCCAAGTACTTCGCGATCCTGCCGGCGCTGTTCGCCGCGATCTACCCGCAACTGGGCGTGCTCAACGTGATGCACCTGAGCAGTCCGCAGAGCGCGATTCTGTCGGCGATCGTTTTCAACGCGCTGATCATCGTGGTGCTGATTCCCCTGGCATTGCGCGGTGTGCGCGTGCAGGCGGCGAGTGCGGCGGCGCTGTTGCGACG
This sequence comes from Pseudomonas sp. PDM28, assembly GCF_019219115.1. NCBI lineage: Bacteria > Pseudomonadati > Pseudomonadota > Gammaproteobacteria > Pseudomonadales > Pseudomonadaceae > Pseudomonas > Pseudomonas sp. PDM28. The sequence continues at coordinate 250,745 of NZ_JAHUWG010000009.1, forward strand.
CAATCTGCTGATCTATGGCCTGGGCGGGATCCTGGTGCCGTTCGTGGGCATCAAGGCGATCGACATGCTGTTGACGGCGTTGCATCTGGTTTGACCTGCGCGGGGTGCCAGATGCACCGCCTTCGCGAGCAGGCTCGCTCCCACATTTGAAATGCTTTCGCCCTGTGGGAGCGAGCCTGCTCGCGAAGAATGCGACACGGTCCAATTGATTGAATTACGAATTCGAGGATTTTGAAATGTCCACATTGATACGCCCGGCCCTGAGCCTGCTGGTCCTGATGACGCTGATCACCGGCGTCGCCTATCCCCTGGTGGTCACAGGCGTGGCCCAGGTCGCCTTCCCGGACCAGGCCAATGGCAGCCTGGTGCGCGATGCCGATGGCAAGGTCCGCGGTTCCTCGCTGATTGCCCAGGATTTCGTCGGCGACGCCTGGTTCCACCCGCGTCCTTCGGCCGGTGCCTTTGCCACCGTATCGAGCAGCGCCAGCAACCTGTCGCCGAGCAACCCGGCCTTGGCCACGCGGGTGATCGACGAAGCCGGCAAGCTGCTGGTGCCCGGCCAGGGACCGGTGCCGTTGGCGCTGATCACGACGTCGGGCAGCGGTCTCGATCCGCACTTGCCACCGGCGGCGATTGCCTATCAACTGGCGCGTGTCGCGGCGGCGCGCAATCTGCCGGTCGCGTCACTGCAACAGCTGCTGGACGCGCACATCGAGCAGCCATTGGTAGGCCCGCCGGTGGTGAATGTGCTTGAGTTGAATCTGGCGCTGGAAAAGCTTTAGGTCCGTGGTGCTGCCATTCGCGAGCAAGCCCGCTCCCACAATTGGAATGCGTACTCCTGTGGGAGCGGGCTTGCTCGCGAAGACGGTTTGACAATCACTACATCAACATCTGAAAGACGAGAACTCCAAGCATGAGCAACTCCGGCCGCGCCGACGCGCTGTTAGCAGACCTGCCCCGCGATGGCCGTGGCCGGCTCAAGGTATTTCTCGGCGCCGCGCCTGGAGTCGGCAAGACCTACGCCATGCTCCAGGCGGCCCACACCCAACTGCGTCAAGGCGTGAAGGTCATTGCCGGCGTCGTCGAAACCCACGGCCGCGCCGAAACCGAAGTACTGCTCAGCGGCTTGCCGCAGCAGCCGTTGGTGCGCTCGGAATACCGTGGTGTGTTGCTCGAGGAAATGGACCTGGACGGTCTGCTCCTCGCCAAACCGAAGCTGGTGCTGGTCGACGAACTGGCGCACACCAACGCACCCGGCAGCCGTCACGAAAAACGCTGGCAGGACATTCAGGAGCTGCTCGCCGCCGGCATTGATGTCTACACAACGGTCAACGTCCAGCACCTGGAAAGCCTCAACGATCAGGTGCGTGGCATCACCGGCGTGCAGGTCCGTGAAACCCTGCCGGACTGGGTGCTGCAAGAGGCCTACGAACTGCTGCTGATCGACTTGCCGCCACGGGAACTGCTCGAGCGCCTGCGCGACGGCAAGGTCTATGTGCCGGAGCAGGCGCGGGCGGCCATCGACGCGTTCTTTTCCCAGACCAACCTGACAGCCCTGCGCGAACTGGCGATGCAAACCGCAGCGGCTCAGGTCGATAACGATCTGGCCCTGGGCTATCGCCAACTCGGACAAGCGGCGCCAGCGGTGCGCGGGCGTTTGCTGGTAGGGGTGGACGGCGATGCCCAGGCCGAGCGTCTGGTACGGCATGCCAGTCGCGTGGCCCAACGGCGGCACCTGCCCTGGAGCCTGGTGCACGTGGACAACGGTCGCGTGCGTGACGAGCAGTCACGCCTGCGCCTGCAGAGCGCCCAGCAACTGGCCGAACGCCTGGGCGGTGAAGTGGTGTTGCTGCGCGCCGGTGAGGTGGCGAAAACCCTGATCCAGCATGCCGCCGAACGTCGCGCCAGCCTGGTGCTGGTCGGCCAGTCCCGGCCGAGATTGCGCCGACGCCTGTTCGGTGGCGGGTTGGCGGCGCGACTGCTGCGCAATGCGCGCGGACTGGAAATCAACGTTCTCGATAGCGATCACGAACAGCATCAACCCCATCAGCGGTCGATGGGGGCACTGGTCTGGTTCGACTACGCGCTGGCCGTGGTCGCGACGGTTCTGGCCAGCGCCCTGGCCTGGGCGGTGGCGAGTGTCCTGCCACTGCCCAATATTTCACTGGTGTTCCTCGCCGCGGTGCTGCTGGTGGCGGTGCGCAGCAGTCTCGGGCCGGCGCTGGCCTGTGCGGCGCTGTCGTTCCTGACCTATGACTTCCTGTTCATTCCACCGACTTTCTCTTTCAGCATCCAGCGCGAAGAAGACGTACTGACCTTGCTGTTTTTCCTGCTGATGGCAGCCCTCACCGGCAACCTCGCGGCGCGCCAGCGCAGGCAATTGCAGGCACTGCGCGATACCCAGGAAGAGACCACTGAATTGCTCGACCTGTCACGCAAACTGACGGCCGCCACCGACCGCCAGGCCGTGGTCAGTGCGGCCGCCCAGCACCTCAACGGTTGGAGCGACGTGCAACTGTGTCTGCTCAATCGCGACGGGCAGAGCGGCTGGAAAGTCGAAACCGGTGGCCCGCTGGAGTTCACCGAAGCTGAGCGCGCCGCCGCCGATTGGGCCTGGCAGCACGATCAACCGGCAGGTGCGGGCACCGGCACCTTGCCGTTCGGCCGCTGGTGGTGGTGGCCGTTATCGGTCGAGGACGGCCCGCTCGCGCTGCTTGGCGTGTGCGCCAAGGAAGGCCAGACCCTGAGCGGTCAGCGCCGTCGTTTGTTGACCGCGCTGAGCCAGCCGCTGGCCCAGGCGCTGGCCCGGGCGCAACTGGCCGATGATCTGGAAGCGGCGCGGCTGCACGGTGAAACCGAGCAGTTGCGCAGCGCCTTGCTGGCTTCGGTGTCCCACGATTTGCGCACACCCTTGACGTCCATGCGCGGCAGTATCGATAGCCTGCTGGCCCTGGGGGAAGCGATCCCGCTGGAGGACCGGCGTGAACTGCTCGAAGGCACCCGCGATGAAGCCGAGCGCCTTGATCGTTATATCCAGAATCTGCTCGACATGACCCGCCTCGGCCACGGAGCCCTGAAGCTGGCGCGGGACTGGGTGTCACCGGCCGATATCGTCGGCAGTGCGCTCAATCGCCTGCGCGCAGTCCTTGCGCCGCTGCAAGTCAGCACCGACGTGCCGGCCGAGTTACCGCTGTTGTATGTGCACGCCGCGCTGATCGAACAGGCATTGGTCAACGTGCTGGAAAACGCCGCGCGCTTTTCGCCGCCCCACGGGCGTTTGCAATTGCGCGCCGGGGCAGACGGCAGTGAGCTGTTTTTTTCGGTCAGCGATGAGGGCCCGGGGATTCCGGAGGAGGATCGGGCGAAGATTTTCGACATGTTCTACACCGCAGCGCGGGGGGATCGTGGCGGACAAGGCACCGGACTGGGGTTGGCGATCTGTCAGGGCATGGTCGGTGCCCATGGCGGGCGCATCAGCGTCGCCGACGGCATCGAGGGGCGCGGCACCTGCATCACGTTGCACCTGCCGCTACAGGCTCAGCCGGGATACGAGAGTGAAGCCTGATCCTGCTTGCGCTACTCTCTTGCCACTTCTTTGTATTGATGTGAACTCATGAGCCAGACCGCGACCATCCTGGTCATCGACGACGAACCGCAGATCCGCAAATTCCTGCGCATCAGCCTCGTTTCCCAAGGCTACAAAGTGCTGGAGGCCGGCACGGGCAGTGAAGGACTGGCCCAGGCTGCATTGAACAAACCGGACTTGCTGGTGCTCGATCTCGGCTTGCCGGACATGGACGGCCAACAGGTATTGCGCGATTTTCGCGAGTGGTCGACGGTGCCGGTGCTGGTGCTCTCCGTGCGCGCCGGTGAAGGGCAGAAAGTCGAGGCCCTGGATGGCGGCGCCAATGACTACGTGACCAAGCCGTTCGGCATCCAGGAATTCCTGGCGCGGATTCGTGCGTTGCTGCGCCAGGCGCCTGTGGGCGAAGCCCAGCCAGCGGCGCTGAACTTCGGTCCTTTGACGGTTGACCTGGCGTATCGCCGGGTGTTGCTCGAAGGTATCGAAGTCGCCTTGACTCGCAAGGAATACGCCGTGCTGGCGCAACTGGCGCGGCATCCCGGGCGGGTGATCACCCAGCAGCAATTGCTCAAGGACATCTGGGGGCCGACGCACACCGAAGACACTCACTACCTGCGCATCGTGGTCGGGCACTTGCGCCAGAAACTGGCGGATGACCCGACCCAGCCAAGATTCATCGTGACCGAGGCAGGGGTGGGGTATCGGTTATTGAGTGAGTAGTTTTGAAATTTTGTGGTGACTGATCTGGCGCTTTCGCGAGCAAGCCCGCTCCCACATGGGATTTTGTGTACACCAAAGATTCACTGTGGGAGCGGGCTTGCTCGCGAAGAGGGCATTACATTCAATCGAGAACTTCCAGGCTTTCAGTTCTGCTCATTCTCATACCGATCCAGCGTATCCCGCGCAATTTCCCGTCCCAGCGCGATCAGCTCCGGCGCCTTGTAGAACTCGAAAAACCGGCATACGCGCTTGGGCACGTTGATCAGGATGTCCGGTGGATACCCGGCAATCTTGTACTGCGCCAGCGACGTCTGCATCACCTCGAAACTCTGGTTGATCAAGTCGAGCAAGGACGCCGGTCCGACGTTGTCGATGATGAACGAACCGGTGGCGGAGCGGGGCGCGCCACTGGCTTCCGGAGCAGCAGCGGGTTGCTGTGCTTCGGGCTCGGCGGACTCGATCCACGGGTTGAAATCCGCCCCTTCGGCTTTCAACGCTTCCTGCTCCAGGATCAACAATTGTTCCGCCTGTTTACGCCGGAACGGCAACTTCGAGCCGACTGAACTCATCAGGTTGTCGAAGCGGGTCTTGAACGCGGCGGGGCGCTGGATCACCGGCAATTGGTAGTGGCGTTGGTTGGTGGAGTTGAGGTTGACCGCGATGATCAGGTCGCAATGGCTCGACACCACGGGCACGATCGGCAGCGGGTTGAGAATGCCGCCATCGACCAGCATGCGGTTGCCCTGCATCACCGGGGTGAACAGACTGGGAATCGCTGCCGAGGCGCGCATCGCCTGGTGCAGGCAACCTTCCTGGAACCAGATTTCCTGCTGGTTGGTCAGGTCGGCGGCAACGGCGGTATAGGGGATGCGCAAGTCTTCGATGTTGATCTCGCCGACGATCTTGCGAATCTGCCCGAACACTTTCTCGCCACGAATCGCCCCCAGACGAAAACTGACGTCCACCAGGCGCAACACGTCGAGGTAGTCCAGGCTCTCGATCCAGTCGCGGTATTCATTGAGTTTGCCGGCGGCGTAGATCCCGCCCACCACCGCGCCCATGGAGCAACCGGCGATACAGGCAATGTCATAGCCGCGCCGTTCGATCTCTTCAATGACCCCAATATGTGCGTAACCCCGGGCTCCACCCGAGCCCAATACCAGTGCGACACGCTTTTTCATGAATCGCCCTCGTTTGAATGCTTCAACAATGCACCCATCGAGGGGCATGCTTCAATCGTCATGGTCGTTCGAGGGGGCAAGAGCGTCGTATTTTCGACACTCCATGGCGGCACAGGGTTGTTCGCGTCAGCGCTATAGTTCGCACAGCGGACCAACGGCACTTTTCAGCTGCCACACCGTCTTATCTGCATGACTGTTGACCTATTTTTGAGGAGTAAGTGATGAAAGCCTGGATCTGCGTGCCATTGATTGCCTTGGCGCTCGCCGGTTGTGCCGGCAAAACCGCCTACCGCGACAGTTGCGGAAGTAACCTGGATGCGGCATGGCATGAACTGGACCTGGCCAAAGCCGAAGGTTTCGCCGGGACCGTCAGCTACTCCAAGGCCCTGTCGCTGTTAACCGCGGCCAAGACCCAGCAGCAATTCGAAGGGTTCGAAGGCTGCACCAGGAAAGCCGAGAAGGCCCGCTTCTATATTCGTGAGTCGCGCGCGGGGCGTTGAAAACTCTGCTAGTCCTGTAGGAGCCGGCTTGCCGGCGATAGGCCGTTGAACATTATGCGACCTGATGTCGCCATCGCTGGCAAGCCAGCTCCTACAGATGTATGGCGTTGTTTACGGAGTAAACCCCCATGATCGATCGGCTGGTGGCTCATGTCCTGAGCCTGGAAGTTCGTCTGCTGGCCTGTCAGGCCCGCTTGAAAGAGCGCACCGACCCTGAAGCTTTACACGATCTGCGCACCACCATGCGTCGGTTACGCAGCCTGTTGCGACCCTTGCAAGGTTTACCCGGTGTCGAACAACTGGAAGCGGCTGCTTCACGGGTGGGCGATCTGACCACGCCGTTGCGTGATCGCGAAGTGCTGGCGGCTTACCTGCTTCAGTACGGTCAACCCCAAGCTGCACAGTGGCGCATGGCGCAAATGGCCGAAGCCTATCCGGCCGTGGCGGCCAGTCCCGAGCTCGCGCGGTTGCTGATCGTCCTCGATGCGTTCCCGCGTTTTCTGCGCGCTGCCCAGCGCCAGGGATTGCTCAAGGGCCTGCGCAAGCACATCGAAAAACGCCTGGGCAAACAGTGGAAAAAACTCGACGAAGCACTGCACGACCCGGCCCACGACCGTCATCGGCTACGCCTGCTGATCAAGCGCGTACGCTATGGCATCGACGCTTACCCCGAGCTGGACCGTTTGCCGAAAGCGGCCATGCCCCGATTGAAATCGGCCCAGGGCGCGCTGGGTGACTGGCACGATTGCGTGCAATGGCTGGCCATGGCTGAGCAGGAAGCGGATTTGCAGCCCTGTGTCGCGGTCTGGACAACCACCATGGCCGAGGCAGAAAGCCGTGCGGACCGTGTGCTGGAAAAGCTCAGTCGCGATTGCTTCAAATCCTGAGATCACCACCGAACAAATGTGGGAGCGGGCTTGCTCGCGAAAAGGCCATCAGCCCGGACATTGTTGGTGACTGACAAACCGTCTTCGCGAGCAAGCCCGCTCCCACAGGGGTTTTATGTTCGACGTGAAACCTGCGCGACTTATCTGTCAGTCAATTTGTCCGGAATAGGCGATGTATCCATCTCGCCGGCTGGTTAAGATCCCTTCATCTTTTTCCGATCCCTGAGGTTTTTCATGCGTTTTTCCGAACTGCTTGACGCTGTCCGTAGCCAGCCGCTGGAGCTGTCCATTCCGGCCTCCTGGGGCCAGGGGCGCGCCAGTTTCGGTGGCGTGGTGGCGGCTTTGCAGTACGAAGCCATGCGTGCCCGGGTGCCAGCGGATCGCCCGGTGCGCTCATTGGCGATCACCTTTGTCGGCCCGGTCGAGCCCGAGGTTCCAGTCAGCTTTGAAGTCGACGTTTTGCGCGAAGGCAAGGCAGTCAGCCAGGTGTTGGGCCGGGTGATGCAAAAGGGGCAGGTGGTGACGTTGATCCAGGGGAGCTTCGGCGCTTCACGTCCTTCGGTGGTGGCCGTGGCCGCTGAACCGGCACCTGAAATGAAGCACTGGGACGAGTGCCAGGAATTGCCTTTTGTCGAAGGCGTCATCCCTGAGTTCATGCGGCACCTGGCGATGCGCTGGAGTGTTGGCGGGCTGCCGTTCAGTGGTAGCACATCGCGGCAAATGGGTGGTTGGGTGCGCCTGCGCGGCGATGTCAAGGAAGAGGCCATCAGCGAGGCGCATATCCTCGCACTGGTGGACGCCTGGCCGCCGGCCCTGATGCCGTTTTTGAAGAAGCCGGCGATGGGCAGCACGCTGACCTGGACCATCGAGTTCGTGCAACCGCTGCTGGAATTGACCACCCTGGACTGGTGCAAATACCTCGTCGAGACCGAGCATGCCGCGGATGGTTACGGGCACGCCGCCGCGAAAATGTGGAGCGCCGATGGCCGGTTGATCGCCATGAGCCGGCAGACGGTGACGGTGTTCGCCTGATCAGTGACGACGGTGGCGCTCACGCCAGGCGCGCCACCAGCCACCGCTGAGGAAGAACCGCGGAAAGGTCAGAAACTGCTCGACCAACAGGCGCGATATTGCATCCTTGCGGTCACTGAACGGCTCGGCGGCTTGCGTCTCCATGCTGTGGCCGTGGCGTTGCAGCGCCAGCGCCGCAATCACGCCGATCACGCCAATGGCGATGTTGGCCAGGCTCAGGCTGAAGACCCCGGATACGATCAGCAGAAATGCCACGATGAACAGCGGCACCGCGATCAGGTGCAACACCAGATTGGTCGGGTGCTGATGATTGTTCGGGTACGCTCGCCATTGCCAGGCGGGAAGGTTGGGGTGACGTTTGCCCATGATGCTGATCCTCGATCCATGTTGAACACATGTAATGAAGAATAGGCCCGGTCAATGCCGGCGGCGAATCAAGGCTGGCTATTGGCTTGATAGGAGCCATGACTGGAAAAGAGGGTGCCAGTTCTGACGCCTTCGCGAGCGAGCCCGCTCCCACATTTTGAGCGTATTCCTATGAAAGAATGCGGTTACCTGTGGGAGCGGGCTTGCTCGCGAAAGGGCCCTCAGAGTTTGAGCTGACCTATCGCCTTGCTCAACTCTCCGGCCAGCGCCGCCAGCTCATTGCTGGTAGTCGCCGAAGACACCGTCTGCTGCACCGTGTTTTCAGTCACGTCACGGATGCTCACCACCGCCCGGTTCATCTCTTCCGCCACCTGGCTCTGTTGCTCGGCCGCCACGGCGATCTGCGTGTTGCTTTCACGCATCTGTGCCACTGCGCCGGTGATTTCGGCCAGGGCCGCGCCGGCTTCTTGCGCTTGTCGTACGCAGTCGTCGGCCTTGAACGAGCTCTCTTGCATGAAATCCACGGCGTCCCGCGTCCCGGCCTGCAACGCCGAGACCATGATCGTGATTTCATCCGTGGAGGTTTGCACGCGTTTGGCCAGGTTACGTACTTCATCGGCGACTACCGCAAAGCCGCGCCCCATCTCGCCGGCCCGGGCCGCTTCGATGGCGGCGTTGAGCGCCAGCAGGTTGGTCTGTTCGGCGATGCTGTGAATCACGTTGACCACGCCGTTGATCTTCTGGCTGTCCTCAGCCAGGCGTTGAATCATCTCGGCGGTCTGCTGCACGCCGGTGGACAGCCCGGCAATCGAGCGCTGCACCCGCGTCACCACTTCCTGCCCACTACCGGCCAGGGTATCGGCCGATTGCGAAAGGTCACGGGTGGCACCCGCGTGCTGGGCGATGTGATAGACCGTGGCGGTCATTTCGTTGATCGCCGTGGCGGCCTGGTCGGTTTCGCTTTGCTGACCGAGCATGCCGTGGCGCACTTCATTCATGCTCGCCGCCAGCCGTGCAGCGCCGGTGTCCAGTTGCCGGGCGGTGCTGGCGACGGTGTTGACCACCCGTTGATAACCGGCCTGCATGGCGTTGAAGGCGTTGGCCATCTGCCCGACTTCGTCGCTGCAAGCCAATGGCACGCGGGTCGACAGGTCGCCGGTTTTCTCCACGTGCAACATGACGTCTTTCAGTGTGTTGAGCTGGCTGAGCAGGAAACGGATCAACAACTGCGATGCACCGAGCATGGCCAGCATCAGGATGAACACCGCCACCGCGTAGTTAGCGAAACGCTCGTTGAACACCTGGCTCAGGCTTGGACCGTGGGCGATCACGGCGACCCGCTGCCCGTCGGCGCGTGCGAATACTTCGGCGCCCATCAATGGGTTGTCACCGAACAACGGCATTGAGCTGATCTCGACCCAGCCATTGGCGTCGGCCAGTTCTTGCACGGGGCGCTCATTGAGCATGGGGGCTTGCCCGCGGCTGAACGCCAGCAGGTTGTCGGCGTGGGGCAGCGGTTGCCCGGCGGGCCAGGCTTCGAGCAATCGCGCCTGGGCCTGGGCCGAAGCCTGGGACGCGTGACTGCGGGCCTGCTGTTCAAGCTGCACCGCGTACAGCACCAACAACAGGGTGGTGACGAACGCGACGGCGTTGACCGCCCAGAATTTGTATTTCAACGAGATATTGCTAAGCCAGGCACCCATGGAGGTCTTCTCTGATAGCGGAAACAGTTTTGGCAAGGTGCCAGCATTGTGCCGCTACTCAGGTGGCTGGTTCTTGATGCAGATCAATTTCGAACCTGTGGGAGCGAGCTTGCTCGCGATTGCGGTTTGTCAGTCACATCCGTACCGAATGTGTTGCCGCCATCGCGAGCAAGCTCGCTCCCACAGGGATTTATGGTGAACAGGAGATCAATGGCAGGCCATAAAACGCGCGTGCACAGGCTGTGGTGTGTGCCGCCAGATCCTCCTGGCTTTCCCCGCGATGCAGTGCCACTTCGCGCAATACTTCGGTCAGGTACGCCGGCTCGTTTCGCCCGTTTTTCGGCTTGGGGCGCAGGCTGCGCGGCAGCAGGTACGGCGCATCGCTTTCGAGCATCAGGCGTCCGCGCTTGATCTCCTTGACCAGCGGATGCAAATGCGTGCCCCGGCGTTCGTCGCAGATCCAGCCGGTAATGCCAATGTGCAGGTCGAGATCGAGGTAGCTGAACAGTGCCTTCTGTTCCCCGGTGAAGCAGTGCACCACCGCGGCCGGCAATTGGTCGCGGAAGTCGCGCAGGATCTCCAGCAAACGCTGGCTGGCGTCACGTTCGTGCAGAAAAACCGGCAGCTGCAATTCGACGGCCAAGGCCAGATGTTCTTCGAGGACCTTTTCCTGCTGCGGGCGCGGCGAGAAATCACGATTGAAATCCAGCCCGCACTCACCCACGGCTACGACATTCGGCTCCTTGAGCAAGCTGCGCAGACGGCGGGCGCTGTCGGCGTTCCAGTCGCTGGCGCAGTGAGGATGAATACCGGCGGTGGCGAACAGGCGCTGATTGCTTGCGTCCAGTTGCCGGCACAGCTCAAGGGCCTGTTCGCTGCCCTCGACACTGGTGCCCGTCAGCACCAATTGGCACACGCCGGCCGCGTAGGCGCGGTCGAGTACGGCCTGGTGTTTGTCGGCAAAACTGGCGTTGGTCAGGTTGACGCCGATATCGATGAGTTGCATGGTGCTACCTCGGCCCAAAGGCCGGAAAGCATATCAGAGCCGTGGATTTATAAGAAAAGCCAAGAACTACAACGGGTTAACGCTGTCTCTTGAGCCGCGGGCCTGGCTGGGTTGGTAGTTTTGCCATCATTGTGCCAGTCTTTCGCGCGTTGTCAGCGCCCTGGGCGCCCTGTTTTTGTCGCCGCGCTACATTGAAGCGGCCTCATATTCTTTCCGGAGAGTGGATGATTCGTCCCTCGGTTTTGCTACTGCTGTGTTGTTCGCTGCTACTGCCGATGACGGCGGTCGCGCGTCTGCCCGGGCCGCTGCAAGCCGTACCGGCCAGCGAGGTGCGCGACCTTGCGCAGATCCGCAGCAGTCGTGTGCTGCGGGTGCTGGTCAACCAGAGCCGCAACAGTTCCGGCGAAGTCCAGGGGCAGGCGATCGGGGTTGAATACCATCGCCTGAGAGCGTTCGAGCAATACCTCAACGGCCACGCCCGTGACGGTCAGGAAATCACCCTCAAGATCATTCCCAAGGCCAAGGATCAACTACTCGGCGCCTTGCAGCGCGGGGAGGGTGATCTGGTGGCGCCAGGCGAGTTGCTCGACCTGCAACCGGGCTTCGCCGTCAGCACCAGTGAGCCGATTGCCAGCAACATCCCGTTGGTCCTGGTGGGCATCAAGGGCGAACGCCGCTACACCCGGCTTGAACAGCTCTCCGGCAAGACCCTGGCGCTACCCGCCGGCAGCGCCGCCGGGGATGCCATCAGCCAGATCAATCAAAAGCTCGCCCTGCACAAGCTGCCGCCGGTCGACATCGAGTGGGTCGATCCGAGCCTTGCCGTCGAGGACGTACTGGAGATGGTCCAGGGCGGAATCTTTCACCTGACCATCGTCGAGCAACCGATTGCCGAACGCTGGGGCAAAATCCTGCCCAAGCTGCGTTTCGACAAGCAGGTCGTCATCAGTGAGCCGGGCGAAGAGTTCTGGTTCGTGCGCCGTGATGCGTCGATGCTGCGGGCCAGCATTGATCGCTTCCTCACCGTCTACAAAAAACCGTCGGATCAGGACGCTGCATTCCTGCGCATCTATCGTCGTCTCTATCAAGTGCACTATCCACTGGCCAAGGCGGACCGGCAGCGCCTGGAAAAACTGCGTCCGGTGCTGCAGAAACACGCCGATGCCCAGGGCATGGACTGGCTGAACCTGGCGGCACTGGCCTTCAAGGAGTCAGCGTTGCAGCCCACCGCCCGCAGTGGCGGCAGCCCGACCGGCCTGATGCAGATCACGCCTTCTGCGGCGCAGCGGGTGGGGGTCAGCAACATTCAGGACGTAGACGGCAATGTGCAGGCCGGGGCCAAGTACCTGGCGATGATCCGGCGCAAGTTCTTTGCCAGCCCGAAACTCAACGAGCGCGAACGCATGGCTTTCGTGTTGGCGGCCTACAACATCGGGCCGGAGCGGGTTCAGGGCATGCGCACCGAAGCCCGGCGGCGCGGCTTGAATCCCAACCAGTGGTTCTTCCAGGTCGAACGCGTGGCCATGGAACAGGTGGGTATGGGGCCCGTCAGCTATGTTAATAGCGTGAACAAGTATTACTTGGCGTTCGACCGGGAGCGGGAGTCGTTGGAGCCCCAGGGACAAAAGGTTGTCTCTCGCAAATGATCAACTAATCTGATTGTAATGGTGGGTTTTTTCCGCTTTTAACATATGATTTATTGATTAATATGGCAGCCAACCAACACACATTGACAAGGAATGAAACAGCATGAGCACTCTGATCAACAAGGTACTGTTTACTCGCGCCGGCTACGGCCTGACCGTTCTGCGCATCGTGGTCGGCATTGTTTTCGCCGCTCACGGTGCGCAAAAACTCTTCGGGGCATTCGGTGGTTATGGTCTGGCCGGAACCGCGCAGTACATGGAAAGCCTCGGACTGACGCCGGGTTACCTGATGGCGGCACTGGCAGGCGGCACCGAATTCTTCGCCGGCCTGGCGCTGATCATCGGCTTGCTGGTTCGCCCGGCTGCATTGGGCCTGATCTTCCTGTCGCTGGTCGCGATTTTCTCGGTGCACATCAGCAATGGACTGTTCATGGCCAACAATGGTTATGAGTTCGCCCTGGCCTTGCTCGGTGGCAGTATCGCGGTATTGATCGAAGGTGCGGGCAAACTCTCGGCGGACCGTGTCATCGCCGGTTGACCGCTCTGGCTCAACAAAAAAAGGCCCGCATCGTGCGGGCCTTTTTTGTTGAGCGTCATTCTTGACACTGTCCAGTCAGCTTCTCTAGGATGTTGCTCATGCGCCGATTTAAACAGCTACTTGCGGGGCGCCAGGTGACTCATCCAGTTGCCGATAGAAGCCGGAACAGGCTTCGAAATACCGCTAAAGCGCTGGTTCGGTGTTGCCTCTCACCTGCCATGCAGACTTTTGAGGCAGAGACACGACACAATGAATGCACTAAACCCGGTTGTACGTCCCGCGCCGATCACGGCACATCTCACCCAGCGCAATCCAAAAATCCTGCTTGGCGGCAAACATCAGCCGACGCTCTTGCGTTATCTCGACGGCTGGCCACGTCGTACCGGCGGTCCCGCTGCCTTTCTGATCCAGTTTGTCGAAGACGGTGAGTCGCTCGCGCGTTTCGCCGACGACAGTTTTGATCTGGCAGTGATTCAATCCCCCAGCCTCGAAGACGCTTCCGAGGTGATCAGGCAACTGACCCGCGTTGCCCGGCAAGGGCTGATCACCCGCCCTTGAGTTTTACGGGTAGTCGATCGCCACGATATAAACACACTGCTCACCAGTCGGTGTCTGGACCCGGACCTCGGCGTCCAGTGCCTTGCCGATCAGGGCTCGGGCCAATGGCGAGTCAATGCTGATCAGGCCTTGTTTGAGGTCCAGTTCATCCGGTCCGACAATGCGGTAGCGCGACTCTTTGCCATCCTCGTCCTCGATCGTGACCCAGGCGCCGAAATACACCTTGTTCGGATCGCTGGGTTTTTCGCTGACAACCTTGAGCGCTTCCAGGCGTTTGGTGAGAAAACGCACGCGGCTGTCGATCTCTCGCAGCATCTTTTTGCCGTAGGTGTACTCGGCGTTCTCCGAGCGATCACCCTGTGCCGCGGCTTCGCTGACGGCCTGGGTCACCTGGGGCCGACGCACATGCCACAGCTCATGGAATTCGGCGCGCATCCGCGCTTCACCCTCGGGGGTGATCAGCGCGGTGCCGGCGGTGCGGGGAGGGCGGTAACGGCTCATGGCAACTTCTTGTGGGGGAGACGGCTGGAGTCTATCAACCCTCGCGCAGAACTGTCAGCGGGCTGGCGTTCAATGCCCGACGGGTGCCGAACACACCGGCACCGCCGATCAGCACCGCGCCCAGCAGTGGCAGCAGCAACAGCCAAGGATGCGGGTGCCACGGCAGGTCAAAGGCATAGCGGTAGAGCACCATGCTCACCAGTTCCGAGCCCAATGCCGCCAGCAAACCGCTGACCGCACCCAGCAAACCGAACTCGATGCGTCGCGCCTTGACCAGCAATTGCCGTTCGGCCCCCAGCGCGCGCAGCAGCGCGCCCTGGCGAATGCGTTCGTCCAGCGTCGCCTGCAGGCCGGAAAACAGCACCGCCATCCCTGCCGCCAACACAAACAGCAATACATACTCCACCGCCAGGGTGACCTGGGCGAGGATGCTGCGCAGTTGTTCCAGCAAGGCTTCGACCTGCAGGATCGTCACCGCCGGGAAGGCTCTGGACAGGTCGACGATCTGTTGGTCATGTCCCGATGCCAGATAGAAACTGGTCAGGTAAGTCGCCGGCAGATCCTTGAGGGTGCCGGGCTGGAAAATCATGAAAAAGTTCGGCTGGAAGTTATCCCAGTTGATCTCCCGCAGGCTGGTGACTTTCGCCTCGCGATTGACCCCGCCCACGCTGAAAACCAGGTGGTCGCCGAGCTTGAGTTTCAGGCTTTCAGCGACTTTGCCTTCCACCGACACGCCGGGAACATCGTCCGGCGTTTGTTCGTTCCACCAATTGCCCGCCGTGAGCTTGTTGCCCGCCGGCAGGTCCGCCGCCCAGGTCAGGCTCAGGTCGCGCTGGATTGCCCGGTCCCCGGCCGATTCCTTGGTGACGATCTGCTGTACCGGCTCGCCGTTGATGCTGATCAAGCGCCCCGGCACCACCGGGTACAAGGGGGCCGATTTTGCCGACACGGCGATCAGGTGATCGGTGAAGGCCTGTTTATCCGCAGGCAGGATGTTCAGGGCGAAGTAATTGGGGGCGTTTTTCGGCAGCTGGTTCTGCCAGGTATCCAGCAATTCACCGCGCAGCAGCGCAATCAGCGCCATCGACAGCAGGATCAGGCCGAACGCCAGGGACTGGCCTGCGGCAGCGAGCGGATGACGCAGCAATTGCCCGAGTCCCAGGCGCCAGGGCAAGGACGCACGCGCGAGCAAGCGCCGCAGACTCTTCAACAGCAGCAGTAACAAGCTGCCCAGCACCAGCGCTGCAATCACGCCACCGCCTAGCAGAGCGAAGGTCAGCACCAGGTCCAGGCTCAGGCGCCACATGATCAGGGCGAGGGCGCCCAGCGCTGCACCGTAGACCATCCAGGTGCTGGAAGGGATCGGCAGCATGTCCCGGCGCAGCACGCGCAATGGCGGAACCCGGCCCAGAGCCGCCAGTGGCGGCAAGGCGAAACCGGCGAGGGCCACCAGTCCGGTGCCGATCCCGGCGACGGCTGGAAACAGTCCGCCCGGAGGTACGTCGGTCGGCAGCAAGTCGTGCAGCAGGGCAAACAACCCCAGTTGTGCGAGCCAGCCGAGGAGGGCACCGCTGATGCTGGCCAGCAGCCCGAGCACGGTCAGTTGCAGGCTGAACAACACCAGGGTTTCCCGGCGCGACAGTCCGAGGCAGCGCAGCAAGGCACTGGCATCGAAGCGACGCGTGGCGAAGCGGGTCGCCGACAACGCCACCGCCACGCCGGACAGCAACACTGCCACCAGGCTGGCCATGTTCAGGTAGCGTTCGGCCTTGCCCAAGGCGCCGCCGATCTGCCGGTTGCCATCCCGGGCGTCCTGCAAGCGCTGGTTGGCGGCGAGTCCCGGTTTGATCAGTTGCCGATACGTCTCGAGTGTTTGGGCATTGCCTCGCCATAATTCGCGATAGCTGACCCGGCTGCCGGGTTGCACCACGCCGGTTGCCGCAAGGTCGCCGAGATTGATCAGCACCCGCGGCGTCAGGCTGTAGAAATTGCCGGCGCGGTCGGGTTCATACGTCAGCACTCGCGCCAGTTTCAGGGTTTTCATGCCGACATCGATGCTGTCCCCGATTTTCAGGTCCAGGGCGGTCAGCAGGCGGGCTTCGACCCAGGCTTCACCGGGTTGCGGTCCGCCACCGGCGCTTTCCGTGGCGAACGGGGCGGGCGCGCTTTTCAGTTCGCCGCGTAGTGGGTAGGTGTCATCGGCCGCCTTGATGCTGGACAACTGGATGCCGTTGTCGGTGGCGATGACGCTGGAAAACTCCACCACTTGCGCATGTTGCAGTCCCAGGTCTGTGCCGCTTCTTATCTGTTCGGGGCGCGCGGGCGAACTGCCTTCGAGGAGCAGGTCGGCACCGAGAAACTCAGTGGCGCGCAGCATCATGGCGCCATTCAGGCGGGCGCCGAAATAGCCAATGGCAGTACTCGCGGCCACGGCCACCAGCAAGGCAAAAAACAATACGCGCAATTCACCGGCGCGGGCGTCGCGCAGCAATTGGCGGATGGCGAGCCTGAACAGGCGCAACAGCGGCAGGCGTGCCATCAAGGCTCCACAGGGGCGACCAGCAGGCCGGCTTCAAGACGGATCAGGCGCCGGCACCGATGGGCCAGGCGTTCATCGTGGGTCACCAGCACCAGGGTCGTGCCGCGTTCCTTGTTGAGTTCGAACAGCAGGTCGCTGATGCGCTCGCCGGTGTGGCTGTCGAGGTTGCCGGTCGGTTCGTCGGCGAACAGCACATCGGGTTCGGCGGCAAACGCGCGGGCAATCGCCACGCGTTGTTGCTCGCCCCCGGAGAGCTGGCGCGGCGAGTGAGTCAGGCGTTGACCCAGGCCTACACGTTGCAGCAATTGGGTGGCGCGTTCGCGGGCGTCTTTGCGGCCATCGAGCTCCAGCGGCAGCATGACGTTTTCCAGGGCATTGAGACTGTCGAGCAGCTGAAACGATTGGAAGACAAAACCCACGTGCTCGGCGCGGATGCGCGCACGCTGGTCTTCATCGAGGTTGCTCAGGCCCTGCCCGGCGAGGGTGACTTCGCCACTGCTCGGCAGGTCGAGACCGGCGAGCAGGCCCAGCAGTGTGGATTTTCCGGAACCGGAAGCGCCGACGATGGCCAGGCTGTCGCCCTTGTTCAGTTCCAGGCTGAGTTCGTGCAGGATGGTCAGTTCACCTTCCGCGCTGGGAACCACTTTGCTAAGGTCCTTCGCGATGAGAATGCTTGCGCCCATGGAGAGTCCGATGCGTGTCTGGTTTTTGAGTGCTGGCCTGGCCTTGATGTGCATGGCCCAAAACGCAGCGGCGGGTACAGTCCTGATCGTTGGCGATAGTATCAGCGCCGGTTTCGGGCTGGATACCCGGCTGGGGTGGGTGTCGCTGCTTGAACAGCGGCTCAGGCGCGAAGGTTTCGACGACAAAGTGATCAATGCGTCCATCAGTGGCGACACCAGTGCCGGAGGCCAGGCGCGCCTGCCCGCGCTGCTTGCAGAGCATAAACCGGAACTGGTGATCCTCGAGTTGGGGGGGAATGACGGCCTGCGCGGTTTGCTGCCAACTCAATTGCAACAAAATCTTGCCTCGATGATCGACAGCTCCCGGGCCAGTGGTGCCAAGGTGCTGTTGCTCGGCATGCAATTGCCACCCAATTACGGTGCGCGTTACACCAAGGCGTTCGCCGAGGTCTACAGCAACCTGGCCGATGAGAAAAAGATCCCGCTGGTGCCGTTTTTCCTCGACGGCGTGGGCGGTCATCCGGAGTTGATGCAGGCCGACGGCATACACCCGGCGGCCGGGGCCCAGGACAAGTTGCTGGAAAATGTCTGGCCTACTCTAAAACCGCTGTTATGACACTTTTCTAGACGCAGGCTTTCGGCTAAGGTGGCGCCCCCGATTTGGAGCCCCCGATGCCGCGTCCCGCCTGGTCACTATTTGCCTATCAACTGATCGAGCCTGACGAACAGCTGGATCTGTTCGCCTGCCAGGAAGTGCGGGTGCATCTGGTGACCCGTCAGCTGGAGTTGGGCGGCTCGGCGGACCGGACCCTTTGCGGCAGCCTGTTGCCGGCGCAACCGCGCTGGTCGAGTGTTGATCGCCGGGTGTTTCAGGATCAGCGGCTGTGTTCGTTGTGCAGGGCCATTCTTGAGTCGCAGAAGCGGGGGACGTCGCCGATCTGGCCTGAATTGCGGTTTGAGCTTTAGTCTGTCGTCGTGAAGCAGCGGGTCGTGTACATATCCATTCCTGTGGTAACGGCGGCTTATGGTTTCGCCCTTACGGCGAGTCCCTTTTGTCAAACGACACAAAAGGAACCAAAAAGTCTCGCCCCTTACGTACGGCCCCTCGCTGAGGCTCGGTGTTCCTTCGCTCCGGTGTCCATCCGGGGGCATTGCCCTCCGGTCGGCTTCGCTTCGACCTACATGCAATGAGTTCGACTGCGTCGAACGGCGCTGCGCGCCCATCCCCGGATGAACACCTCCGCTCAGCCTGCCGAGGGGGCGGGTGGATCAAGATCAAGAGCGGCAGGCGAGCTAACGCTCGGCCTGTTGAGTGGTGAAGAGCGTCTGTGTACGCCGGTCCATTGTAGGAGCTGCCGCAGGCTGCGATCTTTTGATCTTGATCTTCCGCTTCTTCGACATGGTCAAAAATCAAAATCAAAAGATCGCAGCCTGCGGCAGCTCCTTCAGGGAAACATGCACGCATCAGGACCACGTTCCGAGTGGCCATTACCGCCCTGCATTGCCTGCAATCGGGCCATCTCCCCGAAATAACGGGCGGCAGTGTACAATCGCCTCCTTATACCCTCAGTTGATCATGCGAAGGATTTTCCGGATGTTGCCGCGCTTTCCTGCCGTCACCCGCTGCCTGACCCTTGCCGCCCTTTTTGTGGCCGGTCCCGTTGCAGCATTGGAGTTTCCCCTGCCACCGCCCGGTGAGGACATCATCGGCCAGGTGCAGGTGATCAAGGCCAAGTACGAAGACACCTTCGCCGACCTTGGTACTGCCTATGACCTGGGCTACACGGAAATGGTCGCGGCCAACCCGGGTGTCGATGCATGGTTGCCGGGCGCCGGCACGGAAATCATTCTGCCGACTCGCTTCATCCTGCCACCAGGCCCGCGTGAAGGCATCGTGATCAACCTGGCCGAGTACCGCCTGTACTACTACCCGAAAGGCAAGAACGTGGTGTACACGTTCCCGCTGGGTATCGGTCGTGAAGGCTGGGGCTCGCCGATTGCCCACACCAGCATCACCGCCAAGACGCCTAACCCGACCTGGACGCCTCCGGCGTCGATCAAGGCCGAACACGCGGCAGATGGTGATCCGCTGCCCAACGTCGTGCCGGCAGGCCCTGACAACCCTCTGGGCCCGTTCAAGTTCACCCTGGGCACTCCGGGCTACCTGATCCACGGTTCGAACAAGAAGTTCGGTATCGGCATGCGCACCAGCCACGGTTGCTTCCGCATGTTCAACAACAACGTGCTGGAAATGGCAGGCATGGTGCCGGTCGGTACCTCGGTACGGATCATCAACGACCCGTACAAGTTCGGCATGAGTGGCGGCAAGGTCTATCTGGAGGCGCACACGCCGCTGGACGACAAGGGCAACCCGTCGGTGGTCGACAAACACACTGCGGTCATCAATGCGATGCTCAAGCGTGAAGACATCACCAACAACCTGCGCATGAACTGGGATGTGGTGCGGGATGTGGTGGCCGCTGAAGACGGTCTGCCGGTAGAGATCGCAGTGCCGGGCAACGGCGTCGCGCCGATGGTGTCGAGCACGCCGATCGATCCGCTGCAGTAACGCTTGCAAAGAGCCCGTCGACGCAGACCGCGTCGACGGGTTTTTTATTGCCTGGAGAAACGCCGGGCAATAAAAAAGCCGACCCAAAAAATGGGTCGGCTTGATAACAATCCCGAGGGATTATTACTTGCGGCTAGCTTTGTCCAGCATGCGCAGAGCACGCTCGTTAGCTTCGTCAGCAGTCTGTTGTGCTTTTTGAGCAGCAGCCAGAGCTTCATCAGCTTTACGGTAAGCTTCGTCTGCACGAGCCTGGGAGCGAGCAGCTGCGTCTTCAGTAGCGGTCAGACGTGCTTCGGTTTCTTTCGATGCGCTGCTGCAACCGGTAGCCAGAACTGCGGCCAGAGCCAGAGCAGAGAATTTCAGAACGTTGTTCATCGTGTTCCCCTTCAAGGACTTTCTATTAAGTAGCTATCTCCTCCGATTGAGGAAATAGCCGGCGTACATACTACCCATTACTTGTAGTAAGTAAAACTGACGTGAAGCAAGAAGCAAAAAAAATTGTAGGCGTTGATTCTTTTTCGAGCAACTTTTAACTGAATTGTTTAAAAAATATCCAGCTGCAAGGCCCGTGGCTGAGCGAACTGCCGAGAAAAAGTTCCTTCGGCACAGCGCTCTTTTTCCCCGGCTGGCTAAAGTCCGCCTATATGGATTCGTCTACACTTTTGTTCGGCTTTTGCGTGGCGCCTCTCACTATCTTTCTCGATGTTCAGGTGACTTTAACAACGGGCGCTCGTCTTAAGTCTCAACATCCGGCAATGTTCAGGCTATCGACCCGGAGTGACCTTCGGTCGAGCCATTCCTGCGTGATTACGGAGCAGCACCCGCCAACGGGCATGATGACGAGCGTACCTTGAGCATTTCTGTCAATGGTGCCTACTATTTGTACGTGCTCGGTAGCGCGAGATCGGTGCAGCTCTTCTCGGTGTCCATTCAGGCACGGGGTGGCGTAGATGTTCCTTCGCCGGAAAAACATCGGTAAGGTAGGGGTCGGAATTCCAGACCCGCGAGGAGTAGTGATGAGCGAGGCGTTGTCCATCCACCATGACCAGGCTGGTCATCAGTTCGAGACCAATGTGGACGGTCATCGTGCCTATCTGACCTATATGGATCTGGGGAAACAGACCCTGGATATCTATCGCACCTTCGTGCCCAACGCATTGCGTGGTCGCGGTATTGCGGCAGCCTTGACCGAGAAGGCGCTGGAGTACGCTGACGAAATGGGCTACACCGTCATTCCATCGTGCTCCTACGTCGAGCGCTACATGGAGCGTCACCAGCGGCATGCGGCCAAGCTGAGTCAGTGACTTTCAGGCAAACGAATGCATAAAAAAACGCCGGGTTCTACCCGGCGTTTTTTTGTGTGCGCTTTTTGAACAGGCCGTCAGGCGATCAGCTGCGATCGCGTTTAGGCAGCACATCCTTGAGCTTGGCATGCATGCTGCGCAAGGTGTTTTCGGTCGCGGTCCAGTCGATGCAAGCGTCAGTGATCGACACGCCGTACTGCAGGTCGGCGAGGTCTTTCGGGATTGCCTGGGCGCCCCAGTTCAGGTGGCTTTCAACCATCAGGCCGATGATCGACTTGTTGCCTTCGAGGATCTGGTTGGCGACGTTTTCCATCACCAGCGGTTGCAGGGCCGGATCCTTGTTGGAGTTGGCGTGGCTGCAATCGACCATGATGTTCGGCTTGATCTTCGCCTTGTTCAGCGCCTGCTCGCAAAGCGCAACGCTGACCGAATCGTAGTTCGGCTTGCCGTTGCCGCCGCGCAGCACCACGTGACCGTAGGCATTGCCCTTGGTCGTCACGATGGAGACGCCACCTTCCTGGTTGATGCCCAGGAAGCGGTGCGGGCTGGAAACCGACTGCAGGGCGTTGATCGCCACGGTCAGGCCGCCGTCGGTACCGTTCTTGAAGCCGACGGCCGAGGACAGGCCGGACGCCATTTCACGGTGAGTCTGGGATTCGGTGGTGCGCGCGCCGATGGCCGACCAGCTGATCAGGTCCTGCAGGTACTGCGGGGAGATCGGGTCGAGGGCTTCGGTGGCGGTCGGCAGGCCTTTTTCGGCCAGGTCCAGCAGCAACTGGCGACCGATGTGCAAGCCATCCTGGATCTTGAACGAGTCGTCCAGGTAAGGGTCGTTGATCAAGCCTTTCCAGCCGACGGTGGTACGCGGCTTCTCGAAATACACGCGCATGACCAGATACAGGGTATCGGACACTTCGGCAGCGAGAACCTTCAGGCGCTCGGCATACTCGTGGGCGGCCTTGATGTCGTGGATCGAGCAAGGCCCGATGACGACGAACAGGCGGTGGTCGGTGCCATCCAGAATGTTGCGAATGACTTCGCGGCCCTTGGTGACGGTGCGCAGTGCGGCGTCGCTCAGGGGAATATCGCGCTTGAGCTGGTCAGGAGTGATCAGCGTCTCGTTGGAGGCGACGTTTAGGTCGTTGATCGGTAAATCAGCCATCGTTTACTCGTCAGGTCACGGGTGCCGGCCGCCAGCGAACCCGCGCGGCGGAGCACAGCAAATTAAGCGCGTCGGGGAGCCGAACCTTAGCGCGTTACACCGTGGCTCGACAATGGGCAGACGCCGGTTTGGTGGGCTTTCGCAGTCAGTTTCCCTGCCGTGAGGGCCAAACCGATCAAGTACGCCCCTATTCCGGCACCGGCTGCGCAAAAGCCTTGCGCACCGATTCGTGGGAGAACTCGTCGGCATGCTCCTGGACCCATTCGAGCGCCAGGGCCTGAACATCCTGCAAGTCTTCGTGGGACTCATGCAGGCGGCAGTAGCGTTCGATCTGGCACACCTGCTCACCCATTCGGGCGCTGAACAGCGTTTGTTCGTCGACGAAAGCGATGCCCACCAGATAACCGCGTTTGCGCCGCAGGCACCAGGCGACATAGCCCAGATAGCGCATGTCCGGGTTCACGGTCGGCATGCGTACTTCCAGTGCCGTGCCGTAGCGCCATGCGCGGTGATAATTGCAAGCCATGCCCCCGAGGCTGATAGTGTGCAGCTGCCGTCGCGAAATACACTCAGGTTTGAGCAAGGTTAATTCGACAGGCACATCGTCAGGGTGAGGAATGAATCGTCCCATGAACACAGACTCCATGTGTCGGCCATCTGACATTGTTCTCCCCAGTATAGTGGTCGAATTGGAACTGACCGATTTTGACGCCGACCAACGGCTACTGGCGATGAGCGGTGTTTCGCTGGTCATTTTCACCAGTGTCGGCTGCGCCAGCTGCCGTTTTGCCCGCGAACAATTACCGACACTCGATCTGGCCGTCGATCGACTGTGCTGGATCGATGCCGGCAATAACGGCGGGCTGGTCGAGCGTTATCAGGTCTTTCATTTGCCGGCGCTGTTTGTCGTTCGCGACGGCGAGTTTTTCGGAGCACTGAAATCGCGCCTGACCGACACAGAGCTCAATCGAGCCGTGCGCCAGGCGTTGAGTCGAACAGCAGAGGAGTTGCCATGATGGGGACAGTTGCCAGGCCGACAATCGGCATTATCGGGACCGGCGCAATCGGTGGGTTCTACGGGGTGATGCTGGCGCGTGCCGGTTTTGATGTGCATTTTCTGCTGCGCAGCGAGTTTTCCGCCGTGGCCGAGCACGGGTTGCAAGTCGATAGCGCGCCCCACGGTGCGCTGAAGCTGAACCCGGTACAGGCTTACTCAAAGGCTGAAGACATGCCGCCCTGCGACTGGCTGCTGGTGGGCGCGAAAACCACCAGCAATGCAGATCTGGCACCGGCCATCCTGCAGGCGGCGGCACCGGATGCCAAAGTGCTGCTGTTGCAAAATGGCCTGGACGTCGAAGACAGCCTGCGCGAGTTGCTCCCCGATTCGCTGCATGTGCTCGGCGGACTCTGCTACATCTGCGTCCATCGCGAGGCGCCGGGCGTCATCACCCATCAGGCGCTGGGCGCGGTGCACGTGGGATATCACAGCGGTCCCGCCGATGGGCCGACACGCACTGCGATAGTCGAGGAGGGTGTCGACCTGTTCCGCAGCGCCGGGCTCGATTCCCAGGCCATGGCGAATTTGCATCAGGCGCGCTGGCAAAAACTGGTCTGGAATATCCCTTACAACGGTCTCTCGGTTTTGCTCGGGGCGAGCACCACGCCGTTGATGGCCGATACCGACAGTCGCGAACTGATCAAGGCGCTGATGGCTGAAGTGGTGCAAGGCGCAATTGCCTGCGGGCACGACGTACCGGCAGGGTATGCCGAACACCTGTTCATGGTGACCGAAAAAATGCCCGACTACTGGCCGAGCATGTACCACGATTTCCTGCACAAGCGGCCGCTGGAGCTGGCCGCGATCTACGCTCGACCACTGGCGGCCGCCAGGGCCGCGGGATGTGAAATGCCACGCATCGAGGCTTTGTATCGCAGCTTGAGTTTCATTGATCGACGCAACACCTGAGTCGACCGACCTGAGGGGGAAGGGCATGCCAAAGGCAATTGACGACAAGCTGGTGCTGGCGATTTCTTCGCGGGCGCTGTTTGATTTGAGCGAAAGCCACAAGGTCTATCTGTCGAGCGGCGTCGAAGCCTACCGGCAGTATCAGATCGAACACGAAGACGAAATCCTTCAGCCCGGCGATGCTTTTCCGTTGGTGCAGAAACTCCTGAACCTCAACAATAGCCTGGGCCGCGCCCGGGTCGAGGTGATTCTGGTGTCGCGCAATAGCGCCGACACCGGGTTGCGGGTATTCAATTCGATCGACCATTACGGATTGGCGATTTCCCGTGCGGCATTCGTCGGCGGACGTAGTCCGTATCCCTACCTCAAGGCCTTTGGCTGCGATCTGTTTCTCTCGACCCACGCCGAAGACGTACGCAATGCCCTGGACGCCGGATTCGCCGCGGCGACCATCCTGTCTGGCGGTGCCAGCCGTGCGGCCAGCGACGAGCTGCGCATTGCCTTCGACGGAGACGCGGTGCTGTTTTCCGATGAGTCGGAGCGCATTTATCAGGCCGGTGGTCTGGAGGCGTTCCAGGCCAGTGAGCGTGAGGCCGCTCGCGAGCCGTTGCGCGGAGGGCCGTTCAAGGGATTTCTCGCGGCCCTGAACCTGTTGCAGCGTGAGTTCCCGGAGGACGCCTGTCCGATTCGTACTGCGCTGGTCACGGCGCGATCGGCGCCCGCCCATGAGCGGGTGATTCGCACGTTGCGCGAGTGGGATATTCGTCTCGACGAATCGCTGTTCCTCGGCGGCCTGACCAAGTCCGCCTTTCTCGAAGCCTTTGCGGCCGATGTGTTTTTCGATGATCAGGCCGGCCACTGCGAATTGGCCCGTGAAGTCGTCGCCACCGGTCATGTGCCCCACGGCATAAGCAACGAGCAAAAGGTTTAAGCCCGCCGTTCAATGTGTTGCGCCGGACGTCGTAGTCGCCAAGGCACTGCTAAGCTGAATCAAATGTCCGCCATGTTGGCAGTCGAGGAGGTCATATGATTCGTTCGATGCTGTACGCCACTGACCTTGGCCTGTACGCGCCCGTGGTGATGCAGCATGCCCTGGAGCTGGCCCGCACCTTCAATGCCAATTTGTACGTTGTGCATGCGGTTGAGCCCATGGGGTTGTTTGCCGAATCGGTGCTGCAAAGTTATCTCGATGAACAGGCGCTGAACGAGTTTCACAGCCAGGGCCTGAACACAGTGATTGCCAGTATCGAGCAGCGGGTGCTCGACAGTTTTCGTGAGGAGCTGGGGGAGGAAGGGGAGCACGACCTGGAGCGGATTCAGGCAGTCAGGGTGCTGCAGGGCGACCCCTCGCAGGTGATTCTGGACCAGGCGCAGAAACTCTCCGTGGATTTGTTGATCGTAGGAAGTCACAGCCACGGTGCGGGTGCGGAAACGCCTTTGGGCCGGACCGCCGCCCGTGTTTTGCAACTGTCCAAGGTGCCGGTCTATCTGGTGCCGCTGGTGCAACGTCGTCGTCAAGGGGACCTCTAGGACCCGAATAATGGCAATCTGATAAAAAAGTTCTAGATTTATTCTTCGAGCCATTAATATAGTTATATATCGTCGCTGATGCCCGTGGCGTCTACCTGCTTTGAGGGATTCATATGAAGCTTCAACAATTGCGCTACATCTGGGAAGTGGCGCACCACGACCTCAACGTTTCCGCTACAGCCCAAAGCCTTTACACCTCTCAACCGGGCATCAGCAAACAGATCCGTCTGCTGGAAGATGAACTGGGCGTCGAAGTCTTTGCCCGCAGCGGCAAGCACTTGACCCGGGTTACCCCGGCTGGTGAGCGCATCATCACCACCGCCGGCGAGATCCTGCGCAAGGTTGAAAGCATCAAGCAGATCGCCCAGGAATTCTCCAACGAGAAGAAAGGCACCCTGTCGATTGCCACCACTCACACCCAGGCGCGTTATGCGTTACCGCCGGTGATCAGCAATTTCATCAAGCAATACCCGGACGTTGCCCTGCATATGCACCAGGGATCGCCGATGCAAATCGCCGAAATGGCCGCTGACGGCACCGTGGATTTCGCCATTGCCACCGAAGCGCTCGAACTGTTCGGTGATCTGGTGATGATGCCGTGCTACCGCTGGAACCGCTGCGTGGTCGTGCCGCAGGGCCACCCGCTGACCAAACTGTCGAAACTGACCCTCGAAGCGCTGGCCGAATACCCGATCGTCACTTACGTGTTCGGTTTTACCGGCCGTTCGAAACTCGACGAAGCGTTCAGCCATCGAGGCCTGACGCCGAAAGTGGTATTCACCGCCGCCGACGCCGATGTGATCAAGACCTATGTTCGCCTGGGCCTGGGCGTGGGCATCGTGGCGAAAATGGCCGTCGACACCAAACTCGACAGCGACCTGGTCGTACTTGATGCCAGCGAACTGTTCGAGTCCAGCGTGACCAAGATCGGCTTCCGTCGCGGCACCTTCCTGCGTGGCTTCATGTGCGACTTCATCGAGAAGTTCGCGCCGCACCTGACCCGCGAAGTCATGGCCAAGGCCATTCAATGCCACAACAAGCAGGAACTGGAAGAGCTGTTCGAAGGTGTCGAACTGCCAGTCCATTAAGCTCGTTTAAACGACCTCGGTGACAGCGAACTGTTGCCGAGCGCCCGCCACCGTAATTTCCACCTCGTCGCCCTCGAACTTGCCCAGCAGGCTTTTGCCCAGCGGTGAGCGCGGGGTGATGACAGTGATCAGTTGCCCCACCAGGTCGACTTTCAACCCGGCTGCATCAGGGGCGAGGAACAGCCATTGTTCGCGCCCCTTTTCATCTTCGAGCCCGAGCAGCGCGCCGACTTCGATGCCCCGGTGTTCGTCATACGGGCGCAGGGCCAGGTTCTGGCAGAGGCTCAGTGACTGGCGGATTTCCTCGACCCTCTTGGCTTGCCCGGCCGCGAGATAGGACGCCTCGAGCCCCAGGGTGTCGTATTTGTTCTCGGCGATGTTTTCTTCGTGGGTCGCCGTTTCGTAGGCGGTTTGCGCGGCCCGTTCGGCGATGTCGAGATCGATCTGCAGCTTGTCGAGAATCAGTTGGTGGACGGTGTGCTTATTCATGATCAATCACAGAATTGCAGAACGTTGGCGCGACTTTTTTCGCTGGGTGCAGTCCGGTCCTGTTGCAGCCAGAACTGACAGTTCGGGTTGGCCAGGTTGCGAGTGCTGCTGCGTGCCTGATCGAGCCGTTGTGCCTGCTCGCTCTTGCGCAGGTTTTCTTCATATTGCTCGAACAGCGGGCTCTGTGGCGGGATGTCCGGCACCGGTTGAGTCACCACCGGTGGCTTGGCCAATTGCTCCACAGCTGCCGCCACGGGTGCCAATTGTTCGCTGAAAAGCAGGCGTGAAGCGAGCCAGCAGGTCAGCACAATGGCAATGAATCCCAGCCACATGCCGAGGGCGATGCTGCCGGTCAGTTGCAGGGCATTGAGGCTGATCGGGAAGGATCGGCGCGGAGCGGGGCGGTGGGGCATGGTTGCCTCCTGGCGAAAGGTCACTGGCGAGTGGCAATTGTCGCATGAAGAATAATCGTCGTCGGCTCTTCTGCACGGGGTAATTTATGCGGACAATCGGCGCCTTTGCCAACGGGAGCCTGGAATGCCTGAACTGAAAACCCGCTGGGATATTTTTTGCACCGTGGTCGACAATTTCGGCGACATCGGCGTGACCTGGCGACTGGCCCGGCAACTGGTGGCCGAACATGGACTGGCAGTGCGTCTATGGGTCGATGATCTGCGAGCGTTCGAGCGCCTGTGTCCGCCAATCGACATCCACGCTGCGCAGCAATGGCAGCAAGGCGTCGAAGTGCGCCAATGGCCAGCCGAGTGGCAACGGACCGAAGCTGCCGATGTGGTGATTGCTGCATTCGCCTGCCAATTGCCGAGCGCCTATATGGATGCCATGGTCGAACGGGAAAAGACTCCGCTGTGGATGAACCTCGACTACCTGAGTGCCGAGGACTGGGTGATCGGCTGTCACGGATTGCCCTCGGTGAAGTACAAAAATGTACAGAAGTTCTTTTTCTTCCCGGGTTTCCAGAAGGGCACTGGCGGATTGTTGCGTGAGCGCGGACTGCTTGAGCGTCGTCGGCAATTTCAGCAGGACCCGCAAGCTCAAAGAGAATTCCTGCACGGTTTAGGGATTGATCCTGCACCCGGCGCTCAGTTGATCTCATTGTTTGCCTACGAAAACTCCGGGCTGGCCAGTTGGCTCGATGCGATGGCTGGCGATTCGACGGCCACTCATCTGCTGGTGCCGGAAGGGCGGATTCTCGGCGACGTCGAGCGTTGGCTCGGTGTGCAGGGTTTGGCGGCCGGTGCCGTGCATGTGCGTGACGCCTTGACCGTGCAAGTGCTGCCATTCGTCCGCCAGGACCAATACGACGGGTTGCTGTGGTGCTGCGATTTCAATGCCGTGCGCGGCGAAGACTCCTTTGTGCGCGCTCAATGGGCGGGCCGGCCCTTTCTCTGGCACATCTACCGACAGGAAGAAGATATCCATCTGGACAAGCTCGAAGCCTTCCTCGAACTCTATGTGAAGGGGCTATCGGACCCTGCGCGGGAGGCGATCAGCGGTCTCTGGCGGGCCTGGAACGCCGGTGAAAAAATGCCCGACCACTGGCAATCCACCCGTAAACACTGGCCAGAGCTGGAAAAACACGCCGAGGCGTGGTGTCTGGAACAGGCCTTGCAGACCGATCTTGCCACGGCGCTGGTACAGTTTTATGGAAATTGGATATGATACGCGGCCTAGATTTTTGTAAATCCCATCCAAATTCGGATATTCGCAATGAAAACTGGTAAAGAACTCAAACCCGGTACCGTGATCCGTATCGACAACGATCCTTGGCTGGTTCAGAAAGCTGAATTCACCAAGTCCGGTCGTAACAGCGCGATCATGAAGACCAAGCTGAAGAACCTGCTGACCGGCTACAAGACCGAAACCGTATACGGTGCGGACGACAAGCTGGACGACGTGATCCTCGACCGTAAGGAAGCGACCCTGTCCTTCATCAGCGGCGACTCCTACACGTTCATGGACACCACCGACTACACCATGTACGAGCTGAACGCCGAAGACATCGAAAGCGTTCTGCCATTCGTGGAAGAAGGCATGACCGACGTTTGCGAAGCCGTGTTCTTCGAAGGCCGTCTGGTTTCCGTAGAGCTGCCGACCACCATCGTGCGTCAGGTTGACTACACCGAAGGTTCCGCTCGCGGCGACACTTCCGGCAAGGTGATGAAGCCTGCCAAACTGAAGAACGGTACCGAGCTGTCGGTTGCTGACTTCATCGAAATCGGCGACATGATCGAGATCGATACCCGCGAAGGCGGTTCCTACAAAGGCCGTGCCAAATAAGCACTGCTTGAGGAATGAAAAAGCCCGACCATTGAGTCGGGCTTTTTTGTGCCTGAAATATTCACCTTCAGCGTCGACCCCCTGTGGGAGCGGGCTTGCTCGCGAAGGCGTCTTTCCATTCGATATTTATGTCGACTGACACGCCGCCTTCGCGAGCAAGCCCGCTCCCACATTGTGTACGGCGTTATTTCTTCAGGTGTTGCTTGAGCTCTTCAGACGCCTGCAACATCGCCGAACGCACCGCTGGCACCTGGCTCACCACGTTGAGCAGACCGTAGTCATGGATCATGCCGTTGTAGCGCACCGAGGTCACCGGCACTCCGGCTTCATCGAGTTTGCGGGCGTAGGCTTCGCCTTCGTCGCGCAACACGTCGGCACCGGCGGTCTGTACCAAGGCTGGCGGCAACCCTTTCAACTGGGCAGTGGTGGCGCGTAGAGGTGAGGCGTAGATCTCGTTACGCTGGTTGGCGTCCGTGGTGTAGTTGTCCCAGAACCACTTCATCGCATTTTTGCTGAGGAAGTACCCTTCGGCAAACTGGTTGTAGGACGCGGTTTCGAAGTTGGCATCCGTCACCGGCCACAGCAATACCTGGAACTTGATCTCCGGTGTTCCCTTGTCCTTGGCCATCAGCGCAACCACGGCCGCCATGTTGCCGCCGACACTGTTGCCGGCTACCGCCAGGCGCTTGCCATCGACGTTGATCTCCTTGCCGTGCTCGGCCACCCATTTTGTCGCGGCGTAAGCCTGGTTTATCGCCACTGGGTAATGGGCTTCCGGCGACGGCGTGTAGTTCACGAACACGGCCGCTGCCCCCGAACCCGTCACCAGGTCACGCACCAGCCGCTCGTGGGTCGGGAAGTCCCCCAGTACCCAGCCGCCGCCGTGGAAGAACATGAACACGGGCAGTTCACCCTTGACCCCGGCCGGCCGGACGATGGTCAGGTTCAGCGGTTGGCCGTCGACTTGAATGGTCTTCTGGCTGACATCGGCTTTTGGCAGTGTCAGTTTCACCCCGGCCTGCGCGCCCGTCAGCACGGCGCGGGCGTCTTTCGGGCTGAGTTGTTCAAGCGGCTTGCCGGTACCGGCATTCAGCACATCGAGGAACGCCTGGGTGTTGTGTTCAACCCCATCACTTGCGAACGCACCGTTGATCGACAGAGCGAGAAGGGTACCGGTCAAGACTTTGCTGAAAGTGTTCATGTTCGTTTCCTGTTCGGGCCTGGGTAGTCGGCGCTTAGACGGTTACGTGCAGGCGCACATCGACGTTGCCACGGGTGGCATTGGAGTACGGGCAGACCCGGTGGGCGGCGTCGACCAGTGCCTGGGCATCGGCTTGTTCAAGACCCGGCAGGCTGATGTGCAGATCGATGTCCAGGCCGAAACCACCAGGGATCTGGCCGATGCCGACATGGGCGGTGATCGAAGCGTCGCTCGGGATGCTGCGCTTGGTCTGGCTGGCGACGAATTTCAGGGCGCCGATGAAGCAGGCGGAGTAGCCGGCGGCGAACAGTTGCTCAGGGTTGGTGGCTGCGCCGCCGGCACCGCCGAGTTCTTTCGGCGTGGCGAGCTTGACGTCGAGGATGTTGTCGCTGGAAACCGCACGACCGTCACGGCCACCGGTGGAAGTTGCGATTGCGGTGTAGAGAGTTTGCATGGTGAAAGCCTCATTCAGGGATTGGATTGTTTGCGCTAAATGTTTGCGCGCTAAGTAAGTGCGAAATTAATGTATCGCGCTAATGTTTGGTGCGCAAGATAAATTTTCAAAGAAATTTGAAAAACC
The DNA here is from genome assembly GCF_019219115.1 of Pseudomonas sp. PDM28. NCBI lineage: Bacteria > Pseudomonadati > Pseudomonadota > Gammaproteobacteria > Pseudomonadales > Pseudomonadaceae > Pseudomonas > Pseudomonas sp. PDM28. The sequence goes on from NZ_JAHUWG010000009.1 coordinate 282,375, forward strand.
AAAGGGTAGCGAGACGGTTATGCTCGCAAGTGTTGACTTAGAGCTATCGGTGGGGGGCAGTCTGTTTTTTCAGGAGGAGGTGACGAGCCCGTGTTTCTGGTAGGCCGCAAAGCTAATGTGGGAGCGAGCCTGCTCGCGATTGCGGTGTGTCAGTCAACATCTATGTTGAATGTGACATTGCATTCGCGAGCAGGCTCGCTCCCACAGTGGGCGGGGAATTACAGGCTGTCCTGCAGGTGACGACGCAGTGTTTGCAGCTCCGCTTGCAGGTTTTGCAGGCGCTCCAGTGTCATCCCGCTGGCGCCGAGGATGCATTGGGGAATGTCACGCGCCTTGTCGCGCAACGCCCGGCCCTGTTCGGTGAGCTCGACGATCACCACGCGTTCATCTTCGCGGCTGCGGGTTCGGCTGAGCAGGCCTTCGGCTTCCAGGCGCTTGAGCAGCGGCGTCAAGGATCCAGGGTCGGTCAGCAATCGCGTGCTGATTTCGCCTACCGTCAAACCGTCCTTTTCCCACAACACCATCATCGCCAGGTATTGCGGGTAGGTCAGGCCCAGCGCCTGCAGCAGGGGCTTGTAGACCTTGGTCATCATCAGCGAAGTGGAGTGCAGGGCGAAGCAGGCCTGATTATCCAGCAGCAGGTTGTCGCAGTTGTCCGGGGTGTTGCGCTCGGTGCTCATGTCGAAGCCTTGATCTGTGATCCTTGGAATCTAGCGGGCGAATCTTTAATGCGCCAGATAATTTTGATCATTGCCGTTGCAAATGGGTTTGCAACAGCAGATCCCAGGGCGGCACCGGGCTGAAGCGGGTTTTCAGGTACTCCAGCAACAAGCGGCTTCGGGAGTTGGGTTGTTGTTCCAGGCGCAAGGCATAGATGCCGGCGTTTTCCGGTTTCGGCAGGTCGCTGTCGCAGAACAGCGGCAGCAACTCACCCCGCAACAGGTACTCGCTGGCCAGCCAGGTCGGCAGGTGCGCAATACCCAATCCGGCCAATGCGCCGCATACCAGCGCCTCGGCATTGTTGGCGCTCATGCGCACCCGCGCCGGCCGATGCAACTGCATTTGCCCGTCCCGTTCGAAACGCCAGGCGAAGGGCGGGGCCAGGCCATCCCAATCGAGTCCGTCGTGTTCAATCAGCTGTGACGGATCGGTCGGCACGCCGCGTCGGCGCAAATAGTCAGGGCTGGCGCAGGCAATACGCACCATGCTTGCCAGTGGCGTGGCCACCAGCCGGGTGTCGGCCAATTGCCCGGCGCGCAGCACCAGATCGACCTTTCCGAGGTTCTGGCCCTGCATGTCGACGAAACTGTCGATCAGGTGCAGTTGCACATCGAGTCCCGGATAGAGCATGAGGAAATCGGCAATCACCGGTGCCAAGTGCCGGCGCCCAAAGGCTGCTGGCGCATCGATACGAATCAGGCCTTCCGGCGCGCTGCTCAAGGACACCGCCTCGGCCCGGGCCAGGCGCAATTCGGCGACGATCCGCCGTGCTCGTTCGGCGAAGGCCAATCCTGCCGGGGTAGCGCGCACCGCATGCGTGCTGCGGATGAACAGCTGACTGCCGACCGCGTTTTCCAGGCTGTCGATACGCCGTGCCACGGCCGAAGGGGTCATCGGATGACGGCGCGAGGCGGCGGAAAAACTGCCGGTTTCCAGTACATCGAGGAATAAAGCCAATTGGTCGGTCAGTTGGTTGGGGTTCATGGCAAGTCTGCGCTTGTGCGAATTTGGCACAGCCATTGTGCGTCGCTGTGCGTTTCCGTGCCATAAGCAACTGCGTAGGATCAATGGCGTGATGTGAGGAGGAATCGGCCGTGATTGAGTTTCTGATGTACCTGGTGTTCGGTGCCGCCCTGGGCACGCTTGGCGGTTTGTTCGGCATCGGCGGTGGCCTGATTGCCATTCCACTGTTGGGCGTGCTGTTCGGGCTCGACCAGCAGATTGCCCAAGGCACGGCATTGGTGATGGTCGTGCCGAACGTGATGCTGGCGCTGTGGCGCTACCATCAGCGCAACCGGATCGAGCTGCGCCACGCGCTACCGTTGGCTCTCATGGGGTTCTGCTTCGCCTGGCTCGGGTCGATCTGGGCGGTGGGCATCGATGCGCGAACCATGCGCCTAGGTTTTGTCGCGTTTCTGATCGCACTGTCGGCGTACAACCTCGTTCGCATGTTCGCCGCACACACCACGGCGGCGTCGCAGATGAACTACTCCTGGCCCTGGCTGGGCGTGCTTGGCGCTGCATCCGGCACTATGGGCGGGTTGTTCGGCGTGGGTGGCGCGGTGGTGGCGACGCCGGTGTTGACCAGTCTGTTCGGCACCAGCCAGGTGGTTGCGCAGGGATTGTCGTTGGCGCTGGCCCTGCCGAGCACGGGGGTGACGCTGGTGACTTATGCCGTGCACCATCAGGTCAACTGGGGGATCGGCCTACCCTTGGCGGTCGGTGGGCTGATGAGCATCAGTTGGGGCGTGAAGGTTGCCCACGCCTTGCCGGAGCGGTTGCTGCGCGGGCTGTTTTGCGGGTTCCTGGTGTTCTGTGCGGTGATGCTCGCCTTCAAAGTTTGAAGCCATCAATGATGTGGTCGGCCAGGCACTCGGTGATCGGTGACGGGTTATGCAGGTTGCGCACGAGCATGATGCTGGCCTCGGGCAGCAACGGCAGATCCTCGGCTTCACCCAGAATGCGCATGTCCGCGGTGATCAGGCTTTCAAGCTGCGCGGTGACGGCCAGGCCGGCGCTGACCACGGCCATGATCGCCGACAGGCTGTCGCTGTTGTACGCCACCCGGTAATCGCGCCCCCGGGCATCCAGGGCATTGCACGCCCACTGGCGGCAGAAGCAATCGCTGTTGAACATCGCCAGCGGCAGCGGCGTCTGTTCGTGGGCGCTGTAGCATTGCGCCTCGGCCCAGACAAAACGTTCCTTGCGCAACAACTGGCCGATTTCGCTGCCCGGTTCGCGGGTCACGATGGACAGGTCCAGGTCCTGGCGCATCAACAGCTGTTTCGATGATTCGCAGTGCACTTCGATCTGGATCAGCGGATAGGACTGGGCAAACCGGCGCAGAATCCCCGGGAGAAATCGCATCACATAATCGTCCGGCGTGCCGATGCGCACCGTGCCGACCATGTCGGGCTCACGCAGGGTATTGAAGACCTCGCTGTGCAGCTTGAGGATCCGCCGCGCATAGCCCAGCAGCACCTGGCCTTCGGCCGTCAGTCGCACCTGCCGTCCGTCGCGCTGGAACAGCTGGCGCTGCAGCACGTCTTCTTCGAGTCGTTTCATCTGCATGCTGACGGCTGACTGGGTGCGGTTGACCAATTCGCCGGCGCGGGTAAAGCCGCCCTGGTCGGCGATGGCGACGAAGGTGCGCAGCACTTCGGTATCGATACTCGGGTAGGCCGACATTCATCAATCTCCGAGATATGTGACATCAGAAACATTCGTTGGATTGATCTTAGACCCGGCGCGAGACTGGAGCCATCCAAACGGAGGGCAACAAGATGAAAGGTCAACATGAGTTCCACGGTGCGGAAAAACACTCCATTCACCTGATATCCGATCTGCTGCACAAGGTCGGCCGCTGGTACGAACTGCATCGCGAGCGCGAACTGCTGGCGAGCTTGAGCGACGAAGCACTCAAGGACATCGGCATGAGTCGTGCGGATGTGGAGAACGAGTCGATCAAGCCGTTCTGGAGCGACCCGATGCATAAATGATCCGATCAATAAATGATGAATCCCACGCTACACAAACCCCTTACCGGTGAGGTAGGTTGCGAGCAGACAAGGAGATGCCCATGCCCGCAACATTGTCCTTTACCCTCAAACAGGCTCGGCGTCTGGCGCTGGCCGCCCAAGGGTTCAACGGGCGGCAGTCGCCAGCGGCGATCAAGGCTGTTGCGCTCAACCGACTGATCGAGCGGCTGGGCATTTTGCAGATCGATTCGGTCAATGCAGTGGTGCGTTCACACTACCTTCCGCTGTTTTCCCGCCTCGGCCATTACTCCTCCGACTTGCTCGACCAGGCTGCCTGGAGCCAGGGCCGGCGTCGGACACTCTTTGAGTATTGGGGCCATGAAGCCTCGTTGTTACCGCTTTCCCTATACCCGCTGATGCGTTGGCGCATGCAGCGAGCGAGCCGTGGCGAAGACATCTATCAGCAATTGGCGCGTTTTGGGCGTGAGCAGCAAGACACGATTCGTCGCGTGCTGGCATCGGTCGAGCAGCAGGGCGCGCTGGGTGCCGGAAGCCTGTCGACCCGTCAGGAGCGTGCCGGGCCCTGGTGGGACTGGAGTGCGGAAAAGCATGCGCTGGAATGGTTGTTCGCTGCCGGTGAAGTGACCGTTGCCGGACGGCGCGGGTTCGAAAGGCTCTACGATTTGCCCGAGCGGGTGATTCCCTCGGCGGTGCTTGCGCAGCCCGTCCTGGATGAAGCTGACGCCCAGCGCGGCCTGTTACGGCATGCGGCAAAGGCCTTGGGTGTCGGTACGGAGAAGGACTTGCGTGACTATTTCCGCCTGAGCCCTGCGGACAGTCGTCCACGTTTGGCCGAGTTGGTCGAGGCCGGTGAGTTGCTGACCTGCGAAGTCCAGGGCTGGCGACAACCGGCCTATTGTCTGCCCCAGCCGAAGGTACCGCGCAAAGTCGCGGCCAGTGCCTTGCTCTCGCCATTCGATTCGCTGATCTGGGAGCGCAGCCGTACGGAGCGGCTGTTTGATTTCCGTTATCGGCTGGAAATCTACACGCCGCAGGACAAGCGCGTTTACGGCTATTACGTGCTGCCGTTTCTGCACAACGAACGGATTGCCGCACGGGTCGATCTGCGTGCCGAGCGGGCGGCGGGTCGTTTGGCTGTGCATGCGGTGCATGAAGAAGAAACGGGGCTGGATGACGAGGGGATGTTGGCGCTGGCGGTCAATCTTCGGCAGATGGCGGATTGGCTGGGGCTGGCGCAGGTTCAGTTGAACTGCCCGCGGGCGAGTGCGGCGCGGTTGCGAGTGGCATTGGCACAGATTGAGGGTGACTGAACTGGCCCCTTCGCGAGCAAGCCCGCTCCCACAGGGTTCGCGTCGTACACATGGATTGTGACCGACGCGGTCATTGTGGGAGCGGGCTTGCCCGCGAAGGCGGACTATCAGGCAGCAAAAAAGGTTACTGGCTCAGCGCCGAACCTGCTTCAGCGTTTCAGCAATCAAAAACGCCAGTTCCAGCGACTGATCGGCATTCATCCGCGGGTCGCAATGGGTGTGGTAGCGATCCGACAAACCGTCCTCGGTAATCGGCCGCGCACCACCGATGCACTCGGTAACGTTCTGCCCGGTCATTTCGATGTGGATACCACCGGCATAACTGCCCTCGGCTTCGTGCACCTGGAAGAACTGCTTCACCTCGCCAAGGATCTGCGCGAAGTCGCGGGTCTTGTAGCCGCTGCTGGCCTTGATGGTGTTGCCGTGCATCGGGTCGGAACTCCACAGCACCTGCTTGCCTTCACGCTGGACGGCACGGATCAGTTGCGGCAAGTGATCGCCGACCTTGTTCGCGCCCATCCGTGCGATCAGGTTCAGGCGGCCCGGATCGTTGTCCGGGTTGAGCACGTCGATCAGGCGAATCAGGTCGTCGGGGTTCATGCTCGGGCCGACCTTGACCCCGATCGGGTTGTTCACCCCGCGCAGGAATTCGACGTGGGCGCCGTCGAGTTGGCGGGTGCGGTCGCCGATCCACAGCATGTGCGCCGAGCAATCGTAGTAATCGTTGGTCAGGCTGTCGCGACGCACGAAAGCTTCTTCGTAGTTCAGCAGCAGCGCTTCGTGGGCGGTGAAGAAACTGGTTTCGCGCAGCTGCGGCGAACTGTCCATGCCGCAGGCGCGCATGAACGCCAGGGTTTCATCGATGCGATCGGCCAGGTGGCTGTATTTTTCCGCCAGCGCCGAGTTGGCGATGAAGTCCAGGTTCCACTTGTGCACCTGATGCAGATCGGCAAAACCGCCCTGGGCGAACGCGCGCAGCAGGTTCAGGGTGGCGGTGGACTGGTGATACGACTGCAACAGGCGCTCGGGGTCCGGCACGCGGCTTTTTTCGTCGAAACCGATGCCATTGACGATGTCGCCACGGTAGGCGGGCAGTGTCACGCCATCAATGGTTTCGTCGTTGGCCGAGCGCGGCTTGGCGAACTGCCCGGCCATGCGCCCGACCTTGACTACCGGACAGCCGGCGGCAAAAGTCATCACGATGGCCATCTGCAGCAACACCTTGAAGGTGTCGCGGATTTTCGCCGCGGAGAACTCGGCGAAGCTTTCGGCGCAGTCGCCACCCTGCAAAAGAAACGCGCGGCCCTGGGTCACTTCGGCAAACTGACGACGCAACTCCCGGGCTTCACCGGCAAACACCAGTGGCGGATAGCTGGCCAGGGTCTGCTCGACCTGCTGCAAATGCGCGGCGTCGGGGTATCGGGGTTGTTGCTGGATCGGCAGGGCGCGCCAGCTGTCAGGGCTCCAGGGTTGGCTCATCACGGTCTCTAGTGTTTTCGCTCGGACGTCCATGTTATCAGCAAATTAGTGCGTGACCTGTTCCCGTCGCATCGCTGACAATCTCGCCTTTGCCGCTCTCTACACGCGGTGTTATTGCGTTGCCGGCCCCGGTGACGGTCAGGAGATGAAATGACTGAGGAACGCGTCGAGCATCTGCTCGCCGAGGTACAGGACGAGTTCGGTGTGATTCGTGTGCTGGAAGTGGCCGATTACCGTTTTCTCGAGTTCGGTGATGCCATCGAGCAAAGCTGCGTGTTCACCGCCGATCCGAGCTGGCTCGAGTACGACTATACCCGGGCGATGCTGATCGGCGCGCTGTGCCATGAACTACCCGAAAGCGCACTGTTTCTCGGTCTCGGCGCCGGTACGCTGACCCAGGCCTGCCTCAAGTTCCTGCCACTGGAAGATGTCGAAGCCATCGAGCTGCGCCCGGACGTGCCGCGCCTGGCCATTGAATATCTGGGGCTGGATGACGATCCGCGCCTGTATATCCGCGTTGGCGATGCGCTGGAGTTGCTGGATACCGCAGAATCGGCGGACCTGATTTTCGTCGACCTTTATACCGATGTCGGCCCCGGTGTCGGGCACCTGGCCTGGAGCTTTCTGGAAAACTGCCAGAAGCGATTGAATCCGGGTGGCTGGCTGGTCATCAATCAGTGGGCGACCGACGATGGCAAACCCCTCGGCGCCGCCTTGTTGCGCGGTTTGTATCACCGGCACTATTGGGAGCTGCCGGTGAAGGAGGGCAACGTGATCCTGATCGTGCCTTCGGAGCTGGATCAGGAGCTGGACATGGACGGCCTGATCGCCCGCGCCGAAGCGCTGGCGCCGCGGCTGGGGTATTCATTGCTGTCGTTGATCAAGGCGATTCGCCCGGCGACCTGATTAATTGATTGTCTGGACGGGCCCCTTCGCGGGCAAGCCCGCTCCCACAGTGGATCTTTGGAGCTCGCCGGACTCTGTGGGAGCGGGCTTGCCCGCGAAAGGGCCATCAAAGCCAATATAAAAATCAAAGCCCTTTGAAGACCCCAGGCCGCCGTTCCACCATCGACCGCACACCTTCCTTGACATCCTCGCTCGCCATCAACTTCTTCACCAGTGCGGGCAACGCCTGTGCCGCTGCGGTTTCCCCTTCATAGCGGGCCTGTCGCGCAGACATCAGTGTCGCTTGAACGCCGAGCGGCGCCTGGCGGGCGATCCGCTCGGCCAGTTCAATCGCCCGGGGCAGCAAGTCCTCGCTGGCCATGACCTCCTGCACCAGCCCCAGGTGCAAGGCGTCACGGGCGTCGAATTCATCCCCGGTCAACAACCAGCGCATGGCATTGCCCCAGCCGGCCACTTGATGCAGGCGCAGGGTGGCACCGCCGAACGGGAAGATCCCGCGTTGCACTTCCATTTGCGCGAACCGGGTGTTGCTGGCGCACAGGTTGATGTCGGCGGCGAGCATCAGCTCGATGCCGATGGTCAGGCAATAACCCTGGGCGGCGACAATCACCGGTTTGCTGACCCTGGGACCGGCGAACACCGCCCACGGATCACAGCCGCCGGGTGGAACCTGCCAGCCATCTGCCAGTGTGACGCTGGCATTGACCAGATCGAGCCCGGCGGTAAAGTGCTCGCCATGAGCGAACACCACCGCCACGCGCGCTTCGCTATCGGCCTCGAATTCGCCATAGGCCAGGCTCAGCGCGTTGAGCAGATCGAGATCGAAGGCGTTGCGCTTGGCCACCCGATCCAGACCGATCAGGAACACATGGCCGCGCCGTTCGCGGCTGACTCGACTGGAGCAGGGCTGATTCATGGAGCGGTCCTCGGGGGTGGGAAAGGCGTGCGGGGACCTGCGGTCTGCACGGTAAAGGGTGAACCGTTTTAGCGCCATCACCCGCAAGGCCGGGCCTTTGAAAAATAGACGGCTGACCGATTATTCGCAAAGCCTGTGACACAACGGTGTATCCGGCGGATTTCCGATAAAAAAAGCTCCCTTTTTTGACGAATTCCGGTATAGTGCGCGCCGGCCTTTAACCGGGCCGCGTTTAGGTAGCGCAATTCCCCGAAGCCAGCTTCGGCTGCACGTCCGCCCAGCGGACTCTTCCTTGACGATTCTTTTCATTCATTCGTTTTCGCAAATCCCCGCCGACAAAGCTGCCAGGGCGACTCTTGAGTCTCAACACGGCATGTGCAGCTTTGGAGCATGGGTCTTTGCGGATGCACTTAGAGGCAGACCCATGACCCAGGAAATCGGCGGCTTCGCCGCTCTTGAACTTCATCCAAATATTGTCGCTGCAGTAGTCGCTACCGGCTATGAAGAGCCTTCGGCCATTCAGCAGCAGTCGATCCCGATCATTCTCGCCGGTCACGATATGATTGGTCAGGCGCAAACCGGTACCGGTAAAACCGCTGCCTTTGCCCTGCCAATTCTGCACCGCATTGATCCGTCCAAGCGCGAGCCGCAAGCTCTGATCCTGGCCCCAACTCGTGAGTTGGCGCTACAAGTTGCAACCGCTTTCGAAACATACGCCAAGCAAATGCCGGGCGTGACTGTTGTGGCTGTCTACGGCGGCGCGCCGATGGGCCCACAACTGAAAGCAATCCGTAATGGCGCACAAATCGTTGTCGCCACTCCGGGCCGTCTGTGCGACCACCTGCGTCGCGACGAAAAAGTACTGGCGACCGTGAACCACCTGGTTCTCGACGAAGCCGACGAAATGCTCAAGCTGGGCTTCATGGACGACCTGGAAGTCATCTTCAAGGCCATGCCGGAAACCCGTCAGACCGTACTGTTCTCGGCAACCCTGCCTCAGTCGATCCGTGCCATCGCCGAACGCCACCTGCGCGATCCGAAGCACGTCAAGATTCAGAGCAAGACCCAGACCGTTACCGCGATCGAGCAGGCTCACCTGCTGGTTCACGCTGACCAGAAGACTTCGGCCGTTCTCAGCTTGCTGGAAGTGGAAGATTTCGACGCCCTGATCATGTTCGTGCGCACCAAGCAAGCGACCCTGGACCTGGCCAGTGCCCTGGAAGCCAAAGGCTACAAAGCCGCTGCGCTGAACGGTGACATCGCCCAGAACCAGCGTGAGCGCGTGATCGACTCCCTCAAGGATGGCCGTCTGGACATCGTTGTGGCGACCGACGTTGCCGCTCGTGGCCTGGACGTTCCGCGCATCACTCACGTGTTCAACGTTGACATGCCGTACGATCCTGAGTCCTACGTTCACCGTATCGGCCGTACCGGCCGTGCCGGTCGCGAAGGTCGTGCATTGCTGCTGGTAACTCCGCGTGAGCGCCGCATGCTGCAAGTGATCGAGCGTGTAACCGGTCAAAAGGTTGCTGAAGTTCGCCTGCCGGACGCTCAAGCCGTTCTGGATGCGCGCATCAAGAAACTGACCAACAGCCTGTCGCCGCTGGTGGCCGAGGCCGAATCGACCCACGGTGATCTGCTCGATCGCCTGACCGCCGACATCGGTTGCAGCCCGCGTGCCCTGGCCGCAGCCCTGCTGCGCAAGGCTACCAACGGTCAAGCGCTGAACCTGGCCGCTATCGAGAAAGAGCGTCCACTGGTGCCGAACAATGCACCGCGTGGCGATCGTCCAGAGCGTTCCGGTGACCGTCCTGAGCGTGGCGACCGCGAGCGTCGCGCTCCGATGCCACTGGGCGAAGGTCGTGCACGTTGCCGTACCGCGCTGGGCGCGCGTGACGGTATCGCTGCCAAGAACCTGCTGGGCGCCATCCTCAACGAAGGTGGCCTGGCGCGTGAAGCGATCGGTCGCATCCAGGTGCGTGACAGCTTCAGCCTCGTCGAGCTGCCGGAAGATGGTCTGGAGAAGTTGCTGACCAAGCTGAAGGACACTCGCGTTGCCGGCAAGCAGTTGAAGCTGCGTCGCTACCGCGAAGATTGATCCGCTCTCGGGCTGATTGATCGAACATGAAAAATCCCCGACTGGTTCGGGGATTTTTTTTGCCTGTAAAAAGATCGCAGCCTGCGGCAGCTCCTACACGGGATCGCATTCCTCTGTAGGAGCTGCCGAAGGCTGCGATCTTTTGCTTTTTGGTTAGCCGAAACGATAGATGTCCATGCCCAGTGCGCCCATGGTGAACCCCTGGTGGGCAATGCTGAACGGCCCACCGGCGGCGCGGGCGAAGTACAGCGGCAACAGGTGTTCGTCGCTGGGGTGGTTGCGCACGGCATGGGGTGCCTGCGCGCGATAGTCATGCAATGCGGCTTCGTCGTTCGCTTCGAGCTTCTCGATCATCCAGTCGCGAAACGCCAGCGCCCAGGGCTCCACACTCTCGGGGCCAGCGTGCCAGTCCAGCTCCCGCAGGTTGTGAGTGATGCTGCCGGAGCCGATCAGCAGGACGCCGTGCTCGCGCAGGCTGGCCAGCGCGTGGCCAACGCGGGTCTGCAGAGTGGGGCCGGCCAGGGTGGGTAGCGAAACCTGGACAATCGGGATGTCTGCTTGCGGGTACATCAGCGACAAAGGCACCCAGACGCCATGGTCGAAAGGCCGATTGCTGTCGATTCGCGCAGGAAAGCCGGCGGTTTTCAGTAGCTCGGTAACCTCTGCGGCGAGTCGTGGGTCGCCGGGTGCCGGGTACTGGACTTCGAACAGGGCTTTGGGAAAACCACCGAAGTCATGCCAGGTTTCAGGTTGCGGATTGCCGCTGACCAGCAGCTCATTGCTTTCCCAATGTGCAGACACAATCACGATGGCTGTGGGCCTGGGGATCTCGGCGGCCAGGCGGGCGAGTGCCGGTCCGCTGGCACCGGGTTCCAGGGCGAGCATGGGGGAGCCGTGGGATATGTACAGGCTGGGGAACATGAATGAGCTCCTGAGAGTTAAGATGCAACATCTTCAGTCAGATCATTAATCTAAATCTAATATAAGTTTTAGGGTGTTTTGATCGAATTTTCGGGGTTATTTATGCAGCCGGAGTTTTGGCACAAGAAATGGGCGGCGAATCAGATCGGCTTTCACCTGCCGCAGGTGAATCCTCATCTGAAACGGTTCTGGCCAGCGTTAAGCCTTGAAGAGGGGGCACGCGTGTTGGTGCCGTTATGTGGAAAAAGCCTGGATTTGCTTTGGCTCGCCCATCAAGGCCATGAGGTCCTGGGAGTCGAACTGTCGGAAAAAGCCATTGAGGAGTTTTTCAGCGAGCATGGCTTTGATCCGGCCATCAGTGAGCAGGGGCCTTTCAAGGTCTATCGGGCAGGCTCCATCGAACTTTGGTGTGGCAATTTCTTTGAGCTGACGGCCGGTGACACGGCTGATTGCTCCGCGCTCTATGATCGCGCCGCGTTGATTGCGTTGCCGGCGGAAATGCGAGAGCGCTATGCCGCTCACTTGAAGCGGATACTGCCGAAGGAGTCCCATGGTCTGGTGATAACCCTGGACTATGACCAGGCGCAGATGCCCGGCCCGCCGTTTGCTGTGCTCGATGATGAGGTGCGGCGGTTGTTCGGGGACTCATGGGCGCTGAAGATCCTGGAAGATCAGGACGTGTTGAGCGAGAGCGGGAAGTTTCTGGAGGCAGGTGTCACGCGGCTGGAGGAGCGGGTGTATCGGGTTACCAGTCGGTAATAGTGGCTGGCTGCACCGGCCCCTTCGCGGGCAAGCCCGCTCCCACAATGATCTGTGGCGTTCACAGATCCTGTGGGAGCGGGCTTGCCCGCGAAGTGGCCCTGAAAGCACTGAAGCTTTTAAACTGACAAAAAAAGGCCCGCATCGCTGCGGGCCTTTTCATTTGCGGTGGAACCTCTTAGCCGCGACGACGAGCCAGGGCGTCGATACGCTCTTCCAGTGGCGGGTGGCTCATGAACATGCGAGCGAACCCTTGCTTGATGCCACCATTGATGCCGAAGGCGTTCAGAGTGTCGGGCATGTGCACCGGCAGGCCTTGTTCCGCACGCAGGCGCTGCAGGGCGCCAATCATTGCGGCAGTGCCGGCCAGGTTTGCACCGGCTTCGTCGGCACGGAATTCGCGCTTGCGCGAGAACCACATGACGATGGCGCTGGCCAGGATGCCCAGAACCAGTTCGGCGAAGATGGTCGCCACGTAGTAGGCAATGCCTTGGCCTTCTTCGTTCTTGAAGATCACCTTGTCGACGAAATTGCCGATGATCCGGGCGAAGAACATCACGAAGGTGTTCACCACGCCCTGGATCAGCGCCAGGGTAACCATGTCGCCATTGGCCACGTGGCCGATTTCGTGGGCCAGGACGGCTTTCACTTCATCGGGCGAAAAGCGCTCGAGCAAGCCCTGGCTCACGGCGACCAGTGCGTCGTTCTTGTTCCAGCCGGTGGCGAAGGCGTTCGCCTCGTAGGCCGGGAAAATACCGACTTCGGGCATCTTGATCCCGGCTTCGCGGGACAGTTGCTCGACGGTTTGCAGCAGCCATTGCTCATGACGGGTGCGTGGCTGGGTGATGATCTGGGTGCTGGTGCTCATCTTCGCCATCCACTTGGAGATGAACAGCGAGAACAGTGAACCGGCGAAACCAAAGACCGCACAGAAAATCAGCAGCTGATTGAGGTTGAGGTCAACCCCATTGGCCGCCATGAACCCGTTGAAGCCGAATAGGCTCAGGGTGATGCTGGCAATCAGCACGACCGCCAGGTTAGTGGCCAAGAACAGCAGGATGCGCATCATGGTTGTAGAAATCTCCTCATGCTAAAGATGTAGCGTACTGCGGGGTATATAAGGTGCTGCACCGGGGTATTCAACCGGGTGACTATTTCAAACTGTGTCCTACGGCAATAGTCTAGCTGCTTGCAGGGCATTTCCGACGCGAGTGCAGGAAGTGTTTGTCAGTCAATTCATGTCGAAGGCCCCGCCTTTGTTAGGCGCGAGCAGGCACGGCGTTGTCCGGCAGCGGGCAAGACGACTGCTTGTGACGCAATGCAAACAAATGTTGCTGGATAAAAATCACCGTGCGACGGGCAGGCATGTCGCACGGTGAAGGCTCGCTTACTGGCGGTAGGACTTGAGGAAGCCGCCGATGCGTCCGATGGCCATCTCCAGGTCATCGACACGTGGCAGGGTCACGACGCGGAAGTGGTCTGGCCATGGCCAGTTGAATGCGGTGCCTTGAACCACCAGCAGCTTTTCGGAGAGCAGCAGGTCGAGGACGAATTTCTCGTCGTTGTGGATCGGGCAGACTTTCGGGTCGATGCGCGGAAATGCGTACAGCGCGCCCATCGGCTTGACGCAGCTTACGCCCGGAATGTCGTTGAGCAATTCCCAGGTACGGTTGCGCTGTTCGAGCAGGCGACCTTGCGGCAGCACCAGGTCATTGATGCTCTGGTAGCCACCCAGGGCGGTCTGGATCGCATGCTGGCTGGGCACATTGGCGCACAGGCGCATGTTCGCCAGCATGTCGATGCCTTCGATGTAGCTCTGGGCGTGGTGTTTCGGACCGGAGATGGCGATCCAGCCGGAACGGAAACCGGCCACGCGATAGGACTTGGACAGACCATTGAAGGTCAGGCAAAGCAGGTCCGGCGCCAGGGAGGCGGTGCAGATGTGCACGGCATCGTCGTAGAGGATCTTGTCGTAGATCTCGTCGGAGAACACCACCAGGTTGTGCTGGCGGGCCAGTTCCAGCATGCCCAGCAGCACTTCCTTCGAATACACGGCGCCGGTCGGGTTGTTCGGGTTGATGATCACCAGGGCCTTGGTGTTCGGGGTGATCTTGGCCTTGATGTCGGCCAGGTCCGGCCACCAGTTGGCTTGCTCGTCGCACAGGTAATGCACCGGATTGCCACCGGACAGGCTCACGGCGGCGGTCCATAGCGGGTAGTCAGGCGCAGGCACCAGCACTTCGTCGCCATTGTTGAGCAGGGCCTGCATCGACATCACGATCAGTTCGGAAACACCATTGCCCAGGTAGATGTCTTCAATGCCGACGCCTTCTACCTGCTTTTGCTGGTAATACTGCATCACGGCCTTGCGCGCACTGAACAGGCCCTTGGAGTCGCTATAGCCCTGGGCGGTCGGCAGGTTGCGGATCACGTCCTGGAGGATTTCATCCGGCGCTTCGAAACCAAAAGGCGCCGGGTTGCCGATGTTCAGCTTGAGGATGCGATGGCCTTCCTCTTCCAGGCGCTTGGCGTGCTTGAGCACCGGGCCGCGAATGTCGTAGCAGACGTTGGCGAGCTTGTTCGATTTGCTGACCTGCATGGCGATGTGTTCCCGAAAATGAACGATCCAGACGGCGTTTGGACAGCCGTGCTGGGAATCCTGCGTATTCACACAGGCCCGGCGCCTTGAGATGCAGCACCCATATTTCCGTTTGAATGCGCGTGGTCTGGCTGCCAGACTGGCGTTTGACGAGGCGCAATCATACGTGCCGCCCGATCCGTGGAAAAGGTACAGATCGGGCTTTTTCAGCCGCTGAGGTGTGATGATGGAAAAGTTGGAAAAAACCCTGGAAGAATGGAAGGCGATGCTCGATCCAGAGCAGTACAACGTGTGCCGTCTCAAAGGCACCGAACGTCCGTTTTCCGGTAAATACAACGCCACCAAGACCGACGGTGTCTACCACTGCATCTGCTGTAGCGAACCGCTGTTCGACTCCAGGACCAAATTCGATTCCGGCTGCGGCTGGCCGAGTTTCTACGCGCCGATCGGCGACAGCGCCATGACCGAGATCCGTGATGTCAGCCACGGCATGATCCGCACCGAAGTGGTCTGCGCCAAATGCGACGCGCACCTGGGGCATGTTTTCCCAGATGGTCCGCCGCCGACAGGCCTGCGTTATTGCATCAACTCGGTGTGCCTGGACCTGGTGCCCCGCGAATAAGTCCCCGAAGCGATCCGATGATCGCTTTCCGGATATTTAAATTGCACACAATTCAATTGCTCGCTATTTTGTTGTCTCTGGCATTCACTCGGAACCTCAAACATGAGCGACAACCTGCTGAGCATCCCTTGCACCACGATCAAGGGAGAGCAAAAGACCCTGGCGGATTTCGCCGGCAAGGCTGTGCTGGTGGTCAACACGGCCAGCAAGTGCGGTTTCACTCCGCAATACAAGGGCCTGGAAGAGTTGTGGCAGACCTACAAGGACCAGGGCCTGGTGGTGCTCGGTTTTCCCTGCAACCAGTTCGGCAAGCAAGAACCGGGCAATGAAGGAGCGATCTCCGAATTCTGCGAACTGAACTTCGGTGTCAGCTTCCCACTGTTCAAAAAGATCGAAGTCAACGGCGCCGGCGCCCATCCCTTGTTCGTGCAGTTGAAAAAGCGCGCTCCGGGTGTGCTGGGGTCCCAGGGCATCAAGTGGAACTTCACCAAGTTCCTGATCGGCAAGGACGGACAACTGGTCAAGCGCTTCGCCCCGGCGACCAAGCCGCAGGACCTGACCCGCGAGATCGAAGCCCTGCTCAAATGAACACTTTGTCCGTCGATTCCCTGAAGCTCGACAGCCAGCTGTGTTTCAAGCTGTACGCAGCTTCCCGTGCGGTCATTCGCGCCTACAAGCCAATGCTCGATCAGTTGGGCCTGACTTACCCTCAGTACCTGGCGATGCTGGTGCTGTGGGAGTGGCAGGAAGCAGCCCCCGAGCAACCGACCGTGAAGGCACTGGGTGAGCGCCTGGCCCTGGATTCCGGCACGCTGACACCCTTGCTCAAGCGCCTCGAACAACTGCAACTGGTGCAGCGTCAGCGTTCGGCGCGCGATGAGCGTGAAGTGCACCTGAGCCTGTCGCCCGCCGGAACGGCCTTGCGCGATCAGGTCGGGCCACTCAAGGCGCGGTTGTTGTGCGACAGTGGGGTCGACCTGAATCGTCTCAACGACTTGCGCGATGGTCTCGACCACCTGTTGGGCCAGATTAGGGCGCTGTCATAGCGGGGATCCACAAGTCCAGCAGGGCGGCCAGTTCTTCGCGCCGGAAGGGTTTGGCCAGGTAGTCGCTCATGCCCGCGGCACGACAGCGTTCGCGCTCCTCCGACATGGCGTTGGCCGTCAGGGCGACGATGGGCAGCTGGGGCCAGCGTCCGCTGCGGCGGATCTGTCGGCTGGCTTCATAGCCGTCCATCACCGGCATGTTGCAGTCCATCAGCACCAGGTCGAACTCCCGTTGCTCGAGTTGATCCAGGGCCTCTCCACCATGAGCCGCGGTGGTAACCTCGCAGCCGAGTTTGCCGAGCATGCCCTTGGCCACCAGCTGGTTCACCGGATTATCTTCCACCAGCAGCACGCGCCCGCGGCGTAGCGGGCTTTGGGTTTCGAGCCGGACATCGTTGATCGGCTGGGGTTGTGGTTGCAGGATCCGCCGCAAGCTCTGATACAGCGTATTGCGAGCCAGGGGGCGGGCCTGTTGTTGCAGGGGGGCGAGGGCGTTTACCTCTTCGCTGGGCATGAAATTGCCATACGCTGTGATCAACAGGATCGGTGCGCTGAGGGCGGGGCGCAAACTGAACAGGCACTCGGGGCAGTCGGTGATGAGCACGTCGGCTGCCAGGCCAAGCAGTGAGTCATCCATGGAGCGCCGTTCATAGTCCAGCCCCCAGCCAGGCAACAGGCTGTTCAGCAGCTCGCCCAGCCCGCTGCTGGCGGCCGTGATGGCGACGACTTTGCCATTGAGCGACACAGCAGGCAGTGCGCGGGTATGGCTGGGTAATGGTAGATCGGCGCAGAACTGACTGCCAAAACCCGCTTCGGAGCTGATCGTCAGGCGCCCCTGCATGGCTTCGCAAAGGTTGTAGGTCAGCGCCAGGCCCAGCCCGGTGCCGCCAAATTGGCGGGTAATACCGGCACCGGCCTGGGTGAAAGGCTGGAAGATCCTGGCCTGGGCTTCCTGAGGGATGCCGATGCCGGTGTCGCATACTTCGATTCTGACGCCGTCGCCGAACGTTGACAGGCGCACGTCGACACGCCCGAAACGGGTGAACTTGAGGGCATTGGACAGCAGGTTACTGACGATCTGCCGCACCCGGGTCGGATCGCCGAGCACCAGTGCCGGGAAATGCGGATCGATCAGGCAGGTCAGTTCGACGCTGGGGGCAGCGTTCTGCGACAGCAGGTTGGCGGTGTCCTCGATCAGCGATCCGAGATCGAAGGGGATGTGTTCGAGTTCGAGTTGACCGGCATCGAACTTCGACAAATCGAGGATATCGTTGAGCAGTTCCACCAGTACCTTGCCCGAGTCGTGGGCAATCGACAGCTGTTGCTGTTGTTCGGCATTCAGCGGTCCGTCGAGGGACAGCGCGATCATCCCGAGCAAACCATTGAGGGGCGTGCGGATTTCATGGCTCATGTTGGCCAGGAACACCGAGCGGGCTTCGGCCATGTCGAGGGCGGTACTGCGCGCGGCTTCCAGTTCCTCGTTGGATTGGCTCAGCCGGGCGTTGATCGCCTTGAGTTCTGCGGTGCGGGCCGAGACGATGTTTTCCAGTTGGCCAAGATATTCGGTCAGGCGGTTTTCCGCGTTGCGCCGCTGCCGGATTTCGGTGGCGATGTTTTTGAATTGCTGGTTGGCAACCTTGACCAGTACACCGATCTCATCGTTGGCGTGCCCGGCGGGACACTCCAGTGACGTCGGTTCGGTACTCCCCGGGTCGCGACCGCTGAGCTCTCGGATCACCCGTACCAGGGGTTTGGTCAGCATCACATAGAACAGCGCCAGCAGGATGCCGGACAGCAGCAGGCTGCGGGCGAAGCCATTGATCAGGGTCACTTCGGCCCGGCGCAGGAACCGGTTGCCGAAGGCGTAGGTATCGACCTTCAGCCGCAGCGTACCCAGGGATTCATTGGGTAAATGATCCAGGTAAAGCCGGTCTTCGAACTGTCGGCTGGCACCGAACAGGAAGTCACTGAGCATCCGGTAGCCGTTTTGCACCTCGGGTCGCTTGGCGTTGGCCAGCACGGTGCCGTTGTTGTCGGTCAGTTTCGCGCCGATGATCGCCGGCGAGCGCAGCAGGCCCTGGGTCAGTTCCTTGGCAAGTTCGGCGTCGATGTTGTAGGCGATTCGCGAGGCCGGGTTGTGGCTGATTTCCAGTAATGAAAGGATTTCACGATTGATGGAGGCGTCTTCACTGGCATAATCGATGCCTATTTGCAGCAGGCTGAGCAGCGTGCCCAGAATGAAACCGACCAGCACGGTCAGCCGGGCTTGCTTGAATGACAGCCGGTTGGTGAATTTGATGTCCATGGGAGGGTGAACCACTTCCGTTTCCTTTCGCTGCTCAAGCATAGTCGATCATGCCTGCCTGTTGACGTTCTCGCGAGGCCTGTACTGCGGGGGCAGCCGCTTGTGTGACGCTGTGTTTGGTCGCTGTATCACCATCATTACTGTGAACGTGCCCGAGGAGAAGTCGTGGATTCCCGATTGAATGCTTTTCTTGAACGCGCCGATGCCGTTCTGGCCCGTATCGAGCCGTTGCTGCCGGCACCCCGGCCAGCCATCGACTGGACGCAATGCCTGGCGGCGCGCTGGCAGCGTGAGTCTCGCGGCGGTTATCTGATGCCGCTGCAGGTCAGCCTCGACATGCGCCTGTCGGACCTGATCGGCGTCGACCGGCAAGTTGAGCAGCTAGGGCGCAACACCCAACAGTTCCTCGATGGCATGCCCGCCAACCATGCCTTGCTCTGGGGCTCGCGCGGCACCGGCAAGTCGTCGCTGGTGCGCGCCTTGTTGGCCGAGCACGCTCAAGCCGGGTTGCGTCTGATCGAGATTGAACGCGATCACCTGGCAGACCTGCCGCGCGTGGTCGAACAGATCGGCAAACTGCCCCAGCGTTTCGTACTGTTTTGCGATGACCTCTCGTTCGAGTCGGGCGAGGGTGATTACCGAGTGCTCAAAAGCGTACTGGATGGCTCGCTGGAACAGGCGCCGGACAACGTCTTGCTGTACGCCACGTCGAACCGTCGCCACCTGGTGCCGGAAAAGGAAAGTGACAACGAGAACTGGAAGCGGGTCGACGGCGAACTGCATCCGAGCGAGGCGGTGGAAGACAAGATCGCGCTGTCGGACCGCTTCGGCCTGTGGCTATCGTTCTATCCGTTTACCCAGGAACACTTCCTCAACGTCGTCGAGCACTGGATCGGCCAGTTGGCCGGCAAGGCCGGACTGGCATGGCAGCGCAGCGAAGAGCTGGACATCCTGGCGGTACGCTGGGCCACCGGCCGAGGCAATCGCAATGGACGTTGCGCTTATCAATTTGCACGTTACTGGGTCGGGCTGAAACTGTTGGAGCACAAGGCATGATCGATTTACAAAAGAGCGGCCAGGGCCTCGAAGGCTACGGCATGCTGCACGCGCAGCTGGAGTCCTTGCTGGCGGACGAGCGGGACTTCATCGCCAATGCCGCGCAGTTCTCGGCGTTTCTGTTCAATCAGCTCGATGAACTGAATTGGGCCGGTTTCTACCTCAACCGCAATGAGGAGCTGGTGCTGGGCCCGTTTCAGGGGCAGATCGCTTGCGTGCGGATTCCGTTCGGGCGTGGCGTCTGCGGAACGGCAGCCGCCACCTTGCAGACCCAGTTGGTCGAAGATGTGCACGCGTTCCCCGGTCACATTGCCTGTGACAGCGCCTCGAACAGCGAGCTGGTGGTGCCGTTGGTCAAAGATGGCCGATTGATCGGCGTGCTCGACCTCGACAGCCCGAAACTGGCGCGATTCACCCCGCAGGACCAGGCCGGTATCGAACAATTGGCGGCGATTTTCCTGCGCCTGACCGACTGCTGATCAAGACGCCAGGCCTGCCTTGACCAGCAGACCCGATGCGTCCACCGCATCGATCTGCGCAGGGTCGAGGAAGCGCCTGGCGTACTGCAAATAGATCTGTGCCCTGATGAACAGCCCGAACAGTTCCGGGTCGATGTGGGCATCACGGCACATGAACGCCATGATGCCCAGCGCCTCGCTCAAGGTCTTGGCTTTTTTGTAGGGGCGGTCGGCGGCCGTCAGCGCTTCAAAAATATCGGCAATCGCCATCATTCGCGCCGGCAGGCTCATGTCTTCCCGCTTCAAGCGTTTCGGATAACCACTGCCGTCCATTTTTTCGTGATGCCCGCCGGCTATTTCCGCGACGCTGCGCAGGTGCCCGGGAAACGGCAGATGGTTGAGCATCAGGATCGTCTGAACGATGTGGTTATTGATGACATAACGCTCCTCGCTCGTCAGGGTGCCCCGGACAATGCTCAGGTTGTACAGCTCGCCCCGATTGTATTTGTGGGGCGGAACGTCGAGTTTGAAACCCAGGGGGGTATCTGGCGGTATCACTTCGTTTTCGCTGCGTTCGAACAGGTGCTCGGGTTTGTCCGCCAGTAAGGGTTCGCTGACGGGCAGGGTGGGGGCGGGTGTTCGGGCCTGACGCCGGTTCTCTTCCCAGGACACGCCCAGCCGGTCATCCAGGGTCCGGGTCCAGGTGCGTTCAGCCACGCTGCGCAGGCGGTGCAGATCAGCGTCGGCCATGGCTTCGCCACCCAGATTGCAACGGGCAATGAAGGCGAAATCATCATCCAGCCCGGCAAGGCTGGCATCACGCAGTTCTGCCAGCGCTTGCTCGTCACCGCCCAGGGCAATGGCCTGCCAGTAGCTGATCCAGGCATCGCGCTTGAGTACCTCGAAGCGGGTGCGGATTTCGTGGATGCGATCGGTCAGGGTTTCCAGCTTCGTGGCTTTGTCGACGACGTATTCCGGCGTGGTGATCTTGCCGCAATCGTGCAGCCAGGCAGCGATGTGCAGTGCCTCCCATTCATCTTCGGTCGGCCGATAGGCGCTGAAGGCGGGGTCCTGGCTGGCTGCCGCCGCCCGGGCAAGCATCAGGGTCAGTTCCGGCACGCGCTGGCAATGGCCGCCGGTATAGGGGCTTTTGGCATCGATGGCACCGGCCAGCAGTTGAATGAAGGCGTCCAGCAGCTGTTTTTGTCTGGCTTGCAGACGCTGGCTTTCGATGCACACGGCCGCCGCGCCGGACACCGCCTGGAGAAACGCAATGCGGTCCGGCCGCAGTTTTTCCAGATCGCTTTGCTCGCCGCTGTCGGCCAATAGCAACACCAGCAGGCCCACGGTTTCGTTGTGACGATTATGCAGGCGGATTCCGATCAGATGGACCCGGGGACTTTCCAGCGCGAGCAAGACTTTCTGCAGATCGCCCGCTTGCTCGAACCCCAGGTTACTGACGACGTTGTCGACGTTTGCCAGCTGCTGCAGCCATGGGGGGCTTTGCGGGTTTTCCAGTGAGTGTCCGCGGATGTCGAAGGATTGCAGGTTTTCGGTGGTGTCATTGATGACCAGTCCGTGGGGTTCCATATGCCCGCCATCACCTTCGCGCAGATAGATCAGGCCGGCCTGGGCCTGACCGATTTTCACGGTTTCAAACAACACGCGTTCCAGCAGGGGGGCGAAACGGGTTTCGGCGCTGAGGCTGTCAGTGATCTGGAAGAAGCTCGCCAGCGTGTCTTTCATCCGTGCCATCGACACGCTCAGTTGGTCGACTTCGAGCACCGGCGAGCGACGGGAAAGCGGAAAATTGAAATCGAAACTGCGAATCGCATCGGCCTCCTGCACCAGGGCGCGCAAGGGTTTGACCAGGACTCTGGAGGTCAGCCAACCCAGCGGCACGCATAACAGCAGCGTTGCCAGGGTAATGAGCGCACCTTGCCAGCGCATCCGGTAAGCATCGACGAGCAACTCGTCTTCCGGAACCAGCAGCGCCAGTTGCAGGCCTTGGGGGCCGCCTTCCTGCATGCTGCTGCGGGCCACGATCCACTGCCGGCCATTGGCATCCAGGCGATTGCCTTCAGAGGAGTTGTTGAGCAACGCACCCAGGCTGGGGCTCAGGTCCGCGGCCTTGATCAGCCGGGACGTCTGATCATCGATGATCAGCCTGCG
Organism: Pseudomonas sp. PDM28; assembly: GCF_019219115.1. Lineage (NCBI taxonomy): Bacteria > Pseudomonadati > Pseudomonadota > Gammaproteobacteria > Pseudomonadales > Pseudomonadaceae > Pseudomonas > Pseudomonas sp. PDM28. The sequence continues at coordinate 304,741 of NZ_JAHUWG010000009.1, forward strand.
GCTGTCGGGGTAGGCAATGGCATTGCCTTCGGCATCGAACAGCACGATTTCGGTATGAGGGGTCACGACGTGCTTGGCCAGGGTCGCGCTGAGTTCGGCCAGGGTCAGATCGGCGGCCAGGATTGCCTTGTCGCCACTGCGTCGTGCCAGCGTCGTGCCAATGTCATGGGTGGAAAAAAAGATATAGGGTTCGGTCGTAATCTGTTCATTGTCGCTACGGGCGCTGGCAAACCAGGCACGGCTGCGAGGGTCGTAGGTGTCGTTCAGGTTGTCCTGGCGACTGACGAGGGCCAGGTTACGGTCGAAAAACAAAGACTGGGAACGAGCCTGGCCGCTGCTGTCGTGCTCAATGCTCCAGACCTGGAAAGCCGCCATTTCCGGAGCCTTGACCAGGGCTTTGACCTCTGGGGTATGCAGCGGGCGGACCATGAAAAAGTCGCCGTTGTCGTAGCCCAGGTACAGCGACGCCAGATTGGGGTTGTCCTCGAGTGACTGGCTGAACGGTTCGAGCAGTGCCAGGCGGTGTTCCAGATCAGCGGACTGGCCCGCCGGATTGAGTGCCAGCAGGCTCAACAGGTGGCGAATGGGTTGATAGGTGGCGTGCAGGTCCAGCCGGACATCCTGCTCGATACGGTTGAAGAGTTTTTCACTGCTGGACAGTATGATCTGGGTCGTTTGCCGGTAGTTGAAAAGACCCAGCAGCACTCCGGTCAGCAACAACAGAAAGGTGAACATCACACTGATATGGACATGCAGTGGAAACCGGCGTGGATCCGTGCGCAGTGGGTCAGGCATTGCGGGTTTCTCCATGTGGGTCAACACACCGCTGAGGGTCCAAGCATAGTTAAGGCTCTGTCATTGCGCCTTCGTCGTAATGCTTGATCTGACGTAGTAACGCGTCCTCCAGCTCAAGCATGGTGCGCTCCATGGATTGGCAGCATCCGGCCACTTTTTCGCGATCAAAATCCCCATGGCAGGCGGCTTCGAGCGCCTCGCAGCGGTCGATCAGGGGTGATGCTTGCACTATCCGGGCTGCGCCTTTGATTTTGTGGGCAATGTCCTGCAGCGCCTGCGTATCCCCGGAGCTGGATAGTGACAGCAGCGTTTGCAGATCCTGGCGGTTGCTGTTGACCAACTCGTTAAGCAATCTGCGGTTCAACATGGGGTTGCCCCCGGTCAGCAGTTTCAGCCCGTGCAGGCTGAACGCCGGGGCTGCAGGGGTGGGTTCAATGTTTTCCATCCACTGGCTCAAGGCTCCGAGGCTAAGGGGTTTGAACAGACAGTCATCCATTCCGGCCTGTTTGCAGCGTTGTATTTCTTCCGGTTGGGCGTTGGCGGTGAACCCGAGCACGGTGCAGGGAGGGCGATGATTTTGACTTTCATGCTGGCGAATGGCGCGGGCCAGCTCGTAACCGTTCATGACCGGCATGTTGCAATCGGCGATCACCAGATCAAACGGTTGGTCTTTCCATGCCCCCAATCCCTCCTGGCCATCGGCCGCGACAGTAAATCGATGGCCTAGAAACTCCAGTTGCTGGCAGGTGAGCAAACGATTGGCCGAGTGATCGTCGACGACCAGAACATTCAATGGGGTTGTGGCGACGACAATTTGCGTCTCGGCCAGCTGGGCAGATTGTTGCAGCGGCAACGTTTCCAGGTGCAGCAATACCTCCACTTGAGTGCCGACCCCAGGCTCGCTGCGCAATTGCAGACTTCCGCCCATCATCTCGCAGAGATTGCGGCTGATGACCAGCCCCAGCCCTGCGCCCCCCCTGGCCGATTGAATGGCGTTGTCGGCCTGGGCGAAGGGTTCGAACAGCCGGTATTGATCCTGTTCGCTGATCCCGATGCCACTGTCGTGAACCTGCACCCGCATTTGCACACGATCAGGCTGCATTGCTGGCTGCAGGTCGACAATGACCCGGACCTGGCCTTGCTCGGTAAACTTGATGGCATTGCTGATCAGGTTGGACAGCACCTGCTTGAAGCGCAAAGGGTCCAGCAACACATCGAAAGTCGGGTTGGCCGAAGAAAACTCCAGCTTCAGTTCGAGTTCCTTCTGGCGGGCAAGACCATCGAAAATCCGTACGACCGAGGCCACCAGTTCACCCGGATTAACGCGCTCCGGGCTAAGGCTCAAGCGCCCGGATTCGATTCTGGCAATGTCGAGGATGTCGCCAATCAGTTCCAGCAACCCTTTCGCCGAATTGTACGCGACATCGATGGCCGGACGCTCCGGGTGCCGATGCTCAAGACGCTTGAGTGTCAGTTCAAGCATGCCGATGATTGCATTCATCGGCGTGCGGATCTCATGGCTCATCGTGGCCAGAAACGTGCTTTTGGCCCGGTTGGCCTTATCGGCGTGTTCTTTCGCGCAGCGCAGATCATCAAGCAGTTGCCGACGTTCGCTGATGTCGATCCAGCCACCGATAATGCCTTGCACTTTCGCGCTGGAATCTCGGTAGGGGAGAATCCAGTGATAGATCGTCAGCCGCCGGCCACCAATGTGCAGTTCGCGATCGACGATCAACGGTCTGCCCTCGGTCACCACGCGCTGGTAGTCAGCCTGGTACTCCCGGGCTTCGAACACATTGCTCATCGACCCCTGCATGACGCTTTTGCCGATGACATCTTCACGCCTGGCGCAGAACGCTTGCAGGTAACTGTCGTTGCAACTTTGCAGTAGCCCCTGGCGATCACGTACATAGATCGGATGGGGCGTGCCATTGACCAGCGATCGCATGAACTCGAACTGATCGTTCAATGCACGCTCGGCGGCCTTGCGCTGCTTGATCTGGCGTCGCATGTAGTCGTTCCACGCAATGGAAATCAGCAATAGCGCACCGGCACCGATGACGATTTGGTAGAACAGTCTTTGATAATTGCGCCAGGTGCTTTGCGAGGACGCCGAATAGCCGCGCCATCGACTGTTGATGATGCCCAGTTCCTCCGGCGAGATGCTCAGCAACGCCTTGTTCAGAATGGCGTTCAGCTCTTTGGCGTCCCGTGCAGTGGCAAGGGAGAACGCTGCCTGCTCGGTGCCGATGGTGGTGCTGATTTGCAACGTGTGTTCGAACAACCGCGACGAAATGAAGTAGTTGGCAATGACCAGTGAGTTCACCACGCCTTCGGCCTGACCTTCGGCGAGCATCTCTACGGCGCTGAAAGTGTCCGGGGTTTCGATCAGCTTGATCCGGGGAAACTCTCTGCGCAGGTAATCCCTGAGTGGATTGCCGCGGGCAATGGCCAGGCGCTTGTCCTGCAACTGCTCAAGGTTGGTTGGGCTGTCGGCGGCTTTACGGGTCAGCAGGACGTAGGAATTTTCCAGAAATGGGCGGGTAAAGTTCAGCTGGGACTGACGTTTGGCGCTGGGGAGCAACGCGGCGATCACATCGGCCTGGTTGTTTTTGATCTGTTTGATCATCTCGTCATCGTTTCGACTGCGCTGGATGTCAAAGCGCAAGCCGGTGCGCAGCCTGATCAGCTCAAGCAAATCCGCGCTGACCCCGCGAAAGTTGCCATTGCTATCGAAAAACGTCAGTGGCGCAAAGGCTTCGTTGACGACGACGCGCACTATCGGGTGATTTGCCAGCCAGCGTTCTTCCCTGTCAGTGAGTTGCAGCTTTTGATCGGTCAGCAGAATGTCACTGCCGGCGCTCCAGCGTTTGGCGATGTTTTCTCGCTCACTGGAGGGGATGGCCTTGATCATCCTGTTGATGATGCCGAGCAGCTCGGGGGTGTTACTGTTGACGGCAAAGCTGAAACCATGGGCTTCATGTTTGCCGAAGTTGGCCATCCGGATGTTGTTCAAGTACCCCTTGTTGATCATGTAGTGAGTTGAAATCGTGTCACCGAGAAACACATCCGCCTGATCGAAGGCAACGGCATTGATCGCATTCTGGTAGGACGGATAAGACGTGATGATCGCCTTTGGGTACAACGCCTTGACTTCTGCCAGCGGCAAATAGTGATACACCATGCTCAGGCGCAATCCGGCCAGGCCATCGGTGAGAGATCGGGTTTCCCCTTCGCGGGTCACCAATACGGGTTGGTCGACGGCATAGGGTATGGACAGCGCAATCCCGGCAATGCCAGCCTCGAATCCATTGGCTGTGCCAAGCAGATCGACATCGCCATTCTGCAGCGCGGCGATCGCGGCCCCTCGGGATTCGAAACGCTGAACCTTGACCGGCAACCCGGTTGCTTTTTCCAGAAGGCCAGCGTAATCGGCGGTAAAGCCTTCATAGTCCTGACCACTGGTGGTCAGGTCAAAAGGGGGGTAGTCCGGGGCCGACGTGCCGAGCGTCAGTTGATTTTTGTTGTTTATCCATTGTTGCTGGGATTCATCCAGTCGAATCTCCAGCGCGCCGACCTTCGAGCGACTGAGCAACGTATAGAGTTCATTGCCCGGTGCTCCGAACAACGAGGTGCTCACGCATAGACCTGCGGTCACTTGAATCAGATAGACCTTCAAACGGCTGGGCATCCAGGTTCTCACACGAGTGCGTTACGTTTTGCCATCTCGATCAGTTCAACCAGGGATTTGGCTTTGAGTTTCTGCATGAGACGCTTTTTGTAGGTGCTCACGGTCTTGTTGCTCAGAAACATGCCCTTGGCGATTTCCTTGTTTGTGCGACCTTGGGCAAAAAGTTGCAGGACCATCAGTTCCCGGTCGTTTACGGACTTGAACAGTTCCAGTTCGATACAACGTGTTTCATCTCCGTGGATGGGGTTCAAAGCCTCACTCGGGAAATAGTTGTAACCTGAAAATACGGCTTTTATAGAACTCACCAGTTCACTGATGTCCTCTTGTTTGCAGACATAACCCGAGGCTCCGGATTGCATGCAACGAATACCGAAGAGTGTCGGGCATTGTGCGGTCAGTACCAGTGTTTTAGGAGGATTACTCATTGCGTTGAACCGGGACAGCACTTCCAGGCCATCCAGTTTTGGAATACTGATATCGAGAATGACCAGGTCCGGCATGCATTCGCGAACCATTTGCATGGCGTCGACCCCATTGTCAGTTTCGCCGACGACTTTGTAACCTTCGTGTTCCAGCAACATTCGAACGGCAAGGCGGATAACCGGGTGATCGTCGACAATAAAAACGGAGTTCATAATCAAGTCCCATGCGAGCTCAAATAAAGCGCGCACCTTAGCTCAGTTACTTGAAGGGACGCATGAACGGACCGGGCTGTAGCAGCAATATAGGAGAAATCCTACAAATTAAGAGGAATGGGACTACGTATTAACTGGGTTTCTTGTTAGGAAGTCCGGGGAAGTCTGGCGGTTTTGTGCACTTTTTAAGGAAGTTGTTTGTAGGTTTTACGTTGTGCGTTTGTCGGTTCTTATATGTGCTTTTTGTTTATGTTGGTGCCAGGCTCAACAGGTCTCTAAATTCAGATTGTTTCAATGGTTTTATCAAGTAACCCAATAATGGCAGCCCGTATTCGTTGGCCGTTTTTACAAGTTCATCCAGTTCAGACGTCGTCAGGCTGCTCAGTATGATCGCCTGCCTGATCAGCCCTCGGTGACTGGCGAACCGGACCAGATCGAGTCCCGTCAGATCGGGCAGGCATTGATCGCATAAAAGGATGTCGAATGGCTGTTCGACCCCGAGCATCTGCTGCATGGCGCTTCTGGCGCTGTCGGCGGTAGTCAGTCGGGCGAAGCCATAACTCTCCAGCAGGCATTGAGTGGCTATCAGTTGGAAGGGGTGGTCCTCCACCACGAGGATGCGTAGTTCGTCTTCGGCCATGCTGCACACTTCATCTGTCGAACAGAGGGAGGGCGATTGTTTCGCGAGAGGGTCGGACAGGCGATCAGTTCGCTCGCCATATGTTGTAGGGCGATTCGACGAGACTTGAGTGCTGTTGGAGGTTAAAGGGGGATCAGCCAAAACGAAGGCCGTAATGGCTGATCAAACGAAGCACCTCAGTGGCTGGCACGGCCCGTCATTTCCAGGGCCATGTCACTGGCATAGCTGTCGGTCATGCCGGCGATGAAATCAATCATGCGCAAAAACGACGTGTGTAACGGGCCGTGAGGATCGGGTGCATTGTTACCCAGCAGATCAAGGATGCGGCGGCTTTTGAATGACGGGGTCCGACCGTTGTGCTGCTCCAGTGCTGCGCCGCAAAAGGCGTTGAGGAGGATTTCCAGCGTGGTGTAGGCGCCGATCTCGTGCAGGGTCTTGCGCTTGTCCTGGAAGATTTTCTTGCGGGCCATGTCCTTGGCGTTCAGCACGCAACGTTTGGCGGGCCCGTGCATGTGCTCCACCAGGTCGCCGGACAATGTGCCGGCCAGCAGCGTGTGCTGTTGCTCGACGAAAGCGCGGGCCGCGGCATTGGTCAGGTGTTCGATGGCCTTGCCGCGCAGGATCGCCAGTTTGCGTCGGCGCGAATCGCCGGGACCGAGCTGGCGGTAGGTTTCCGGCAGGTCGTCGCCCACCAGGTCCAGCAGCAGGGACTCGACTTCGGCATATTCCAGCAACTCCATTTCCAGGCCGTCTTCCAGGTCGATCAGCGCATAGCAGATGTCGTCGGCGGCCTCCATCAGGTACACCAGCGGATGCCGGGCCCAGCGTTGCTCTTCAAGTTGCGGCAGGCCGAGTTTATGGGCGATCTGCTCCAACAGTGGCAGCTCGCTCTGATAACAGCCGAACTTGTGTTTCTTGTAGCCCAGCGAATCGGCGTGCCTGGCCGTCCATGGATACTTCAGGTAGGTGCCCAGGGTTGCATAGGTCAGTCGGGTGCCGCCGTCGAACTGGTGATACTCCAGTTGAGTGAGTACGCGAAAGCCCTGGGCGTTGCCTTCGAAATTCAGGAAGTCATTGCGCTCGGCTTCGCTCATTGCATCCAGCCAGCCACGGCCGGCGGCTTGCTGGAACCAGTGCCGGATCGCATCTTCACCGGAATGGCCGAAAGGAGGGTTGCCGATGTCGTGTGCCAGGCAGGCCGATTGCACCACCATTCCCAGGTCGCTGGGTTCGCACCAGTCGGGCAGGGCGTTGCGGATGGTTTCGCCGACCCGCATGCCCAGCGAGCGCCCCACGCAACTGACTTCCAGCGAGTGGGTCAGGCGCGTATGAATGTGATCATTGCTGGACACCGGATGGACTTGGGTCTTGCGCCCGAGGCGGCGGAAAGCTCCCGAGAAAATGATGCGGTCGTGGTCTTTGTGAAAAGGGCTGCGGCCGAGTTCTTCTGGGCTGTGCAGAGGCTTTCCGAGGCGTTCGCGGGTAAGCAGGGTGTGCCAATCCAAGGCGGGACTCTCCGTCAGGTGACTGATGGCCTAGCTTCCCGTTTCGCGTCATGACCTGCAAGCGGAACTACAACCCGGCGGCGTCGATATCGAGGCCACCTTGCAAGAACTTTTTTCGCAGGTGGGCTCAATTGACCGGATAGGCGCACAGGATTGCGCCCCCCCTCGATAGAGAGGGGGCATCCCGTCGACACTGCAGAGCGTAGCCAGAAGGAAACTGATCAGTCTTTGCGCGAAGAGCCCTGCATGATCAGTTTGATCAGCGGCCCCAGTGTGGTGCCGAGACGGATCAGCCGGGTCAGGCTGCTGAGGCCGCCACCGTTCTTGGCGCCCTTGCCGGTCAGAAAACCCAGCAAGGTGACGGCGGCCACGCCCCAGAGTGGAGCGTGCTTGATGCCGAAACCGTCCTGCAGGTTCTGCGTCATACCGCGCACGCGTTTCAAAGGTTGCAGCAGTTGCGCGGATTCGTGGCGGATTTCCTGGCGGTGCATTTCCATGCGCAGGCGAATCAGCGCCTTGCGCATTTCCGTGCGTGAGCTGTTGCGTGGCAATTCAGGCAGGTTCATGGCAACAGGCGCTCCCGATCGTTGGCCAGCTCTTCCAGCGTGCCGTGGAAGGGCGAGGACTCATCGAAAATCGCTGCCCTCAAACGCATCGCGCAGAATATGGCGGCGAGGGTATAGAACACGCAGAGCCCGATGATGGCGGTCAGGCGATAGGTGTCCCAGAACACGATCAGCACCAGCGTCGACAGCCCTACCAACAGCAGCAACGCAAACACCAGCGCCAAACCGGCAAACAGCAACAGGCTGACGGTGCGGGCTTTCTGTTCCTGCAACTCGATGCCGAACAATTCGACATGGCTGTGCAGCAACCCCAGGAAGGCAGCACCCAGGCGCCGCGATGAGGAGCTTGTTCCCGTCGCAGACGGGTCGGATTCACCGATCGACATATCAGCGCCGGCTGGCCAGCAGGCCGATCAGGAAACCCACGCCGGCCGCGATCCCGACCGATTGCCAAGGGTTGGCCTGGACATAGTCTTCGGTGGCGGTGACAGCCGCCTTGCCGCGTTCGCGCAGGGAGTCTTCGGTCAGCTTCAGGGTTTCACGGGCACGCAAGAGACTGTCGTGAATCTGCTCGCGCAACTCGTCGGCCTGGTCGCCGGCCAGGGTCGCGGTGTGCTCCAGCAACCGTTCGGTGTCACTGACCAGTGTCTGAAAATCGTTCATCAGGATTTCTTGAGCAGTCTTTGCCTGGATGCGGGCCATGGTGGATCTCCATAAGTGGCTTTCTGATGTGTTCGAGTATGAGCCTTTGGTGAAGGTTCAGTACAAATGACTGGTACAACTTTTGCTGTGTCGTGGTGCGCCGGTCCGCACCATTGCGCTATAGCCGGGCATGATTTCAGTAAAACCGTAGGACCAACAATCAAAAACTCGCGCAAACGTCCGGGTCACGTTTTTCCCGGACAGCGCCTGTGCACCAAGGCGGTTCAACGAGATCAGTCCTCTGATGCTTCGAAGCTGCAACTTGGTGCATGGGTGGTGATCGCGAACTGCTTTGGTGCTTTTTTCTGCCATAAGGTCTGCCCATCCCATGGAAAATCTGCAAAGCGCCGTGGACACCCTGGTCCATAGCTCCAACACGCTGTTCATTCTGATCGGTGCGGTCATGGTCCTGGCCATGCACGCCGGTTTTGCCTTTCTCGAAGTCGGAACCGTGCGACAGAAAAACCAGGTCAATGCCTTGTCGAAAATCCTCAGCGACTTCGCCGTATCGACACTGGCCTACTTCTTTATAGGCTATTGGATTTCTTATGGCGTGACGTTCATGCAACCGGCGGCCGTGCTCAATGCCGACCATGGTTATGGACTGGTGAAGTTTTTCTTCCTGCTGACCTTTGCCGCGGCGATTCCCGCGATCATTTCCGGAGGCATCGCTGAGCGCGCCCGGTTTGTCCCGCAGCTGTGTGCAACCGCGTTGATTGTCGCGTTCATCTATCCGTTCTTCGAAGGCATGGTCTGGAATGGCAACCTGGGTTTGCAAGCCTGGCTGCTGGAACGCTTTGGCGCCGGTTTCCATGATTTCGCAGGTTCGGTGGTGGTGCATGCCATGGGCGGTTGGCTGGCACTGGCGGCGGTGCTGTTGCTCGGGCCGCGTAATGGCCGCTATCGCGAAGGTCGGCTGGTCGCGTTCGCGCCTTCGAGCATCCCGTTTCTGGCGTTGGGCTCGTGGATCCTGATTGTTGGCTGGTTCGGCTTCAACGTCATGAGCGCGCAAACCCTGCAAGGTGTCAGTGGACTGGTGGCGGTGAACTCATTGATGGCCATGGTGGGCGGTACGGTGGCGGCGCTGATCGTCGGGCGCAACGACCCCGGCTTTCTGCACAACGGCCCGTTGGCAGGACTGGTGGCGATCTGCGCCGGTTCCGACCTGATGCACCCGGTAGGGGCGCTGGTGACCGGCGCCGTCGCGGGGGCGTTGTTCGTCTGGTGCTTTACCGCCGCTCAGGTCAAATGGCGCATCGACGATGTACTGGGTGTCTGGCCGCTGCACGGCTTGTGCGGCGTGTGGGGTGGTATTGCCTGCGGCATTTTCGGCCAGAGCGCTTTGGGCGGGCTGGGTGGGGTCAGCCTGATCAGCCAGTTGATCGGCACGGCACTGGGCGTCACTGTGGCACTGGCCGGCGGGTTTGCCGTGTATGGCGTGATCAAGGCTCTGCATGGATTGCGCCTGAGTCAGGAGCAGGAGTATTACGGCGCGGACCTGTCGATCCACAAGATCGGCGCCGTGAGCCAGGACTGACACAGGTCTCATCATCGTCGGTGGCATCAGGCAGGAGACTCAATGGCTCGACGGTTTTTCGGAGCAGGCCTAGAATGGTCACTTCATTTTCTGGTTGAGCGCTCATGCTTCCCGAATGTCAGCTGTTCGGCACCCTTGGATGCCATCTCTGTGAAGTAGCCGAAGCCATGTTGATGGAGTTTGTCGAGCGCGGTCTGCTGGTGGAACTGGTGGATATCGCCGACGATGAAACCTGGTTCGCCGCCTACAGCCTGCGTATTCCGGTGTTGCGGCGGGTCGACACCGGCGCTGAGCTGGGCTGGCCGTTCAGTGCCGATGAGGTGGTGGCGTTCTTGCGTTAAGTGGCTTTTGCGCCGATGTTACTTCCCGCCTGTCGAACTTTGCGATTGATCCCCTTGGCTTATCCGGTACTGATCGGATACTGTATGCGCATACAGTTATTCGTGGTGCCTGCATTGCCGTTGCTGATTTTCGGCAGCGAGCAGACAAGCCTGGGCGTGAGAGGGGTGAATCGTGGTCAATGTCGAACAGTTGAAGAACAGCGTGAACCGGATGTCTGCAGACGTCGTGAGTGAAGCCGTTCTTGAGTTGCGTCTGGATGGACTGGTGACCGAGGGCAAGACACCCTTCAACAAAACGCATTTCAATACCTGTTTCGCAGAAATCGAAGCCTTGTTTCAACGCGCGGGGTATCACCGGCAACTCGATGTCGTGGGTTATCAGGGGTTGTTGTACGCCCTCTATGACCCCGCTCGCTGGGAGGCGGTCGATGTATTGCGCTGGCTCAAGGAATACACCGAGGCGGCGGCGCGCAGGCAGATCCCGGCTTGAGGATCTCAGGGGGCGTTCTCAATTGGTTTTCACGCCGGGAAAACTAATTGGGAGCGCCCCCTAGGTTCAATCCCCATGCTGTTGGATAATGCCGCCCTGCACTGAGGTTAGAGCTTTCGTATGTCCACTTCTTCTTTTTCCGCGGCACACAGCCAGGCCAGTACGCTGTACTTGCCACCTGGTCCGTGGCAGACCGTTGTCGATTGCCTGTGCGAGCATTTCAGCGCCATCGGTCGTGAACAATGGCTGGACAGAATCGCCCGTGGCCGGGTCCTCGATGGACAGGGCAAGCCGATTGCTCTCGATCTGGCCTACCGGGAAGGTTTGCGGATTCATTATTTTCGCGAAGTGCCGGATGAAAAGCCGATCCCGGTGATCGAGTCGATTCTGTACGCGGACGAGCATCTGGTGGTGGCCGACAAACCGCACTTTCTGCCGGTGACGCCGGCTGGCGAATACGTCGAACAGACGCTGCTCAGGCGCTTGATCCGTCGCCTGGACAATCCGCATCTGGTGCCATTGCATCGCATCGACCGGCATACCGCAGGGCTGGTACTGTTTTCCGCCAATCCGCAGAGTCGTTCGGCTTATCAGTCGTTGTTTCCAACCCGGCAGATCGAAAAGCGTTACGAGGCCATCGCAGCGGCATTGCCTGAACTTGCTTTCCCGCGGGTTCATAAAAGCCGGCTGGTCGATGGCGAGCCGTTCTTCCGCATGCAGGAAGGGCCTGGGGCCTGCAACACCGAGACGGCGATCGAAGTCAGGGAGAAGCAGGAGAAACTCTGGCGCTATGCTCTTTACCCGGTGACAGGCAAGAAACATCAGCTGCGGGTACACATGGCGGCGTTGGGCGCCGCTATCTGCAACGACCCGTTTTACCCCGAGGTGCTAAAGGATGCGCAGGATGACTACGCCAATCCTTTGAAACTGCTGGCTCAGGGGCTGAAATTCATCGACCCGGTCACAGGCCAGTCGCGTGAGTTCGAGAGTGAAATAACCCTGCAATGGTGATCCTGAGCGGCACCCCTGAAGTGCTGTTCTTCAGGCATGAAAAAGCCCGCATCAAGCGGGCTTTTCTGTATCCGGCGGCACCCGGTTACAGCTCTTTGACGGTACGCACCTGATCTTTGTTGATGCGGGTCTGTTTGCCATCGAGCTGTTCGAATTCGTAGAAGCCGGAATCCTTGTCGAACTCTGGCGTGTCGACGGCCTGGATTTCGCGACCGTCATTCAAGGTGATCACCGTAGGCGACGCGCAACCGGCGAGGGTGGCGAGGCCCAGTGCGAGCATGAAAGTGGCGAGGGTCCGTTGCATCATGAGTGTGTCTCCGAATAAGAATTCTTTGGTTACTGAACTTGAGACGTGAACCGTCCACGCAAGTTCCTGATCAATGTCAGTCTGACACAGTGTCATGACCGCTTACATAACCGCTTAATAGTTCCGGCGTGTTGAGGTTGGCCAGCCGAGGGTCTTTGTCTGGGCATTGCAGCGCGGTCGCGCCGAGCTTGCGCATCAACCGGCCCGGGCTGCGCTCACCCTCGTTCCAGGCCTTTTCAAAGGCTGCCTTGTGCAGCACTGGAATCACACACAACAACGGCTCCCAGTGGTCATCGTGCCGCACCATCAGCGGCTTGTCCGGATTCAGGTTGGCGGTCTCGCGCATGGTGCCGATCAGCGCCGCATCAATGCCCGGAACGTCACAGGGCAGGACCAGCATATGAGTATGGCGAGCAGCTTCCAGGCCCGCCCGAATTCCCGCCAGGGGGCCGGGGAAGTCCCCCTCATCGTCGTGGACCAACTGGTCGGCGTAGGGCGCATACTTCTCAAGGTTGCGGTTGCAGGAGATGATCAGGTCATCGGTCAGCGGGCGGGTCTTGCGATGCAAGTGAGCAATCAGCGGTTCGCCGCGCCAGTCCAGCAATCCTTTGTCCCGCCCCCCCATGCGTTGGCCGCGACCGCCCGCCAGGAGCAGAATGGAGCAGGGTGGCAATTGTGAATTCATGGTCATGGCAGGTCTCCATGGGAGCGGCGAAAAAACGGAGCGCTGTGATATAACACCGGGCTGTTTCTCCTACAACTGGACGAGCCTATGAAAGCCAAGGCTGATGTACCTTTCGCACCGCTGAACATTGCAGTGCTGACAGTCAGCGATACCCGCACGCTGGACACCGACACCTCGGGCCAGCTCTTTGTCGACCGCTTGACCGCTGCCGGTCATTACCTGGCAGCCCGGGTGTTGCTCAAAGATGATCTCTACAAAATTCGTGCGCAAGTCGCCAACTGGATTGCCGACGATGTCGTGCAGGTGGTGTTGATCACCGGCGGAACCGGTTTTACCGGGCGTGACAGCACACCGGAAGCCGTCAGCTGCCTGCTGGACAAGCAGGTCGATGGATTCGGTGAGCTGTTCCGCCAGATCTCGGTTGCCGATATCGGCACCTCGACCGTTCAGTCCCGGACGTTGGCCGGTCTGGCCAATGGCACGCTGGTTTGCTGCTTGCCGGGTTCGACCAATGCCGTGCGCACCGGTTGGGACGGCATTCTGGCCGAACAGCTGGATTCGCGACATCGCCCGTGCAATTTCGTGCCTCACCTGAAACAGGCAGCGCCTTGTGAATCCCGTGGGTAAGCCGGGCAAGACCGGCAGCCTGATGCCCGTCGAGGAGGCGTTGGCCCGCTTGCTGGAAATGGCCGAGGCCTCGAGGATTGTCGAGCGTGAACGCTTGCCGTTGGCGCAGGTGCAGGGGCGTGTATTGGCTGAAGACCTGCTGTCGACCCTTGATCTGCCGCCCTGGCCTAACAGTGCCATGGACGGGTATGCCTTGCGCCTGGCTGACTGGACGGGAGAGCCGTTGGTGGTCAGCCAGAAGGTGTTTGCCGGCCAGGCTCCCGATCCGTTGCAGCCAGGAACCTGTGCGCGCATTTTTACCGGCGCGCCTGTTCCCGCTGGTGCCGATTGCGTCGAGATGCAGGAAAACGCCGAGGTCCAGGCGGATGCGCGAGTGCGTTTTACGCAAGCCTTGAGCCAGGGCCAGAACATCCGCCCGCAAGGCCAGGAAACAACCGTCGGCGAGTTGATTCTGCCGGCAGGCACGCGGCTGGGGCCGATCGAGCAAGGATTGGCTGCCTCATTGGGCTGCGCCGAGCTGGAGGTCGTTCGTAAGGTCCGTGTGGCGGTGCTGTCGACTGGCGACGAATTGATTGAACCGGGCCAGCCGCTGGGTCCGGGACAGATCTACAACAGCAACCGGGTGTTGCTGTGCAGCTGGTTGCAGCGCTTGGGCTGTGAGGTCGTCGATGCGGGCATTCTCCCGGACGATCTGCAAACTACTCGTTCCCGATTGGGTGAGTTGAAAGATGTCGACCTGATTCTTTCGACCGGTGGCGTATCGGTGGGAGAAGCTGATTTTCTGGGTATCGCCTTGCGTGAAGAAGGCGAGTTGACGCTATGGAAACTCGCCATCAAGCCCGGCAAACCTCTGACGTTCGGGCATTTCCGCGGTGTACCCGTGATCGGCTTGCCGGGCAATCCGGCATCGACCCTCGTGACCTTTGCCTTGTTGACCAGGCCCTATCTCCTGCGTCGTCAGGGTGTAAAGGACGTCGAGCCGTTGAAGGTGCAGGTGCATGCAGGGTTTGACTGGCCCCAACCTGGCAATCGGCGGGAGTATTTGCGAGGACGGCTGGAAAACGGCAGGGCGACGATCTACAAAAACCAGAGCTCCGGCGTACTGCGCAGCGCTGCCTGGGCTGATGGACTGGTAGAAGTCCTGGAAGGTCGCACGCTGGTTCAGGGCGATAGCGTTTTCTTCATTCCGTTGAGCGAAGTCCTGAGCTGACCGCTTCGGCGGATTAGCCAAGCAAGAGCCCGGTTGATTGAACCGGGTTTTTGCTTGATGGCACATTTAATGTGCCAGGAACAATGAAATGACCTGCTCGAAACGGCTATTGGCGATCCAGCCAAGGAGACCGAGGATCACGACTGTTCCGCAGGCGGAGTAGGCGAGCCTGTGCTTGATGGATTTGACGTCACCGCGGATTTCGTCCAGGTCCCTGCGTATGTGCTTGATGTGTGTTTCCAGCTCGGTGACGCGAGGTTCCATATCATTTTCTCCCGTGGCTTTTGCGCTGGCCGGTGATTCAGGGTTTCGGCCTTGCATGGCACGTCCCTGTGGTGTCCTGCTGAAGCCCCAAGGTCTACCCATTCGGATTTCCGGTCAATTGAGCAGATTCCTCATGTTTTGTAAGAAAAATCCCGCAGTGGGGGTTCAAGTTGCCTGACTGGAAATAATTGGTTTTCTGGCGACCTTTAACGACGCCTGCGCGGTCAACATCTCCCAGATGCCATCCAAATCGGGGAGTGAAGTAATGAGCGATCGCAAGGCACTGTTGATTCTGCATGGCAAACAGGCACTCAACGAGGCGGTTCGCGCCGCCGTCGAAAGCCGGCGTGAGCAAGGCTGGGAGCTGGCTGTTCGATTGACCTGGGAAGCCGGCGATGCGCAGAGGCTGGTGGACGAAGCGTTGGCGGCTGGTTTTCGACAGATCATTGCCGGTGGCGGTGATGGCACCTTGCGCGATATCGCCGAGGCCATGGCGGAGCACTCGAAAAAAGCCAGCCTGGTACTGATGCCGCTGGGCACCGCCAACGATTTTGCGCGTGCAGCGGGCGTACCCCTGCAGCCTGATCAGGCGATGGCGTTGCTTGATACCGCGCCGACCGCCATTGATCTGGGGGAGGTCGACGGGCAGATATTCCTGAACATGGCGACCGGTGGGTTTGGCAGCCATGTCACGGCGAATACCCCGGAGGACTTGAAGAAAATCCTCGGCGGTGCGGCGTACCTGTTCACCGGCCTGTCACGCTTCAATGAGCTGCATACCGCCTACGGTGAGTTGCAGGGACCGGATTTCCACTGGAGCGGCGATCTGCTGGCACTGGGTATCGGCAACGGCCGGCAGGCCGGTGGTGGGCGGGAATTGTGCCCACAGGCCCTGGTCGATGATGGTTTGCTCGACATCAGTATCCTGCCGGCACCGCAGGAGGTGGTCGGTACATTGAAAAACCTGCTGACCGAAGGTTTTGGCATCGACAACATGTTTGTCCGTGCGCGCCTGCCCTGGGTCGAGATCAAGGTTTCGGAAGGGCTGTACATCAACCTGGATGGTGAACCGCTGGAAGGGGACAACCTGCGTTTTTCGGTGCGTCCAGCGGCGTTGCTCGTGCATCTGCCTGAAGATTCGCCGCTGCTAGGGGCCAGTGAAGTGCCTAGTCATCCAGGCTGATGATGTGTTCACGCACGGCGAACAGCACCAGACCGGCCACATCGTAGATCTGCAAACGCTTCATGATCTGCGAGCGGTGGGTTTCTACGGTCTTGACACTCAACCCCAGGCCGTTGGCGATCTCTCGGGTGGATTTGCCGCGAACGATCAACCGCAGGATTTCCAGCTGGCGTGCCGTCAGGTTGTGCGAGTCGGCAGGTTCGGCCTGGTGCTTCTGATTTCGGGTCAGGGCCTGAGTGATCACTGTGTGGGCAATGGCTGGGCTCAGATAGCGCTCGTTGTTGCGCAGGGCGTCCAGCGCGTGTTCGAGTTCGGTCGCCGTGGTGTCCTTGAGCAGGTAGCCGTGGGCGCCGGACTCCAGGGCCTGCATGATGAGCGCCGGGTCGGTGTGCATCGACAGGATCAGGACCTTGCTCTGCGGGCGCACCCGCTTGAGCTGTTGCAAGGCTTCGAGGCCGCCGGTCTGGCGCATCGAAATATCCAGCAGGACAATATCCGGGGACAGATGCCCGACCATTTCGAGCAACTGCGAGCCGTCATTGGCCTCACCGATGACGGCGTAGCCGGGCAGGTCCATTACCAGGGCGCGCACGCCAGCCCTGATCAGCGAGTGGTCATCCACCAGTAGTAAATTACAAGTCAATGCATAACCTTATTCGAACTGGCCCGTTCGAGCGCACGGGGCGCCCAGGGAAATAGAGCTTCGATTTGCGTGCCTTTGCCCGGCTCGCTGATAACGGTCAACGTGCCGCCCAAGTGATCGATCCGTTCCGACATCCCGGCCATACCGCGTTGCCCTTCGCGACCTGGGTCTGTGGCGGGTGCGAAGCCCTGACCATCATCGCTGATCTGTAACCTCAGGCCTTGGGTCTGGCGCTGCAGGCATACCCGCAGGTTTTTGGCCTGGGCATGTCGCAGGATGTTGGTGACCGCTTCCTGGGTAATGCGAAAAGCCGCCACGGCCATTTCCTCCGGTATGCCGGTCAGGCGTTGCTGGCATTCCAGGCTCCAGTGCACCGGGGTGTTGGCCAGGGTCTTGAGCAGGTGTGCCCGCAGACTGGCTTCCAGCCCCAGGCTGGTCAACTGCCGGGGATTGAGAATGGCGGATACGTCACGAACTTTGGCCAGGGTTTCTTCCAGCGTGTCGCAGAGGACCGTGCATTGTCCCTGCAGCTCTTCGGGCATCCGGCGTTTGAGCCAGTCACTTTGCAATTTTGCGGCGGTCAGCAATTGACCGATGTCGTCATGCAGTTCGCGGCTC
Organism: Pseudomonas sp. PDM28; assembly: GCF_019219115.1. Taxonomy (NCBI): domain Bacteria; kingdom Pseudomonadati; phylum Pseudomonadota; class Gammaproteobacteria; order Pseudomonadales; family Pseudomonadaceae; genus Pseudomonas; species Pseudomonas sp. PDM28. Next base: position 322,191 of record NZ_JAHUWG010000009.1, read on the forward strand.
AGTCGGTGACGCTCGTTTTCCTGGACCTGCAACAGCCGGTCGGCCAGCTCCTGAGGCTGGAATTTGATCGATTTGCGCGAGAGGCAGTACTGCACGGCAACACTGGTCAGCGCTGCAATGTTGAGCACCAGCAATGACAGGGGCAGCGGAATGGACAATCCATGGACCAGCAAACTGCCGAGGGTCGAGCAGGCGCATAGCAACAGCGTGAATCTGCGGGCATTTTCCCGGGAGGGCGGCCACTTGGCGATTGACTTGAGGCTGGCGTACATAGCGGATGGAGCCAATGGATGTTCGCTGCGGGCTGACCGGTCATGCTGGCTGACAGGCCCCTGTTTTTTATGTGGAGCGCCGACGATTTCGACTGCGATCACACAGCCATTAATTGGCGTCAACTAACAGGCGGCATAGTAGCACTTAAGATACCGTTGGTCGCGTCCGTATACATGTCCGAAAAGTCAGGAATCCAGTCGTTTAGAAGATGCTTCCATAATGGGGCAAGTTGGCTGTTGCCGCGGCAAAATGCCGATAGCCCCGGGGAGTTGCTGTTGATACCAGGCAATACCTGATCAAGGCGGGTGCGCAATTGTCGATGGACAATAATGATTGTTTTAAAAATGTCGCTTATAGCTATGAAATATTCATTTGCGACATATGCGCACTCAAGTAACAGTGCGGTACTGATAACCAAACCACGCCATACTGCATAGTTGGATCAGTTCAAGCCCGTCGTTCCGAATAGGGCACGAGGGTCAGCGGCCTGGAATTGACCGGTGGCTGAAACCGGCTTTGCCCAACCTGGAAGGCAAAGGCTTCGATAAGGGTGACCTGCTCGCTGTCATCGAGGCTGAGCTGCCCGGTGGTCTGGTCGATGAGTTCGAGTTGCCAGGCAATCAGGGTCAGACAGTCTTTCAGGGCGCTCAGTGCCTCGTCGTGCAGGCTCATGGTGTGCTGTGCGTGGTTCAGCAATCCATGAATATGCAGCGAAAACTCAGACACGGCCGCCAACGCCAGGGCATCGGCCTTGTTGGCCAGCTTGAGCAGCGTGCTGAGCATGCAGTCGATGGCGTCTTTGTCATTGCTGATCAACTGCAGATGGCTCAGGCATTCCTCGGTCTTGGCCAGGAGTGTTTCAGCCTCGACGAGAAACTCCGGGAGCCGCTGGGCCCACTCTTTACGGTCGTTCGGCATACTTATCTCCACAACGTCATGTCAAATGAGGGGATAGCGTGTGTGTCGACGAGGGCGTTCGGAACCCCGGCATTGCCGAGTCGTCGGGTGAACGAACGGCGGCCGGCCCGGAGACAGGCTGGGAAACCGAGAGGGTGGTTGGCCACTGGCTTGCGATCGCACACAAAAGCCTGACTCCGTTCATGCAATGAGAATGGCGTCACATTAATGGCTATTGGATATTGCGAATATCAGGTTGCACCTGATTGTTGATAGGGGAATCCCTTACGCAGCGGAACCTTTCGCAAGAACCTGGGTCGCGGCGCAGAAGTGCAGCAGATGTAATCACATCGCCAGTAAAGCATGATGTTAATGTGACATCAATGCCTGTGCGTGGCATTTTAGAGAGGGTCAAGCTTCGGCGAAAACAGCCGATAGCCTTCTCTAAGTGAATTCATCCGAACAAGACCAGGAGTCATTGATGGCCGGCATTCTCGACACGGTAGACCAACGCACGCAACTGGTGGGTGAGAATCGCCTGGAAATTCTCATGTTCCGGCTCGCCGGACGGCAATTGTTCGCGATCAACGTCTTTAAAGTACAGGAAGTCCTGCAGCTGCCAAAGCTGACGCTGATGCCGCAGCGCCATCCTTTTGTCTGCGGCGTGGTCAACCTGCGCGGCCAGACCCTGCCGGTGATCGACCTGTCCCAGGCCATTGGCATGCGCCCGCTGGTGCCGGGGCCTGGCAGCACGATTATCGTCACCGAATACAACCGTTCGGTTCAGGCCTTCCTGGTCGGTGGCGTGGACCGGATCGTCAACATGAACTGGGAAGCCATCCTGCCGCCACCGAGCAGTGCCGGTCGCCAGCATTACCTGACCGCCATCAGCAAGGTCGATGATCAACTGGTGGAAATCATCGACGTCGAAAAGGTCCTGGCCGAAATCGTCCCGTACAACGCCAAGGTCTCCCGTGACAAGCTCGAAGATCCGGTGCTGGAACGCGCCCGTGGCCGTGAGGTGCTGCTGGTGGATGACTCGAACGTGGCCTTGGCGCAATTGCGCGATACCCTGGGACAGTTGGGCGTGAAGATGCACATCGCCAGCGACGGATTGAAGGCTTTGAACATGCTCAAGGCCTGGGCCGACACCGGCGTGGACATGACCGAAAAACTGCTGATGGTCTTCACCGACGCGGAAATGCCGGAAATGGATGGCTATCGCCTGACCACCGAAATTCGCAACGATCCGCGTCTGCGTGGCTTATACGTGGTGCTGCACACCTCTTTGTCCGGCAGCTTCAACGATTCGATGGTGAAAAAGGTCGGCTGCGACAATTTCCTCTCCAAATTCCAGCCGGACAAACTCGTCGACGTGGTACGTCAGCGCCTGATGCTTGACGAAGTACCGGCCTGAGCGGGGCCTGCACAACCTGTGGGAGCGGGCTTGCTCGCGAAAGCGGAGTTACAGTTGGCATAGTGATCGACTGACACTCCGCCTTCGCGAGCAAGCCCGCTCCCACAGGGTTTGTGGTGTTTGGTTGTCAGTCTTTGATTCGATCTTCAAGCTCGTATAGTGTGGCGTTTTGCCTGACAGGGAGCTGGCCATGTTGCGTCTGAGCGCGCTATATCGTTATCCATTGAAGTCCGCCAGGGGCGAGACGCTGCAACAGATCGGTCTCGATAAACTCGGTCTGGACGGCGATCGCCGTTGGATGCTGGTGGATGAAGCCAGCGGTCGTTTCCTGACCCAGCGTGCGGTGGCGCAGATGAGCCAGTTGTCGGCGTTGTGGAATGCCGAAGGCGGCTTGACCCTCAGTGCGCCTGGTCATTCGCCGATCGACGTAACCTTGCCCGGTCGTGATGCAGAACTGCGTGGCGTGACGATCTGGCGCGATACCTTGCGGGTCCCCGATGCAGGCGATGCAGCCGGAGCCTGGGTCAGCCAGTTCATTGGTAAACCGACACGTCTGGTGCAAGTGCCGCTGGATCGGGCGCGGATGACGGAGGCGGGCTACGGCAAGGATGACGACCAGGTGGCGTTCGCCGATGGCTATCCGCTGTTGCTGATTGGGCAGGCCTCCCTCGAGGACTTGTCGAAACGGGTCGGGCGTCCGCTGGAGATGCTGCGGTTCCGGCCCAACCTGGTGATCGAAGGCAGTGAAGCCTTCGCCGAGGACGGCTGGAAGCGTATCCGCATCGGCGATGTCGAGTTCCGCGTGGTCAAGTCCTGCTCACGCTGCATCCTGACCACCATCGACCCGCAAACCGGCGAGCGCAGCGACGACCGCGAACCCCTGGCAACCCTGCAGAAATACCGTTCGCAGGCGGACGGCGCGATGTTTGGCCAGAACCTGGTCAACGACGGCAACGGTCGACTCGAAGTCGGCATGCCGGTGGAGATCCTCGAATAATTTTGCGCAGAACAAAAAAAATGCCCGTGTCGAAAAACACGGGCATTTTTATTGCGCTGACCTTTATTTCGGCAAAGCCTGGGGGTTTAGCCGCGGTATTCACACAGGTAAGCGGTGTCGACGGCGACTTTCAGCTGGAACTTGCTGTTGGCCGGCACGTTGAACTGGCTGCCGGCGGCGAAGGTTTCCCAGTCGCTGCTGTCTGGCAGTTTGACGGTCAATGCGCCGCTGACCACGTGCATGATTTCACGCTGGCTGGTGCCGAATTCGTATTCGCCCGGAGCCATGACGCCGATGGTCGCTGGACCTTCTGCGGTGCCAAAGGCGATCGACTTGACGGTGCCGTCGAAGTACTCGTTGACTTTAAACATGGGCGATTCCTCGAAAAGGGCTAAAAAGGGCCGGCCAGTATGCACAAGGCCCCGGGTGTCGTCACCTGTCTAAAGCGGAAGAACCAGTGGCAGCAGGCGTGCGGTATTGCGCGCATCTTCCAGCGCCCGGTGTTGCTGGCCGGTGAACTGCAGGCCGGCCAGTTGCAGGGCGCCGTTGAGCCCCAGTGGGCGTTCCAGGCGCCTGGCCTTGGCAAAGCGCTGTTTGAGGTTCATGTGGGGCACGTTGGCCAGCACACTGGCGAGGCCCATTTGCTGCCAATCCTGAAGCAGTTGTTTGCGATCGTAGTCGCCCCAACTGGCCCAGCCTTCAAGTCGCGTGTGGTGGTGGCCGAGCCAGCGTTCAAACGCCGGCCAGACTTCGCCCAGCGGTTGCGCGGCATCGATGTTGGCTTGGGTGATGTGCGTCAGCTCGCGGCAAAACGGCGTCAGCAACGGCCGCCGCAAGGGGCGGACGAAGCGCTGGAATTGGTCCAGTTCGCGTCCCTTGCGGTCCACCAGGGTGGCGCCGATTTCAATGATTTCCATATCTGTTACGGGCCATCCACCCTCATCGGTGGTGGCCTCCAGATCAATGACCAGCCAATGAGGCATTGCAGGGTTCCTGGTATCCGCGTCCTGTAGGGTTTGAGCGTAGCCAAACCCGGCGGTTCCGCCTAGCGCCTTATTCGACCTCCAACAGTATCTGCCGGTTTTTCACCTGATCCCCGACTTTGACCTGCAAGCGTTTCAGGACACCGTCGATGCCTGATTTCAAGGGGTGCTCCATTTTCATCGCTTCCAGTACCACCAGCAGCTGGCCCTTGGTGACCGGGCTGCCCTCATTGACCAGGACGTCGACAATCGCACCGTCCATCGGGGCCTTAAGGGTGCCGGAACTGACACTGGCCAGGCTGGAAACCTGCGCCTGAGTGCGGTCGGAAAACTGCAAGCTGCCTGGCCGGCTGAACAGCCAGAGTTGCCCTGCCTCCAGGCGATAGGCGTGGCGCTGGCGGATGCCATCGATTTCGAGGGTGGCCTGGCGCCCGTCGCAGTGGAGGACCTTCAGCTCGAGGCAGCGTTCGGCGACCTGAATGCGCAATGGTTCACCCGGGATTGCCTGCAATGTCACCACCCAGTCCTGATCCTCAAGGCCGATGCGATAGTGCAGGGGCACACTGGCATTGTTGCGCCAACCGCCCAGCGGGGCGGGATGAGCCTGTGCCGACGCCTGGTAGAAGAGGGCGGTTGCGATGGCCAGGTGGTGCGCGCCCGGAGCATGGGGCTTCAGGCAGGCATGGTCGGCAAAGTGCTGGGCGATGAACCCGGTACTGAAGTCACCGCTGGCGAACTGCGGGTGCTCCAGGAGGCTTTCGAGCAAACGCTGATTGCTTTTCACCCCCAGCAGCACGCTGTCCTGTACCGCCCGCAGCAATTTGCGCCGGGCCTCCTCGCGGGTGGCGCCGTGGGCGATGAGCTTGCCGAGCATCGGGTCGTAGAAGGGACTGATAAGCTGACCTTCGATCAGGCCGTGGTCGATCCGCACGCCGTCCTGCAATCCCGGTTCCCAGGCCACGACGCGACCGGTTTGCGGCAGGAAACCCTGGGCCGGGTCTTCGGCATACAGGCGCACTTCCATGGCGTGACCCGTGAGTTGCACCTGCTCCTGGCGCAAGGGCAGCGGTTGCCCTTCGGCGATGTTGAGTTGCCAGGCCACCAGGTCCAGCCCGGTGATCAATTCGGTCACCGGGTGCTCGACTTGCAGTCGGGTGTTCATCTCCAGGAAATAGAACTGCCCGCGGGCATCCAGCAGAAACTCCACGGTGCCCGCGCCGACGTAATGCACCGCCAGGCCGGCCTTGAGCGCTGCTTCGCCCATGGCCTGCCGCAGTTCAGTCGTCATCACCGGGCAGGGCGCTTCCTCGATGACTTTCTGGTGCCGGCGCTGCACCGAACAATCGCGCTCGCCGAGGTAAATCAGGTTGCCATGCCGGTCACCGAACAGCTGAATCTCGACATGACGGGGTTCGATCAGTGCCTGTTCGAGAATCAGTTCGTCGCTGCCAAATCCGTTCAGGGCTTCGGAGCGCGCAGTGCGAATCTGTTCCAGCAGGTTGCCTGCTTCGTGCACCAGGCGCATGCCGCGTCCACCGCCACCCGCGCTGGCCTTGATCATCAACGGATAGCCGATGCGCGCGGCTTCGCGGCTCAGGGTGGCGTCGTCCTGTTCGGCGCCTTGATAGCCTTTGATGCAGGGCACACCGGCTTCGATCATGGCGATTTTCGACAGGCGCTTGCTGCCCATCAGTTCGATGGCCTCGGGGCTGGGGCCGATGAAGGTGATGCCGGCATCCTGGCAGGCGCGGGCAAACCCGGCGTTTTCCGAGAGGAAACCGTAGCCCGGATGGATCGCATCCGCGCCCGTACGCCGGGCGGCGTCGAGGATGGCCGGGATGTTCAGGTAAGACTGTTGCACCGCGGCCGGACCGATGTTGACTGCCTCGTCGGCCATCTGCACGTGCAATGCATCGGCGTCGGCATCGCTGAACACGGCAACCGTGCGATAGCCCAGCGCCTGGGCTGTGCGCTGGATGCGACAGGCGATTTCACCGCGGTTGGCGATGAGGATTTTTTTCAGTCCGGGCATGGGTTGGCTCTCTGGATTTTGCGGTGTTTGTTCGGGCCTCTTCGCGAGCAAGCCCGCTCCCACATTTGAAATGCATTCCAGTGTGGGAGCTGGCTTGCCAGCGAAGCTTTTCAGGAGGCCCAGCCCGGTTTGCGTTTTTGCACGAAGGCCATCGTTCCCTCGACGCCTTCTGCCCCGGTCACCGCTTCGCTGAACCATTCGGCAGCCTGATCAAGCAACTCATCCGACGGCTGACCAGCACTCGCCAGCAAGAGTTTCTTGGTCGCCGCATTCGCCCCTGGCGCACAACACAAGACATGGGCCAACACCTCATCGAGACGCTCGGCCAGGGCCTGCGGATCATGTTCGACAAAATGCACCAGCCCCATGCGCCGTGCCTGGTGGCCATCAAACCGGGCCGCGGTCAGGGCCAGTCGCCGGGTCTCGGTCAGGCCGATGCGCTGAACCACGAACGGTGCGATTTGCGCGGGCAGCAGACCCAGGCTGGTTTCCGGCAGGCCGAATTGCGCCTGATGATCAGCCAGGGCGATATCGCTGACGCAGGCCAGGCCGAGACCTCCGCCGAGTACCGCGCCTTGCAGCACCGTGATCACCACTTGCGGTGCGTGTTGCACCTCTTGCAGCAGCGCGCCGAACACCCGGTTCAGGTCCCGATGCGCAGTTGGGCCCTGAGCGCGGGCGTTGGCCATGTCCTTGATGTCGCCGCCAGCACAGAAGTGCCCGCCGACGCCACCGATCACCAGTGCGCGTACCCCTGGTTTATCGCGTACCGTCGCCAGCACCGCGCGCAACTCGGCGACCATCTGCAAGCTCATCGCATTGCGGCATTCCGGGCGGTTGAGGGTGACGTGCAACACGCCGTTGTGCAGTTCCAGCAACAAGGTCTGGCAAACCGGCAGGTTGTTCATTTCTTTTTCCCCGGCAGGATGCCCATCAACTTGCAGATGATCCCCAGCATGATTTCGTCGGCGCCGCCGCCAATCGACACCAGCCGCACATCGCGGTAAGCACGGGCCACCGGGTTGTCCCACATGAAGCCCATGCCACCCCAATATTGCAGGCAGCTGTCGCTGACTTCGCGGCCCAGCCGCCCGGCCTTGAGCTTGGCCATCGAGGCCAGGCGCGTGACGTCCTGGCCTTTGACGTATTGCTCGGTGGCCTGATAGACCAGCGCCCGCAGGCATTCGATTTCGGTTTGCAGTTCTGCGAGACGGAAGTGGATGACCTGATTGTCGATCAGCGCATTGCCGAAGGTTTTACGTTCCTTGCAGTATTCGATGGTGCTGTCGACGCAATATTCCAGGCCCTTGATCATGTTGGCCGCGCCGAACAGACGCTCCTCCTGGAACTGCAGCATCTGCATCATGAACCCCGCGCCCTCATGGCCGATGCGGTTGCGCTGCGGTACGCGCACGTTGTCGAAAAACACCTGGGCGGTTTCCGAACTGCGCATGCCGAGCTTGTCCAGGTGCGAGCTCAAGCTGATGCCCGGCGTCTTCATCGGCACCATGATCAGCGACTTGTTGATGTGCGGCTTGTCGTCCGACGTATTGGCCAGCAGGCAGATGAAGTCGGCGCTCGGCGAGTTGGTGATCCACATCTTGCTGCCGTTGATCACGTAATCGTCGCCGTCCTTGCGCGCCGTGGTTTTCAACCCGGCGACGTCAGAGCCGGCACCGACTTCGGAAACACCGATGCAGCCGACCTGCTCGCCGCTGATGGCCGGGCGCAGGAATTCCTCGCGCAATTCATCGGAGCCGAAACGGGCCAGTGCCGGCGTGCACATGTCGGTCTGCACGCCGATGGACATCGGGATGCCGCCGCAATGTATGGTGCCGAATTCTTCGGCGGCGACGATCGAATAGCTGTAGTCGAGCCCCATGCCGCCGAATTTTTCCGGTTTGGATATCCCCAGCAAGCCGAGATCACCAGCCTTGCGGAAGATGTCGTGGATGGGGAAGCGCCCGGCCTTTTCCCATTCCTCGACATGCGGGTTGATCTCGTGCTCGACGAATTGGCGTACGGTGCGGCGCAGTGCTTCGTGTTCCTGGGTGAAGATCATTTTTATTGTTCTCCTTGAGCCGGTCTAGAGCCGGGCTACGCCAAAACTGTTGGCTTGCAATGGCCGCACCTGGGCCTCGTGACAAATGTCCAGCAAGTAACCGAGCAAGGTCCGGGTATTGCGCGGGTCGATCAAACCGTCGTCCCACAGATTGGCACTGCCGTAGAGCGCCGTGGACTGGCTGTCGAGTTTCTGCGCGGTGACTTGTTCCAGCATGTCGAGCATTTTCGGATCGGGCACCAGGCCATCCTTGGCCTGTTTGGCCTCGGTGACGATGCGCAGCACCTTGCCCGCTTGCGCACCGCCCATCACGGCGGTGCGGCTGTTGGGCCAGGCGAAGATGAAGCGCGGGTCGAGGCCGCGTCCGCACATTGCATAGTTGCCGGCACCGTAGGAGCCGCCGACGACTATGGTCAGCTTCGGCACCCGGGCGTTGGCCACCGCTTGAATCATCTTCGCGCCGTGTTTGATCACGCCCTGCTGTTCGGATTCGGTGCCGACCATGAATCCGGTGGTGTTGTGGAAAAACAGCAACGGCGTCTGGCTCTGGTCGCACAGCTGAATGAATTGCGCAGCCTTGCTCGCGCCCTTGGGCGTGATCGGGCCGTTGTTGCCGATGAAGCCACAGGCGCGTCCCTGAATTTTCAGGTGACCGCAGACGGTCTGCTGATCGAACTCGCCCTTGAACTCAAGAAAGTTCGAAGCGTCGGCAATCCTGGCGATGATTTCGCGTACGTCGTAGGGTTTTTTCGGGTCATCCGGGATCAGGCCGAGCAGTTCGTCGATAGGGTACAGCGGCTCCTCCCAGCGTCGTTCGGGCGGTTGGGGCAACTGCTCGTTCCACGGCAGCAGGCTGACGATCTCGCGTACCTGTCGCACTCCGTCGGCGTCGTTTTCAGCCAGGTATTCGGCGGTGCCGGCAGTTTGTGCGTGCATCTCGGCGCCACCCAGTTCTTCATCGGTCGCGACTTCGCCGGTGGCGGCCTTGAGCAGGGGCGGCCCGGCGAGAAACAGTTTGGCCTTGCCGCGCACCACCACCACGTAGTCCGACAAACCCGGCTGATAGGCGCCTCCCGCCGTGGCCGAGCCATGCACCACAGTCACCTGCGGTAAACCCATGGCCGACATCCGCGCCTGATTGGCAAAGCTGCGCGCGCCTTCGACGAAAATCTCCGCCGCGTAATTGAGGTTGGCGCCGCCGCTTTCGGCGAGGGTGATCACCGGCAGTTTGTTTTCCATGGCGATCTGCTGCAGGCGCAGGGATTTCTTCAAGCCGCTGGGGGAGATGGTCCCGCCCCTGATTGCGCTGTTGTTCGCCACCACCAGCACGCGCACGCCAGACACATAGCCGATACCGGCGATCAGGCCGCCACCGGCGCAGCTGCCGTCCTTGTCGTCGTGCAGCTTGTAGCCGGCCAGGCTCGCCAGTTCGAGAAACGGCGCGCCGGGGTCGAGCAGCAGATTGAGGCGCTCGCGGGGCAATAACTGACCGCGTTTTTCAAACCTGGGCTTGGCTTCGGCGGCCTTGTCCAGCAGGTTCTGTTCGAGCACGCGGACTTGTTCGATGGCGCTCAGCATTGCCTTACGGTTCTGGGCGAACGGCTCGCTGTGGGGATCGAGTTGCGACTGAATCACCGGCATGGGTTATTCCTTGTCCTTCAACACGTCGGGTATGTAGGCGCGGTGGAAACCGTTGTACGACTCGCTGTTGGTTGCCTTGTGGATCGGCCAGGCGCGCCCGCCGAGGCTGGCGGCGCCGTCGATGCGCAGGGTGCTGCCGCTGACGAACGCCGCTGCCGGGCTGAGCAGGAAAACGATCGCCGCGCTGACTTCCGATTCGGTGCCGATGCGCTTGAGCGGTACGTGTTCGCGCAGGGTCGGGATCACGGCCTTGAAGGCGCCTTCGTAGGTGTCCATGCCGCTGGAGGCAACCCAACCCGGCGCCACGGCGTTGACCCGCACGCCGGCATGACCCCATTCGTACGCGGCGGTCTTGGTCAGGTTGTCCATACCCGAACGTGCCGCGCCGGAGTGGCCCATGCCGGGCATGCCGCCCCACATGTCGGCGAGCATGTTGACGATGGCGCCACCGTGCTGGCTCATGGACTGGTTGAACACTTCCCGGGCCATCAGGAAGCCGCCCACCAGATTGGTGCGCATCACGGTTTCGAAACCCTTCTGATTGATCGAGGCCAAGGGCGACGGGTACTGCCCGCCGGCATTGTTGACCAGGCCATGGATCGGACCGTGCTTGCGAATCAGTTCGCTGACCAGATGCGTCACCGCTTCCTCCTCGCGGATATCGCAAACGGCCCAGTCGGCCTTGCCACCGTCTTCGGCGATCTCTGCCGCAACGGTTTTGAGCTTGTCGGCCTTGCGCCCGACCAGCAGCACATGGGCGCCGAGGGCCGCCAGTTCGTGGGCGGTGCAGCGGCCGATGCCGCTGCCGCCACCGGTGACGATGATGTTTTGGCCGGCAAACAAATCGGCTTTGAAAATCGAATCGTAGGCCATGGCGACAATCCTCTAGTTGAACTGGTCGGCGATGCGCTGCGGCACCGGGATCTGGATTTCCAGCAGTTGCTGGGCGAAGGCTTTGCCCTGCGGGTCGATTCGCAGGCTGGCGACACCGCCGCCGCCAAGGGCGTTTTCCAGCAGGAAATTCAGGCTGTGGCTGGCGGGCAAGTACCAGCGTTCGACCCGCCCGTGGATGGGATCGAGGACGTGGCCCATCCAGTCGACGATCACTTCCGGGGTCAGGGCTTCGGCGATCCATGGCAGGAATTCGGGATCGCGGGCCATGACGCCGATGTTGCTGTGGTTGCCCTTGTCGCCAGAGCGGGCGACCGCCAGCTTGACCAGTGCCACGCTGGCGTCGGCCTGGCCAGTCGGCTTCGGTGCAGCGAACGGGGCTGGCAGGTCCAGCGGGTCGAGCGTATCGAGGGCGGGCAGGGCACAGGGGTGGCGCCGGCCCATGAAATCAATGTCCAGCGTGCAGGCGGTTTTGTCGATGAGGAACGAGAACAGTCGGATCAGCGGATACACCGTCGGCCGACCACCGACAATGCCGGTCAGCCCTGGCGCCATGCCGGTGGCGGCCTGGGCAATCTCCCGGGAGAACAGGATCAAGGCCTGCTTGTCCGGATGGCGCACGGCGAGTTTGATCACCACTTCGCGGCTGTCCTGCCGCTGGCCGTGGGGGCCATAGGTGGCCTCGCTGCCCAGCAACTCGATATTCACCTCGCTGTACGGCGCCCAGCCGCGCTGGCTGAACATTTCCGAGGTCTTGTTGATGATCGCCGCGCTGACTCGGTGCGCCTTGTCGACGGCATCGATGCCGGCAATCAGGCAACTGGCGGTACAGCGAAAACCATCGGGGTACGTGGCGCTGACCTTGTATTGAGCCGTCGGCGGCAGGCCTTTGGCGCCGTGTACCTGCACCGCGTTCTTGCCTTGTTGCAGCAGTTTGACCTGAGTGAAGTCGCACACCACGTCGGGCAGCAGATATGCGCGCGGATCACCGATTTCATAGAGCATCTGTTCACCCACTGTCAGCGGCGTGACCAGGCCACCGGTACCTTGCGGTTTGCTGACGATGAACTGGCTGTCGGCGCTGACTTCGACGATGGGAAAACCGATGTGTTCGTAGTCGGGCACGTCGCGCCAATCGGTGAAGTTGCCGCCCGTGCACTGGGCGCCGCATTCGATGATGTGCCCGGCCAATGCGGCCTGGGCGAGTTTGTCGTAGTCGTGCCACGACCAGCCGAACTCATGTACCAGCGCAGCGCTGACCACCGCACTGTCGACCACGCGCCCGGTGATCACGATGTCCGCGCCCAGACGCAGGGCTTCGACGATGCCGGGTGCGCCGAGGTAGGCATTGGTCGAGACGCATCTCGATGGCAGGGGCGCACCGCTGAACATTTCATGAATGCCTTGATTGCCCAGCTGTTTGAATTGCGGTTGCAAGTCATCACCCAGCAGCACGGCGATTTTCAACGCCACCCCGGCCTTGTCACAGGCCGCTTGCAGGGCGGCGGCGCAGGCTTGGGGGTTGACCCCGCCGGCATTGCTGATGACCCGGATGTTGTGCTGCGCGAGCTGCGGCAGCAAGGGCGCGAGCACTTCGATGAAGTCGCCCGCATACCCGGCCTGGGGATCTTTCATCCGTGCGCCGGCCATGATCGACAGGGTGATCTCGGCCAGGTAGTCGAAGACCAGATAGTCCAGATGCCCGTGTTCCACGAGTTGCGCGGCAGCGGTCGAGGTATCGCCCCAGAAGGCGCTGGCGCAACCGATGCGAATTGATTTTGGCGCAGTCCGTTCCATAGCCACCTCCAACCCAAGTGCGTCGACATTACCAAGCAAGCGCTTGGTTTGTAAATGACTGGGTTATCTTCTGCCAAGCGCTTGCTTGGTTGCATCCATGAGCTTAAATTGCCCGCGCAACCCCGTTGATTTCGGGGTGATCGGCGTTATTGATTGATCGACTGTAGGAGAGAACGGGTGGACGAGCAAAAAGCCCTGCGGGTCATGCGTGAATTGGTGGACGACGGCCAATTGACCGACCCGGACAGCGCCCGTGGCAAGCTGCTGCAAGTGGCGGCCCACCTGTTCCGCAATAAAGGCTACGAGCGCACCACCGTGCGCGATCTGGCCGGTGCCGTGGGCATTCAGTCCGGGAGTATTTTCCATCACTTCAAAAGCAAGGACGAAATCCTGCGCGCGGTGATGGAGGAAACCATCCGCTACAACACCGCGTTGATGCGTGCGGCCATCGCCGAGGCCGGCAATGTGCGCGAACGGGTGCTGGCGCTGATCCGCTGCGAATTGCAGTCGATCATGGGTGGCAGCGGTGAGGCCATGGCCGTGCTGGTCTACGAATGGCGCTCGCTGTCCGAAGAGGGCCAGGCCAAGGTCCTGGCGCTGCGCGAAATCTACGAAGACATCTGGCTGCAAGTACTGGGCGAAGCCAAGAGCGCCGGGTTTATCCGCGGCGATGTGTTCATTACCCGCCGCTTCCTGACCGGCGCATTGTCATGGACCACCACCTGGTTTCGCGCCGGCGGTAGCATGAGCCTTGATCAGTTGGCCGATGAAGCGTTGATTCTGGTGCTGGAAGACCGGCAATAAAGTTGTGTTGCCCGGCATTAAACTGGCTAACTTGTAGAAAACGCCTAGCTTGAAGGCATTGATGCCGTTTTATTGGGGAGTGAGCTTGTTTTGAGGGGGTCGCCAATTCGGACAGCTTCGCGGCTTTTGCTCGCGACGCTTGCGGCGTTAACGATGCTGCCATCCCAGGCTGCGCAACTGGTGCGCATTGGTGCCGCGCATTTTCCGCCCTACACCGTGCGCCCGGAATCCGGGGCCGATACCGGGTTGCTGCCGCAACTGGTCGAGGCCCTGAACGCAGCGCAAAGTGACTATCAGTTTGTCCTGGTGCCCACGTCCATTCCACGGCGTTTCGGTGACTTGAAGCAGGGCCGGGTCGACATGGCCATCTTCGAAAATCCGGCCTGGGGTTGGGTAGACATTCCCCATACCGCCGTCGACATGGGGCTGGAAGACGCCGAGATTTTTGTCGCGCAACGCCTGCCAGATCGGCAGCAAAGCTATTTTGCCGACCTGAGCGGCAAGCGCCTGGCACTCTTCAGCGGTTATCACTACGAGTTCGCCAACTTCAATGCCGAGCCCCAGTACCTGCAAAAAAACTACAACGCCACGCTGACCTATTCCCATGACAGCAATCTGCTGATGGTGTTACGCGGTCGCGCCGACATCGCCCTGGTCACGCGCTCTTACCTGAACGACTATTTTTTGCGCAATCCGAATGTCGCCAAGGAGTTGTTGGCGTCCGATCGCATCGATCAGGTCTATCACCATTACGCCATCCTGCGCCCGGCGGCCCCCATCAGCGGCGAAGCCTTCGGCAAGTTGTTGCAGGGCTTGCGCGACAGTGGCCAGATGCTGAGGATTTTCGATCCGTACAAGATTGCGGTGGTGCCGGTCCCGCACAACGAACCGCTACCTCAAGTCGTCAATTGACGTTCTTGTCCTAAATTTCCCGCCGTGGCTGACGTCACCTCGTTGAACTGTCGACGATTATCGTGAGCCCGCCCCCATGTCCAATCTGAATGACCTGACTGCCCTGTGCCTGCCGACCGGCAGTCGTCTTGCCGCTGATGAAACGCAAGGCCGCCTGAGCCTCAGCCTGGAAGGCCAGCCCTTGCTCACCCTGCGGCTCAATCGTGGCCCCGAGTTGCACGTGCAATTGCTGGAGCGCTTCAGTCACCCCGAAGGGCAAGCGATATGGGCGGCCTGTTACTGGCTGTTCGCCCGCGACCCCGACTGTCAGCGCCTGGTCTGGCAACTGCAAGAGGTGCCGCACGAAGCTGTGCTCAGTGGTTTGCTGATTCCGACTCCCTTCAATGGCCAGTATTGCTGCGAGCGCACCTTGTTCTGGCAGTTGCCGCAGCCATGGCTGGGGCACTCCCTGACCGGCAGCTACCCACAGCAAATGGTCATCACCGGCGGCAAGCGTCATCCGCTGCGAGCAGTGAAACCCCGGGGTGAGGTGTATCGACGATTCGATGCGCGGCTGGGCGCCTGGATTTCCCTGCGTACCCTGGAAATCGAGCAGGACCTGGCGCGTTTCAATCGTTGGCAGAACAGTCCGCGTGTCGCCAGCTTCTGGCAGGAGCAGGGCAGTCTCGAACAGCATCGCCAATACCTGAGCAAACTCGAGGCCGATCCGCACACCCTGACGCTGATCGGGTGTTTCGACGAACAGCCGTTCGCATACTTCGAAGCCTACTGGGCCAAGGAGGATCGCATCGCACCCTTCTATGATGCCGGCGATTACGACCGTGGCATTCACATGCTGGTGGGTGAGGAAAACCATCGCGGTCCGCACAAGGTGGCGAGCTGGTTATCGGCGCTGGTGCATTACCTGTTTCTCGATGATCCACGCACGCAGCGCGTAGTGGCCGAGCCTCGTGCCGATAACGCGAAGATGATCGGGTACATGCACAACCAGTGCTTTCACTGCGAGAAAGAGTTCGACTTCCCGCACAAGCGCGCGGCCTTGATGGTATTGGGGCGGGAGCGGTTTTTCGATCGGTGCGCACTGGCTTGATAGGTACGGCTCAAGCTCTGTATAGACCTTGAGTCCGCTATCGCGAGCAAGCTCGCTCCTACAGGGTGTGTGCTGAATCTGTGGGAGCGGGCTTGCTCGCGAAGGGAGCGACGCAGATTTCAGATCTTAGTGGCGAGCGGCTGTATCGCCACGATTCCCCGACACCTTGCGGCAGTGCACCAGCGCATCGCGGATCATGAAGTTAACCAGGGTTGGCGAGACGCCGAGTTCCTTGGCGATGTCTTTTTGCGGTACGCCGTGCAGGCGATACATCTCGAAGGCGTAGCGGGTGCGGCTCGGCAACTCGGTCAACGCATCGGCAATGTGCTCCAGCGTCGAGAAATTGATGTGCGAGGTTTCCGGTGACGCACCCTGGATCACCACATTCAGCCCTTCTTCTTCAGGGCCGGAATACTTCTGCTCCAGCGCCTGCTTGCGGTAGTGGTCGATCGCCAGGTTGCGCACGATCTGGAACAGGTAGCTGAGCTGGGCCTTGATCGAACTGGTGATGGGCGGGGCCGATTGCAACCGGAAGAACGCGTCCTGCACAACATCTTCGGCACGTGAGCGGCAACCGGTAATACGGGCTGCGATCTTCACCAGAATCAGTCGATTATCGACGAATGCCTGAAGTAGCGGTGTATCGCACCTGCTTGTGGATACTGGTTCCATCATGGAAATCACCTTGCTGCAAAAGGTTAGTGGGACGGGGATAAACCGGGGGGGGCCGTCCTGCACAATCGAGCGACAAATTAGGCTTAATGATAATGATTGTCAAATGAGAAAAAGAATTGATGCGCAACAAAGGTGCAGAGTGCGAACTGCGACACGTTGACGCCCCCTTCAGCCCGCCTGGCGCTGCAACCTGGCGACTAATTATTTCAAGACGTCATCCGTTCTCATTGGTGAATTGCACAGCGCAACCCTCATCACCCCGTAGGAGCGAGCTCGCTCGCGATGGTCGTCAACGATGACGATGGGCACCTGACACCCCGCGGTGTTCTCCGGATTTTCGCGAGCAGGCTCGCTCCTACCAAGCCGAAATCAGGCAGGAAACCTCATGACCGACGCGTTCGAACTCCCCAGCACAATGGTCCAAGCCCTTCAGCGCCGCTCGGCCCTGACGCCGGATCGGGTGGCCCTGCGTTTTCTTGCCGAGACCCCGGAACAGGCTGTGGTGCTCAGTTATCGCGAGCTGGATCAGCGGGCGCGGACGATTGCCGGCGCCTTGCAGGCTCAAGCAGATTTTGGCGACCGCGCCGTGTTGTTGTTCCCCAGCGGTCCGGATTACGTCGCGGCGTTCTTCGGTTGCCTGTACGCCGGGGTGATCGCGGTGCCGGCCTACCCGCCGGAGTCGACGCGTCGTCATCACCAGGAACGCCTGCTGTCGATCATCAGCGATGCCCAACCGCGCTTGCTGCTGACCAGCGCCGGGCTACGCGATGCATTGCAGTCAATCGAAGGGGCACCGCCGTTGCTGTGTGTCGACACCCTCGACGACGCACTGGCCGAACGCTGGGTCGCGGCGGATTTGCAGGACGATCACATCGCCTTCCTGCAATACACCTCCGGCTCCACCGCGTTGCCCAAGGGCGTGCAAGTCAGCCACGGCAATCTGGTCGCCAACGAATTGCTGATTCGTCACGGCTTTGGCATCGACCTCAACCCCGACGATGTGATCGTCAGTTGGCTGCCGCTGTACCACGACATGGGCCTGATCGGCGGTTTGCTGCAGCCGATTTTCAGCGGCGTGCCTTGTGTATTGATGTCGCCGGCGTACTTCCTCGGCCGGCCGTTGCGCTGGCTGGAAGCGATCAGCGAATACGGCGGCACCATCAGCGGCGGACCGGATTTTGCCTATCGCCTGTGCAGCGAGCGGGTCAGCGAATCGGCCTTGGAACGGCTGGACCTGAGTGGCTGGCGCGTGGCGTATTCCGGTTCCGAACCGATTCGCCTCGACACCCTGGAACGCTTCGCCGAGAAGTTCGCGACCTGCGGTTTCACCGCGGACAGCTTCATGGCCTCTTACGGTCTGGCCGAAGCCACCTTGTTCGTGGCCGGCACAGCGCGCGGCGAAGGCATCGGCAACCTGCGGGTGGACGATCAGGCCCTGGCGCAGAACCGGGTGGAAGCGGGCGAGGGCAGCCCGATCATGAGTTGTGGCATCAGCCAGCCGGCTCACGCCGTGCTGATCGTCGACCCGGTCTCTCTCAGCGAACAGGCCGACAACGCCGTCGGTGAAGTCTGGGCCAGCGGGCCGAGCATCGCCCTCGGTTATTGGCGCAACCCTGAGGCGTCAGCCAAGACGTTCGTCCGGCACGCCGGCCAGACCTGGCTGCGAACCGGTGACCTGGGTTTCATGCGCAACGGCGAGCTGTTCATCACCGGCCGCCTGAAGGACATGCTGATCGTGCGCGGGCACAACCTGTACCCGCAGGACATCGAGCAGACCATCGAGAGCGAAGTGGAAGTGGTGCGCAAGGGCCGCGTTGCCGCCTTTGCCGTCACGGTCGATGGTCAGGAGGGCATCGGCATCGCCGCCGAAATCAGCCGCAGCGTGCAGAAAATCCTGCCGCCCGAGGCCCTGATCAAAGCCATTCGCCAGGCCGTCGCCGAGGCGTATCAGGAAGCACCGAGCATGGTGGTGCTGCTCAATCCGGGCGCGCTGCCCAAGACGTCCAGCGGCAAATTGCAACGCTCGGCGTGCCGCAGTCGACTGGCGGACGGCAGCCTCGACAGCTACGCGGTGTTCCCGTCGGCCAGCGTCGAAAGTGCAAGCCAGGTCGAGTCGGGCTCTGAGCTGCAAAGCCTGATCGGCCGGATTTGGTGCGAGCAATTGCAGGTCGGGCAGGTGGGCGCCGACGATCATTTCTTCCTGCTCGGTGGCAACTCCATTGCAGCGACGCAAGTGGTGGCGCGTCTGCGTGAAGCGCTGGGACTGGAGTTGAACCTGCGCCTGCTGTTCGAAGCCCCGACCCTCGGCGCCTTCGCCGATGTCGTGGCCCGTCAGCAACAGGACGTTGGCCTGGCCCAGGGCGCGATCACGGCGCTGTCGCGCCAGCAACCGATGCCGCAATCGTTGGCACAAAACCGTTTGTGGATCACCTGGCAACTCGACCCCCACAGCAGCGCCTACAACATTCCGGGTGCCTTGCGCTTGCGTGGCGAACTGGACGAGGACGCATTGCGCGCCAGTTTCCAGCAGTTGATCGAGCGCCACGAATCCCTGCGCACGCGCTTCTTCGAGCGTGATGGCGTGGCCCTGCAGCAGGTCACTGCGGGTGCTGAGTTCAACCTGCAAACGATCGACATCAGCGATCTGCCGGCCGCCGAACGTGAGGCCCGTGCACTGCAAATCCGTGAGGACGAGGCGCGTACCCGGTTCGACCTGGAGAAAGGCCCGCTGCTGTGGGTGACGCTGGTGCGCCTCGACGACGAAGACCATCAGTTGTTGGTGACGATGCATCACATCATCGCGGACGGCTGGTCGCTGAATGTGCTGATCGACGAGTTCTCGCGCCTGTATGCGGCGGCCTCCCAAGGCCAGCAAGCGCTGCTGGCGCCATTGCCGACGCAGTACGCCGATTACGCCAGCTGGCAGCGCCAATGGCTGGCGCAAGGGGAGGGCGAGCGGCAACTGGCCTACTGGAAAGCCCGTCTGGGCGATGAGCATCCGACCCTGAGCCTGGCCACCGATCATCCACGCTCCGCACAACAATTGCGCAGCGCCGCCCGCCATACCGTGCGTCTGGGCGCGGCCCTCAGCGATGGGATTCGCCAGACCGCCCAGGCCCACGAATCGACCTCCTTCATGCTGCTGCTCGCCGCGTTCCAGGCCTTGTTGCATCGCTACAGCGGTCAGCGTGACATCCGCATCGGCGTGCCGAACGCCAACCGTCCGCGCCTGGAAACCCAGGGCCTGATCGGCTTTTTCATCAACACCCAGGTGCTGCGCGCCGAGGTGGATTCACGGCTGCCGTTCACTGAACTGCTGGGGCAAACCCGTCAGGCAGCGCTGGGTGCGCAAGCGCATCAGGACTTGCCGTTCGAACAGCTGCTTGAAGCCTTCCCGCAGGCCCGTGAACAGGGTTTGTTCCAGGTCATGTTCAACCACCAACAGCGCGACCTCAGTGCCTTGAAGCGTCTGCCGGGGTTGCTCGCCGAAGAGCTGCCGTGGCACAGCCGGGAAGCCAAGTTCGATCTGCAATTGCACAGTGAAGAAGATCGCAACGGTCGCCTGAGCCTGTCCTTCGACTATGCCAGCGAGTTGTTCGATGCGACGACCATCGAGCGTCTGTCCGAGCATTACGCCAACCTGTTGCGTGAAGTCTGCGAGCGTCCGCAAACGGCCCTCGGCGGTCTACAACTGCTCACTGAGTCTGAGCACCATCAGCAAGCGAACTGGTCCGTTGCACCCTGCACACCGGCCAGTCAATGGCTGCCGGAACGGCTTGACGAACAAGCCCGACTGACCCCGCAGCGCACGGCGCTGCTGTGGGACGGCGGTCAGTTGGACTTCGCCGGACTGCACACCCAGGCCAACCGCCTGGCCCACTACCTGCGCGACAAGGGCGTCGGCCCGGACGTCTGCGTGGCCATTGCCTGCGAGCGTTCGCCGCAACTGCTGATCGGCCTGCTGGCGATCATCAAGGCCGGTGGTGCCTATGTACCGCTGGATCCGGACTACCCGGCCGAGCGCCTGTCCTACATGCTCAGCGACAGCGGTGTCGAATTGCTGCTGACGCAAACCGGGTTGCTCGATCGCTTGCCGGCCAGCCAGGGCGTCAGTGTGATCGCCATGGACACCTTGCACCTGGACAACTGGCCAAGCCAGGCGCCGGGCCTGCATCTGCAGGGCGATAACCTCGCCTATGTGATTTACACCTCGGGATCGACCGGCCAACCCAAAGGCGTGGGCAACACCCACGCGGCACTGGCCGAGCGCCTGCAATGGATGCAGCAAACCTATCAGTTGAACGAAACCGATGTGCTGATGCAAAAGGCGCCGATCAGTTTCGACGTGTCGGTGTGGGAGTGCTTCTGGCCGCTGATCACCGGCAGTCGCCTGTTGATTGCCGGCCCCGGCGAACACCGCGATCCGCATCGCATCGCGCAGCTTGTGCAAGCGTACGGGGTGACCACGCTGCACTTCGTGCCGCCGCTGCTTTCGTTGTTCATCGACGAACCGCTCAGCGCGCAATGCACCAGCCTGCGCCGCGTATTCTCCGGCGGCGAAGCCTTGCCTGCGGAGCTGCGCAACCGCGTGCTGGCGCAACTGCCGGCCGTACAGTTGCACAACCGTTACGGCCCGACCGAAACCGCAATCAACGTCACCCATTGGCAGTGCTCCAGCGCCGATGGCGAACGCTCGCCGATTGGCCGGCCACTGGGCAATGTGATCTGCCGCGTGCTCGACAGCGAGCTCAATCCGGTGCCGGCCGGTGTACCGGGTGAGTTGTGCATCAGTGGCAGCGGCCTGGCGCGTGGCTACTTGGGCCGCCCGGGGCTGACTGCCGAGCGTTTTGTCGTCGACCCATTGGACGAGCACGGCGCGCGTCTGTACCGCACCGGTGATCGTGCACGCTGGACTGGCGATGGCGTGATCGAGTATCTCGGTCGCCTCGATCAGCAGGTCAAGCTGCGCGGTTTCCGCGTCGAGCCACAGGAAATCGAAGCCCGTCTGCTGGCGCAGGAGGGTGTCGCCCAAGCGGTGGTGCTGGTGCGCGAAACGGCGGCGGGTGGACAACTGGTCGGTTACTTCACCACCACCGACACTGCTGAGTCCATCGATGCGCAAACGACTCGCCTGAAAGCGGCGCTGACGGCGCAGCTGCCGGAATATATGGTCCCGGCCCAGTTGATGCGTCTGGACCAGATGCCCCTCGGCCCGAGCGGCAAACTCGACCGTCGCGCCTTGCCGGAGCCGCAGTGGCAGGTTCGCGAACACGTTGAGCCCGTGACCGAACTGGAACAGCAAATCGCCGGCATCTGGCGCGAAGTGCTGGGCCTGACGCCAGTCGGCTTGCGCGATGATTTCTTTGCCCTCGGCGGCCACTCGCTGCTGGCCACGCAAATCATCTCCCGCACCCGTCAGGCCTGTGACGTCGAGTTGCCGCTGCGGGCGCTGTTCGAACACAGCGAACTGGGTGCATTTGCCGAACAGGTCCGCCTGATCCAGGCCAGCGGCAGCACCAACAAACAGCCGCCGATTGAAACAATCGACCGTCGCCAGGCGGTGCCGCTGTCCTATTCCCAGCAGCGCATGTGGTTCCTCTGGCAGATGGAGCCGGACAGCCCGGCCTATAACGTGGGCGGCATGGCGCGGCTACGCGGCGTGCTGGATGTCGCGCGGTTCGAAGCGGCGCTGCAAGCCTTGATCATGCGCCATGAAACCCTGCGCACTACGTTCCCGAGCGTTGACGGTGTCGCTCGCCAACAGGTGCACATGGAGACCGGCGTGCGCATGGCGTGGAAGGATTTCACCGCGCTGGATGCCGAAGACCGTGAGTGGCAGGTCCAGCAACTGGCCGACGACGAAGCCCACCAGCCGTTTGATCTGGAAACCGGACCGCTGCTGCGTGCGTGCCTGGTCAAGACTGCCGAGCAGGAACACTACTTCGTTCTGACCCTGCACCACATCGTCACCGAAGGCTGGGCGATGGACATCTTTGCCCGGGAACTCAGCGCGCTGTACGAAGCCTTTGTCGACGACCGTGAGTCGCCGCTGGCGCCGTTGCCGGTGCAGTACCTGGATTACAGCGTGTGGCAGCGTCAGTGGCTGGAGTCGGGCGAGCGTCAGCGTCAGCTCGATTACTGGACCACGCAACTGGGCCATGAACATCCGCTGCTGGAGTTGCCGGCCGACCGTCCGCGTCCGCCGGTACAAAGCCATCAGGGTGAGCTCTATCGCTTTGACCTGAGCGACGAGCTTGCGGCACGGGTCCGTGCCTTCAATGCCCGGCACGGCCTGACCCTGTTCATGACCATGACCGCCGTACTGGCGACCCTGCTGTACCGCTATAGCGGCCAGACTGATCTGCGCATCGGCGCGCCTGTGGCCAACCGCATTCGTCCGGAAAGCGAAGGGCTGATCGGTGCATTCCTCAACACCCAGGTGCTGCGCTGCCAGCTCGACGGGCAGATGTCTGTCGGCGAGCTGGTTGAGCAGGTGCGGCACACGGTGATCGAAGGCCAGTCCCATCAGGACCTGCCGTTCGATCATCTGGTGGAAGCCCTGCAACCGCCACGCAGTGCGGCCTACAACCCGTTGTTCCAGGTGATGTGCAACGTGCAGCGCTGGGAATTCCAGCAAAGCCGCACCCTGGCCGGCATGACGGTCGAGTACCTGGCCAACGATGCCCGCGCGACCAAGTTCGACCTCAACCTGGAAGTCACCGACCTCGACCATCGCCTGGGTTGCTGCCTGACCTACAGCACCGATTTGTTCGACGAGCCGCGCATCGCCCGCATGGCCGGGCATTGGCGTAACCTGCTGGAGGCGCTGATTGGCGATCCGCAACAACGCTTGAGCGAACTGCCGCTGCTGGCGTCCGGCGAGCAACAGCTTCTGCTCGACAGCCTCGGCGTCGAGCCGGGTGAACATCGGCTGGATCAGTGCATCCATTACCTGTTCGCCGAGCAAGCCCTGGTGCGCCAGGACGCGCCGGCCCTTACCTTCGCCGGGCAGACCCTGAGCTATGCCGAACTCGATAGCCGCGCCAACCGCCTGGCCTGGATGCTGCGCGAACGTGGTGTCGGCCCCCAGGTTCGTGTGGGCCTGGCACTCGAGCGTTCGCTGGAAATGGTGGTCGGCCTGTTGGCGATCCTCAAGGCGGGCGGCGCCTATGTGCCGCTGGATCCGGAATACCCGCTGGACCGCTTGCACTACATGATCGAAGACAGCGGCATCGGTTTGCTGCTCAGCGATGCGGCGATGTTCAAGGCCCTGGGCGAGTTGCCGGCGACTGTCGGCCGCTGGTGTCTTGAAGAAGACGCCGCTGCACTGGCCCATTTCCCGGCCAGCGAGCTGCCGTTGATCAGTCTGGCGCAGCATCAGGCCTACCTGATCTACACCTCGGGCTCGACCGGGAAACCGAAAGGCGTGGTGGTGTCCCACGGTGAAATCGCCATGCATTGCCGCGCGGTGATCGAGCGTTTCGGTATGCGCCCCGACGACTGCGAGCTGCACTTCTATTCGATCAACTTCGACGCCGCCACCGAGCGTTTGCTGGTGCCGCTGCTCAGTGGCGCGCACGTGGTGTTGCGAGCACAAGGGCAGTGGGACGCGGAAGAAATCTGCGGCCTGATCCGTCGTCATCACATCAACGTACTCGGTTTCACGCCGAGCTACGGCAGCCAGTTGGCGCAATGGCTGGCGACCCAGGACCAGACCCTGCCGGTGCGCATGATCATCACCGGCGGCGAAGCGCTGACCGGTGAGCACTTGGCGCGCATTCGTGCAGCGTTCAAGCCGAGCCGGTTCTTCAACGCCTACGGCCCGACCGAGACAGTGGTCATGCCGCTGGCCAGCCTTGCGCCTGAAGTGCTGGAAGAGGGCGCAGGCAGCGTACCGATCGGCAGTGTGATCGGCGACCGCGTGGCCTACATTCTCGACGCCGACCTGGCGTTGGTGCCGCAAGGCGCGACGGGCGAGTTGTACGTCGGTGGCGCGGGCCTGGCCCAGGGTTATCACCAGCGTCCGGGCATGACAGCGGAGCGCTTTGTGGCCGATCCGTTTGCCGCCGATGGCGGGCGTATCTATCGCACCGGTGACCTTGTGCGCCAGTGTGCCGATGGCCTGGTGGAATACCTTGGACGCATCGACCATCAAGTGAAGATTCGCGGGTTCCGCATCGAGCTCGGTGAAATCGAAACCCGCCTGCTGGACCATGATGCAGTCCGTGAGGCGGTCGTGCTGGCGCTTGACGCACCGAGCGGCAAGCAACTGGTCGGCTATCTGGTGACGGATGTCGCCGAACAGGACGAAGCGCAGCAATCGATGTTGCGCGAAGCCCTCAAGGCGCATCTGAAATCGCAACTGCCGGATTACATGGTGCCCACGCACCTGATCCTGCTGGCGAGCATGCCGTTGACCGGCAACGGTAAACTCGACCGCCGCGCGCTCCCGGCACCGGACCCGGAGCTGAATCGCCAAGACTACGTGGCGCCGACCAACGAGCTCGAAGTCACGCTGGCGCAGATCTGGTGCGAAGTGCTGAACGTCGAGCAGGTCGGTCTCAACGACAACTTCTTCGAACTGGGCGGCGACTCGATCCTGTCGATCCAGGTGGTCAGCCGGGCGCGGCAGCAGGGCATTCACTTCAGCCCTCGTGACCTGTTCCAGCACCAGACCGTGCAGACCCTCGCCGCCGTGGCCACCCGCAGCGAGCAGGCCAACGCCGAGCAGGGTTTGATCATGGGCGAGTCGCGCCTGACACCGATCCAGCACTGGTTCTTCGACACCGATATCGCGCAACGCCAACACTGGAACCAGGCGTTGTTGTTGCAACCGACGGTGGTGCTGGAATCTCATCGCCTGGAGCAAGCGTTGCTGGCGGTGATCGAACAGCACGACGCCTTGCGCCTGCGTTTTGGCAAGGTTGCCGGCCAGTGGCAGGCCTTGCACCAGCCAGTTTTCGATGCGCCGGTGTTGTGGCAAGTGCGCGTTTCGTCGATGGATAAATGCGCGGCCTTGTTCGCCGATGCCCAGCGCAGTCTCGACCTTGAACAGGGGCCCTTGCTGCGCGTGTTGCTGGTCGATGGACCTGAGGGTCAGCAACGCTTGTTTATCGCCATTCACCACTTGGTGGTGGACGGTGTGTCGTGGCGGGTGCTGCTCGATGACCTGCAAACCGTGTATCGCCAACTGGAGGCGCGGCAGTCGGTGAAGCTGCCGGCGAAAACCAGCGCCTTCAAGGACTGGGCAGCACGCTTGCAGGCCTACGCCGGCAGTGAGTCCCTGCGCGAAGAGCTGGGCTGGTGGCAGGCGCAACTGGCCGGGCCAAGTGCCGATTTGCCCTGCGATCACCCTGAAGGCGGGCGGCAAAACCGTCATGCGCAAACCGTCAGCGTGCGTCTCGACAGCGAGCGTACGCGGCAGTTGCTGCAACAGGCGCCAAGTGCCTATCGCACCCAGGTCAACGACTTGCTGTTGACCGCTTTGGCCCGCGTGCTGTGTCGCTGGAACGGTCAGCCATCGGCGCTGATTCAGCTGGAAGGTCACGGCCGCGAAGCGCTGTTCGACGACATCGACCTGACCCGCACGGTGGGCTGGTTTACCAGTGCTTATCCGCTGCGCCTGACGCCGTCGAACATCGAAGAAGCCGCCGGGCAGGGCGCGTCGATCAAGGCGATCAAGGAACAGCTGCGTGCCGTGCCGCACAAGGGCCTGGGTCATGGCGTGCTGCGTTACCTCGCCGATGAGCCGAGTCGCCACAGCATGGCGGCGTTGCCGCAGGCACCGATCACCTTCAACTACCTCGGCCAGTTCGACCAGAGCTTCGGCGCGGACGCGCTGTTCCATCCACTGGATGAAGCCATCGGCGCGGCCCACGATGCCAATGCCCCGTTGCCCAATGAGCTGAGCGTCGACAGTCAGGTGTATGGCGGTGAACTGGTATTGCGCTGGACCTTCAGCGCCGAACGCTTCGATCCGTCAACCATCGGCGAGTTGGCCGATGCCTACCTCGGTGAGTTGAGCAGTCTGATCGAGCATTGCCTGCGCGACGACGCCGGAGGCCTGACGCCGTCGGACTTCCCGCTGGCGCAGCTCAATCAGACGCAACTGGATGCGCTGCCAGTCCCGGCCGCCGCTATCGAAGACGTCTACCCGTTGACCCCGATGCAGGAAGGCATGCTGTTGCACACCTTGCTGGAGCCGGGCACCGGCCTGTACTACATGCAGGACCGCTACCGCATCAACAGCGAGCTGGATCCGCAGCGTTTCGCCCAGGCCTGGCAAGCCGTAGTCGCCCGCCACGAAGCGTTGCGCGCGTCGTTCTGCTGGAACGTCGGCGCGGACATGCTGCAGGTGATCCACAAACCGGGCAGCACACCGATCGAGTACCTCGACTGGCGTGATATCGCCGAAGCCGAGCAAGAGCCGAAGCTGCAAACCTTGCTCAGGACCGAACGCGAGGCCGGGTTCGATCTGCTCAACCAGGCGCCGTTCCACTTGCGTCTGATCCGTGTGGGCGCGGCGCGCTTCTGGTTCATGATGAGCAATCATCACATCCTCATCGATGCCTGGTGCCGCTCGCTGCTGATGAACGATTTCTTCGAGATCTACAGCGCCCTCGGCGAAGGCCGGGAAGCGCAGCTTGGGCCTGTATCGCGTTATCGAGACTACATTGGCTGGCTGCAACGCCAGAGCCTGGACGAAGCGCGGCAATGGTGGAAAACCAACCTGCAGGGGTTTGAGCGGACCACGCCGATCCCGAGCGACCGGCCGTTCCTGCGTGAACATGCGGGTGACAGTGGCGGCATGATCGTCGGCGACCGCTACACACGGCTCGATCCCCGCGACGGTGCGCAATTGCGCGAACTGGCCCAGGCCCATCAGCTGACCATCAACACCTTCGCCCAGGCGGCGTGGGCGCTGGTGCTGCGACGCTTGAGCGATGATCGCGACGTGCTGTTCGGCGTCACCGTGGCCGGGCGTCCGGTGGAGATGCCGCAGATGCAGCGCACCGTCGGCCTGTTCATCAACAGCATCGCGCTGCGGGTGAAGATGCCCGAGGACGGCCAGCGATGCAGCGTGCGCCAGTGGCTCAGCGGTCTGCTCGACAGCAACATGCAACTGCGTGAATACGAATACCTGCCGCTGGTGAACATCCAGGAGCAAAGCGAGCTTCCCAAAGGCCAGCCACTGTTCGACAGCCTGTTCGTGTTCGAAAACGCCCCGGTGGAAGTCTCGGTGCTGGACCGTGCGCAGAGCCTCAACGCGACCTCGGATTCGGGCCGGACCCACACCAACTTCCCGCTGACGGCCGTGTGCTATCCGGGGGATGACCTGGGCTTGCACCTGTCCTACGACCAGCGCTATTTCGATGAAGCCACGGTCGAGCGCATGCTCGGCGAGTTCAAGCGTTTGCTGCTGGCGCTGGTGGAAGGTTTCCACGGCGACATGGCCGACCTGCCGTTGCTGGGGGCCGAGGAGCAGGACTTCCTCCTCCATGGTTGCAACCAGAGCGAACACGAGTATCCGCTGGAGCAGAGCTACGTTTCATTGTTTGAGACGCAGGTCGCCCGCCACCCTCAGCGGATTGCCGCCACCTGTCTTGACCGGCAGTACAGTTATCTGGAGCTGAACCAGCGCAGTAACCGTCTCGGTCATGCATTGATCGCCGCCGGTGTCGGGCGCGATCAACCGGTGGCATTGCTGGCCGAACGCAGCCTCGATTTGCTCGGCATGATCATCGGCAGCTTCAAGGCCGGCGCGGGTTACCTGCCGCTGGACCCGGGCCTGCCGAGCCAGCGTCTGAGCCGGATCATCGAACTGAGCCGCACGCCACTGCTGGTGTGCACGCAAGCGTGCCGTGAACAGGCGCAGGCCTTGCTTGACGAGTTAAGCTGCGCCGGCCGGCCACGGCTGCTGGTCTGGGAGGAGGTCCAGGCCCTTGCGCTGTCGGCGGACAATCCCGGCATCTACAGCGGTGCGGACAACCTGGCCTATGTGATCTACACCTCCGGTTCCACCGGTTTGCCCAAAGGCGTGATGGTCGAGCAGCGCGGCATGCTCAATAACCAATTGAGCAAAGTGCCGTACCTGAACCTGAGCGCCGCCGACGTGATCGCCCAGACCGCCTCGCAAAGCTTCGACATTTCCGTGTGGCAGTTCCTCGCCGCGCCACTGTTCGGCGCACGGGTGGATATCGTGCCGAACACCATCGCCCACGATCCGCAGGGTTTGCTGGCGCATGTTGCGGCCCAGGGCATCAGCGTGCTGGAAAGCGTGCCATCGCTGATCCAGGGCATGCTCGCCCAGGAGCGCATGAGCCTCGACGGCCTGCGCTGGATGCTGCCAACCGGTGAGGCGATGCCGCCGGAACTGGCGCACCAATGGTTGCTGCGTTATCCGCAGATCGGCCTGGTGAATGCCTACGGTCCGGCGGAGTGCTCGGATGATGTGGCGTTCTTCCGTGTCGACCTGGCCTCGACCCGCGGCAGCTATTTGCCGATCGGTACGCCGACCGACAATAACCTGTTGTATGTGCTCGATGGTGCACTGAAACTGGTGCCGCTGGGTGCGGTGGGTGAACTGTGTGTCGCCGGCACCGGGGTCGGGCGCGGTTATGTCAGCGACCCGCTGCGCACGGCTCCGGTGTTTGTGCCGAACCCGTTCGGCGCGCCGGGCGAGCGCCTGTATCGCACCGGCGACCTGGCCCGCCGTCGCAGTGACGGCGTGCTGGAGTACGTGGGGCGCATCGACCATCAGGTGAAGATTCGCGGCTACCGCATCGAGCTGGGTGAAATCGAGGCGCGCCTGCATGAACAACCGGAAGTCCGCGATGCGGCGGTGGGTGTGCAGGAAGGGGCGAACGGCAAGCATCTGGTGGGCTATCTGGTCGCGGCGCAGGTGGCGTTGAGTCCGGCCGAGGGATTGGAGCGGATCAAGCAACGCCTGCGCGCCGAATTGCCGGAATACATGGTGCCGCTGCACTGGCTGTGGCTGGACAAGATGCCGCTGAACGCCAACGGCAAACTGGACCGCAAAGCCCTGCCGGCATTGGAGATTGGTCAGATGCAGAGCCAGGATTACCAGGCGCCGCGCAATGATCTGGAGCAGACCCTGGCGGACATTTGGGCTGAGGTACTGAAGGTCGAGAAGGTGGGTGTTCGCGACAACTTCTTCGAACTGGGCGGGCATTCGCTGCTGGCCACGCAGATCGCCTCGCGGGTGCAGAAAACCCTGCAACGGGACGTGCCGTTGCGGGCGATGTTCGAGTGCAGCACGGTGGAGGAGTTGGCCGGGTACATCGACGGATTGGCGGCCAGCGAGATCACCGAGGAGAAGGTGGATCGCCTGAATGACCTGATGGCGGAGCTGGAAGGGTTGTAGATCTCCATTACTGTTGAACGGGCCACGCAGACAGTACGTCGATGCTCACTGCATCGACGTACTGTCGGATGCTCAGACGGGATTGGGGTCGCCCTTATGCCAGATGGTCAGGTTATCGATAGATCCGTGCTTTAGACTTTCCACTTCGATGCAATGGAGCAGGCGACCTTGCGGGGCCTGAAAATTCACCCAGGTCCGGCTTTCAACCCAGCGCTCCTCAAGCAATAAATCATCCTCGCCGATGAACTTGAAGGTCGCGCCTTCGCCGGTTGTCGCGTAGGCAAACCTGATGCGGCTGCACTTCCATTTGAGCGGTAAGCGTGCTCGCCGCAATTGTTCCGATGCACCTCCGCAGCACAGCGCCAACGCCTTTCCCTTAAGCATTTCCGGGAAGTCTTCGGGTTCTGTTCGCACGACATGGAGCCCGATGCCCGTGTGAGAGTCTTGAGGCAGTTCGAGCTTTAAAAGACGTGTGTCGATAGTACTGCCAGGTCTGAGAAACTCCTTTTTTGGATAGCTTTCAAAGTCGTCGAACTCCTCAATTTCAGTCACCCGTAGCTTGGCGGTAGTGTGAAGCAGCTCATGGGCGTTTTCCGGCAGGAGAGAAACCGAAGGATCTAACGGCGGTGTACCGGGCGCACCGTCGAACGTCACGGCCACATTCAAGGTGACGGAGGAATAGTCCTCACAACCGGCCAGCCAGGTGCGCGAGAGCTCCAGTTCAAACCTGTCTTCAGCGTCAGCCTCTTGCGTCGTTACAACATGGTTTTCCACCACCCAATCGAAACGGTAGTTGCCAATCTGGTGCTCATTGCCGACGGCAAGGATCCACAAACGCTGTCCGGCGGCAATGAGGGGCCACTTTGGCAGGGCGATCCGGGCATTGCCGGCAAACCAACGCATGTCCAGCCACCAATCGCCTTCAACCCATTGCAGGTCGCGGAATAAAGGTGCCGGCAAATGCTCGGGATGAATCATTTCGACCGTCAGTTCCAGTCGGTAAGACTCTAGCGTCTGATCGTCCAGTGTCGCGGTGTACCAAACGGGAATGGTTTTACCGACACAGGCACCGATGACTGACGCATCGATCGCAATTACCACACTGCCACTGGCACGGCCATCGACTACCGGCAGTGTTGGCCTGCCTGCACCTGATGGCCCGTCCCAATGCAATTGAATCCTGTGTCCTTTGCTCATGCCTTCAAAGGCAACGGTGACCTTGGTGCCATTCATGGCATCCAGGGGATAGAGCAGATTCTCACTGGTTGCGTACTTGACTGTGGGGTACGGCAATTCCGGCGATTGTTTTTTAGCCACGGTAACCACTCCTGTCGGTAGATCGACGATTTTGGCAGTGGTTAGGTATGCACTCGAAACAGGGGGGCGGCTACTGTCAGAGTTGACAGTTTTACTGGCGTAAAAAGGTGATTCCGACCAATGGCTCCGAGCGCCCGCCCGTGGTGACGCTTATACAAACGCATACATTCTGGCGATTGACTGCGACCGGTCAGCCGCTCAGTCTTCCGGTTCAATTTTTCCCGCGGAGACAGTCGATGCCCTTCGTAACGATAGACGGACAAGCCCTTCACTACATTGATCAAGGCACCGGCCCGGCGGTGCTGCTGGCCGGCAGTTACCTGTGGGATCAGAGCATGTGGGCGCCGCAGATTGCCGCGCTGGCGCAACAGTATCGCGTGATAGCCCTGGACCTGTGGGGGCACGGTCAATCCGGGCCGTTGCCTGTCGGCACTGCATCGCTGGATGACCTGGCGCGTCAGGCATTGGTCTTGCTCGATCATCTGGACATCGAGCGGGTCACGCTGGTCGGTTTGTCGGTCGGTGGCATGTGGGGAACGCGCCTGGCCTTATCGGCTGCACACCGGATCAACGGGCTGGTGCTGATGGACACCTACGTCGGCGCTGAACCTGAGCCGACCCGCCAGTATTACTTTTCACTGTTGAAGCAGATCGAAGAGGCGGGTGTCATCACTCCTGCGCTGCTGGACATCGTGGTGCCGATCTTCTTTCGCCCCGGTATCGACCCGCAATCGGCGCTGTATCGCAACTTCCGTGCTGCGTTGGCTGCCTTGCCCGCCGATCGCCTGCGTGAAAGCATCGTGCCGATGGGGCGCATTACCTTTGGTCGTGATGACTGTATGAACCGGCTGGGCGAGCTGGACGGTGCCAGCACACTGGTGATGTGCGGTGATCAGGACATTCCGCGTCCGCCGGAGGAAGCCCGTGAAATGGCTGAGCTGATTGGCTGCCCGTGGGTGCTGGTGCCGGAGGCGGGACATATTTCCAGTCTGGAGAATCCGCAGTTCGTGACCGAAACCCTGCTGGCATTTTTGGCCGAGAGAGTTTAGTCGGTTGTGCTGGCCTCATCGCGGGCAAGCCCGCTCCCACAAGGGCAGGTGGCGAACACAGATTTTGTGAACACCATAGGCTCCTGTAGGAGCGGGCTTGCCCGCGATGGCGTCAGTGTGATCACCGTGAATCCGACGGCGGGTTACTTACTTCGGCCCGAGAATCTTCTCCAGTTTGTCCGGCGACGGCGCGCCTTGCTGTTGTTGCAGATTACCCTTGTCGTCCATGTAGAAAATCGCCGGGGTCGCCTGCAACTCCAGCTCTTCCATCAATTGCATGTTGGCCGCGAACTTTGCCTGAATCGCTGGCGGGACTTCCTTCAAGGCCTTGAGCGAGCTGCCCTTGCCGGCGGCTTCGTGATCCTGCAGGGCTTTTTCCGGGTCTTTGGCGGCAAGCAGTGCGGCGGATTTCCCCGGGCTGTCTTCGCGGATGATGCCCACCATGATGTGGCGCAACTGCACCTTGCCGGCCTTGACCCACGGCCGGGCCTGTTCCCAGAACATGTTGCAGTACGGGCAGTTCGGGTCACTGAACAGGTACACCACGCGCGGCGCATCCTTCTTGCCGTCACCGATCCAGTTACTGGTTTCGAACTTGGTCCAGACTTCCTTGGCCATCGGCGCATATACCAGTTTCTGCAATGGCGCGCTGCTCAGGTCATTGCCCTCGGCGTCATACAGGTTGCCCAGCAACACGTGTTTGCCATCCGGGGTCAGGTACAGCGCCATGCCGCGGCCCTGGTATTGCGCGGCATACCCGCGCAAGCCGTCAGGGGCATCGAACTGGCCGACGATTTTCGCGCCCTTGGCCTCGATTTTCCTGATCGCATCGGGCAACTCTTCGGCCTGCACCGACGGCAGGTGCAATAGGGCGACACCGAGGCTCAGGGTCAGCAGGTGGCGGAGGCGGGGCATGGCAGTTTCCTTGAAGAGGTGGCGGGTACGGTGTCGAAGTTTTCCAGTGCGCGAGCCAGGCTGGCGTTTGACAGCTCACCCAGATGGCTGCCCAGCAGGCGACCTTCGGGGCTGTAGAACAGCGTAGTCGGCAATGCCATGGAACCGACGGCCTGGCTCAGTCGCCCGCCGCCGTCGAACAGCACGTTGGACAGGCTCAGGCCCTGGGTTTCCAGAAAGGTCGCGACGCTTTGCATGCTTTCCGCCTGGTTGACGAACAGGAACGTCAGGTCCGGACGTTGTTGCTGGGCGCTTTCCAGCACCGGCATTTCCCGGCGGCACGGCGGGCACCAGGTGGCCCAGAGATTGATGACCAACGGGCCGCCCTTGTAGTCGGCCAGTTGCACGGTTTCACCGGCGGCGTTGCGCAAGGTGATTTCCGGCAGGCGTGTGCCTTGTTCATAAATCGACAGGGAGAACGTTGCCAACAGCCAGAACGCCAGGCCGCTGGCCGCGCCAAAACCCAGTGGGCGGCGCAGACCCGGGCGACGCCAGCCGCGATACAGCGTGGCGAGCAGCACGACAATCACCCCCGGCCAGGCGAGAAAACCGCCATCGCGCAGGTCGATGATCTGCCACGGATCATTGCGATAGTGCGCCCAATAGACCGCCACGAAACTGATCCGGGCCGCCAGCATGCCCAGCAGGAACAGGCTGAACAGCGCGGACTCGGGGTTTTCTCCGCCACGCTTGGCCACCCGCCAGCCGACAAAAGTGGCCAGCGCCAGCGCACTGATCAGCAGCAGGTGATTGAGCGCGATGGCAAAGGTGCCGAGGGTGAAGGTCAGCATTAACGGGCGTCTCGGGTGGTAATCCAGCGTTGCAGGAAAGTGTCGGCATCGACCTCGCCGGTGATGCGCTGGCTGCGTCGTTCTTCACCGTCGGCGCCAATCCACAGCAGGCTCGGTGGCCCTGGCACTTTGTAACGGCCGAGCAACTCGCGGCTGGCGGCATTGTCGGCGGTGACGTCCAGGCGGAGCAAGCGCACATCGCTCAAGGCCTGCAGGACACTGGTGTTGCCGAAGACCTGCTTTTCCATGACCTTGCACGACACACACCAGTCAGCGTAGTAGTCCAGCAGCACCCACTGGCCCTGCGCCTGCGCGGCGTCGAGCTCCCGTTGCAATGCCTGCGGATCCTTGATGGTGGTGAAGGCATCGTGGCCAACCGGCACGGCGGCCACCGCCTGGTTCGAGGCGCGGAAGATCTGCAACGGCTTGAACGGATCGTCACTGCCACCGGCCGCCCCGATTACCAGCAGGCCGCCCCACAAACCGAGCAGCAACGAACTGGCGCCAAACAGGTGGGCAATGCGGCCGAAACCTTCCGACTGTTTCCAGGCACTGTACGCTGCAATCAACAACAACGCCCCGCACAAGCCGACCCACAGGGATTCGTCCAGCACCGGCCGCAACATCAGCAAGGCGGTGGCGAGGAACAGGAAGCCGAAAATGCCTTTGACCAGGTTCATCCACGCGCCCGGCTTGGGCATGAAGCGATTGCCCACGGTCACCAGCAACAGCAGCGGTACGCCGATGCCGATGCCCATGGCAAACAGAATCAATCCGCCATGCAACGCGTTACCGCTTTGCGCGATGTAGAGCAGGGCGCCGGCCAGCGGTGCGGTCATGCAGGGCCCGACCAGCAGACCGGACAACGCGCCCAGCACCCCGGCGCCGATCAGGCTGCCGCCGCGTTGATTGCGCGAGACGTTTTCCAGGCGATCACGCACGGCCACCGGCAGTTGCAGCTCGAAGTAGCCGAACATCGGCAGCGCCAGCAACACGAAAATCGCCGCGAAACTGCCCAGCAGCCAGGGGTTCTGCAACCAGGCTTGCAGGTTCGCCCCCAGGGAGGCGGCCAGGACACCCATCGCCGCATACACCAGCGCCATGCTGACCACGTAACTGCCGGCCAAGGCAAAACCGCGCTTGGGGGTGGCGCCGCTGCCGACGATCAATCCCGCCAGAATCGGCAGCATCGGCAATGAACAGGGGGTGAAGGCCAGCAACAAGCCCAGGCCGAAGAACAGCACAAGGCTCCAGCCCAGCGCCCGTTGCTGCAGGCCGCTGGCCAGCGCCTGGTCCGGTGCTTCGTTGGCCGCGCTCTGCACGTTGGTATTGCCCAGGTCCACGACCCTGGTCTGCGGCGGATAACACAAACCGGCATCGGCACAACCCTGGTAACTGACCTTGACCTGGCCGCTGGCACCCGCCGGTATCTTCAGTTCCAGACCCTGGCGGTAGACTTGTTGTTCACCGAAAAACTCGTCGCTGTGGACTTCACCTTCCGGCAACGCAGGATGCTGCCCGACAGGCAATCCGTCGAACTTAAAGCGCTTCTGGTACAGGTAGTAGCCGTCGGTGATTTGCCAATAGAGCTGGGTTTCACCGGATTCCAGGCGTTCAGAGGTAAAGGTGAAGGCTTTATCAACCGGGAGAAATTCAGGTTTGGTGTCGAACGGATTGATTGCCGCCTGGGCCAGGCCCGTGATCAAAAGGGTGAACAGTAAAAACAGACGACGCATGGATAAGCCTTTTCCCGGTACTAGTGAGGTGCACAGTGGCGGGTGGCGATTAACCGATGATTAACCGTCCCGGCCTTGTGGCGATGGCGTCTGCGGCATAATGTCGACTTAATCGGTCAAAGGCTTAATCAGCTTTATTTCTACGAGGCTCCCCATGCACGTACTGGTTTGCGAAGACGATGAGCTGATCGCCAGCGGCATCGTCGCCGGCCTGACCGCCCAGGGCCTGACCGTGGAGCACGTGGCCACGGCGTCCACCGCCCGGGCGATGCTCAAGGTGGCGGAGTTCGATGTCATGGTGCTCGACCTCGGGCTGCCGGACGAAGACGGCCTCAAGCTGCTGCAGCAGTTGCGCCATCAGGGCCTGGAGTTGCCGGTTTTGATCCTCACTGCGCGGGATTCGGTCACCGACCGCGTCGATGGCCTGCAGGCCGGTGCCGATGATTACCTGCTCAAACCCTTCGACCTGCGCGAACTCGCTGCGCGCCTGCACACGCTGTTGCGACGGGTGGCGGGGCGCAGCGTCAACCTGATCGAACACGGCGCCCTGACCTACGACCCGAGCAGTCGCGAAGCCACACTCGCTGGCCAGCCGGTGGACCTCTCGCGTCGCGAGCAGTCGCTGCTGCAAGCCTTGTTGCATAATCGTGGCCGAGTCTTGTCCACCGAGCAACTGAAAGACAGCGTCTACGGTTTCAACGACGAGCTGGAAAGCAACGCCCTCAATGTCCATATCCATCACCTAAGGCGCAAGCTTGGCAATGGCATTGTCGAGACCGTGCGCGGCCTGGGCTATCGCCTGGGGCCGGCTGATGGCGGAGAAGAATCGAAGTGATGAGTCTGCGTTTGCGCCTGAGCCTGACACTCGGCGCCGCGTTTGCGCTGATCTGGGCCCTGGCCGCGGCCTGGATGCTCAGCGATTTGCGCAATCAAATGATGTTTTCCCTCGACCAGCGCCTGGTGGCGTCGGCACGCATGGTCGCCGGCCTGATGGAGCAACTGCCGCCCGTGTCGAGCAAGGGCGAGGGCACCCACTTCAGCGCCGAACAACTGAACATACCGGGTGGCATGGCGTGCCAGGTCAGCTCGTTGCGCGGTGAAATCCTGGCCCGCAGCCACACCGATCCGCAGCAGACTCTGGAGGCCGAGAAGCTGGGTTTTCACGATCAGATGATCGACGGCGCGCCGTGGCGCAGTTTCACACTGGCCAGGGGCGATCTGCGCATCACCACCGCCGACCGGCAGATCGAGCGTGAGGCGTTGAATATGTCGATCCTGCTGGCCGCTTCGGTACCGGTGGGCGTGGCACTGCTCGGTTGCCTGTGCCTGCTCTGGCTGGGCATCGGCCAGGGGCTGGCGCCGCTCAACCGCATGCGCGACGCCTTGATGCGCCGCAGCGCCGACTCCCTGGAACCCTTGCAGATCCAGCCATTGCCCAGCGAGCTGCAACCCTTGCTGGAAACCCAGAACCAGTTGCTCCAGCGTATCGGCAAGACCATCGAGCGCGAACGTCGCCTGACCGGTGACGCGGCCCACGAGTTGCGCAGCCCGCTGACCGCCATCAAGACCCACCTGCAAGTGGCGCGCATGACCGACGGTAGTGCCCGGGACCAATCCCTGGCGCGCGCCGAAGAAGGGGCGGATCGCATGCACCGCACCCTCGAGCAATTGCTGTTGCTGGCGCGGGTCGAGGGCAGCCTGTCGTTTGACGACGGTGTGCAGTGCAACGCCGAGCAAGTTGCAAAACTGGCGATCCAGGATGCGGCGAGCGGTGATCGCCAGCGCATCAGGTTTCAGGCGCCGGGCAAGGTCTCCGCTGCGCCAGTACAAATGCCCGCCGTGCTGTCGATCGCGGCGCTGCGCAATTTGCTCGACAACGCACTGCGCCACACTCCCGCCGACAAAGCGGTGGAGTTGAGCCTGGAAACCACCGGCAATCGTGTGCAATTCGTGGTGCGCGACCATGGGCCGGGGATTGCCGAAGAGGATTTGCAGCACTTGACCCAACGCTTCTGGCGCAACGGCCAGAGCACGGGTTGCGGCCTGGGGCTGGCGATTGTCCAGGCCATCGTTCAGCGTTGCGGTTGTACGCTGCAATTCGATAGCCGACCGGACGGTTTGCGGGTCGAACTGACGATGCCGTTGCAACCTGCCTGAAAAACACCACAACCCCCTGTAGGAGCGAGCTTGCTCGCGAAGAGGCCATTACATTCAACATCATTGTTGACTGTTGCACCGCCTTCGCGGGCAAGCCCGCTCCCACAGGGGTATTGCGGTGACCGCCAAGAAAGCGGATTGAAAGTCTAAATCCCCACCCCGCTGATGCGTTTCCAGAACAGGAAAACCGTATTGAGGGGTCGAGAGATGTCAGTCGCTACCAGCCTTATCGAAGATCAGCCGGCCCGGGTCGCTCCGACGTCTGCCGAGACGCTTTATCAATTCAACGAATCACCGCTGCTGGCCCGCCAGAGCCAGCAGGAATCAAACGCCCGCAGCTATCCGCGACGCATTCCCCTGGCGCTCAAGCGCGCCAAGGGTATTTACGTCGAAGACGTCGAAGGCCGCACGTTCATCGACTGCCTGGCCGGTGCCGGGACCCTGGCCCTGGGCCACAACCACCCGGTGGTGATCCAGGCCATCCAGCAAGTGCTGACCGATGAGCTGCCGCTGCACACCCTGGACCTGACCACCCCGGTCAAGGATCAGTTCGTCCAGGACCTGTTCGGCCTGCTGCCGCCTGCCCTGGCCGCTGAAGCGAAGATCCAGTTCTGCGGTCCCACGGGCACCGACGCCGTGGAGGCCGCCCTGAAGCTGGTGCGTACCGCCACTGGCCGCAGCACCGTGATCTCGTTCCAGGGCGGGTATCACGGCATGAGCCAGGGCGCGTTGAGCCTGATGGGCAGCCTCGGGCCGAAGAAGCCGCTGGGCGCCTTGCTCGGCAGCGGCGTGCAGTTCATGCCGTACCCTTACGATTACCGCTGCCCGTTCGGGCTGGGCGGTGCGCAAGGGGTGAAAGCCAACCTGAGTTATCTGGAAAACCTGCTCAATGACCCCGAGGCCGGGGTGCAATTGCCGGCGGCGGTGATCGTGGAAGTGGTGCAGGGCGAGGGTGGAGTGATCCCGGCCGACCTGGACTGGTTGCGCGGTGTGCGGCGGATCACCGAAAAGGCGGGCGTCGCCCTGATCGTCGATGAAATCCAGAGCGGATTCGCCCGTACCGGCAAGATGTTTGCCTTCGAACACGCCGGGATCATTCCCGATGTCGTGGTGATGTCCAAGGCCATCGGCGGCAGCCTGCCGCTGGCGGTGGTGGTCTACCGCGAATGGCTCGACACCTGGCTGCCGGGCGCCCACGCCGGAACCTTCCGTGGCAACCAGATGGCCATGGCCGCCGGTTCCGCAGTGATGCGTTATCTGGTTGAACACAAGGTCTGCGAGCATGCCGCCGCCATGGGCGAGCGCCTGGCCGAGCACCTGCGCATCCTGCAACGGGACTTCCCGCAACTGGGTGATATTCGTGGGCGTGGCTTGATGCTCGGTGTCGAACTGGTCGATCCGACGGGCGCACTGGATGCCCAAGGTCACCCGCCGGCCTTCGCCCGCCTGGCACCCCAGGTACAGCGCGAATGCCTCAAGCGTGGCTTGATCCTGGAACTCGGTGGCCGCCATGGCGCGGTGGTGCGCTTCCTGCCACCACTGGTGATCAGCGCTGCGGAAATCGATCAGGTGGCCGGTATTTTCGGCCGGGCCCTGGCTGCTGCCACCCGCGATCAGTAAATTTTTCGAGCCGCGCAACGTTCCTTCTACATAACGGCTGCGCACACGGCGCAGCCCGCCCAACATCGATGGAGAGACAGCATGACTTCAGTATTCGACCGCGAGGACATCCTCTTTCAGGTCGTGGTCAACCATGAAGAGCAATACTCGATCTGGCCCGATTACAAAGCCGTGCCGCAGGGCTGGCGCACCGTGGGCAAAAGCGGGCTGAAAAAGGAATGCCTGGCCTATATCGAAGAGACCTGGACCGACATGCGTCCATTGAGCCTGCGCCAGAAGATGGATGAGCAGGCGGCTGTGGCGCACTGAGTCGTCGCCCATAAAAGAGCCCGCTGAACCGGTAAGGTCAGCGGGCTTTTTCATATCGGAATTTTGTGTTGTCTGTCAGGCCGCCTTCGCGAGCAAGCCCGCTCCCACAGGGGACCGCATTTCCAATGTGGGAGCGGGCTTGCTCGCGAAGAACGGTAACGCGGTCCTACTGAGGTTACACGCCACTAAGCCCCTTGATGACCAGATCCACATACCCCTCAAGCTCCGCCACCGGATCCCCGGCATCGGTGCTCAACACCACCAACCGGCTACCCGATTCGGTAATCACCGCTTTTACAGCATCCGACGGCTGCCGGTGATGCAACACCACCGCCACATCATTGTCCTTGAGCATCGCGCTCAACGCCTTGAGCGCTTCCGGTGTCCATTGCGCATCCGGTCGTGCATCCAGCCCCACCAGCTCCAGATTGAGCCCACCGATCAGGTAGCCGAAATGATCGCTGAGGCTCATCACACTGAGGGTATCGGCCGTCGCCAGCCGCGCTTCGCTGTCAGCACTGAGCTTGAGCAAGCGTTGCTTGAGGGCCGCCAGGTTGGCATCGATTTTTGGCTTGGCCTCGGGGGCCAGGCGTACCAGATCCGCCGCCATCACGTCGGCCATACGGCCCATGTTGTTGCTGGAAAACCACGGCTGGCTGTTGAGGCCGTCGACCCTGTTGTCCGGCTGCACGGCGATGCCCGGCAGGGCGCCGTCTACCGGGCGGGCGGCATCGACTTCGACGATACGGATATTGCTGCGCCGGGAGATCGGGTACAGCGGGTCATCCGGCCAGAGTGAGCGCAGGCCGATCACCGCATCGGCATCCTTCGCCAGTTGGGCCAGCGCCGGGGCACCTCGGCCGGTGAAGTAGGCGGTCTGGCGGCTGCCGGGCAGATTGGCCGGCGCGGCGCGTTCGAGGCTGACATCGGTGCCCTTGAGCAGCAGTTCACCGAGACCATAGGTAATCGGCAAAGCGGCCAGCACGCGCAGCGGTTTGCCGTTGTTTGCGGCGAAGGTCGTAGCGGCCAGCCCGCACAGGGCCACTGCGAGGGTCAGTTGGCGCAGAGAAAAAATCATTTATCCAAGGTTCCCTTTCAGGCTGGGGACGATGCCGCGGGCAATGGCGGCCAGGGCGAAGGCGATACCGGCCACGAGGATGATCGCGGCACCGGACGGAATCGGCAGGTCGAAGACGATCGGCGCGAGAATCCCGCACAGCGTGCTGACGGTGGCGATCAGTACCGAGTACCAGAAAAAGCCCTTCAGCGATTGGCTGAGCAAACGCGCCGCCGCTGCCGGAATCACCAGCAGCGCGCCGACCAGAATCGCACCGATGACCTTCACCGCGGCGAC
This sequence comes from Pseudomonas sp. PDM28, assembly GCF_019219115.1. Classification (NCBI taxonomy): domain Bacteria; kingdom Pseudomonadati; phylum Pseudomonadota; class Gammaproteobacteria; order Pseudomonadales; family Pseudomonadaceae; genus Pseudomonas; species Pseudomonas sp. PDM28. The sequence continues at coordinate 363,333 of NZ_JAHUWG010000009.1, forward strand.
GGTGATCAGCGTCACCAGAATCACGAACAGATAATCCAGGGCCTTCACCGCCACCCCGCGTACCGCCGCCAGTTGCGGATTGAAGCTGGCGAGCATGATGCGGTTGTACAAAGGCAAAGCCAGGGCCATCACCAGCGAACCGACGATGGCCAGCACCAGCAAGTCATTACCGTTGACCGTCAGCACCGAACCGAACAGCACGTTCTCCAGGATGTGCACGTTGATCTTGCCCGCCAGAATCAACAGCAGGCTGGCGCCCAGGGCGAGCGACACCGAGAGGAACACGCCGATCAAGGTGTCCGGCGCCAGGCCGGTGCGGTTGCGCAGGTAGTTGAGCAGAATGCCGAACAGCAGGCAGTAGCCGAACAGGCTGCCGTAGGGACCGGTGTAGGGTTCACCGAGCAAAATGCCGATGGCCACGCCGGTCAACGCGGCATGGCCGACGGCTTCGGAGAAAAACGCGAAGCGCTTGACCACCACCAGCGTACCCAGGCCGCCCAGCACCGGGCCGATCAGCAGGCCGGCGAGCAGCGCATTGACCACAAATCCATAGGCCAGCGCCTCGGGCAGATAACCCGACGATGCCCAACCCTGGACCATCAGGCGAAAAGCTTCGTAACTCATCAGGCAAGGCTCCGTGGGTGAGTCGAGAACAGCGTCAGCAGGCGCTCCGGCGTCAGTGCCTGTTGCGGCGTGGCGTCGAACAGCACCCGGCGATTGAGGCCGGTGACGTGATCGGCCAGGCGCCCGACCGCTTCCAGGTCGTGCTCGATCCACAGCACAGTGATGCCCGCCGTTCGCCAGTCGCCGAGCAGGCGTTCGAACACCCGGATCCCGGCCTCATCGAGGGCCGACATCGGCTCGTCGAGCACCAGCAGTTGCGGAGGCGGAATCAGCCCCTGGGCCAGCAACACCCGCTGGCGTTCGCCGCCGGACAATGCGCCCATGCGGCGCTTGCGCTTGTCCTGCATGCCGACCCGTTCAAGGGCCTCGCCAATCGCCGCCGTGTAATGTTTGCTCAAACCGAGAAACGCCGGGCGACGCTGGCACATGGCGGCCATGAAATCGTCGACGGTCATCGGCAAACCTCGGTCGAACTCCAGCGCCTGTGGCACGTAGCCGATGGTCCCAGGCTCGGCCGACCATTGCAGGCTCAAGCGGCCCTGATGCGGCATTTGCCCGAGCAGGGTCTTGATCAGCGAACTCTTGCCGCCGCCGTTGGGGCCGACCAGCGCATGTACGCTGCCGGGACGGACCTGGAAGGTCACCTTGTCGAGGATCGTCGTGCGCCCGAGGGTCAGGCTGATGTCGGTAAAATCCAGGGTTGGTCCCGAAACCTGTGGGAGCGAGCTTGCTCGCGATAGCGGTGTGTCTTTCAACGATGATGCTGACTGACCGGACGCCTTCGCGAGCAGGCTCGCTCCCACAGGGGACTCTGTATCGGCCAGGATGGTTTCTTTCGATGTCATTGGCCCGACTCCTGAATCGCCCGCACCACGGTGTTGAGGTTGCCGGTCATTTCCTTTTCGTACTTGTCGGCGGTGTATTCGCCGTAGGAAATATGCGACAGCGGATACAGCTTCACGCCGGATTCGCGCTGGATGGTGTCGACGTAAGTGGAGGGAAAATCCATCTCCGAGAAGATCACCTTCACGTCCAGTTCACGCAGCTGGTCGATGGTCTTTTTCAACTGGCTCGGGCTCGGCTCGATGCCGTGGGCCGGCTCGACCACGGCGGTCACTTCCAGGCCGAACTCGCGCAGCAGGTAGTCGTAGGCGGCGTGCACCGTGGCCACGCGCAACTCGGCGTTCGGCGCCTGGGTCAGTTTGGCCAGGGCATCGGCGCGCATCTTGCGCAGGCGCTTGCCGTAGGCGCGGGCGTTCTCGGTGTAGGTTTTGGCATTGGCCGGATCGAGCTTGCCCAGCTCCCGGGCGATATTGTTGACCTGGGCGATCGAGGCGCTGATCGACAGGAAGGTATGCGGGTTCACCACCTTGCCGGCACCCCGGGCGGCAACACCGGTGGCGGCGAGCAGCGGCACGTTTTCATTGGCTTCGATCACCGGCACGTTGGGGGTTTCGCTGGCGGCGATCATGCGGTCGGCGAAATCATCATGGCCTACGCCGTTGAGCACGATCACGTCCAGCCCGCTGATGCGCTTGATGTCTTCGGCGCGGGGTTCGTAGGCATGCGGATTGAAACCGGCCGGAATCAGCGGCACCACTTCGGCCTTGTCACCGACGATGTTCGCCACGTAGCTGTAATACGGGTGCAGGGTGATGCCGATGCGCAGGCGCTTGGCTGCCTCGGCACTGGCGAAGGATGGCAGCAGGCAGGCCAGCAGGCCGATCAGCAGCACACGCAAGATAGAACGTTGAGATGAAATGGGCATGGGAAAGCGGTCTTCTCTCGGGTGAGGGCGAGGGTTCAGTGCCGGTGCTGGCGGGTCACGCCGGCATCGAACTGCGCGACGATCTGTTGCCAGCCGGCGCTTTCGAGCGCGCTGTCGCTGAGGTCGGCCGGGGCGGTGAGCGTGCTGGCGCGGTTGAGCCAGATGTCCGGAGCGTCGTCGGTGGCGGTCAGGCGCATCAGGAATGAACCGGCGACCGTCGGCGTCTGGCTCTGGCCGAAGTAGGCCTTGGCGTTGAGCAATTGCCAGGCATGGCTGCCACGGCTGACGGAGCTGGCATCCTGGGCAAACGGGGCAAAACCCTCGTCGGCAAGGGCCTCGGGCGTCGGCAGGGTTTGCTGTTCCTGGCGCAGCAAATGAATCTCCTCCAGGGTCACCCGCAAATCGGCGTAGATGCCTTGCTCGGCAGCGCTGAGGTCGCGACGCGCATCCAGTTGGTGGCTGTTGACGCTGCTCACCTCATGGGATTCCCCGCGCCAGAGCACCACCGAACCTGCGACCGCAAGGATCATCAGGCACAGCAGCAGGACGTAGAGGGTTTCGTGGCCGGCACCCGCCGGGCGTACGACTTGGGTCGTTGAAGTATTCATGGCGCCTGGATGTCCGCCTGGTCGATTTCCACCACGTGACCGGGGCCTGCGTCGAACAGCACGTAGAACTCGGCGCCGGGTTTCTTGAACGTCAGGGTCGAATCGGCTCCGAGTTTGCCTGGCACCAGAATGGTTTCGTCGTAGCCGATCACATCGAGGGTCACGCCCGGTGCGCCACTGCCGTCGGAAAAACCGCCGGTGCATTTGATCTGCTCGGCGTCGATGGCCTTGCACTCGCACATCGGGTTATGGGCCAGGGCGCTGGCACTGAAGCCGGCGCAGAGCAGCAGCAACAGGGTGTTGAGTGGACGAAGCGGGTTGATCATGGTTTGCCTCCTTGTTTGTTCACCCAGGCGATGGTGGCGGGGGAGGCCTGGCTCAAAGGAATGGATGCCTGATGCATGGTGCCGTCCCAGCCTTCCATGGTGATCCACAGCTCGGCATCGGCCGTGGTCTTTTCCGGGACGGGCAGTGAAGCGCCCATGCGGTACGGCGTGCCGAAGAAAATCACGCCGGCGGCGCGCAGGCTGCGGGGTTTGCCGATGCGCAGGTAAGTGGCCTTGACCTGTCCGATACAGGCCTCGCACAGGGCCGCGTTGAAACCCTTCATGTAGCCGGCCGGGCCGTCGAGCGTGGGGGCGGCGTTGCGCAATTCCGCCAGGCGCAGGCTCCAGGGGCCGACCTGGACTTCGCCGACGTCGCGTTCGCCCAGGCCACTGTCGCCACGCATCAATGCTTCATCCGCGAAGTACTTGGGCATGAAACCGAGTGGAATCAGCAGCAACAGGACGTTCAGGTGAAAGCGCCAGTTGTGCCAGAGCACGCTCAGGCGCGAGGGTTGTGAGACCGCGATGTCTTTGCTCACAGGTTGGCCTCCGAGGTTTCCTTGCGGGTGGCCGGCTGCGCCGTGGCGCCGCGCGGTGTCCTGTTGCTGCGCTTGAGGGCATTGGCCGTCGCCAGTGCCGTGCGCTTGGTCCAGATCAGCAAGCCGCTGAGCACCATCATGCTCAGCAACAGGCCGAAGAACGCCCAGATCAGCTTGATCCACAGGCCTCCGAAGTCGCCGGTGTGCAGCGGGCGCATGGATTCGGTGACGAACTCCAGGGTCGAACGGTCCGAAATCAGGCGAGAGGCGGCGATTTCGCCGGTGTACGGGTTGAGGGTCGCGGTCTGGAACATCAGTGGATACCAACCGCGTCCCCCGACATCCAGATGGCTGTAGGCATTGCCCGGCAGGCTAACGAAGCTGGCTTCAAGCCCGGAGATTTTCTGCGTGGCAATTTCAATCGCGCGATCAAGGTCGATGCGCGGCGGGGGCGATCCATCGGGCGACAGCGGTACCGCTTCGCGGGACATCGCCGGAATGATCTTTTCCGTGGAGATGGAAATCTGGTTATCGAACAGCAAGGCCTGGATCAGAAACCAGGTGCCGGTGATGGAAATCACCGCGATGAACCAGATCGACCAGATGCCGCTCAAGCGGTGGAAGTCGCCCCAGAAAATCCGCGCGCCGTGGCGAATTCGCAGGGTCGGGCGGAAAAAGCCTTTCCAGAAGCGTTTGTAGACCACCAGCCCGGTGACCAGCGAAGCCAGCAGCGGCAAGCCGAGAAACGACACCAGGTACCAGCCCCAGCTGTAGCCGTTGGTGAACGGCACCAGCCACCAGCCGTGCAGCGCCCGGGTGAAGGCGCGGAAGTTGAACTCCGGCGCGACGCCCTGGATCACGCCGCTGTAAGGATTGACATAAATCACCACCGAGCGTCCGTCGGGATAGCTGACTTCGACATCCAGCGCGAAGTGCGACTCGTCGGGCCGACTGATGCTCTGCACCACGGTCTGCGGCTCGGCCTTGTTGATGGCCTCGATGACCTGCTGATAGCTGAGCAGCGGTGCATCGTCCGAGGGCTGGCTGGCGCGCATGGGCGGGTTGGCCAGCCAGACGATTTCCTGACTGATCACCGCAAGGGTGCCGGTCACGCAGACGATCAGCACGAAAAACCAGATCGGCAGCGCCAGCCAGCTATGGACCAGGAACCAGATTTTTGAACGGGATTTCTTCGACATATTGAAGGTCTTGCCTGGATGAGAGGCAGCTCGGCTGCGGGCTTCGCAGAGATGAGCGCCCTGAAGGTCCAGTCGTGGCTTTTGCCTACGCGACAGGACTGCATCTAGGTAAGACGGATGAGCAAAGGAAATCCCGAAAGAGAAAATGAAAGTAAATGTTTCGCATTACCAGGGAGATGGGCGGGGCCCCTGTGGGAGCGAGCCTGCTCGCGAAGAGGCCCGCTCCGACATCGAAGATTCAACCCTGCTGAAACATTTCCTTCGCTCGTTGTTCAATCTGTTCCTGAGTCAGGTCTTCCTTGCGCGTCGCCAGGAACCACAGGTGCCCGTAGGGATCCTTCAAGGTCCCCGAGCGATCGCCGTAAAACTGATCCTTGACCTCGGACACAACGGTGGCGCCGGCATCGATGGCCTGTTTGTAGGACTTGTCGACATCCGTCACGTACAAATGCAGACCCACGGACGGCGAATTGTCCGGATTGCTCAGCGGTCCTTGATCGCACGGCGTGCCCAGCATGATCGGGCAATCGCCGATGCGCAGTTCGGCGTGACCGATGCCACCATCGGGCATGGCCAGGCGCATGACCTCAATGGCGCGGAAGGCTTTCTTGTAGAAATCGATGGCTTCGGCAGCTTTGTGGATGCCCAGATAGGGGGTGATGCTGTGATACCCCTCCGGAATGGGTTTGACGCTCATGATGGATCTCCCTGTTCTTGTTCTGTGAATGGAAAGTACCTGCTTCGTTGTACAACCGAATAAATATAGGCCAGCCGCTTTCGCCTCACCGAGCGCCCGACGAGCAGCAACGCCACACAAGTGCCATCAGGTCGGCTCCAACCAGTGCGCTCCCGGCCCTCGCTCTCCCAGCACATCGCCTGCGTTGCGCAGTGGGCAAGCCTCCATCGACAGGCAACCACAACCGATGCAGCCGTTGAGCCGATCGCGCAGCAGGGTCAGTTGGTTGATGCGCTCATCCAGATCCCGGCTCCATTGCGCCGACAGGATTTTCCAGTCCGCCGCCGTCGGCGCCCGGTTGTCGGGTAGCGACTTGAGCGCTTCGCCAATCTCCGCCAAAGGAATCCCCAGGCGCTGGGCAACCTTGATCAATGCCACCCGCCGCAGCACTTCCCTGGGGTAGCGGCGCTGGTTGCCCTGATTGCGGTTGCTCTTGATCAGCCCTTTGGACTCATAGAAATGCAGCGCCGTGACCGCCACACCGCTGCGTGCCGCGACCTGGCCGACGGTGAGTTCCTTGTGCAGGTTTTGCGGGGTGATCATTTAAAAATTGCCTCTTGACCTCTAGTTAACTAGAGGTTTTACCCTGCACGCCTTCGGATCGCAAGATTCGCCTTCCTGTGAGTGGGGACATTTCATGCAAGCCTCAGCGAAGAATCGCAGCTTTACCCAACTGATCGAGTTCCAGATCGAGCCGCATCAACAACCCGCGCTGGTGTTGGCCTTGTCGGCACAGACCGAACATCTGGCCCGACACCACCGTGGCTTTCTCAGTGCCAGCATCCAGGCCAGTGACGATGGCCGGCGCGTACTCAACTATCTGCAATGGCAAACCCGCGAAGCAGGGGAGGCCGCGTTCCAGGCCTTTGAAAACGGCGAACAGGATTTCTGGCAGTTGATCCGCGTCCATCAGGCGAAGTCAGTGACCTTCGGATCGTTCCAGGTGCTGCACAGCCTGGAACGCAGTCACGACAACGCACTGCATTGCAGTCTGGTGGGCGAGCGCTGATCAGGACAATGATCGCCATTTCCTGATAGCCACTATTGAAAGCGTTGATTTCTGCTACCCGGGAGGCGCGGGTAGCCTGTGTTCATTGCCTCGAACCCAGTCGCCAGGACGCCAGAAATGAAACCGATGATCGCCACTTTGCTGATGCTCGCCGTCTCCGTACTCGCCGGATGTGCCAGCCATGTTTCCCCGGAGCTGCGCCCCTACAGCGCTGAAGAAAGCAAGGAGCTGGCGCTGGAGGCGCTGAACCGCCGCGGATTGTCCTTCGACGAATACCACGCGAAAAAAGCCGAACTGCTCGGCCAGCCGCAAAAGTCGTTCAGCTACGACAACCAGGGGGAAATGAACGCCGGGCGATCTGTACAGCTTCATGGTCGTCCAAGCTGAGGCAAAACTGTACTGCTCCAAGTTTCGCGTAACTGTCCATGGGTTTCGCCCAAAGTGTGCGATAGGGTCAACACCTGACCGACCCTGACGGACTGCCACCCATGACGCTCTCACTCGACCTGCTGCTGGGCTTTGCCCTGTTCGCCCTCGTCACCTCGATCACACCCGGTCCGAACAACACCATGTTGCTGGCTTCCGGGGTGAACTTCGGCTTCAACCGCACGATTCCGCACATGCTCGGCATCACTTGTGGCTTCTTTGTATTGGTGGTGGCGGTCGGTTTCGGCCTTGGCGCGGTATTCCAGGCCTACCCTTTGCTCTACACCGTGCTGCGTTACGTGGGGGCGGCGTACCTGCTGTATCTGGCGTGGAAAATCGCTCATTCCGGGCCCATGTCGGAGAGCCAGCAGAGCGAGGCGAAACCGATCAGCTATCTGGGCGCCGCCGCGTTCCAGTGGGTCAACCCCAAGGCCTGGATCATGGCCATTGGCGCCATCAGCACCTACACGCCGATGCAGGGTTACTTCACCAATGTGATCGTGATTGCGGCCGTTTTTGCCATCATCAACCTGCCGAGCGTCGGTGTCTGGGCCGCTTGCGGCACGCTGTTGCGCAACGTTCTGAAGGATCGCCGCTGGCTGCGCCTGTTCAATTGGGGTATGGCCGCGCTGCTCGTGGGTTCGCTGTATCCGCTGCTGCTCGAAAGCTTTAGCTGACGCATTGCTTCAACCGGCTGCCCGATGCCTGTTAAGCTGACTTTTCAGGAGCGTTCCTACGCACTATTAAATGAAGTAGTCCTTCTTTAACGGCATCCGATCAGGTATTGGTAACGTTCTGAAAACAGCGCGCAGCTCACAAGGCTGCGCTTTGCCGTTTGCAGTCACGAGCTTCCTGATCCCGGAACACGCTCTGCGAGTCTTTTATGAACAAACGTCCGTTGTATTTCGATTACGCAGCCACCACGCCGGTGGATGAGCGGGTCATCAAGGTGATGGTCGAGTGTCTGGGCTTTACCGGCAATTTCGGCAATCCGGCCTCAAGCTCTCATGTCTTCGGCCAGCAGGCCCGGCAATCGGTGGAGCAGGCGCGACGCCAGGTCGCCGAACTGGTCGGCGCGACACCTGAACAGATCGTCTGGACCTCAGGCGCCACCGAATCCAACAACCTCGCGCTCAAAGGCGTAGCCCAGGGCCGCGGCACTGGCGGTGGCCATATCATCACCAGCCAGATCGAACACAAGGCCATTCTCGATACCGCCAGGCAACTGCAGGATGCCGGTGTCGCCGTGACGTACCTGGTGCCGGATGCCGATGGGCTGATCACCGCGCAAGCGGTCAGCGAAGCCATGCGCGAGGACACTTTCCTGGTGTCGCTGATGTTGGTCAACAACGAGTTGGGCACGCTCAACGATATTCCCGCCATCGGTCAGGTGGTGCGTGAACGCGGGGCGTTGTTCCATGTCGACGCCGCACAGGGCGCGGGCAAGGTGGCGATAGATCTCGCGCAGTGGCCGGTGGACCTGATGTCGTTTTCCGCGCATAAACTGTACGGCCCCAAAGGCATCGGTGCGTTGTACGTCGGTCCGCGTGCCCAGCAACGATTGCAGGCGCAGATCCATGGCGGCGGGCATGAGGGCGGATTGCGTTCGGGCACCCTGGCGACCCATCAGATCGTGGCCATGGGCTCGGCCTTTGCACTGGCGGCGGCTGCGTTCGATGAAGAGAAAGCCACCATCGTGCGATTGCGTGAACGCTTGCTCGAGCAATTGCAGGACATTCCCGGCGTGCGTCTAAACGGCAGCCCGACCCGGCGCATTCCCCATACCCTGAGCCTGACCTTCGCACAAGGCGAGTTCAACCCGGCGGCGTTGCTGGCCTCGATCGCGTTTTCCGCGACCTCGGCCTGCAATTCCGCGAGCAATACCCCATCCCATGTGCTGCTGGCCCTGGGGCATGATGCCCGCTCGGCCAGCCGCACCATCCGCTTGAGCCTCGGGCGTTTTACTACCGAGCAGGATATCGACCAGGCGGTTCAACTGATCAAGGCAGCCTGCGCCAGTGCTCCGGCATTCTGGCAATAGGGCGACGAAGCGCCGACGTTGATCGGCACTCAACAATAATGATGAAGTGGTTAGCAGGAGACACGATGAATACGCAGCTTTCGATCAATGGATCGGTGCCCCGGCGCCTGGCGCAAACCCGCGAACTGATGAGCCGGGAGGGCATTCACGCCTTGCTGGTGCCGTCGGCCGACCCGCACCTGTCCGAATACCTGCCGGGTTACTGGCAGGGGCGCCAGTGGTTGTCGGGTTTCCATGGTTCGGTCGGCACCCTGATCGTGACCCCGGATTTTGCCGGCGTCTGGGCCGACAGCCGTTACTGGGAGCAGGCGACCAAGGAACTCAAGGGCAGCGGCATTGACCTGGTCAAGCTGCAACCGGGTCAACCCGGGCCGCTGGAGTGGCTGGCCGAGCAAACCCCCGAGGGTGGCGTTGTCGCGGTCGATGGCGCGGTCATGGCCGTGGCGTCTGCACGGACCCTGGGCGCTAAACTTGAAGAGCGTGGCGCCCGCCTGCGCACCGACATCGACCTGCTTGGCGGAGTCTGGAGCGATCGCCCAAGCCTGCCGAACGAACCGATCTATCAGCACCTGCCTCCACAAGCGACCGTCAGCCGTGGCGAAAAACTCGCCAAATTGCGTGAAACCCTTAAGGCCCGTGGCGCCGACTGGCATTTCATCGCCACCCTCGATGACATCGCCTGGCTGTTCAACCTGCGTGGCGGCGACGTGTCGTTCAACCCGGTATTCGTTTCCTTCGCCTTGATCAACCAGCAACAGGCCACGCTGTTTGTCGCCCTGAGCAAAGTCAGTGCCGAACTGCGCGCCATCCTTGAACAGGACGGCGTGACCTTGCGCGATTACAGCGAAGTCGCTGCCGCACTGCGCGCCGTGCCGAGCGGCGCGAGCCTGCAAGTCGACCCGGCGCGGGTCACGGCGGGGTTGCTGGACAACCTCGACAGCGGGGTGAAACTGATCGAGGGCCTGAACCCGACCACCCTGGCCAAATCGCAAAAAAGCCTGGCCGATGCCGAACACATCCGTCAGGCGATGGAGCAGGACGGCGCAGCGCTGTGCGAATTCTTCGCCTGGCTGGACTCGGCGCTGGGTCGTGAACACATCACCGAACTGACCATCGACGAAAAACTCACTGCTGCTCGTGAGCGCCGTCCGGATTATGTGTCGCTGAGCTTCAATACCATTGCCGCCTACAACGCCAATGGCGCGATGCCGCACTATCACGCCACCGAAGAGGAGCACGCGGTCATCGAAGGGGACGGTCTACTGTTGATCGACTCCGGTGGCCAGTACCTGGGCGGCACCACTGACATCACGCGGATGGTTGCGGTGGGCACCCCGACCGATGAGCAAAAGCGCGATTGCACCCGTGTGCTCAAGGGCGTGATTGCCTTGTCCCGCGCGCAGTTCCCGAAAGGCATTCTGTCGCCACTGCTCGATGCCATCGCCCGTGCGCCGATCTGGGCGGAAAGTGTCGACTACGGTCACGGTACCGGTCATGGCGTCGGTTACTTCCTCAACGTCCATGAAGGTCCGCAAGTCATCGCCTATCAGGCTACGCCTGCGCCACAGACGGCGATGCAGCCGGGCATGATCACGTCCATCGAGCCGGGCACCTATCGTCCGGGCCGTTGGGGCGTGCGGATCGAAAACCTGGCGATGAACCGTGAGGCAGGCAAAAGCGAATTCGGTGAGTTCCTGAAGTTCGAAACGCTGACTCTGTGCCCGATCGACACCCGTTGCCTGGAAACCTCGCTGCTGAGCGAAGACGAAAAGCAGTGGTTCAACGCCTATCACGCCGAAGTGCGCGAACGCCTGAGCCCATTGGTCGAGGGTGCGGCCCTTGAATGGCTGAACACCCGTACCGCGGCTATTTGATTGCTTTCAGTTCGGGCGCTGTCTCCAGCGCCCGGCTCATGTAGTCAACAAAGGCTTTGACCCTGGCGGATTGGCGACGATTCGCCGGGGACACGGCATGAATCGGTAGCGACTGCGCCGTGTAGTCCTGAAGAATCGCCGTCACGCTCCCGGCTTTCAGATCCTCACTGAACAACCACACCGGCGACAGCGCAATCCCCAATCCCCCCAGCACCAGTTCGCGGATCGCCTCGGAACTGTTGCTCTGCGCATTGCCCTTGATCCGCACCTCATGACGCTGCGCATCTTTTGTGTAAACCCACAGGTTTTGACTGCTCAGCAGGTTGAACATCAGGCAGTTGTGCCTGCCCAGTTCCTGCGGTGTTTGCGGTTGGCCGTATTGCCGGAGGTAGTCAGGTGATGCGACGGTCACCCGATGGGTCGTACCCACCAGGCGAGCGATCAGGCCACTGTCGTTCAGGGCACCGATCCGGAAGGTGACGTCCAGCCCTTCGCTGACCAGATCCTGGTTTTGATCGTTCAGTTGCAGGTCTATCTGTACGTCAGGGTAGTGCCTGAGAAAGTCCGGCAATCGGGGGGCGATATGCAAGCGGCCGAAACTGACCGACGAACCGATTTTCAGAGGCCCTGCAACCCGCTCCCGGCCGGACTGGAAGCTGTGTTCCGCCGCATCCACGGCAGCGAGGATGATCCGGCATTCGTTGTAGTAGCGCTGACCTTCGTCCGTCAGCGATAGCTTGCGGGTACTGCGGGCAATCAGCTTTCCGCCCAATCGGGTTTCCAGCGCTTGCAGCACCTTGCTGATGGTTGGCTGACTGGCCTGCAACTCCCGGGCAACGGCGGAAAAGCTGCCACGCTCAACCACCCGTACGAAAATCGCCATTGCATTGAGTGTGTCCACGGTATTTCTCATTGATGCTGTATCGGCATGATCACTATAGCGATATAGCGTCTTATCGGCATTTATAGGGCGAGGCAAGATTCACCCTGTATTCACTTCTGATGGGAGATGGCGAAATGACTGACTCACTGAACATGCGCGCTCTGATGATTGACTCGGCCAATGCGCCGTTACGCCTGGTTTCCATCGCGCGGCCCGTGCCACAGGCCGGGCAGGTATTGGTCAGGATCAAGGCCAGCGGTGTGAATCCACTGGATGGAAAAATCCGCTCCGGGCAGGCGACTCATGCGGGGCAACCACTGCCGGCGATCGTGGGAATGGATCTGGCCGGGACCGTAGAGGCGCTGGGCGAGGGCGTCAGTGGCTGGCTGCCGGGGGATGAGGTATACGCCATGGCCACCGGTATTGGTGGTATTCAAGGTTCATTGGCCGAATACGCGGCGGTCGATGCCCGCCTGTTGGCTCGCAAGCCGCACAACCTGAGCATGCGCGAAGCAGCCGGATTGCCACTGGTGCTGATCACCGCTTGGGAAGGCCTGGTGGACCGGGCTCGTGTTCGACCCGGGCAGAAGGTATTGATTCATGGCGGTGCCGGAGGCGTCGGACATGTAGCGGTACAAATCGCCCGCGCTTTTGGTGCTGAGGTTTTTGCCACGGGCTCGGCCGGGCAGCAATCGATCATCGAAGGGTTCGGCGCGACGTTTATCGATTACCGCAAGTCTTCGGTCGAAGACTATGTGGCCGAGCACACGGCCGGTGAGGGTTTCGACATTGTCTATGACACCGTGGGGGGTGAAACGCTGGATGCGTCATTCAAGGCTGCCCGGGTGTATCACGGTCATGTACTCAGTTGCCTGGGGTGGGGCCAGCACAGCCTGGCACCGCTGTCCTTTCGCGGGGCGACTTATTCCGGTGTCTTCACCCTGCTGCCACTGTTGACGGGCCAGGGACGCGAGCATCACGGCGAGATTCTGCGCGAGGCGGCGCGGTTGATCGAGGCGGGTAAGCTCGTGCCGTTGCTTGACCCGCACTCGTTCACACTGGAGTCGGCAGAAGCGGCCCATACACTGCTCTTGTCGGGAGCGGCAAAGGGGCGGTTGGTCATCGAGGTCTAACTCAGGGCTTCGAGCACGAAGTCCAGTCGATCCTGGCCGAAGTACAGCTGGTTGTCGACAAACATGCTCGGAGCTCCGAATACGCCTCGCTGTACGGCTTTTTCGGTGTTGTCCTTGAGCGCCGTCTTGATTTCTTCATCGGCGGTCAGGGCCAGCACTTCCTGTGGGTTGAAGCCGTTTTCGCTGAGCACTGCGGCGACGGTTGCCGGTTCGTCCAGGCTGCGACCCTCTACCCAGATGGCCTTGAACAGGCAGTCGAGGAAGGCGGCAAAGCGTTCCGGGTGGCGCAATTGCATGCCCGTTACGGCGCGCATGAGCATCAAGGTGTTGATCGGGAAGTGCGGATTGAATTTGAGGGGCACGCCGTAGCGTTTGGCGTAGCGGTCCAGGTCCTGAAACATGTAGCGGCCCTTGGCCGGAATAGTCGCCGGAGAAGCATTGCCGGTGGCTTTGAATACGCCGCCCAGCAAGAACGGAATGTAGACCAGCCGGGTATCGGTCTGTGCGCAAATCTTCGGTAGCTGGGTATAGGCCAGATAGGTGGCGGGGCTGCCGAGGTCGAAGTAGAACTCCACGGTTTTGCTCATGTTCAAGGCGCTCGTCTTATTGTTGTGTGTGGGCGGTTACCAGCGTTCGCTCCAGGGGCGAAGGTCCAGCTCGAAGGTCCAGGCATCGCGGGGCTGGCTGTGCAGGTACCAATAGTTTTCGGCGATATGCTCGGGATTGAGGATGCCATCCTGATCCTTGGTAGCGTATTTCTCGGGGAAACTGTCACGGATGAAATCGGTATCGATGGCGCCATCGACGATGACATGGGCAACGTGAATGTTCATCGGCCCGAGTTCCCGGGCCATGCTTTGCGCCAATGCCCGAATGCCGTGCTTGGCACCCGCAAATGCGGCGAACCCGGCGGCGCCACGCATGCCTGCGGTGGCGCCGGTGAACAGGATCGTGCCGCGCTGGCGCCTGGCCATGCGCTTGGCCACTTCACGCGCATTGAGAAAACCGGAAAAACAGGCCATTTCCCAGATCTTGAAATACTTGCGGGCGGTTTCTTCGAGAATGCTGCACGGCACGTTGGCGCCGATGTTGAAGACAAATGCTTCGATGGGGCCGATCTGGCTTTCGATCTGCTCGACCAGCGCGATCACGTCCTCTTCTTTACGTGCATCGCAGGCAAACCCGTGGGCCTCACCGCCATCAGCCTTGATGGCCTCCACCAGTGGCTGGAGCTTGTCCGCGCTGCGGCGAGTGACGCAGGCGACGAACCCTTCCTGGGCAAACCGCTTGGCAATGGCGCCGCCCGTGGCATCACCTGCGCCGACGACCAATACGACCTTCTTGTTATTCATGGGTTGATCCCTTTGGTAAACGATCGTTAACTGAACGAACGTTATGCTATGATTCGACAGGCGTCAAGGTGAGCAAATCAGGGGGGAAAGCAATGCGTTATTCGGCCAGTCACAAGCTGGAAACCAGGCAAAGGCTGCTGGAAAGCAGCGCGTTGTCGGCCAAGAAGTCCGGTTTTTCCACGGTGGGTGTAGACGGCCTGATGAAAGCCATTGGCCTGAGTGGCGGGGCCTTCTACAGTCACTTCTCGTCGAAAGACGAGTTGTTCGCAAGCATTGTCGAACGTGAGTTGGGTCAAAGTCTGGCGCGGCTGGGGGAAGGGCAGGACCGTGACAAACTTGAGCGCTGCCTGAAAATGTACCTGAGCATGTCTCACGTCGAGAATCCGGAAACCGGTTGTGCGTTACCGGCATTGGGGGCGGAAATTGCCCGTTCCGATGTGAATGTCCGCCAACAGGCTGAGCACTGGATTTGCCGTCTTCAGGAAAGTTGGGCGGGTGTCTTGCAAAGCGACAGCCTGGCGTGGGCGATTCTGTCGCAATGCATTGGCGCGTTGGTCGTAGCGCGCATGCTGGCTAGCCCGGATGTCCAGCGCAGGGTGCTGAAGTCCAGCTACGAGGAAATCGGCCGTCAGATCGCAAGTTCGGGAACCTGACGCGACGGCCCTGCCTATTTGCAGATGACAATCATGCTGCGGCTGGTATAACCCGCGGGATTGAGGCCAAACGGATAATCACCGGGCTCTTCCACGGCGTCTCCCGACTTGGCGATGACCTTGTACCCCTTGGGTGCGCAGGAGTTGGCAGCGCTGGCGTAGCACTTGTCCCAGGACGAAGACAGTCCGGAACAGTTGATGTGTAGCCCTTTCTTGCCGTGCTTGAACTGTGTGTCGGATGTCGCTGCGCAGCCCGCAATTGCAAGTACGGCGATCAGCATCAAAAATCGTTTCATTACTGTCCTTATAGCGTCCCCGGATCTTGTGCCCGGGTCTGGCTGCATTCGCTTTCGCTTGAAGCGTACCGATATCCCTATCTGAAATTGTCCATGGTATGACTCTGGGTGCGGGGCTAAACATGGCCTAATTGAGCGGCAAATACCAGACCTGTGTCTTATCTGCTATTAATCTGCCGCGACTGCTGGCCTGGTGGCATTGCCCATGGTCATGGTTGCACCGACGGAGGCCAGAATGATGCACATGATTGCCATCCACTGCGACAGTGAGAGGTATTCATGAAGGAACAGCAAGCCTGACAACGCGCCGAAGGCCGGCTCGATGCTCATCAGTGTTCCGAAGGTTCTGGCAGGCATGCGGGTCAGGGCGACCATCTCCAGGGTGTAGGGGAGGGCGGTGGACAAGACGGCGACGCCGAGGGCTATAGGGATCAATGACGGGGTCAGCAAAGCGGAACCCGCATGGACAATACCGATAGGGGCTACGAAGAGCGCAGCGATCATTACCCCCAGCGCGGCGGTTTGCACGCCATTATCGGCCCCCGCTTTTTGCCCGAACAAAATGTACAGTGCCCAGCAGACCCCCGCCCCCAAGGCATAACTGGCGCCTACCAGATCGATTCCTGCGCTCGCTTCTCCAGTCGGTATCAGTAGCAGCAAGCCGGCGGCGGCCAGGGCGATCCACAAAAAGTCGATCGCGCGCCGAGAGGCGTAGATCGCCACGGCCAATGGGCCGGTAAACTCAAGCGCCACCGCGATGCCCAGCGGTACGGTTTGCAATGACATATAGAAGAGGAAGTTCATGCCGCCCAGTGCCATCCCGTAGACGATGACGGTGCGCAGGGATCTTGCGGTGAGCTTTGCCCGCCATGGACGCAGTATCAGCATCATGATCACACTGGCAAAAATCAGCCGTAATGTCGTTGTCCCTTGGGGACCGACGACGGAGAACATGCTTTTGGCCAGGGAGGCACCGGACTGGATCGACGCCATGGCTATGAGCAGCAGCCCAACCGAGAACAGGGTAGAGGCCAGGCTGCGAGGCTGATCATTCATTAGGCGGCATCGTCCGAAATATGTGAATCAAGGGCGTTTCTATTTCTGTTGGGCAATATATTGCGCATTCCCCGCAGGCGCGTCTATATATAAGCAGTGTTTTTGCACATATCGATAGAAAACATGAATCAGTGCTTGACGGCAGATTCTGGAGGCCTATAATTCGCCCCACTTCCGGCGCAGTCGAAACGGAAAACTCCTTGATAAACAAAGAGTTACGCAGTTTTCGGCAGCAGGGTGCTTCAGGTCATCGAAGCGCCAGGGAAGTTGAAAAAGAGGTGTTGACAGCAGCGAGTAACGCTGTAGAATTTGCCTCCCGCTGACGAGAGATCGAAAGCGCAAGTGGTTGAAGTTGTTAAGGATTCCTTGAAAGCTTCTGAAAAATACTACTTGACAGCAAATGAGGCTACTGTAGAATGCGCGCCTCGGTTGAGACGAAAAGCTCTTGACCAACCGCTCTTTAACAACTGAATCAAGCAATTCGTGTGGGTGCTTGTGGAGTCAGACTGCTAGTCAACAGATTATCAGCATCACAA